>PAPY01000021.1 GCA_002709565.1 Legionellales bacterium | reverse complement strand
TTTCCCCCTTTGGTCGCCGTCCATGCGGCTTTGCCGCATAGGCGATAGTACTTGGGAAGCAGCTTTCCGGCTTAGCCGGGAGCTGCTGCAAGGCTGGTTTGGCCGTACGCCTGCAGCTTTGATAATAGGCTCTTTAAAACCACGACTCGACTGTTGGCGCCAGCGGGACTTCTCGCTCAAAAAATCAATCATAATGGGTTTGCCGGGCAAGTCTCTGGTGATAAGGCTCACAGCCTCATTGGTCACTTGCACATGAAAGGCGTAGTGGGGATCTAGGTTCTTAACAATAGGCAGAGAAAAACGTTGCGCTAATGCTTGGGCCTTTTCCTCGGCTGTTGGTTCCGTGATAATTGCAATCGTACTAATCATGGGGTTGTTTGCGTAGTCGCTTTACTAGCCAGGGGATGCAAGCCAATATAATCAACAAACCTATCGCAATAGAGACTCGGGTAACAATAGTCTGCGCTTCACCATGAATAACCGTTTCACCTAAAGACCCGAGATAGGTATAAGCAAACGCACCGGGCAACATAAAAATAATACTGGCAATGATGTAAGCGAGGGGATTGATTTTGGTGAGACCCAAGGCATAGTTCAACAGATTAAATGGAATCAACGGTACCAAACGCACGATGGCAACGAACTTCCAACCTTCATCCTCAACACCTTTGAGCAATTGCCCCAAGCGCCCGCCGGTTTTGGCTGCCACCCAATCGGACGCCACATAGCGGGCAATGAAAAAAGCTATCGTTGCCCCAATCATTGCGCCTGTAAGGTTATATACGGTCCCGAGAAGCGGCCCAAATACCAATCCGCCAGTGATTGTCAGCGCTGAGCCCGGCAAGAATAACACCGTGGCCAGGGCATAAATGCCGATAAATACCACTGGCCCCCAAATTCCGAAACTGGCAATCGTCGCCTGGAATTGGTGGATATCCAAGTGATGACGATAATTCACACCAGCCCAAATAGCCAAGATCACCATAAAAACAACGATAATCCAGCGAAATACGGCGTTTTTTGTCATGCTGCCCTCAGTGACCTAGACTTAGATAGATATAGAATAACAGCACAAAGCCCATGACAAAAGCCAAACCAGACCCACAAAGCGAATTTATTAATCGTGAGCTTAGCTTATTGGCGTTTAATCGCCGAGTGCTCAAGCAAGCACAAAATGAAGACTTGCCGCTATTGCAACGATTACGGTTTTTATTTATCTGCAGTAATAACTTGGATGAGTTCTTTGAAGTGCGGGTGGCAGGACTCAAAGAACAACGGGCTTTTGGTACCAGTCACTCCAGCCCTGATAGTTGGCACACCGATGATTTGCTCAAAGAAATTAGCCGTCAAACCCATAAGATAGTCGATAAAGTATATACCATACTACAAGATGATCTCTTGCCCGCACTACGCAGCAAAAATGTTTACTTCCTACTGCCCGGTGAATGGAACAAACAACAAAAAAAATGGCTACAAGATTATTTCCATAACGAGATCCTCCCTATTATCAGTCCCATTGCCTTGGACTTTGCCCACCCTTTTCCACGTCTTGTTAATAAGAGTTTAAATTTTATTGTGAGCCTCGAAGGCCAAGATGCCTTTGGTCGCCCTGGTGATTTGGCTGTTGTACATGCACCCCGTTCTATTCCTCGTGTCATTGCTGTGCCCGAAGAGCTGCGCACCCACAAGGATGAGTTTTTTTTCTTGACTAATATTATCAGTGCCTTTGTTCATGAGATTTTCCCCGGGATGAAAGTCACCGGTTGCTATCAATTCCGTATTACTCGTAATAGTGATTTATTCCTCGATGAAGAAGAAGTCGAGGACTTAGCATTAGCGGTTAAAACTAGCCTCCTAAGCCGTAGTTACGGTAATGCGGTACGCTTAGAAATCGCTGAGGACTGTCCACAAGAAATTGCCGAATATTTACTCGACAAACACCATTTAACCGAAAACGATATGTACCGCGTCAATGGCCCTGTGAACTTAAGTCGGTTCATGAAGGGCTTAGGCTTAATGGACCGCCCTGAGTTACGTTATCCGCGCTTCACTCCAGGTTTGCCCCAAGTATTAGAACGTAAAAATAATTTATTTGAAGCCATTCGCCAGGGCGATATTCTCTTTCATCATCCGTTTCAGTCATTTGAACCTGTGGTGGAACTCATCCGCCAAGCAACCGTTGATCCCAATGTGCTGACTATCAAACAAACCCTTTACCGAACCGGTGTTGAATCACAAATGGTACAAGCACTCATTGACGCAGCGCGTGCCGGTAAAGAAGTCACAGCGGTCATTGAGTTACGCGCCCGTTTTGATGAAGCATCGAATATTGAACTGGCCACCCAATTACAAGAAGCGGGCGTACTGGTGGTATTTGGGGTAGTGGGTTACAAAACTCACGCCAAAATGACCCTCATTGTCCGCCGTGAACAAAAACAATTGCGTTATTATGTGCATTTAAGTAGTGGTAATTACCATGCACGCACTGCCAAAGAGTACACGGACATTGGCTTGATGACCTATGATCAAGTCATTGGTGATGACATCAAACAAATTTTCCAACAACTCACCGGTATCGGCCAAGAGGCACAAACCCAAAAAATTCTTCATTCGCCTTTTGTATTGGATAAAGCGTTACACCGTTATATCTCGCAAGAAGAAGCCAATGCCAAAGCTGGCAAGCCTGCTCATATCATGGCAAAAATGAACGCCTTAACCGATAGCCATATTATTAAAGCGCTGTATCTTGCCTCCCAAGCTGGCGTCAAAATAGATTTAATTGTTCGCGGTGTTTGCAGCTTGCGACCAGGGGTGCCAGGACTGTCTGACAATATCCAAGTACGCTCCATTGTGGGGCGCTTTCTGGAGCACTCCCGGGTATTTTACTTTTTGAATGGCGGTGATGAAATTATTTATTCCGGCAGTGCCGATTGGATGGAACGCAATCTCTATCATCGCGTCGAAGTATGTTTCCCCATAGAGGATGAAGCTCTCAAACAACAAATCAAACAGGATTGCTTACTGAATTACTTAGCAGACAATACCGAGAGCTGGGCACTACAAGCAGACGGCAGCTATAAACGGGTCAAGCGCGGCAAAAAGCCGCCTCATAGCGCCCAGGAAACCTTGCTCGGCAATTATGGTGAACGGTAGCATTTTGTGCATTTTTTGGCTCCTTTAAATAATTTACTCAAACCCCTTGCAAATTTGCCTCAATTATTATCAAATTCACCTTTCTGATTTAACAAACCAACACGAGGTTTATAAAAGCATGAGTGAACATGTAGGTGCTGTGACTGATGACAGCTTTGATGCCGACGTTATCCAGTCTGAAACCCCCGTTTTAGTGGACTTTTGGGCTGAATGGTGTGGTCCTTGCAAAATGATTGCCCCCATCCTTGACGATATTGCCACCGATTATGGCGCTAAGGTCAAAATCGTTAAATTGAACATCGATGAAAATGCCGAAACGCCGCCCAAATATGGCATTCGCGGTATTCCAACCCTGATGCTATTCAAAAATGGCAACGTGGAAGCCACCAAGGTTGGTGCCTTAACCAAGGCACAATTGACTGAATTTTTAGACAGTAACGTCTAATTCTGCGGTTATTTCGGGGTTAAGCCCAGGCTTTTCCCCGATAAAAGCCATTTTTTACTAGACTCCAAGCAAAAATAGTGATACTTTTACCAACCATGAAACCTTTGGTTTCCGCCGGTCTGGCAAAATATCCCTGTTAACACTTTTTTGGAGAAACAACTCGGGATTTATGTGTCTATTATCTTTGACGAGAAAATAGATGTAATCACAACGTCTAACCTAACTTAACTAACAGCGAAATAATCTATGAACTTAACTGAACTTAAGCAAAAACCTGCGTCTGATTTAGTCCAAATCGCGGAACAAATCGGCATCGAAAACCTTGCACGCTCGCGCAAGCAAGACATGATTTTCACCATCCTCAAAAAGAAAGCCGAAAATGGCGAAGACATTTTTGGTAATGGGGTACTCGAAATCCTTCCGGATGGTTTCGGCTTCTTACGCTCTGCCGATGGTTCTTACTTAAATGGCCCTGACGATATTTATGTATCACCTAGCCAAATTCGCCGTTTTAATTTACGTACCGGGGACACTATTGCCGGCAAAATCCGCCCCCCCAAAGAAGGCGAGCGCTATTTCGCAATGCTCAAAGTTGACGAAATCAACTTTGATTCTCCAGAGAATGCTAAGAACAAAGTACTATTCGAGAACTTAACGCCTCTGTATGCCAATGACCGCCTGGTTATGGAAAGGGGTAATGGTAGTACTGAAGATTTAACCTCACGAATTATTGACTTGGTGGCACCCTTCGGTAAAGGGCAACGGGGTTTGATCGTATCACCACCCAAAGCCGGTAAAACGATGATGCTGCAAGGTATCGCCCAGTCGATTACGGCCAATCATCCTGAAACCCATTTGATCGTCTTATTGATCGGTGAGCGTCCTGAGGAAGTCACCGAAATGCAACGCTCTGTTAGCGGTGAAGTGATTGCCAGTACCTTTGATGAACCTGCCACACGGCACGTACAAGTCGCCGAAATGGTGATCGAAAAAGCCAAACGTCTTGTCGAGCATAAAAAAGACGTGGTGATTTTGCTAGACTCTATTACCCGTTTAGCCCGCGCCTATAACACCGTTATCCCATCATCCGGTAAAGTCTTAACCGGTGGTGTGGATGCCCATGCTTTACATAAACCAAAACGTTTCTTTGGTGCTGCCCGTAACATCGAAGAAGGCGGCAGCTTAACCATCTTAGCCACCGCACTGGTTGATACTGGCTCGAAGATGGATGAAGTAATTTACGAAGAATTTAAAGGTACCGGTAATATGGAGGTGCATTTGGATCGCCGTATCGCCGAAAAACGCGTCTACCCTGCGATTAATATTAATCGTTCTGGTACTCGTCGTGAAGAATACTTGATGAAGCCAGACGAATTACAACGGGTCTGGATCTTACGTAAGCTATTACATCCAATGGATGAAATCGCAGCGGTTGAGTTCTTAGTCGATAGAATGAAATCCACCAAGACCAACAATGACTTCTTCGACGCAATGAAGAAAGGTTAAGACAAACCACCAAGGGCGAGTTAACTCGCCCTTTTTTTGACGCGACCATTATGACTTATATCGTTCACATCAAACCCGGCAATCATGTGCTGTTTGTCAATGAAGACGAAACCGTGTTAGAGGCTGCATTACGGCAAGACTTTATCTTTCCCTACAGTTGCCAAAGTGCCGCTTGTGGAACCTGTTGTGGCAAAGTACTCGAAGGGGAGGTAGATTATCCCTTCACTGAACCCATGGCATTAATGGACGATGAGATCGATGCGGGTTATGCTTTATTTTGTGTAGCCACCCCCAAAAGTGACTTGGTCATCCAAAACAATGATGTCATAGGTCCAGAACAATTACCGCTAAAAAATTTATCGTACCGGGTTAAATCCCACAGCCAATTGTCTGAGACTATTTTACAAGTAGTATTAGAGCCCCCAGAAGATGAAGCCATTGTGTATCGCGCGGGACAATACGTTACCGTCAGCAATAGCCAAGGGGAAGCACGTCCCTTCTCCATCGCCAATGCCCCGGTGGGCGGTAAACATATCGAATTACATATCAAGTTATTAGAAAACAGTCAGTACTTAACTATTCTGTTAGATGATATTAAGGAACAACAGGTTGTGCAGTTAAATGGTCCCTTTGGCCGCGCAATTTTTCATAATGCCCCGCCTCATCCCGTTATCTTGATGGCAGGTGGCACTGGCTTCACCCACAGTAAAGCCATCATTGAACACATTCATGCAACGGGTTTTGATAAACCTGTGCATTTGTACTGGGGTGTGAGTCAATTAGCGGATCTATATTTCAACAATACTTTACTCAACTGGGCCGAGACTCGCGATAATTTTTCGTATACGCCAGTGATATTAGATAACACCGATAGTAATTGGGCTGGCAAGACAGGCTTTGTACATGAGGCTGTGTTAGCTGATTATACTGATCTCCGTAATCACCACGTCTACGCTAGCGGCCCCACTGAAATGGTGTTTACAGCCCTCCGTGAATTCGAAGCTCGAGGACTCAGACGAGAATTTATGTTTTCCGATGGGTTTGAGGAGCAGGCCTAAACTGCTGAAAATTACTCTTTCATCAGATCATCCACAGTAATAATCTGATCAAAATAGGCTTTATTAATCACACTTTCCTTTGCACCATAGTTGGTAATTAAGACTTTTTTGATGGTATTTCGATTATAAAACACCCCCCACTTGTAAGGCAGGCCGGCAAAACCTAGGAGCTTAGCAAGCAAATGTTGATTGGCACGGATGAGACGCTCAAACGAGAATCCCATCCAGATTTGATAACTATTCATATTATCGGCATTTCTTGATTTCATCGACTCTATCGATAAATGCTTGATTATATTGAGGTTTGTAGCTTTTCATCCTTATACCAACAGCTGTTTGGCTCTCAGTAGAGTCTCGTTCAGAGCCAAACACAATGAAAATTGAGGTGTTTGGCTCTAGAGATATTATTGATTAGAGCCAAACAGGTGTTTTTTTGGGGTGTTTGGCTGTTGAATGGCTCTTTTACTAAAAAACAACTATTGTATATAGTCATTTTTCAGCTATAATGACCATTATGTATAGTCATTATATGAGGTCACTATTATGCAAAGCATTTCAAAAACTGAGTTTAAGGCCCGAGCGCTAGAGATCTTAAGAGCGATTGAACAAGGTGGAGATACCGTTATTATTACGAATCATGGTACACCGACTCTTGAAATCAAACGATTGCGCCAGGATACGCGCTCGCCGCTAGAGCAACTTAAGGGAAGTGTCGTGAAATATGATGCACCAACTGCCCCAATTAGCGATGATGACTGGGAGAATGCCTAATGATCGTCATTGATACTCATATTCTCGTTTGGTGGGCCAATGATGATAAAGCGCTTTCTCCCTCTGCTCGCAAAACCCTTAACAAGGAGCTAGCTGAGGACGAACAAATCATCATTTCATCGATATCAGTTTGGGAAATATCCATGCTTATCAACAAAGGCCGTTTAGTTTTAAACACTGATTTAGAGCGCTGGCTTGATAATGTTGCCGGAATTGATGGTATCCGCTTTTGGCCCATCGACAATGAAATTGCAATGAAGTCAACACAATTACCTGGCGAGTTCCATAAGGATCCAGCGGATAGAATGATTGTTGCCACTGCACGGGAATTGGCTTGCCCACTTGTTACAGCTGATGAAAAAATTATTGATTATAAACATGTAGAAACAATTTGGTGATCACCCCAAAATCACAAACCGATTACGACCATTCTGTTTAGCTTGATAAAGCGCTTCATCTGCCCGTTCGATGAGCTTATCTTTGTTGTAGCCGCGTTGCGGAACTTCAACCGCAATGCCGATGCTTAAGGTTACTGTTGAGGCAACTGTTGATTTGGAATGTTCAATGCCAAGCTTCGCGATATTGCGTTGAATTTTCTCAGCGAGTTGCTTTAAGTGTTCTTTATCTTCATTGACGACTAAGGCTATGAACTCCTCACCACCATAGCGGGCAACGTAATCACTGGCGCGCGTTAAGCTCTGATCAATGGCCTGCGCGACTTGTTGCAGACATTTATCCCCTTCAGGATGACCATAATAATCGTTATATTCCTTAAAATGATCAATATCAAACATAATGATTGCTATCCGCCGGATATTTTCTGGCAAACGTAATACCCGGTTCCACTCTGATTGATAACGATCATTAAAACTGCGACGATTGGGGATTTGGGTCAGTTCATCGGTATTGGATAAAGCTTGGAGTTGTGCATTGGCATGGGCTAACTGTTCCTGCATCTCGGCAATCCGCTGCATCGCTTTGATCTTGGCGGTCAAAGTCACTTCACTTACTGGCTTAATCAAGTAATCATCACCACCTGCATCGATACCGGCTTGGACGTTTTCATCTTTCTCAGCAGAGCTCAAGAAGATAATCGGCACCCAATGTTCTCCACTGTCTGCTTCACGAAGCTCTCGGGCACAGTCATAACCGCTTTTGTTCTCCATCATCACATCTAAGATCACCAAATTAGGCTGCTGTTGTTGATACAAGGGTAGAGCTTGGCAAGGATCTTGGGTGGAAGTCACTTCATGCCCAAGAGCCTCCAACCAAATGGTCAGCTGCATCAGTATGGTTTTGGTATCATCAACCAGTAAGATCTTCATCTGCGTCATCCATGATAAGTCATCGGTTAGTTATTGGACTTAATAACTATAGTTCAGAATGGCAAATTTTCAACCACTAGTTTGATTTTAGAGCACTACAATCCCGATTATTAGGCTTACCATCGGGCATCACTGTATTACACAGCGTCGCTTTGCTGAGATCCGCTGCCTTACCTTGGGTTAATAATTGAGCACCTTTGAGGTTAGCTCCAGTGAAGTTCACTCCAGCCCAGGCATTAGCCTCAGATGTGGGTTGTATGGCGTTAATGGTCGCAAGAGTATTATCCAACTGGCTGTTGCTAAGATTGGCATTGCTAAAGTCCGCCTTCGCGAAATTAGCCGCCAGTTTGGCTGCAACGAGGTTTGCGCCCTTGAAATTTACTTTCGCCATATCTGCACCCCAGCCATGCATTGCATCCAATGCCGCCTGAGCTTGATAGAGATTGGCTTGTGCAAAATTAGCGTGATTGAAATTAGCCAGTGTGAGTACCGCATTGCTCAAGTTTGCTTGAGTAAAATTACTATCTGCAAAATTTGCACCAATCAAGGTACTACCTGAAAGGTTCGCTTGCGAAAAATCACCATTATTAAAATTTGCTGCCCGCAGAGGTGTTTGCCAACCGCGGATGCTAATCGTTAAATCACTGTTTGTTAAATTGCTACCACTAAAATTAGCCCCAGTGAAATTACAACTCAGCCACGCATCACCTTTGCCTAATAACGCTGAATAGGGATTGCGTTGTGGTGAAGTCGAGCCTGGGGCAAACCCCGAAAAGTTCGTCCCACTTAAGTCACAATACCCGCAAGAACAGGTCGTCTGGGCACGCTTGGTATTTATTGCTTTGGCATTCGGCTGTGCTGCAGCAAACGACGCAACCCCGAATAGTGTGATCGCTGCTGCCGATACTATAATGTGTTTCATTAACCTGTCACCGTCACTAAGCCATCACGATAATGCTTTAAGGCATTATCACTTTCACCAAGATGCTCGTAGAGTTTGCCTAACGCAGCAAAGGCTTTTGCATCAGGCTCTAAATCCAGACTCGACTCGAGATATTCCTTGCCTTTACCCCATAATTGATTGCGAATACACAATTGCCCAAGGGTTAACAAAATTGCAGGGCTGTTACCATGGTTACGTAGCCAAGCTTCCGCCGTCGCTAATTGTTTCGCAGAATCTTTGCCTTGGATGTCACCATACAGAGCAACAAGTTCACTATCCCAATTATGCTTGAGTAAATCACGTAACAAACTTTCTGCCGCCTCACCATGACCATGGTCTTGCAACGCTTTAATGTAAGGCATAGCCAGGGTTTTTTCTTGCCGTAATTGGCGGGGAATATTTTGCCAAATATTATTGATAACCACATAGTCATTGGATTTGATAGCTTGGTTGAGCAATGCAAGATTCGCTCGCTTATCTAATTCAAATAACTCTTCAGCATTCACCACTTTACGTTTACGCAGTTCTGGTAGCAATTCAATGATGGATTCCCAATCATTAAGCTCAACATAGAGGTTCTTTAGTAGTTTCAAAACAAAAGCATGGTGGGGCACGATGTTTTGTAAATGGCGCAGGGTCGCCAAGCTATGTTCCAATTGTTGGTGGCTCAGTTGCAACTGTGCTTGGGTTAAACCAACCGCAATCTCCGCACCAGGCGTACATTCATGAGCCATGCGTAAATAGTCATCGCGGCGGTCATAGGCCCCTTGTTCTTGGGCAGCACGAGCGGCGGCTAAGTAGTTAATCAATGGTGCAGAACTTTCATCCGCAGCACGGAGTAGGCATTTTTCCGCTGAACCCCATTTGCCTTCGGCTAATTCTAACAAGCCACGGCTAGTCATACGATGGGCATGGCGGACTTTGCGCTTGCTTTGCCAATGTCCCACACGTTTTGCAATATTAGTTGTACCAACCACTAATGCAATTAAACCGTAGACTAACAACATCGCAAAAATAATCCCCAAAGCAGCTAACCACAGTGGCATTTCCACTGTCCAACGTTGGTAGGCAAACAGGGCATAACCCGGATCTTCAGCGATTTTTAACCCTAGCCAAACGGCTGCAACAAGGATAATTAAATAAATGATCAAGCGTTTCATGATTTTTTACCCTCTTGCGGTATAGCATCCTTGGGTTTCGCCGTGGTTTTGTTGATAGGCTTTGCGGCCTGTTGTTGCTTCACTGCCATTGCACCTTTGATGCTACGCACCGACTCAGAGATATCCGGCAATTTTGGCGCAATATTCGTAGTATTGAGTTCGTCTAATTGTTGCAATGCCGCTTGCGTTGCATTGTTATTGTTGCTGTAGTAGGTCTTGATCCAGGTTTGGGCGTTGGTTAGCACTTCGTTATAGAGATGCTGCTTGCGATGCAAAGCCGCCCATTGGGCTTGGGACAAATACATTTGCAATTGCTGGTTCAAATACATTCGCTCTTCGTCGGTAAGTAGTGGTTTCACCACATTATCATGGCGCTGAATCACAACAAGACTACGTAATTTATCCCAACTATCTTCCAAACCTTGGCGCCAATCAAAATGCTTACTAGTATGGTGGTGTTTATGGACTTTATGTTTTTTGATGGGATGTTCTGACTTCTCTGAACCCAGTACTGGCAAATCAGGAATACTCGCCATCACTGCGTCAAGCTTTAGTAGCAAACCTTCCAAATCTAGCTGTTCCACCTGTTGCAAGGATGCAATATTGCCCGCTAAGGTTTTTCGTACGGGTACGAGGCTTGGGTCATGCAATGAACTCAGGCGCTTATCAGCACTCTTTAAGAGTTGCTCTGCGACTTGCGGATTATGTTCAAAAGTCAAAGTAAAGTTTGCTAAACGTGCTAAGTATTCGGCTTCCGCCAACACCCAACCGCGGTCTTTCTCGCCGCTGGCTTGCAATAATTGATTCACCGCTTGCTGTTGTTGGTGCAATAATAATTGTTGGGTTTGTAATTCATCCCGCGCAGCGGTTAGGTGACTCTGCAATTGGGAAAAATCATTCTTCTCTGCAATTTTTTGTTGTTGATCGCGCTGCCAATCATAACCCACTAAGCCTAAAGCTAAGAGAGCAATCACCAGAGCCAACAGGCCCATCATGCTAGAACTCTTACCAGACCTGGCAGACGGTTTGGGTTGTTCAGAGGAAGATGTATCTGATTTTGCTGGTTTAGGAGAAGGTTTGCTTGTTTCATCTGTCATGGGTGAAATTCCTTACAAAGGGTATCAATAACGCAATCATCACTCGCATTTTTTGCAACAATAGGACATCGTTTATACCCTAATTGCTTAGCCTTTGCCACCATTGCTTTGCTTATTACCAACAGTGAGGTATTTTCGAGCAATTCTTTACCGGTATCGCCTAAGATCGTATAAAGGTTAGCCAAGCCTTCACTGCTGGTGGTCACAATAACGTCAATCCCATGCTGCTGCCAATATTCAAGCAGCGCTGTTGGCGCGACTGTTGGACACAGGCGTCGATAACAGATTAACTGTGTCAAACTAGCGCCGCGTTTAGGCAACACCTCAGCCAAAAGGCCCTTACCGCCAACCCCGGTTACTACGAGACATTGCTGTCCCGTTAAATCAGCAAATTCGGGGAGTGCTAATAAACCCGCGCTAGAATACTCCACCTCAGGAATGATTACTGGTGCTGAGGTATAGTCACGTAATGCGTTTGCCGTTGCGGGACCAACGGCAACGAGGCTTGCCTCACTAAGAAATGCGGCATAGTCGGTTAGTTGGCTAAAGCACTGTCGCACAGCATTGGCGCTGGTGAAAACAATCCAATCGTAGGGTTGTTGTTGATAGTGAGTAGGCTCAGTCGGGACGGTTTCAATAGTCATGGTTGGGAAACTGATAGGTGTTGCGCCCTGTTTCTGTAGGCGTTCGATCAAACTGGCACTTTGTCCTTCAGGCCGGGTGATCAATATCGTCATACCATTGAGTTTAGTCATGGGCACTACCATAGACTTGCTGCAGAATTGCTGCCGCGCCTTGGTTTAATAAATCATCTGCTACTTGCTGACCTAAGGAGGTTGCATCCGTAATGCTTGATCGTGCCTCAGCAGTCAAAACACGACTGCCATCAGGCATACCGACCATACCTCGCAGATATAATTGGTCATTATCGATGACACAATAACCCGCTATGGGTACTTGGCAACCACCCTCTAGGCGTGCATTCATGGCCCGCTCGGCTAACACACAAGCGCGGCTTTCAGCATCATCCAAACACTGTAACTTATCTTGCATGGCAGTATCATCTGCACGACATTCGATACCGATGATGCCTTGCCCCACCGCAGGCAAATGATTCGTAATGGCTAAACGCTCGGTAATTCGGTCAGTCAATGCTAAGCGTTCAAGCCCTGCCGCCGCGAGAATAATGCCATCATATTCACCGTTATCTAATTTGCTGAGGCGAGTATTCACATTGCCGCGCAACGGTTTGACCGTTAGATCCGGTCGTAGAACACGTAGTTGACATTGACGCCTAAGACTAGAGGTACCAATCACCCATCCAGCGGGCACAGCCGCGAGGGATGTAAACTGCGTACTCACAAAAGCATCCCGTGGTTCGTGACGGGCGCAATAAGTACTGAGTATTAAGCCTGGCGGTAATTCTGCCGTCATGTCTTTCATGGAGTGTACGGCAATGTCAGCACGATTGTCGTATAAGGCTTGTTCTAGTTCTTTGATAAATAATCCCTTGCCGCCCACCTTAGCAAGACTATCGTCCAGTGTTTTGTCCCCCTCGGTCACAAGAGGAACTAATTCACAGGCTACATCTGGATGGTGTTGTTCAAGGCCTTGTTTGACAAACTCTGCTTGCCACAGGGCGAGGGGACTCTTGCGGGTTGCGATGCGAAGCTTCATTGTTTTGTCTCATTATCACGGTGAGTTTGCTCTAGCAAATTGTCTTTTTCGGTCCAGAGTTCATTGATCCACTTTTGGAACTGTACCCGAAACTCCCGATCATCTTGATAATTACCCCGTAACTCATCCGTCAATGGCAACAGGCGAGCATAGACACTGATTTTGCGATGGCGACCACAGAAGAAGTCCCAGGCAGATGCTTCATCCTTTGGGTAGGCGATCGTAACATCGATAATGCCATCGAGGATATCATCCATGGCCGATATAACAAATGCCGCACCACCGGCTTTAGGTTTTAAGAGGTGCTGGAACGGTGATTTTTGCCGTTTGTGTTTGATATCGGTGAAACGCGTACCTTCGGCGAAATTAATCATCGTTGTGGGGATATCTTTGAAGCGTTCACAGGCTTTGTGGGTGATTTCGATGTCCTTGCCCTTTTTTTCCGGATGTTTCTCGAGGTATTCCCGGCTGTAGCGATTCATGAAGGGAAAGCTCGAGATCCAACAGGCTGCCCCCACCAAAGGCACCCAAATCAGCTCTCGCTTCAGGAAATAACGCAGCATGGGGGCCTTGCCATGGAATACTTTGAATAAAACAATAATATCCGCCCACGACTGGTGGTTCGATAACATCAGATAACGGCCTTTGGGGTGAATGCCTTCTAAGCCTTGTATATCCCATACTGTCTTAGTGGTTAACCACATAATCAGGTTGTGCCCCTTGCACCAGAGTATTGTTAAGCGCGCGATGCTGTTGTCCAGAAAGTTCTGTGCCGGCTTAAAGCGCAGAATTAATTTAAAGAAACCGATGATATACAGAAAGACGGATATATAAATCAGGTTCAAAATATACAAAACTACGGCCAAGCCACCGATGAGGGGTTTTGGTAAAAAACTTAGCATTCAAGGTCTCCGATATTATCGTGTTATTACTGCGACCAATAGTATATGAAGTTGCAATCCCGTTAAAGTCATCGCTTAAAGACTATCAATTATTCTCTTTGCTATTAACTGGATTTAATGAAAATTTTTTCGAAAAAACACAAAAAACCGCTAAAAATTGCAATTTTTTGTGTTTTTTTAGCAAAAAACCCGAAAAAAACGCTTTTTTTTGTTGCACATTGTCAAACTCTCGTTCAAACTGTGCCGGTATTTTTTAACACTAGAGGAAATAACAATGGCACGACCCAAAAAATCTCTGACTAAACGTACAACTGCAACGCGTAAATCATCACTGCGCAAAACAGCAACCAAGCGCACGGCGACCCGTCGCGCAACGACACGTAAAGCAACCACTAAGCGTGTAACCATTTCACCTGTTGCTGAGTTAGAGAAGTCTATCCTAGACAGTTATGTCAAACTCAGCAAAGCGCATGAGAAAAATATTGCAACGCTTGAGAAGCAAGCAACTTCTCTCACCAGCAAGTTCAACAAGGCAAAAACCAAAGCCAAAACCATGATGCAAAAGAAAGACGCGGTTAAGGCAAAGGTTGTTGCGAAGAAGACAGCTGCCAATGCCAAACAATTGGTAAACGCACAAAAGACTCACAAAGCTGCCGTATTAGTTGCTAAGACGTTGCAAGATGAGTTGACTAGCCTCAAGAAAGAACTGAAAGCGGCTAAGGCTGCTCAAGCCAAACACTTGGCTGCTTGGAAAGTCATGGAAAAATTCGAAAAGCAATGGGCGAAGAAGACTGCTAGCACAACTAAGGCAAAACGTGGTCCAAAACGTGGCGCTAAACGTGGCCGTAAAGCCAAAGCAAGCACCAGCCCAGCAACTACTGCACATTCTCGCGAAGAAGCTGTTGCTGCATAAGCATTCTCAGGCAGGCGTGAGTTCTTCACGCCTGTTCTCTCCCTATAGTTAAAATTTTAACCAACAAGACAGATCCACAAATCTGTTTTTGTCGATTTGTGGATCCGAAAAATCTTGCTATTTGAGATCCACAAATCTGCATTTGTCGATTTGTGGATCTCAAAAAATCTGCTATTATAGATCCACAAATCTGCATTTGCAGGTTTGTGGATCTGGAGATAAACAGCTTAATGAAAAAATTTATCGGTAGAATCAAAGAGTTAGATAGGCTACGTCGATTGCTTAGGCTACAAAAAGCCAGTCTTTGTGTCGTCATGTGAAATTAAATTCTCTAAAAATGAAATTTCTGCAACCATTATCAAGGAAATGCAAGAAAAGATACGCCGGCTATCACTGCCAAAGCATTTTTCTTATCGCTGCATTCTGATCCATGCCAACAAAGTTAGTGAAGCAGTAGAAGAAAGTCAGTTCTTTTCAGATATTATTGACTTTAGTGGGTTACTTGAGAGTGACTCCCAGTAGAATTCGCCTCCGCGCCACAGAAGCAACCAATAGGTACATATGCTACACTTTCACTAACTTCCCAAGCCTAAGGATCCAACATGATTTACCAACAGCAATTATCCATTAACACTGGCGGTCGTGGCACCTCCAACATTACCGCAGACATTGCCCGGATCGTGGGTCAATCCAAAATTGAAGTAGGCCTGTGTAATATATTCGTGCAACATACCAGTGCGTCATTGATCATTTCTGAAAATGCTGATGCTGCAGTGCAGGGAGATCTCGAATCTTTCATGGCGCGTCTCGTTCCTGATGGGGATAAAATTTTTCGTCATACTGATGAGGGCCCGGATGATATGCCAGCGCATATGCGTTCCGTGTTGACAGAGACGAGCATTAATATTCCGGTTAATCGCAGTCGTTTAAACCTTGGCACTTGGCAGGGGATCTACTTGTGGGAGCATCGCATTGCCTCCCATCACCGTAAGCTTATTGTATCGGTGTTTGGGGAGTAGTAGTTGCTGCTGACTGCAACGGTGCTGCCTCTACATCGTGAATAAGGATAATTAATAGCGCTAATAACGTAATGACAAGCGCAACTATTGTAAATTTCTTTTGTTGATGCTTCCTCGGCATCCTTGCTCCTTAACTAGAGTGCGTCACTTCCGACTTCACCAGTACGTACACGTATGGCTTGTTCTAAGTCGAACACAAAAATCTTACCGTCGCCAATTTTGCCGCTGTAGGCGGACTTAGTGATCGCCTCCAATGCTGCATCTAGCAAATCATCATTCAATGCCACTTCAATCTTGAGCTTGGGTAAATAATCTACCACATACTCTGCACCGCGATACAATTCAGTGTGACCCTTTTGCCGACCAAAGCCTTTAACTTCTGTGACTGTCATGCCATTAATGCCAATTTCAAGTAGGGCTTCATGAACATCATCAATCTTAAACGGCTTAATCACAGCAACAATATATTTCACTGACTCATCTCCTGGTTGTTAGCGGGTGAGGGAACCTGGGTTGTATGTGATGTATCTTCCTTTACGGCAACTAATCGGTATCCTCGGCTCTTCCCATCGAAAGTACGCTTCAAAACATACATATTCACGGGGAATATATGGAATAATACAATACCCACAAGCAAAGGGATACGATAAGCTTGCGGAATTGCGCTTATTCCTGTCGGAAAGCCAAAAAATTTGCCGGCGAGATGCCAAGCCAACATAACCATGAATAACAGCAATAATGTGATTCGGCAGGAAGCATTGACTTGACGAAGGTATATTTTTGCAACTACTCTCCAAGTAACAGGTATTTGATTCATAACACAACCTACTTTTATTAAGGAACCATTATGTTTGATCCCAAGGTTTTCGATGATATCGCCAAAAAGCTCACGGATGCATTACCACCAGGCCTCAAAGATGCAAAACAGGACATGGAGAATAATTTCCGTAGCATCCTCCAGAGCTGCTTTGCTAAATTGGATTTAGTGACCCGGGAAGAATTTGACACCCAAGCTGCCGTTTTAGCGAAAACAAGACAAAAATTAGAACAATTAGAGGTGGAAGTCAAAAAAATTGAAGCCATAAGCCACAAAAAACCGGCGCCGAAAAAGAAATCTGAACCTAAGTAGTTACATCTAAAGCTATTTTCACGACAGGAGCGTGAAATGGGGACATAGCGACAACCGTGAGGAAATGCTATGTCTTTTGCTATTGCTTACAGCCGTGCCCAGTTGGGTATCAATGCACCTTTAGTCTCTGTCGAAACCCATGCTGCCAGTGGCGATCCGAAGTGCCATCTCTTGGGACTGGCAGATTCTGCTGCCCGAGAATGCAGTTTTCGTGTCTTTAGTGCCCTCAAACAAGCCAATATTGTGATCCCACCTAGACGCTATACCATCAACCTTGCCCCTGCAGATTTGCCGAAACAGGGCAGTCGTTATGATTTGGCCATTGCTTTGAGTATACTGGCCGTCAACGGGCAATTACCGCGTCAAGCGCTGGAACAATATGAATGTGTGGGTGAGTTGAGTTTATCCGGTGACTTACGACCTATTACCAACATTTTGCCCGCTGCCTTAGCCAGTTCTGAAGCGAATCGAGCCCTTATTTTGCCCGCTGATAATGCACCTGACGCCTACCTCAGCGATGATATGGTGTTATACCCGGCCCAAGATTTGCGTCAAGTCTGTGCTCATGTGAGTGGGCAAGTACCGATCAAGGTTTATCAACAAACGATAACACCTGTGGCAACGACCGATACCACGGACTTGGCGGATGTGAAAGGCCAAGCCCATGGCAAACGGGCTTTAGAAATTGCTGCAAGCGGTGGCCATAATATTTTGTTATTCGGCCCACCAGGCACCGGTAAAACCATGTTAGCGAAACGTTTGCCGAGTTTGCTACCGCCATTATCCCAGCAACAAGCCCTAGAACTAGCGACCCTTTATGATCTTAAACAGAAGAAATACGCCCTTAATCAATGGCAACAACCACCGTTTCGCGCGCCCCATCATACGGCTTCTCATGTAGCGTTGGCAGGTGGCGGCAGTCAACCCATACCAGGCGAAGTGTCCTTAGCTCATCATGGGATTTTGTTCTTGGATGAAGCGCCAGAGTTTGATCGCAAAGCCTTAGAAGTATTACGAGAACCCATGGAGTCAGGGACAATCACAATATCGCGCGCCAAATGCCAAGCTGAATACCCCGCACAATTTCAATTAGTCATGGCCATGAACCCGTGTCCTTGCGGTTATTTAGGTGATACGACCCATGATTGCCGTTGCACCCCCAATCAAATCAACCGCTATCGGGACAGATTATCGGGACCCTTGTTAGATAGGGTGGATATGCATATTGAAATTCCGCCACTGCCAAAAGGTTTATTGATTGGCAAAACCTCCGCGCCCACAGAATCAAGCCAGGTAGTCCGCGAGCGCGTTGCCGCCAGCCAACAACGCCAATACCATCGCCAAGGCATGTTGAATCGACAATTACAGGGCAAACAATTAACCGAGATTTGTGAATTAGATCCCAAGCTACAAGACTTCCTCGCCCAAGCTATGGACAAGCTCGCCTTGTCTGCCCGTGCCTTACACCGGGTTATGCGCGTAGCCAGAACCATTGCCGACTTAGCTGACGCGACCCATATTAACCAACAACACTTGAGCGAGGCATTGAGCTTTCGTAAATTGGATAGGCGGGGGGGTTATTAAAAGAGTTTACGGATTGTTTTCATCGGCAAATATAACTTTCTTGAGTCTGAGCTTAGGGAGATAAAGCCATATTTTTGATAAAAATTCTTCGCCGATTCACTCATTGCATCAACAATAACAGCAAAAGAGGCAACCTCGTCGCTAGTCTTGTGAGCAATCCGAAGTGCATCGATTAACAATGCTTCACCGATGCCTCGCTTCTGATAATTGCTATCGACAGCCAATCTACCAATCAATGTAGTAGGAACTAGCGGATAACGTGGCAATTTTTTCGACAAACTCTCGGGTAAGTTTTGTAATTGAATAGTGCTAGCTGATAACGTGTAATATCCCATAATTTGATCTGCTTCTTGATCATGCAAAACATAGGTCACCGCAATATTCTTGCGATTTTCTTGCCCAGCTTGTTTCTGCAAGTATTTATTGAGCACCTCAACACCGCAACAAAACTTTTGCTTTGGATGCGAATCATTGAGACGACTCATGAGATATCTGTCTTGAGTAACCAACATGTGTAGTGTCTATCGTTTAATCGTCGTTATTAACAAGCTTGTAATAGCGTTGTGCTGCCTGTTGTAGCGCAGCGTTAGGTTCAGGTGCATCTAATAAAGCATTCACGAAGCGCTCTGATTCTTCCATTGTTAACACAACAGTTTGATGTTCAACAATGACTTTCTTCGCCATTTCTTGTGAGCAGCTAATAACAAAGTCCGTTACTGTTCGGCCCTGAAGATCCGCTGCGCGTTGGATCAGCTCTTTCTGCACGCGGCTAAGCCGAGCTTCTAGACGTTCAGCTTTTTCATTAGAGTAAGCGGCTTGGTGTGTAGATAGGGACATAACTAATTTCCTGGTTAGCTTTTCTATGACGAAAAGTATACGGCCAATTGCCGTATATAGCAAGCACGGTGGAAAAAAATACTTTTACTTGCTACAAATGCTTAATAATATCCTCTACAGAGGATATTATTGACTTTATCCTTTACAGGGGCTAAACTTCAAAATAACCCCTATAGAGGATAAATTTATGTTAATTCACAGTCCTGAAGAGCTCGCGATGTTTGTCCGGGAACAACGAAAAAGAGCCAAGCTAACGCAAGCAACCGCCAGTCACACTGTTGGCCTTAAGCAATCAACCGTCTCGGCATTTGAAACCAATCCTGATGGCACAAAAGTCGAAACACTATTTCGGATCTTATCGGCCATCGGCATTGAATTGCACCTTGTTGTGAGAGGGGATAAAACCATTCCTTCTGCAACAAGTACCTGGGATGAGGAGTGGTGATGGCAAATACCCATGATACATTGCATGTGCTAATGAATGGCAAACTGACTGGCACGCTACACAAACGCCGTGGTGGCAGCATGAGTTTTCACTATGCAGAGCCATGGTTAGCCGAACCTGCTGCCCGCCCCATTTCACTTTCATTACCCCTTGCTACGCAAGTTCATGAAAGCGAAAAAGTCTATAATTTTTTCGATAATTTATTACCTGATGATCCGATGACACGACGCCGATTGCAGGCGCGGTTTTCATTATCATCAAGCCACCCATTTGATTTACTTGCGCAAATTGGACAAGACTGTATTGGAGCACTACAAATTACTCCCGCGAATAGCGATGATATTGATATTCATGCCATCCAAGCAACACCAGTTTCAGATAGCGACATTGCCAACACCTTAAAAAGCTACCAAACCGCTCCTCTGGGCATGACAGAAGAGACTGATGATTTTCGGATATCACTGGCAGGTGTACAAGAGAAGTCAGCTTTTTTGTACCATGAAGGGCAGTGGTGTCGGCCTCATGGCACCACACCAACTAGCCATATTTTTAAGTTACCTATGGGAATGATTGCTCATCAGCAGATTAATCTCGCCAATAGCTGCGAAAATGAATGGCTGTGCGGAAAAATTGCCGAAGCCTATGGCTTACCCGTCGCTAAAGCCAGCATTGCAACCTTTGCCGATGTTAAAGTACTTATATCAGAACGCTTTGATAGAAAATATGCAGATGATGGCTCATGGATCATTCGGCTCCCTCAAGAAGATATGTGCCAAGCATTCGGTGTCTCTTCTAATCTAAAATATCAATCAGATGGCGGTTTTGGTATCCAAAAGATTATGGGACTATTACGAAACTCAAGCCAAGCAAGTATTGATAGGGCAAATTTCTTTCGCGCACAAATTTTATTTTGGCTGCTTGCCGCTATTGATGGTCATGGCAAAAATTTTAGTATTTTTATCGAACCTAATGGGCGTTATCGCTTAACGCCATTATACGATATTTTATCGGTCCATCCTTTACTCGCTAACCGACAGCTGGAAGCACAAAAAATCAAAATGGCGATGGCCATCATCGGTAGCAAAAATCACTACCGCTGGCTCAATGGCCAACGACGGCACATCCTCAATACTGCCAATAGCGTCGGCTTTTCACCACCTGAAGCCCTATCCTTGCTGGATGATATGTTGGAAAAAACAAATAACGTCATCGCTAAGGTTGCTGACGAGCTCCCTAATGATTTCCCAAATGCTATCGCTGAGCCGATTTTTAAGGGTATACAAGCCACTGCAGACCGGTTGGGTGGATAATTGTTTTTTTTAAAGTTAATAATTCGTTAAGCTTCATCGCTTACTCTTTGCCCATGTTCATGGCGAAATAGTGGAGATAATAACAATGTATCCTAAAGACCCCGCAAAAAACTCTCTCGAAGAGATGATGGCACGCCTAAGCAGTTCTGGAAAATTTAAACTAGATTCTGAGGGCGCTATTGTGAAAGACCCCGCTACTTCATCTGACGAAGAAACAGCACCAAGTGAATCTATCGAAACCTCGAGAACTTCATCCCCTGAGGGTTCGACCCATGACAGCCCTCAACTGTCTGCGACTGGATCTTATGACCTTGGCGACCTCACATTCGAACTCGAAATGGGCGATCCTCCTGCTGCCAGTGACAATAGAGACATCAAGTGTCGTGAGCGATCACCCAAAAGTGATCCCCACCCTTACCCTACCCCTACTGGCTACACCAATAAAATATTTTCTCCACCTGTTGACAATGGGACAGCTCGGTCGATAGGTCTTCCCCAAGGCAGAACTTCATTCAGCGGCTCTGTAACCCCTGAGGACAAAAGGCCTACACGTGGACAGCCCGTTTCATGGGATCATCGCAACGGTGATAGTAATTCCCATGCTGTCCAGGCAACAAAAGCTATACATAGTGAAAAGGCTATAGAACTTGCCGGCAAAGCAGCCCGTGCCGCTAAAGAAACAGAGCTTGGGCAAATGGCTAAACGCAACAAAAAAGAGGCCTTTAGTGAAGAGCAGTTCCCAGATGATAGCAGCATGTTTGCTTTCGATGACTTGTCCTTTCGAAGATAATCGTGGCATCTGTGCATTTTCCTAACCGTTGATTTATCTGACGTCATTCGCCTCAATACACTAAAACCGTTTATAATCAATCGGTAATTACTGCATTGAGGATCCCATGGCCCATAACCACGACCACCATACCCATTCACCAGAATCCTTTAACCTTGCCTTTGCCTTGGCCGTGGGTTTGAACCTCGGTTTCACCGTTATCGAAGCGGTTTACGCCATCATGGCCAATTCCATGAGCTTGTTGGCAGATGCGGGGCATAATCTCGGTGATGTATTGGGCTTAGTGCTGGCCTGGGGGGCTAATTGGTTACTCACTAAACCTAGCAGTGAACGTTACAGTTACGGCTTTAAACGCACGTCAATACTGGCCGCCATTGCCAATGCATTATTTTTGGTTGCCGCCTGTGCCATTATTACCTATGAATCCATCGCCAAACTTCTCAACCCACAGCCAGTGCACGAAATGACAGTAATTATCGTCGCTGCTATTGGTATCGTGATTAATCTAGGCACGGCTTTATTATTCATTCGCGGCAGTAAAGATGACTTGAATATCAAAGGCGCATTTTTGCACCTTGCCAGTGATGCATTAGTGTCTGTTGGTGTGGTGATTGCAGGGGTGATTATTATAGCGAGCGGTTGGCTGTGGGTAGATCCACTGGCTGGTTTATTGATTGTGGTAACCATACTCCTCGGTTCATGGGGACTATTGCGGGATTCTGTCAATCTGATCCTTGATGCTGTACCTCATGACGTGGATCACAAAGCCGTAAAAACCTACCTCGCTCAATTACCGGGCGTCACGGCCGTGCATGATTTACATATTTGGGGATTAAGCACCAAAGAAACCGCACTGACCGCTCACTTGGTAATTCCTGACGCACAAACCGACGATAACTTCTTACAAACCATTTGCCACGACTTAAAACGTAATTTCAAAATCAATCATCCCACCATTCAAATCGAAAACGGTGGTGACTGTCATACACAAACCTGTACAGATTAGTTACCGTATTGCTACAAAAAAATTTTAGACTTTAATAGTTTGTTAAGATTCGTGATGAATAATGGAAACCGCCTCACTAATACTTATGACAAAGCAGGCAGTGAGGCGGATTGTCCTGAACCAGATAATCCGCCTAATTGTAGCCTATAGAACAACATCTTGAAACCGACATTCCGCGCCAGTCTCTTTTTACGCAGTACATTAGTGGGCTTCATCCCAATTAGAGCCCACCCCAATATTCACCTCTAACGGCACATCCAAATCTGCTGCATTATCCATAGTTTCTTCGATAACCACTTTAGCGACATCAAGATCCTTATCTGCCACTTCAAATACCAATTCATCATGTACTTGCATAATCATTTTGGCGTCAATAGGAGCATCAACTAAATATCTACCCATCTCGTCCATGGCTATCTTAATAATATCGGCAGCGGTACCTTGCATAGGTGCATTCACGGCCGCGCGCTCAGCAGCTTTTTGCCGCTGCATGTTACGGGAATTGATTTCTGGCAAATACAAGCGCCGACCAAATAAGGTCTCCACATAACCTTGTTGATGGGCCAGCTCACGCACCTCATCCATATAGTCTTGCACACCGGGATAACGTTCAAAGTATAAATCCATGTACTTTTGCGCATCAGCGCGGGGAATATCCAATTGTTTCGACAAACCAAACGCCGACATGCCGTAAATCAAGCCGAAGTTAATAGCCTTCGCACTACGACGGTGATTATCTGTCACCTTATCTAAGGGCAGACCGAAGACTTCCGCCGCTGTGGCGCGGTGAATATCGAGTTTGTTCTTAAACGCATCCAATAAGCCCTTGTCCCCTGACATATGCGCCATAATTCGTAATTCAATCTGCGAATAATCCGCCGCTATGATCTTATAGTCCTTAGGCGCAATAAAGGCTTGGCGAATTTTGCGACCTTCTTCTGTGCGCACCGGAATATTTTGTAAATTCGGATCAGAGGACGAAAAGCGCCCCGTTGCTGCTCCTGCTTGATGATAAGAAGTATGCACACGACCGGTATGTTGATTGACCTGCAAAGGTAACTTGTCGGTATAAGTAGATTTTAATTTACTGAGACTGCGATACTCTAGAATTAATTCCGGCAACTCATATTCCAGTGCTAACTCTTGCAGTACTGGTTCCGCGGTTGAAGGCTGACCCTTAGGGGTCTTTTGCAGCACGGGCAGTCCCATTTTGTCATAGAGGATTTCTTGTAATTGTTTTGGTGAACCGAGATTAAATTCAGCACCCGCAACCTTAAAGGCCTTTTGTTCTAACGTATCCAGCCGCGCGGCTAAGTCTTTACTCTGCGCTTGGAGTTTTTTTGCATCTATCAGTACACCATTGCGTTCTACTTGGGACAATACCGGCACTAAAGGCATTTCAATATCATGAAACACGTCTTTGAGATCTTTTTGTTTCTGTAATGACGGCCACAAATGCTCATGCAACTGCAATGTCACATCGGCATCTTCCGCCGCATAGGGACCTGCTTCATCCAAGCCCACTTGGTTGAAGGTTATTTGCTTCGCGCCCTTACCGGCAACTTCTTCATAATGAATGGTCTTATGGCCTAAATATTTAAGCGCCAAACTATCCATATCATGGCGTATGCCACCCGCCAAAATATAAGACTCTAACATAGTGTCATATGCCACACCCTGGACATCAATACCCGCATTAGCCAATACGGTTAAGTCGTATTTAAAGTTATGGCCGATTTTTTCGAGTTTAGGATCTTCTAGCAAGGGCTTCAGTTTATCCAACACATAATCACGGGACAATTGTGTCGGCGCGCCTGGATAGTCATGGCCAAAGGGCACATACGCTGCTTCACCGGCCTTAACCGCAAAAGATACTCCCACAAGTTCTGCATCCATATAATTCAAACTGGTTGTCTCAGTATCAAAGGCAAATTGTTTTGCACTGGCTAATTTATTTAGCCATTTGTCAAAATCTTTCTCGCTCAAGACAATATCGTAGTGAGTTTCTTTCGGTGCTTCGTCCGCACTATCACCCAATAACTCAGAAAGCCAAGACTTGAACTCCAGCTCTTTGAATATTTCGACAAGCTTAGCAGTATCTTTGTCCACGGGTTTCAGATCACTCGGTGATTCATCCAACGCTACATCGCATTTAATGGTGACCAGTTGTTTTGATATGGGTAATTGCTCGAGACTGTTACGTAGATTTTCGCCGATTTTGCCTTTAAAACCATTCGCGTTAGCCATCACATTATCAAGGCTACCATACTCCGCCAGCCATTTTTGCGCGGTCTTCGGTCCTACCTTTGGCACCCCCGGCACATTATCCACGGTGTCACCCATCAAGGCGAGATAATCAATGATTTGCGCTGGCGGCAAGCCGAACTTCTCTTCAACGCCCGCTTCATCCATGACTTTATTGGTCATGGTATTAATTAATGTGACTTTGTCATTGACCAATTGCGCCATGTCTTTGTCACCAGTAGAAATCAAAGTATGCATGCCATTAGCTGTTGCTTGTTGGGCGAGAGTACCGATGACATCATCCGCTTCCACCCCATCAACAATGACCAGAGGCAAACCCATGGCTTTGATAATATCGAACAATGGTTGAATTTGAACCCGTAAGTCATCGGGCATGGGTGGGCGATTGGCTTTGTACTCTGAATACATATCATTGCGAAACGTCTTGCCCTTAGGATCAAAAACCACGGCCATATACTCCGGATCATAATCCTTACGTAGTTTACGTAACATATTGATAACCCCATAAGCTGCACCCGTCGGCATGCCCTTTGAGTTAGTCAATGGCGGTAGGGCATGGAAGGCACGAAATAAATACGATGAGCCATCAACGAGGACGAAAGGGTTGTGGGGAATTTTAGTCATGGAAGTCTCTTTGCTATTGTTTTATCGACGCCAGAATGCTGGTGTCAGTAATACTAGAACCGTAAAAATCTCTAAACGACCCGCAAGCATGGCAAACACAAGCACCCACTTACAGACATTGTTTAAACCTTCAAAATTATTGGCAACATCACCGATACCCACCCCAGCATTGGCCAGGCAAGCGACTAAGGCACCGAATGAGGTTTCGAAATTAAGCCCTGCCGCCATTAATACCAACATCAAGAGGATGAATAACACAATAAAGACCGCTAAAAATCCCCAAATGGCATTGATCAAATGATCCGGCAACATGTGTTTACCAAACTTGATATTCAACACGGCATTAGGATGGATCAAACGTTTAAGCTCACGCATACCGTGCTTATACATCAATTGCAAACGGATAACTTTGATCCCGCCACTGGTGGAGGAAGCGCAACCGCCAATCATGGTGGCAAACATCAACAACAATGGCAAAAAGCTTGGCCAACTCTGGAAAGGCGCTGAAGCAAACCCCGTATTCGTCGCCAAAGAAACGGCGTTAAAAATACCACGATTAATAGCCATTCCCGGCGAATTGTATATCCCGTATAAGATCAATACGACACAGCAGATTAATGACACGCTGATCAACAAACTGATATATAACCGAAACTCTCTGTCATTCCAATAATTTCTCAAGGTGCGCTTCTGGAACGCCAAAAAATGCAACGAGAAATTAGTACTACCTAAAATCATAAAAAACACAGCGATCATGTCGATGATAGGATTCTTGTAAAAAGCAAAGCTATTATCATGGATAGTGAAACCACCTGTAGAAATAGTGCTAAAACTTTCACCCACCGCATCGAACAAATCCATCCCAGCTGCCCAGTAAGCCAATGCGCAAATCACTGTCAAGCCCACATAAATATACCAAAGGGCCTTTGCCGACTGGGTAATCCGCGGCGTTAACTTGGTATCTTTGGCAGGGCCCGGCATCTCGGCCCGATAGAGCTGCATACCACCGATTCCCAACATCGGCAAAATCGCCACAGCCAAAACCACGATACCCATACCACCGAGGAACTGTAACTCTTGCCGATAAAACAAAATCGCATGGGGTAAGTATTCAATGCCTGATAAGACTGATGCACCGGTGGTGGTCAATCCTGAGAATGATTCAAATACCGCATCGGTGAAACTAATGTTGGGGAAGTGAGAAATCATCATCGGCAATGCACCAAACAAGCTCAATACTGTCCAGAACAAAACAACAATAATAAATCCATCCCGAACTTTAAGTTCTGCTTTAACGCGACAGGTTGGCAACCAAAAAATAAAACCGGTCACCAGCGTAATTCCAAACCCCACCATGAACGCTAACCAAGCACCATCTTGATAATAGGTCGCAATCCCCGCCGGCGGCAGCATACTCAAGCTGAAAATCATCAGGAAAACGCCGAGGATTTTGAAAATAGTACTGGTCCGCATAATTTCCCTTCAACTAAAAGAACGTCGCGCTCACCTGGAATAAACGCTCAACATCTTCGATGTATTTTTTGTCGGCCAAGAAAAGAATGACATGATCTTCAGGCTCAATGACGGTTTCATGATGCGGTACAAATACCTCTTCGCCCCGCACGATGGCACCGATGTTAGTGCCTTTAGGCAGTTTGATCTCAGCCATGGTCCGTCCAATCACCGAAGATGACTTTTTGTCGCCATGAGCAATGATCTCAATTGCTTCTGCCGCACCCCGCCGTAAGGAGTGGACATTAACAATATCACCCCGTCGAATATGGGTAAGGATACTACCGATAGTGGCTTGCTGTGGTGAAATCGCAATATCAATGTCACTGCCTTCAATCAAGTCCACATAAGCCGTACGGGTAATGAGTGCCATCACTTGTCGCACCCCCATCCGTTTTGCCTGCATACAAGACATGATATTCACTTCGTCATCATTAGTGACCGCACAAAAAACATCGGTATATTCGATATTTTCGTTCAATAATAACTCTCTGTCCGAAGCATCACCCAATAGCACGGTACTTTTGTTGAGTTGGCTCGCCAAACGCTCTGTGGTATCGGGATTGTGGTCGATGATTTTGACTTGATAGTCATTTTCTAAGGACTCGGCTAGGCGGCAACCAATATTACCGCCACCAGCTATCATGATCCGCTTGTAAGACGTGTCTAAGCGCCGCAAAGCTCCCATCACTTCACGGATATGTTTACTCTCCGCCAAGAAAAATACCTCATCACCAATCTCAACCACTGTTGCAGGGGTTAACGGAATGGAACGGTTACCCCGATAAATTGCCGCGATTCGCGCTTCAATATGGGGCAAATGCTCCTTCAACATCGATAAGCTCTTGCCCACCAACGGACCACCAAAGTAGGGCCGAATCGCTACGAGGCGTACACGGCCCTCAGCAAAATCCAAGACTTGAAGCGCACCTGGGTATTCAATTAAGTGGGTCACATAGTCTGTGACCAATTGCTCGGGACTAATGAAAACATCAATGGGAAAACCACCTTCGGCAAAAAGCACATCGCCGAATTGGGCATAACGGGGTGAGCGAATACGGGCAATTTTGGTGGGGGTATGAAATACTTTGTCGGCAATTTGGCAAGCTACCAAATTCGCTTCATCGCTATTGGTCACTGCAATTAACATGTCAGCATTGTCTGCGCCAGCGTCTTTTAAGACATTGGGGTGGGAGGCAATACCCGTTACCGTACGAATATCTAGCCGGGTCTGAAGTTCCCGCAATCGGCCACGATCACTATCAACAACCGTAATGTCATTTTCTTCTCGAGCTAAATTCTCTGCCAGGGTGCCACCGACTTGGCCGGCCCCTAAAATAATAATGTCCATAAATTCCTGATGTCAGTTTTACTGTCTAACACAGCGCGTAAGCCATTATAGATCGATCTCACCCTGAAAAACATGGGTAGCCGGTCCCGTCATCCACACGGGATGTTCATTTCCTTGCCAGCTGATTTGTAAATTTCCCTCTGGCAAATGCACCATCGTATCGGCTTTGAGCTTACCTAAGCGAATACCCGCCACCACAGCTGCACAGGCACCACTACCACAGGCTAGTGTCTCGCCAGTACCTCGCTCATGAACTCGAAGTGCAATTTCGTGAGGTTTTAGCACCTGGACGAATTCTACATTGGTATATTCTGGAAACAACGGATGGCGCTCCAAAACGGGTCCCAACTGATTAACAGGGGCTTTTGCCACATCATCAACAAACAAAATACAATGGGGATTGCCCATGGAGACAGCAGCAAATTCAACCCGTTGACCATCCACATCAGTCCGGTACAACAATTGTTCTTCCGGCATGGTTAAGGGAATTTTGTCTGGGGCAAAACGCGGCGTCCCCATATTGACAGACACCAGTCCCACTTGTTTATGATGCAATTCGATAACGCCGGCTTTGGTTTCCACCCGCAAGTGTTGCTTATCAGACAAGCCATGATCTCGCACATAATGGGCAAAACAACGGGCACCATTACCACATTGTTCAACCTCTGTGCCATCAGCATTGAAGATCCGATAATAAAAGTCTGTATCTTCTCTGCGGGGGGACTCAATTGTTAACAGTTGATCAAACCCCACACCCGTGTGGCGGTGTGCTAATTGGCGAATGCGATCTTCTTTCAAGATCATTGGCTCTTTGGTCATATCGATGACCATGAAGTCATTGCCAAGACCGTGCATTTTGCTGAATTGACGTTTCATAGTGGTAATAATTCCTCACCTGCAAATAATTCCGAAAGGGTTTCTCGGCGCCGGACCAAATGCATCTTAGCGCCATCCACCATCACTTCTGCCACCCGCGGCCGGCTATTGTAATTGGAACTCATGGTGAATCCATAGGCACCTGCGGAACGCACAGCCAACAAATCCCCTGGACTAATGGCCAATTCCCGTTCTTTACCCAAAAAATCCCCCGTTTCACACACCGGACCCACCACATCATAGCGCTCTGGCTTAGCTTCACTGTTTTGCTTAACGGGGATGATCCGTTGCCAGGCATCGTAGAGGGCAGGGCGTAACAAATCATTCATGGCCGCATCGACGATAGCAAAGTTTTTAAACGGTGTGGGTTTCAAATACTCAACCTTGGTTACTAAAATACCGGCATTGGCCGCAATGGCCCGGCCGGGCTCCAATAAGATCGCTAATTGACGAGGTTGCAAGCGTTCGACTAAGGCCGCTGCATACTCCGCCGGCTCTGGGGGGGCTTCATCTTGGTAACGCACGCCCAAACCACCTCCCAGATCAAGGTGTTCAATCGTTATCCCATCTTCTGCCAATCTATCCACCACTTGGATGATTTCGTCCAACGCTTCCAAAAATGGCTGTAACTCTGTTAATTGTGAGCCAATATGACAATCAAGACCTTTAATAACAATATTCGGCATTTTCGCAGCTTTTCGGTACAGTTCGATAGCTTCTTCTGTAGTGACGCCGAATTTGTTTTCTTTCAAACCCGTGGATATATAAGGATGAGTCTTGGGATCCACATCAGGATTCAGGCGAATAGCAATGGGTGCATGTTTGCCCAATCGTGTGGCGACCTGATTGAGAGCCTCTAGCCCAGGGCCCGATTCAATATTGAAGCAATAAATACCCAGCTCCAGCGCTCGGGCCATTTCAGCCTCCTGCTTACCCACTCCGGAAAAAATCACCTGGGAGGGATCTCCCCCCGCTGCCACTACCCGCTCAAGCTCTCCTTGAGACACAATATCGAATCCCGAACCAAGGCGAGCGAACAAATTTAATACTGCCAGATTCGAGTTGGCTTTGACGGCATAGCAAATCTTATGGGGGTGCGCGCCCAGCGCATCATTAAACGCATGCCAATGGCGTTCCAGTGTGGCGCGGGAATAGACATAACAGGGACTGCCAAATTGCTCAGCAATTTTGGCCACGGGAACCTCTTCGGCAAATAACTCGCCGTCGCGATAATTGAAATGATCCATAAGTCGGGTACCTTTGCGTCGTACTGGGAACTCGTCGTATACTGGAGTCTTTATACCATATAAGATGATGTTATGGACGCTTTTGCTTTCTCTACGGCCCAAAAAATTATTTTACTGATTATCCCGCTGATTTTTGCCATCACGGTTCATGAAGCTGCCCACGGTTATGTCGCCAATATGTTTGGTGATCCTACCGCCAAAATGATGGGGCGTTTGACCCTTAATCCCATTAAACATATCGACCCGGTTGGGACTTTATTGATTCCGGGAGCATTGATCTTGGCAATGTTCATGGTAGGGAATCGTTTTATTTTCGGTTGGGCAAAGCCAGTGCCCGTGACTTGGCAAAACTTGCGTAATCCAAGACGGGATATGGCCTTGGTTGCTCTCGCAGGGCCCGGGGTAAATTTCTTGATGGCTATTGCTTGGGGCGCAATCGCAAAATTCGGCATAATGATACTTGATGACCAACAAATGCTGGGGTTATCCCTGGCTTATATGGGCTTGATGGGAATTTTGATCAATCTTGTGTTGATGGTGCTGAACCTGATCCCAATACCGCCGCTGGATGGTAGTCGGGTAGTGGCCAGTCTACTACCTCCCAAAACGGCCTATCACTATAATCGCATCGAACCCTATGGTTTTTTTATCTTGATAGCCTTGCTGGTCACTAATATCTTACCGATGATTATCGCCCCGCCGATGATGTTTCTCTATCATCTCATCACTGTTGTGTTTGGTTTACGGGTTTAAAGACTTTCAATATAATCAATAGGTTACAGAAGCATCGCTCATAAAAAGCGCTAAATCATGGAGGTGAAAATCGACATAATGTCGATTTGTAACTCCAAAATACCATGCTCATTCGGAGGTGGAAATCGACAAAGTGTCGATTTGCAACTCCAGATTAATACCCTATAATGGAGGTGGAAATCGACAAAATGTCAATTTGTAACTCCGGAGATAGCCATGTCAAACAAGAATCGTTTCATCGGTCGAGATGCTGAATTAAAGCGTTTACGCGCCTCGCGCAACAAAAAAATCGCTTCTTTTATCGTTGCTAAAGGCCGCCGTCGGATTGGTAAGAGCCGTTTGATAAGAGAGTTTGGTAAAGACTACGATAACTATTACAAATTTGAAGGTTTAGCGCCTGAAGATGGTATTGGTGCTGAACAACAACTCAATGAATTTTGCCATCAAATCAGCCGTGCCTTCAATACCGCCAAAGCCACTTATCAAAGCTGGAGTGATGCGCTGTGGGCTGTTGGCGAACGAGTCCAGAAAGGAAAAATCTTGTTATTCTTCGATGAACTCTCCTGGATGGGAGACAAGTCACCAACGTTTCTCGCCGATCTCAAAAACGCTTGGGATAATCTCTTCAGCAAAAACCCAAACTTAACGTTTGTTGTTTGTAGTTCAGCATCGTCATGGATAGAAAAAAACCTCTTAAGCAGCACTGCCTTTATCGGGCGGGTGTCGTTTACATTGACCTTAGGAGAATTGCCATTAGCAGACTGTGATAAATTTTGGCCGAAAAATATCGCGGCCTATGAGAAGTTTAAAGTTCTCTCTGTTACCGGCGGCATTCCACGTTACCTTGAAGAAATTGATCCGTGTCTGAGTGCAGAAGAAAATATTAAACAATTGTGCTTCACTGACGGCGCACTATTGGTCAATGAATTTAATCGTATTTTCTCCGATTTATTTATGCGAGAGAGTCCTTTCTATGAGGCGGTTGTCACAGCTCTCGCCACTGGCCCTAAAGATCAAAGCCAAATTCAGCAAGAAATCAGCAAAAATGGTGGTCACTACGGCCGCTTGCCAGAATATTTATGGGAGCTGGAAGAAGCAGGCTTTATCCAGCGCGAATATACTTGGAATCTAAAAACCGGCCAGGAACGCAAATCCAGTAAGTATCGCTTGAAAGATAATTATATTCGTTTTTATCTTAAATATATCAAAAAGAATCTCAATAAAATTAATCGTGGCACATATGCACCACAATCGCTAACTGCATTGCCGAGCTGGAATACCGTCATGGGTTTACAGTTTGAGAACCTAGTCCTCAATAATCGTCAAGCCATTCTACGATTACTGAGTATTACGCCCAGTGAAATCGTTAATGATAATCCGTATTTTCAAAATAAAACTCAGCGTACTGCCGGTTGCCAAATTGATTATCTTATTCAGACGCAGTTCAATAGCCTTTATATTTGCGAAATAAAATTTTCAAAGAATCCTATTGATGCATCGATCATAAAAGAGATGGAAGCAAAAATAGCAGCACTAAAAACTGCCAGAGGCTTTTCTTGCCGACCGGTATTGATCCATGTCAATGGTGTTACAGAAGATGTCATTGATAGTGGCTACTTTGCCGGCATTATTGATTTCAGTGAGTTGTTAGAAACATAGCTCAGCGTGATTTCAAGACGTCCGTATCGAGCCGCCCATGGATAGGAGCCTGGGGCTTTGGTTTCGCGGCCTCGGTGTCATCAGGTAGATACAGCGGTCCTGTTTGACCACAGCCGATCAATTGCAGACTGAGCAGCAATATCGAGATGGTTTGTAGTGCTTTTACTGACATATCAGCCCCTCAAAGAGAGGTGAGTTATACCGCAACTACCCTTAGCTGTCCAGCACTATCTCTAGAGCGCAGCGGCTCCCGCCCCCCTACGCTCTGCGAGCTTCAGCCTTCGCTCTACGAGCTACGGCTCGACAAGCCAGCCTACGCTAAAGCTCCAGCCTACGCCTAACGGCTTCGGATGGCAGGTCGGCCTGACAAGTCGGGTGACAGGCTGGACACCTCGCGATGGGAGATTCTTAAGAGGGAGAATCGCGATTCTCCCTCTTAAGCGCAAGCGCGAATTCACTTCGCGCGCTGCGTAATATTCAGCGAAGCAGCTTTCCGGGTTAGCCGGTAGCTGCTGCCTAGAGTAGCACCTTGACTTTTGGCCGCTTAGTGGCTTTGTTAAGCGGCCAGATCTCATCTTGGGTGAGACTTTTGGCCGCTTATAGGGTTTTATAAACGGCCAAAAGTCATCGCCCTATCCACTTTTGGCCGCTTATAAGGTATTATAAACGGCCAAAAATCCTGTACAATTAGGATTTGGCCGCTTATACTTGTTGGCATAATGATGGACGAACAATAGTATGAATCAAACAGTTATCGGTCGCGAACCTGAAAAAGCGATACTGCACAAACTGTGGCAAGCGCAAGCCGCACAGTTTCTGGCGCTCTATGGCCGACGCCGTATCGGCAAAACCTATTTAATTCGTCAATTTTTTCACAATAAAGGCCTCTACATCGAAGTTACAGGCTTGAAGGATGGCTCAACTCAAGAACAAATCGCCAATTTCATGCAACAAGTCTATCGTCAGTTTCCACAAGCACTATCATTGAAGATCCCTGAGAACTGGCATATCGCTCTAGAAATCTTTACCGAACAAATTGAAGCACTACCAAAAACCAAAAAAGCCACGTTATTCCTTGATGAATTACCTTGGCTTGCAACTAAACGTTCAGGACTAATGCAGGCTATCGATTATTTTTGGAATACCCGTTGGTGTAAACTCAAAAACTTTCGTCTAATAGTCTGTGGCTCATCAGCATCATGGATGTTGGATAATCTAGTACACGCAAAAGGCGGGTTACACAATCGCTTAACCCAAAGCATTCTATTACAGCCCTTTAATCTCCATGAAACCATGAAATACTGTAAGTCTCTTGGTTTAAGTCTCAGCAACAAGCAACTATTAGAACTATATATGGTCATGGGAGGTGTGCCTTATTATCTGAACCAAATCACTAAATCCAAATCTGCCAGTCAAAATATTAACGATATTTGTTTTAACAAAAATGGCTTACTCTATAATGAGTTCTCATCACTGTTCAGCGCATTGTTTGATAACCCTGAAATTAATCGCTTAATTATTCAAACCATCGCCAACAAAAACCATGGCATCTCGCGGGAAGAACTATTAAAGCAAACTAAACTCAGCTCCGGTGGCCGCTTTAACCACCGTATTAATGAGTTAACTGCTTCTCACTTTATTCAAGAGTTCGTGCCCTATGGCAGAACCCGGCGGGATATTTATTACAAAATAATCGACCCCTATACGTTATTTTATTTACGCTGGATTGAGCCTCTCTATAAATCGAGCCGTCAAGTGACCGACAAAGGCTATTGGCTCAAAAAATTAAACACGCCCGCTTACAATACCTGGTCTGGCTACGCCTTTGAAAGTATCTGCCTGAATCATACCGCACAAATTGCCAAAGCTTTGGGACTCGAACATATTGCCTATGAGACCGGTAGTTGGCAATTTATCCCACGCAAAAATAGCCAAGAGCAGGGCGCACAGATTGACTTATTGTTTGATCGCAATGATGGCATCATTGATATTTGTGAAATTAAATATTGTCATAAACAATATACCGTTGATAAAGCTTATGCAAAAAATCTAGCCAATAAAATGGACGTATTCAGCAAACACATCAAAATCAAAAAACACATTCACCTCAATATGATCTGCGCAATGGGGCTGAAACATAATCTTTGGTCTGATGATCTTGTGCAACAGGCTATTGATTTAAACGCCTTATTTGCTGCAGAATAACCAAAACACTCTACAGGATTAACCCATGACAACTGAACCACTACAAACTATCGTTATTGAACCAGCTAGTGAAGCTACCCACGCCATTATCTGGCTGCACGGACTAGGGGCCAGTGGCCATGATTTTGAACCTATCGTACCAGAGTTACGTTTACCGGAGCCTATCGCGTTACGTTTTATTTTCCCCCATGCTCCCATTAAACCGGTAACCATTAATGGCGGCATTCCCATGCCCGCATGGTATGACATTAAAGATATCAGCATTGAAGCTCGGGAAGATGCTGAAGGTATCCAGCAATCCGCGCAAGCCATTATTGAATTAATCAAACAACAAAATGCCGACGGTATTGCATCTCACAATATCTTTTTAGCGGGTTTTTCTCAGGGTGGGGCATTAGCGTTACACACAGGTTTACGCTACTCAGAATCACTAGCCGGTATTCTTGCGCTATCCTGCTATTTGCCGTTGGCTCGAGAGCTCGACACCCAGGCAGCTCAAGCCAACCGACAAACCCCCATTATGATGGCCCATGGCATCGATGATCCAGTAGTACCATACCAATTTGGCGAAGCTTCCAAAAATCACTTACAAACAATGGGTTATAACATTGACTGGTGTACCTACCCCATGGATCACAGTGTTTGTGGCGAAGAAATTATTGCTATAGGTCGTTGGTTAACAAGCTGTATCAGCCCTACTTAATCCACAATAAAAAAACCCATCCATGGCTTGCTGACCTGGCAAGAGTTGCAGACCAAAACCCGTATCAATAGCATCTGGAATTGTTAGTGGCTGCAAACTTGCCGTAGCTTCATGTTGTAAAAACCACTCTATCACCTGTTGATTTTCTGCTGGTAAGACAGAACAGGTTGCATATAACAAGCTGCCGCCGGGTTTAAGCAGAGGCCATAACTGCTGCAGTAATGCTTTTTGTAGCGCCACGATAGCAGCAATATTGTCGGGCTGGCGCAAAATTTTGATATCTGGGTGACGACGTATCACCCCCGTTGCTGAACATGGCGCATCCAACAAAATTCTATCGAACATCTCGCCATCCCACCATGTATCTGGTTCTCTAGCATCGGCAGTGCAAAGCGTTGCAGACAATTGTAGTCGTTTAAGATTATCCTCAACCCGTTGCAGACGGGCAGGCTCACAGTCTAAGGCTATCAGTGCTTGCAAATTATTTTCTGACTCAAGTATATGTCCAGTTTTACCGCCTGGTGCTGCACAAGCATCCAGGACGCGCTGTCCCGCTTGACACTGTAATAACGCTGCTGCCCATTGCGCTGCTGCATCTTGCACGGAAACCAGCCCCTCATTAAAACCCGGGAGTTCATTGACGTCCATAGGTTTCGCTAACACGATTGCGCTAGCAACCGAAGAGTGTGCTTGAGCCTCAACATTTTGCTCTGTTAATTGTTGCAAATAATTATCGCGACTTATCTTGCTAAGATTAACCCTTAATGTCATAGGCGGATGTTGATTATTGGCTGTTAGTATCGCTTGCCAAGCTTCGGGGTAGGTTTGTTGTAGTTTGTCGATAAGCCACTGCGGATGTGAATAGCAGGGGACATCTTTTGTTTCACAGGCATTTTGCAATGCCTCTCGTTGGCGAACAGCATTGCGCAATACGCCATTAACTAAGCCCCGAGCCCAGTCTTTTTTGAGGGTTTTGGTCAACGCCACAGTTTCATGCACTGCCGCATGATCTGCAACCCGCATGTAAAATAACTGATAAAGGCCAATCAGTAATACCGCTTTAATATCGGTATCTTTGGCTTTGAGTGGTTTTTGTAATAATTGCTGCAAATAAAAATCTAAGCGAAAATAGTCCCGCATTACACCGTAGCATAGGGCCTGAATAAAACCTTTATCCTCGTGATCAGTCACAAGCGCGGGAATTAACTCTGCCAGTGAGCGCTGATCTTTTAACGCTTGGGTGATAACAGTCACAGCAATCCCACGAGCACTATTCACCAAAACGCTGTCCTGGGTTGAATACGTCATGCTTAGCATTAAGAATATCTTGTGCAGACAGTGCTTTGCCGCCCGGTATTTGTAATTGGGTGATGCGCAATATACCATCCCCGGTTGCCACATCAATACCCGCAGCATCAGCGGCGATGATAGTACCTGGCGCACCTGATGCTTGCTCGTTTAAAACCTCCGCCTGCCAAATACGGATAGTTTGCTCGTGTAAATGACTAAAAGCCACCGGCCAAGGATTAAAAGCGCGAACTTTACGCTGTATCTCTGTTGCATTTAGCCACCAATCTATTAAGCCATCGGCTTTGCTAATTTTGCTGGCATAGGTGCTATGGCTCACGTCTTGTTGGCTTGCGTCAATGGTTTGCCAATTATTCAATGTCTCTAGCAACGCGCTTGCACCTAATTCTGCGAGTTTATCGTGTAGTTGGCCAGCAGTTTCGTTAGGCTCGATGGTACAGGTCTTTTGTAATAACATCGGTCCAGTATCGAGCCCCGCATCCATTTGCATGATGGTCACTCCGGTCTGCGCATCCCCAGCAAGAATGGCATGTTGGATAGGTGCAGCGCCGCGCCAACGGGGCAGAAGTGAAACGTGAACGTTGACACAGCCTAACGGGAAACTATCCAATACTGCTTGCGGCAAAATCAAACCATATGCCACAACCACCATTAGATCAGCGCCCAAGGCTTTTAGCACTTGTTGCTCTGCCGTCGATTTGAGCGAGGTCGGTTGATAAACCGGTAACTGATGTTGTTCTGCTAAGGCTTTCACTGGCGATGCAGTTAGCTTACGGCCCCGCCCGGCAGGTCTGTCTGGTTGGGTGTAGACACCGATAACGTCATAGGGCGAATCAAGCAGAGCAGCCAACACTGTTGCGGCAATCTCCGGTGTTCCGGCGAACAGGATTTTTTGTGGCGTAGGGCCTTGCATTAAAGATTCCTTTTGCGGGTTTTTTCCATTTTTTTGCGGATGCGCTGGCGTTTTAGCGGGGAGAGATAATCCACAAATAATTTGCCATCAAGGTGGTCAATTTCATGTTGCACACACACTGCTAATAAGTCTTCGCCGTCGTAGGTTTGCTGATTGCCTTCAGCATCTAAGGCTTGCCAAGTAATTTTTGCGGCTCGCTCGACTTCCTCGTAATAACCTGGCACGGACAAACAGCCTTCCTGAGATAACTGTGTACCTTTCCGTTGCGTGATTTCAGGATTGATAAACACCTGTGGCTGATTCATTTCGGGGGATAAATCCATCACAATAATACGCTTCGCAATACCCACTTGGGTTGCTGCGAGACCAATGCCGCTGTCTTCATACATGGTTTCTAACATATCATCCGCGATCTGTCGGATTGCATCATCGACGGCCGCAACGGGCTCAGCCATTTCACGTAGACGGGGGTCAGGGTATTTCAGGACGTGCAGTAGTGCCATCACAATTCTCTATCGATTCAAATAGGGAAGCATTGTACAAAAGAAATCCATTGTGGGCAAGCAACTATGATTTCTAATCATTGTACAAAATAAGGTGTTGTGGGCTACAACAGGCAAAACAGCTGCAGAGTTAATTGAAACCCGCAGCGATTCAGCTAAACCATCAAAAATCTCCCTAAAGGCCTATGATTTTAGCATTGTTCTGTGTTATGTTTTTGTGAATTGTCCTTGACGCAAAAGGAAGCGCGATGAAACGCTTTATACTCATTCTACTATGTATTGCTGTGCTGACACCGGCCTTCGCTGGTGGCGACAGTATTCATTTACGCAAAGGCCATCCGGTACAATACACCGTGAAATCTGGCGATACCCTTTGGGGCATTGCCAGCAAATTTTTAGACGATCCAGTGCAATGGCCCAAATTATTAGCCACTAATCCCCAGGTACGTAATCCCAATAAACTCTACCCCGGCGAAGTCCTGGAGTTGATCGTTCGTAATGGCAATCCCCAACTCTTGATCCATGAAGGTGGTACGGTAAAACTCTCACCGACAGTGCGGGTTGAACCCTTAGACAAAGCCATCCCTGCAGTGCCCATCGATGCTATCAAGCCGTTCTTAAGTGGCTCTGGGGTTGCATCCGAGGCTGACTTTCAACGTTCACCAATAGTGCTAGCCCCAGCAGGGGAACATTTAACCGTAGGTGCTGGCGATAGGGTATATGTTACCGGTTTTCAACCGGGCAAAGCGGTGAATTTTTCGATTTACCGTAAAGGGATCCCTTATCTTGACCCTGATACTGGCAAATTACTCGGCTTTGCGGCAACCCACGTTGCTGACACTCGCCTTGAAGCCACTGGCGATCCCACAACCCTCTCGATCACCTCCAGTGAGTCGGAAGTCTTCAAGGGTGACCGGGTATTCCCAGAAGAAGACTCTTATGTTCCGACGGATTTTGATTTACGTCTACCGAAATACCGCGTTTATGGCAAAATCATTGCTGTTCCAGGCGGTGTGACTCAAATCGGCCAGTGGAATGTGGTTGTGCTTAATCGCGGTCGCAATGGTGGTTTACACCCTGGTGATTTGTTGGCTATCTACAAAGCCGGCAAAAAAGTGCAAGACCCGCGGGGCAAAACCAGTCGCGATCAAATTAAACTCCCTGACGAAAAAGCTGGCGAGCTCGTGGTATTCCGGGTGTTTGATCAAGTCAGTTATGCCTTGGTATTACAAGCCCAAGCACCATTACACATCCTCGATGTGGTTTCCAATAACCCATGAGTACGGGCGAACAAGGGCAGCTGACGGAACTGGCATATTGGTTAGCCCTGGCAAGAGTACCTGGTATCGGTCCCCAACGCTTTCAGCTGTTGCGGGAGCATTTTCCCAACCCAGCAGAAATATTCACTACCCCCTTAGCTGAATTGAAGTCATTGCGTTTACCGAAACAGGCTTTGGATGCAATCGCCCAGCCCGATTGGCGCACCATCGAACGTGAACTCGCCTGGGCAGAACAGCCCGACCAACATATTCTCACCCCTGCCAGTCCTAACTATCCACAACTGCTTGCGAGCATCAGTGATGCTCCACCTATTCTCTATAGTAAAGGCAATATTGCCCTATTAAATACTCCACAGTTAGCCATCATTGGCAGCCGCAACCCCACCAAGACCGGCGCTGAGACTGCTTATCAATTTGCCCACTGTTTAGCCGAACAAGGATTAACCATTACCAGTGGATTAGCATTAGGTATTGATGGCGCTAGTCATCGGGGAGCATTAGCCGCATCAGGTGCAACGATTGCTGTCACTGGCACAGGATTGAATCGCGTCTACCCCGCTCAACATCATGAGCTGGCCCGACAAATTGCCGAACAAGGCTTGTTGGTATCAGAATTTGCACCGGATACACCTGCCAAAACCCAACACTTCCCACGCCGCAACCGTATTATCAGTGGCCTAAGTCATGGGGTTATCGTCGTGGAGGCTGCTATCAAAAGTGGCTCATTGATCACTGCCCGCAGCGCGTTAGAGCAGGGGCGAGAGGTGTTTGCTATCCCCGGTTCTATCCACAATCCCCTTAGTCGCGGCTGCCACCAACTCATTCGCCAAGGGGCAAAGCTTGTGGAGTGCGCAGAAGACATCCTCGAAGAACTACAAAATATACCTATTAATCATGGAGTTACCAACGAACAAACCAGCAAACCTAGCTCCCAACCTAAACTCGAACCCGATGAAGTAAAGATTTTAGCGGCGGTTGGCTATGAAAGTACATCAGCAGATGTCATTATTGACAGAAGTGGTCTCAGTCCTGCAGAAGTCATGCCTGGACTGTTGACATTGGAGTTAAAAGGCCATATTTTGTCCAGCCGCGGTGGCTATACGAGGAAACACTAAGCAAACCCATGTTCGAAGTATTACTGTATTTATTTCAAGGTATCGTCAGTGAAGAGGCGATTTGTCCCGACACTGATAGTCTAGGCGCTGAGCTTGAAGCAGCCGGTTTTTCTCAAAGAGAGATCTCCCGCGCCTTTGGTTGGTTAGAGGATTTAGCGATTCAGCAGCACGAAGAAGACATCAGCGCATCAGAGGCCAGCACCCGTATTTGGTCAATTGATGAGCTAATGATCTTAGCCCCGGGTTGCCAAGAATTTTTGCTATTCTTACAGACCAATAAGGTAATCACCGCCAAGGAACGGGAAATTATTATCGAGCGGGCTCTTGCTTTAGGCGTCAAGCATGTTAGTTTAGATGCCTTTAAATGGGTTAGCTTCATTGTCATCTGCGGTATGGAGTCTGACAACTACGATATCAACTGGATTGAAGACTTTATTTTTGCTGAATTCGAATTTGATCAAGAAACATTACATTAGAAGGTAAACACAACACATTATGGTTAAGAATGTCGTCATTGTTGAGTCACCTGCCAAGGCAAAGACCATCGAGAAGTATCTAGGCAAAACCTACAAAGTGCTTGCCTCTTATGGCCACGTGCGTGATTTGGTCCCTAAAGAGGGCGCCGTGGATCCGAATAATGATTTTGCGATGCAATATCAAACCATCGAAAAAAACGCTAAACATGTCAGTACCATCATGCGGGTATTGAAAGGCGCCGAGAATTTAATACTCGCCACCGACCCTGATAGAGAGGGTGAAGCCATCTCTTGGCATTTGTATGAGTTATTGAATGACAAAAAAGCCCTCAAAGATAAAGGCGTCAAACGGGTTGTCTTTAACGAAATTACCAAGACCGCCATCAAAGATGCGATGGATAATCCCCGGGATATATCTATGGAGCTGGTGCACGCACAACAAGCGCGCCGGGCGATGGATTATTTGGTGGGTTTCAACTTGTCTCCCCTATTATGGAAAAAAATCCGCCGTGGTTTATCGGCAGGACGGGTACAAAGTCCGGCTTTACGATTGATAGTGGAACGTGAAGAAGAAATCGAAAAATTCAAACCCCAAGAGTACTGGACTATCATCGCTGACACCCAGGCCAGCGGCCAGGCCTTTAATGCCAAGCTTGTCACCTACAATGACGAAAAAGTCGAGCAGTTCACCATAACCAATGCCGAACAAGCCACAAAAGTCCGTGATGACTTGCTCAAACAAGCCAACGGCAAACTTATTGTCGACAAGATCGAAAAGAAACAACGTAAACGCAACCCTGCAGCACCGTTTATTACCTCAACCTTACAACAAGAAGCCGTTCGCAAACTAGGCTTCACCGCACAACGGGCAATGCGTACCGCCCAACAGCTTTATGAAGGTATTGATATTGGTGATGGTGCAGTCGGTTTGATTACCTATATGCGTACTGACTCGGTGAGCTTAGCCCAAGAAGCCGTGGATGAAATTCGCGACTATATTGCGAAGCGCTATGGTAAAGATAACTTGCCCGATGAGGCACGGGTCTTCAAAACCAAATCCAAAAATGCCCAAGAGGCGCACGAAGCCATTCGCCCAACTTCGGTACACCGCACACCGGATTCTATTCGCCGAGCCTTGTCTGATGATCAATACAAATTGTATTCATTGATTTGGAAACGTACCGTGGCTTGTCAAATGATCCACGCTACCCTTGATACCGTTACTGCTCATCTGCGTTGTGGTGAAAAAAATATATTCCGCGCCAATGGCTCCACCATTCGCCATCCTGGCTTTATCCAGGTGTATCAAGAAGGCCTAGACGATACCAAACGCGATGATGACGAAAAACTATTGCCACCGATGAAAGAAGGCGATGCGATTGATTTGAATGAAATCACAAACAATCAACATTTCACTGAGCCACCCCCACGTTACAGTGAGGCAAGTCTCGTGAAAGCGCTCGAAGAATTCGGTATTGGCCGGCCTTCCACTTATGCGACGATTATCTCGACCCTACAAAACCGCGAATATGTTCTGTTGGACAAAAAGCGTTTTTACCCGACCGATGTGGGCCGGGTTGTGAATCGTTTCTTGACCCAATACTTCACCCAATACGTGGATTATGATTTTACCGCGAAGCTTGAAGACTCCCTCGATGATGTCTCCCGTGGCGAGAAAGAATGGGTGCCCTTACTCGACGAATTTTGGGGGCCTTTCACGAATTTGATTAAAGACGTAGATGCCAACGTCCAACGCAAAGACGTCACCCAAGAAAAACTCGACGAAAAGTGCCCGCAATGCGATGAACCCTTATCCATACGCTTAGGACGCAAAGGCCGCTTTATTGGTTGTACCGCTTACCCTGACTGTGATTACACCCGTAATGTGGATGAGTCTGCCCAAGACCGTCAAGAACCCGAAGTGCTTGACCGGCAATGCCCTGAATGTCAGTCTAGTTTGGTCATCAAGGCTGGTCGCTATGGTAAGTTTATTGGTTGTAGCGGCTATCCTAATTGTAATTTCATGGAACCGTTGGAGAAACCTGAAGACACTGGCGTAAAATGCCCCGCTTGTCATGAAGGCACCATCTTAAAGCGTAAATCCCGCCGCGGCAAAATCTTTTATTCCTGCGGTCGTTATCCGGATTGCCAATACGCCTTGTGGAATGAACCATTAGCCGAGCCTTGTCCGTCTTGTGGCTTTGAAATTATTAGCCTCAAGACCACCAAGACCCGAGGCACCGAAAAAGTCTGCCCACAAAAAGATTGCAAATACGTCGAAAAAGTCGAATCAGCGGATGATAACTAACCCCGTCTGCGAGAATAACAATGACTAACGATACTATCGATGCCGTAAAGCTCTATCTACTGGATCTGCAAGATATGATTTGTACTGCCATCGAAGCAGAAGATGGCCAAGCCCAATTCCATGAAGATCAATGGCAAAGGGAACAAGGCGGGGGTGGCCGCACTCGCATAATCACCGATGGCGCACTCATAGAAAAAGGCGGCGTGAATTTTTCTCATGTGTTTGGCGCAGGCTTACCACCGTCAGCGACGGCTGCTCGTCCTGAATTAGCTGGCTGCAACTTCCAGGCGCTGGGCATATCGTTGGTCTTACACCCGCACAATCCCCACGTCCCAACTACCCATGCAAATTTTCGTTTCTTCATGGCCGAAAAACCAGGCCAGGCACCCATTTGGTGGTTCGGCGGCGGTTTCGATTTAACACCTTATTATCCGGTACTAGAAGACTGCGTCCACTGGCATCAAGTTGCCAAAGATGCGTGTGAACCGTTTGGCGCTGATGTTTACCCCCGTTACAAACAATGGTGTGATGAGTATTTCTTCTTAAAACACCGCAACGAAACCCGTGGAATCGGTGGCTTATTTTTTGATGATGTCAATGAATGGGGTTTTGAGAAAAGCTTTGACTTTGTGCGCAGTGTGGGGGATGCCTTTATCCCTGCGTACTTACCCATCGCCCAACGCCGCAAAGACACGCCATATACAGAACAACAACAAGAATTTCAACAATACCGCCGTGGCCGTTACGTGGAGTTTAATTTGGTTTATGACCGCGGGACATTATTCGGCTTACAATCCGGCGGTCGCACCGAATCCATACTCATGTCCTTGCCCGCCATTGCCCGCTGGAAGTACGATTGGCAGCCAGAACCCGGCAGCCCTGAAGCTGTACTCTATGAGGAATATCTCCAGCCAAGGGAATGGCTATAACCGACATTCCGCACCAGTCTCTTTTTGCGCATAAAAGGGTAAAAATAGCTCTGGTGCAAAAAGCCAGTTATGAGGCCTTGCCCACAAGCTCACTTCCAAAAATCAATAAGTTAGACGCATGAATGCCAAATTAAAGAGATTTTTTCTCTTTAACCCTTACGTATTACCGCCCCAGTCATGCCATCACGGATCTCGGTGGGTTGGGCCGTCTTATCAACTCGACCAGGTAGTACATAAATCGCTTCGCCGAATTGTTGATACACTTCGATGTTATCCCGGGCTGGTGACTGGCCAGAGATATTCGCACTAGTCGAGACTAATGCACCGCCAAATTCTTCACATAAGGCTTTTGCTTCAACATGGGCAGTAATGCGTACCGCTATCGTATCATGACGACCAGAAATCCAGGGTGGCACGATATCGCTTTTAGGTAACACCCAAGTCACAGGCCCTGGCCACGTTGTTTGGATTTTATCTAACACAGCATCGGGCAGGGGAGCAATATACTTCTCGAGCTGTTGCCAATTTGCCGCAATCAAGATAAAACCATTATCGATACTGCGATTCTTCAGTTGTAAAATTTGCTGCACGGCTTGCTCATTCATGGGGTCACACCCCAAGCCAAACACGGCCTCGGTGGGATAAGCAATAACTTCACCTTGCGTTAAGCATGTAACCGCTCGTTTAAATGCTTCTGGCTCTACATTCAATGACATAGCATACCTTTGTTGTAATTGATGGAACTTCTAACTTGATTGACGAGTCTACTTAAATAGAGCGTCTCATACCATAAGTATACCAATAATTGAGAAGTACAACCGCCTGAAATCTCCCCGACTCAGGCCCAGTTTTTTCACCCTGACACAACCCTCCCTTCGTCGGGGTTTTTTTTGGACTATTGGGCCTACCAAACTTCTTTAGTGCACCATAGCAAGAATTCCACATGCTTGTCTTGCCGAAGCTTTAGCGTAGGCAGATCGTCGGGGTTTTTTTTCATATAGGCTATAAATTACTTATTTAGCCTAATACTTCGTTACAAGCATTTTTCCGGTGCTTATTTACTACCGGTAAACGCCGCTCCTCAAAATGCTTGTGCCTCGTCTTAGGCTAAATCGCTGATTTATAGCCTCATATGAATAACCGCTAAACCGATGAATTAGCTCTTACTGAATTAAACCCGAAACCAATCATTTAATTGTTCAACAGCTTCGTCAATGCCGGTTTTTTTGAGCGCTGAGAACCGCTGCACGGAAACTAATTCACCCATATCCCTGACGGCTTGCTCGACTTTGTGTAATGCTGCTTTGCTAGCACCGCTGCCAAGTTTATCTGACTTCGTCAATAAGATGTGTACTGGCAATTGCGCCTGGTAAGCCCATTCCAACATCTGCACATCAAAGTCTTTCAAGGGATGGCGAATATCCATCAATAACACAATACCGCGCAAACAACGGCGTTCTTGCAAATACTCAGCCAAGGTATGTTGCCAACGACGTTTCACCGCCTCTGGAACCTTGGCATAACCATAACCCGGTAAATCCACCAAACGCCGCTGAGGTTCTAAATCAAAGATATTGATTAACTGGGTGCGGCCAGGGGTCTTACTGGTCCGGGCCAGACCAGTAATATTGGTAATAGCATTGATGGCACTGGATTTGCCCGCATTGGAACGCCCCGCAAACGCCACTTCAAAGCCTTCATCGGCGGGTAATTGGGATAATTTTGCCGCACTCAATAAAAATTTTGCTTTACGATACAATGACATAAATCAGTTTTCCTGTTGGTTCCCTAGCAAATAGGTCTCTAATAGCGCTAGACTTACATTAAGGTAGTCATGCGAGAAAGCCATGTATAATAAGTCATCAGCCACGACATTACCATCACGTTTGCGACTTTTAAGTTTCAACGTCCAAGCGGGCGTGGGGACAGAGCGCTATCGCGACTATGTCACCAAAAGCTGGCGTCATGTCTTGCCTGATAAACGCAGCATGGAGAACCTCAAGCAAATCGGTCACTTCCTGCGTCAATTTGATATCGTCGCCCTGCAAGAGGTGGACGGTGGCAGCATCCGCAGTCAATTCGTTAATCAAGTAGAATACTTGGCAAAATGCGGCAATTTTCCCTATTGGTATCAACAATTGAATCGTAATCTCGGCAAATTTGCCCAACACAGTAATGGCCTTTTGAGTCATCATCGTCCTATTACCATTCATGAGCACAAACTCCCCGGCATCATTCCTGGGCGGGGGGCCATTTTGGTCAAACTGGGGAATGAGACCAATCCACTGGTATTGATTTTGATGCATTTAGCCCTAGGACGCCGGGCCCGAGACCAACAAATTCACTATGTTGCCGAGTTGGCAGCACAGCATGAACACGTGGTGTTGATGGGGGATATGAATTGCCCTGGAGAAATGCTCTTGAAGAGCCCCTACCTCAAAGACAGCAAGTTACGCCTTGCCCATGACGCTACCAAGACCTTCCCCAGTTGGAGTCCGCAAAAAGACTTGGATCATTTCCTTGTCAGTCCTTCGGTTCACATCGAACAAGCCCACGTCTATCCAGCGAACTTTTCTGATCATTTGCCCATCGCGATTGATATCCGCCTGGGAGACTAGTACCATTATTGCCCGAGAACTAACGGGACTAAGACCATGCACCTCAATGACGCGCAAACCGCAGCTGTTCAAGCCGGAGACGGCCACCAATTAATCCTGGCCGGGGCCGGTAGCGGCAAAACCCGGGTCTTGGTGCATCGCATTGCTTGGCTTATCGAAGAGCAACAAGTCTCGCCTTACAGTATTTTAGCAGTGACGTTCACTAACAAAGCCGCCGGTGAAATGCGCCAACGGGTAGAGTCGCAATTAGGACGTCCCATTACCGGCATGTGGATCGGTACTTTTCACGGCATAGCCCACCGGATGTTGCGCAGTCATTGGGAAGCCTGCGGCTTGCCAGAGAATTTCCAGATCCTCGACTCTGATGATCAATACCGTTTAGTGCGCCGCATTATGCGCGGCATGAATATCGACGAAAAACATACCTCCCCCAAAGCAGTACAATGGTTTATTAACCAACAAAAAGACGAAGGCTTACGGGCTAAACATGTGGACCCAGGCTTTGATCACAACCACAAAACATTTTTGCGGATTTACCAAGCTTACGAAGAACAATGCTTCCAAGGTGGCTTGGTGGATTTTGCCGAATTATTGTTTCGTTGTTTGGAATTGCTGCGGGACAACCCTGAGGTATTACGCCAATACCAAGATCGCTTTCCTTATATTTTAGTGGATGAGTTCCAAGACACCAATGGCATCCAATATGCCTGGCTTAAATTAATTGGCCAGCGGGCAAAGCAAGTCATGATCGTCGGCGATGATGATCAGTCAATTTATGGTTGGCGGGGTGCCCGGGTTGAGAATATTCAACAATTCAAAGATGATTTTGCCGATCCCACGGTTATCCGGTTGGAACAAAATTACCGCTCCACCGGCAATATCCTCAAAGCGGCCAATCAATTGATTACCAACAACGGTGGTCGCTTGGGCAAAAACCTCTGGACTGACGGTGTCGATGGCGATCCTATCAAAGTCTATGCCGCCTTTAACGAATTAGATGAAGCTCGCTTCATTGTCAGTCGCATTAAGGATTACATGACGCAAGGTTATGGCCGCAGCGATATGGCTATATTATACCGTTCTAACGCCCAATCCCGTTTGTTTGAGGAAGCCTTACTGCGTGAAAACATTCCTTATCGCATTTATGGTGGATTACGCTTCTTTGATAGAGCCGAGATCAAAGATGCATTGGCCTATCTGCGCTTAACGGTGAACCGCCATGATGATACTGCCTTTGAGCGGGTCGTTAACTTACCCACTCGTGGTATTGGTAATCGCACGTTGGAGCTATTGCGGGATGAAGCCCGCGCTCGACAAATTTCATTATGGCAAGCAGCGAAAGATCTGATTGCTCATAATGCCTTAACTGCCCGAGCGGGCAATGCCTTAAATGGCTTCTTAGTCTTGATTGATGAGTTGGCAGAGAATATTGCTGAATATGAATTATGGAAACAAACCGAGACAACATTAACCGACAGTGGTCTTCTGGATCACTACAAAAATGACCGTACCGAAAAAGGCCGCGCCAAAGTCGAAAACCTTGAAGAACTCATCACTGCCGCACGGCAATTTACCCCCGAGGCGGATGAATCCCTGACACCACTCGCCGCATTCCTCGCCCATGCAGCGCTAGAAGCGGGCGAAGCCCAACAAGACAGTTACCAAGATTGCGTACAATTGATGACATTACATTCTGCCAAAGGCTTAGAATTCCCGATTGTGTTTCTCGCAGGCCTTGAAGACGGTATTTTTCCCCACTTCATGGTGGCGAATGATTATCAACAACTCGAAGAAGAGCGGCGCCTATGTTACGTTGGCATTACCCGCGCCAAAGAAAAGTTATATTTTTCCCACGCTGAAGCACGCCGCATCCACGGCAAAGAAAAACGCCACAAGCCGTCGCGTTTTATCAGTGAAGTGCCTGATGAATTATTGCAACACATTCGTATCCGCCAAAGCACACGTCCCGGCGGGCAGTGGCAGCAACAAGTGAGTTTTAAAGCCAGCAAACCAGCCATGAGCCAAAGCCCCCACGAAATTGCCGATACGGGACTACATCTTGGTCAACGGGTCAATCATAGTAGTTTTGGCGAGGGGTTGATTACCAATTTTGAAGGGCGCGGGCCAAATGCACGGGTACAAGTGCAATTTGACCATAGCGGACAAAAATGGCTAATGGTAGCTTACGCTAAACTTCAACCGGCGTAGCCTTGTCGTCTGCGGGCTCTATACCATAATCGGTGAAGCCACGAACCTCTAAGTCCATCAATTGTTGCATGAAGACCGCGATCATCCATGGGCAGACGAATGTGCCAAATAGTATTCCCAATACCATTCCTGTTGTTCTCATGATCAGTAATGAACCATGGGTCAGTACACCCATACCGAGAGATACGCCTTGAATAGCAAAGATAGCAATGAGAAGACTAAGTATCGGCACAATAATCACGCTCAAGCTGCGCCACCAGTGCGGCCATACTAAGCGATGACTGTGGCACAATGCCTTGAAGCTATTCTCATGGCGCACCACCGTCATAGGGTAGAAGAAAAATAACGACACCAGTACTATAATCCCTGGTACAACAAATAAGAACAGACCAATAACAGCAATAACGACATACAATAACGTCGCTAAGAACGTGCTCGGCAAACGCAATAAACCGCGCCACCAAGCTTGGCCATAGCTACAGGCCGTTTGATCCAAATGGGCTTGATAACGAATGTAGATAGCATTGTAGGCCAATAACGCAAAAATTAACGAAGGGATATGTAAGTACCATAACACAACCATATAATCCCAGGGGGTATTGTTGATAGCATCACCAAACCCGTAGCCTGATGCTACCTCCAGGATGCTCGCGATGATGGCACCCAACAGCGCCACCGGCACAACGTGCTTGAAAGTACCGCGATAAAGTTGCCAGGCATGGCGAAAAATATCCGAATAGGCGAGAGGTTGCTTGGCATAATGGGTCACAATGAGCTCCTTGCTGGTATGATTGCGCTAACTAACTAATATACCTCATATTTTTATCATCGATAACCCTACCAGTGGACGCCTAGAACCCCCGCAACCCATATTTTAGGCGATCGCGCATAGCCCTTTGAGAGATCGCTTACATACACTATCCTGGCAAAGGTTTAACCTACGCTGTACAAAAAATATCAAAACCACTTATGAAAATTCCAAGGTGATAGGAGAAGACCCATGTTTGCAGATTTACCCATTAATTTACAGAACCGCGTAAAATTATTACTCGAAAATGACGACTTTCTTGCTGCTAAAGCACTGCACGATGCTTGGATGCAAGGCCAGCGCGGCAACCAAGCCCCGCTGCCTCGAGCAAATCCAGATAACTCAGCTTAAAAACCGGCTAACTCCTCAATTTCTCGATATTTCAGGCTAAATTCTTGACATCGGCCCGCGGCTCTTTTACGGTTTAACCTCTTTGCCCATTAATAGAATTGAGGAACAAACCGTGAAATTACACCGAGCATTAACCATCGTTGGCCTAACTGCCACAATTGCCATGGCTGGCCCCGCAATTGCAGCATCAAAAGCTACTTTTAGCCCCCAACAAACCGAACAAATCCAAACCATCGTTCATGACTATTTGTTAGACAATCCTGATATCTTGATCCAAGTCTCACAAAAGCTCCAGGAACAACAACAAGAACAGATGCAAAAAATGGAACAGCAAGCCCAAAGCACGATTCCTACCATCGCGCCCCAGCTCTTCAACAGCAAAAGCCCTGAGAGCGGCAACCCGAAAGGGGATGTCACAATCGTTGAATTCTTCGATTACCAATGTGGCCACTGTAAAGACATGAACCCCGTGCTTGATGGCCTCAAAAAATCCGACAAGAACCTGCGGGTCGTTTACAAAGAATTCCCCATCTTCGGTGGTGCCTCTTTAATCGCAGCTAAGGCAGCCCTTGCAGCACAAAAACAAGGTAAATACCTTGAGCTGCACGAAGCCTTAATGAATGCTGATAATCCACTGAGTAAAGATAAAATTTACCAATTAGCTGAGTCAGTGAGCCTTAATACCGATCAACTCAAGAAAGACATGGATAGCGACGAGGTCAAACAAGAGCTCAAAGCCAACTTAAAACTGGCCCAAAAACTCGGCGTACGGGCAACACCCGCATTTATCGTTGGTAGCACCCAAAAAGCTAACAAAGGCGTGAAGTCATTCTTGATCCCCGGCGGCACTAGCGAAGAAGTGCTCGGCGGTGTTGTGGAACAAGTCCGTAACAACAAATCATAAACGTTTTTTTGGCCGACAAACGTCCTGATGCTTGCATCGGGACGTTTGTATTTAATAGTTAGACAACCATGAACAACAAACCCATCACACTACAGTCCATGATCCACACCCTCGAACACTATTGGTCCGAGCAAGGCTGTGTCATCATGCAACCCTTAGATCTCGAAGTCGGTGCCGGCACCTTCCATCCTGCGACCTTTTTGCGGGCCATTGGTCCCGAACCCTGGCGTGCAGCTTTCATCCAAGGTTGTCGCCGTCCTACCGATGGGCGTTATGGGGATAATCCGAATCGCACCCAACATTACTACCAATTTCAAGTGGTATTGAAACCGTCACCGGATAATATTCAAGAATTGTATTTAGATTCACTGCGAGCACTGGGCGTGGATCCGCTGGAACATGATATTCGTTTTGTCGAAGATAATTGGGAATCACCCACCTTAGGCGCCTGGGGTCTAGGCTGGGAAGTGTGGCAAAACGGCATGGAAATCACTCAATTTACTTACTTTCAACAGGTGGGTGGCTTGGATTGCCGTCCCGTTACTGGTGAAATGACTTACGGTCTTGAACGCCTTGCCATGTATTTGCAGGGGGTGGATAGTATGTTTGATTTAGTCTGGACCAATGGTCCCGATGGTCCTGTGACTTACGGTGATATTTTTCATCAAAACGAAGTCGAGATGTCGGCTTATAATTTTGAGCAAGCCGATGTGGCAGCGTTGTTCGCCGCCTTTGATCACTACGAACAAGAATCTCAACGCTTGATTGAAGCAAATTTACCACTACCCGCTTATGAGATGGTACTAAAGGCTTCTCATGCTTTTAATCTATTAGATGCTCGTCATGCTATCTCTGTCACTGAACGACAACGGTTTATTTTACGAGTACGCAATTTAGCCAAAGCCGTGGCTGAAGCCTACTATCACGCACGGGAAGCCTTAGGCTTCCCGCTGGTGAAACAACAGGAGGCGACATCATGAGTAAGCCCCAGGATTTTTTGGTTGAAATTGGCTGTGAAGAATTACCGCCTAAGGCTTTGCGCAAACTCGCTGATGCCTTTCATGATGGGATTGTTAATGGCCTCAATAAAGCAGAACTTGAATTTACGGCATCACTTGCATTCGCCACACCACGCCGTTTAGCCGTATTAGTCACTCAATTACAAGCCACCCAAGCCGACAGAGTCGTTGAGCGCAAAGGCCCTGCCGTCAAAGCCGCCTTTGACCAAGACGGTAACCCAACACCAGCGGTGATGGGTTTTGTTAAATCCTGTGGCGTTGATGTCGAGCAATTAGAGCGCCGTGCCACCGACAAAGGCGAATGGCTCTATGCCAATATTCAGCAAACCGGCAAAACCGTACATGAATTAATGCCTGATATTGTAAACAAGGCATTGAAACAATTACCTATTCCCAAACCCATGCGTTGGGGCAACAAAACCACGGAATTTGTGCGGCCTGTACATTGGGCACTCATGCTTTATGGCAGTGATGTGATAGCGGCTGAAATACTCGGCCAAACCACCGGTAATCAAACCTACGGTCATCGCTTTCATCATCCCCAAGGCATCACCGTCAAGAAACCTGCCGACTATGGATCCCTGCTTGAGAAAAAAGGCCATGTCATTGCCGACTACGATAAGCGACGCAGCCTTATCCAACAACAAGCAACAGCACTGGCAAGTAAACTAAATGGCAACGCAATCATTGAACCCAGTCTATTAGATGAAGTGACCGGCATTGTGGAATGGCCCGTAGGCATGAGCGCTAATTTTGCTGAGTCATTTCTGGATGTTCCCCAACAAGCTTTGATCTCTGCCATGCAAGATCACCAAAAATGCTTCCCCGTCGTTGATGGCGACGGTAAATTGCTGCCGCATTTTATCACTATCAGTAATATTGATAGCTCAAACAAAGACAGTGTCATCCACGGTAATGAACGAGTGATGGCGGCGCGGCTTGCGGATGCCGAGTTCTTTTATCAGACCGACTTAAAGCTTAATCTCAATGATATGGCAGCACGATTAAGTCATGTGGTGTTCCAAGCTAAGCTCGGTACTCTCGAGGACAAATGTCAGCGGCTAGCAAACCTCGGTGAAACCATTACCGAGCAATTACAAGGTAATGTTGCATTGGCCAAACGGGCAGGCGAGCTTTGCAAAGCTGATTTAGTCAGTGACATGGTGGGTGAATTTCCGGAACTACAAGGGATCATGGGTGAGTACTATGCCCTTAACAGTGGAGAGCCCCCTGAAGTTGCCAAAGCCATACGTGAGCATTATTTACCGCGCTTTGCCGGTGATGACTTACCGACTGATACCACCGGTTGCGCTATAGCAATTGCTGATAGAATTGACACTATTGTTGGCATCATTGGTATTAACAAACACCCCACCGGTGAACGGGATCCCTTTGCCCTACGTCGAGCAGCGCTAGGATTATTACGCATCATGATCGAGGGCCAATTGGATTTGGATCTCAAAGCGCTTCTGGAACAAAGTGTTGCCCTTTACGGTGATAAACTCATTAACAAAAACACCTTAGGCGATTGTTTTGAATTCATTATCGAACGGCTACGCACCTGGTACCACGATCAAGACGTCGATGCGGATACGTTTGCTGCGGTGTTAGCTAAACGCCCGAGCAAACCACTAGATTTTCACCATCGCATTATGGCGGTCGTGCAATTTCGCCAATTACCTGAAGCAACCGCCCTGGCAGCTGCCAACAAGCGGGTAAGCCGCATCCTCATCAAAGATCAAGAACAAGATAGTCTACGTAACCTCAATCAAGACTTGTTCGCCGAGCAGGCTGAGATATCCCTAGCAAGCTTAATTGCTGAAAAACAACAAGAAATTGCTCCCTTATACGCCGAAGCGAATTACAGTGAAGCCTTAACTCGGCTCGCTACTTTACGTGAGCCGGTGGATAATTTCTTCGATAATGTCATGGTCAATGTGGAGGATAAACAACTCCGGAACAATCGTTTGGCATTATTGGCAAGTCTTCGGGATTTATTCCTCGAGGTGGCAGATATATCGCTACTGCAGTAATTCCGTAATACTTTCGTATTTTCAATTAGTTACACGAAATATCGGTGTTTCCAGCCACTATTTCCCTGCGCAAATGTAACAAAATATTTCAAATCTTTAATAATATGTTAATCTAAGCTGGCTATCATCCTATCACTTCTAATTATTATTAAAGAGCAGCAGGATATGTTCCACTCACTCGCAGCAGCGATACATAGCGATCCCACTGAAGCACGCAACAAGACATTGCGCAATGAGCTACTGCACGAGTTCTATTCTTTCCGCCCTAATGGTACTGGATCTGGTCCTGATGCTGAAGATCTAATGCGCCAGTATTATGCCTGCGGTGCTATTGTCAATGATGTCAATCTTCTATATATACTCTGTGGTGTTAAGCGTGCAGGGTTCCTTGATCGAGGCGTTGGCTTCATCTGGAATATGGCTGTTGATGGCCCCCTTGGTATGTATGTCGGGTGGAAAGACACACAATATGGTCTTAATGAGGCTAAACGAGGCAAGAAGGAAAAAGTCGCTAAAGGCCTCAGCGGAATCGCCATCGGTGCCAACCTCATGGGCGCCCAAGGGGTTACGACAGCAGCTGCTTTTGGTGCTTTTGCCGGCGTTGGCACGGCAGGTTCTGCGCTCACTGCTAGTGCTGCCGCCATCGCCTTTACGTTCTGTATGGCCTATGGCTTTGGCTGTGCCGCTAAAGATTATGTGACAGCTAAACACAAACAAGACATGGAGTACCTCGCCTATGATCGCTTGTTAAAGCATTATAATCTGCAACAAAAGATTGATTTGTTGGATAAAGACGCAGATAACGAAGAAATAGCACGCCTCATAGCTAAGCAAGAGGTCCTCAAGAATCAAGCGTTGGCAATTATTGAGAATAATTTAGAGAACACAAATTGTACTTATGGAGAAAGCTATAGTCTTCCTAATAAGAAAAACTTGCAAGACTATCTAGTGAACCTTGATAATAATATCCGTCTTGACCCATTCAATGATCCAAGCATAGAGTCAAAAGCACTCTACAAGCATCTCCAACAAAAACAAGTTGCCAAAGTCGCTGAAGCCAAAACCTCCATGATAGAGTGGGGGGTGGGGTTTCTTGGAATGGCCGCTTTAGCTGTTGGTATTGCTACTATGGCAGCGGCCTGTCCTCTCGCACTTCCCATTGCCTTCATGGCCGTAGGTGCCTTCTTGAACACCGTCATTGGTATCATGAAACTTGGTCGTATAGCCGCGAAATATAGCGGTTACAAAAAGGGCATCGAGAGAAAGCAGGAACGATTAGTCAGTGATTTCAATGATGAGAATCTTTGTAACTTTGTCGTTCAAGACCATCTGCCAGCTAATATTGACAAAGAAGACACCGATCTCATCAAAAACTACAAAGCCCGTCTTTACTATGCAATGCAGGCATCAAATGTCAGTGTTAGTGATACTGGTGAAGATGCCCAAACGAAACGTAAAGAATTCTACGAGCAATTCAAAAAACTCGACACCAAGCACCGCAATGAATTACTGGATAGCATGCTTAGCCGCGCAGCCGAAGATGCCATCATTCGCGAAGAATTGAAAGTAGGAGATGATTTTGACATCGATGCAAATATCTCCCAGAAAAACCGTCAAGTTATTGTCAGCGACCATGGTTATCAACACCATAGCTTCTGGGCTAACGCGAAAAAAGGTGTTAAAGAGTGCCTTGGTACCGCACAAAGTCAAACACAGCCTCGCACTGGCCCAAATGCTGCATAATAAGCGATACTAACCCTCCCAATAACTCCACCCCGGGGTACCAACATTAATCTTGTTATCATCATCGTGCAGTCGTACATTATCTGCGGCCGTTGGGAATTCATGGCAGGGGAGGATAAATTGTTCGAGCCCCGTGATTAACCGTACTTTGGCTTGCAAACGAAATTTCTGGGTTATCATCATAGAATGTTCCCCCACAGACGGCGGCACATCGTAGTAATAATGCATCTTAACAACCCGTGGGGCGGTGTCCTTTGACATGATTTGAATAATTTTGCTGGGGATTGCTAAGGCTATATCTAACCAAGGACTAGGCAGGGGCACACCTATCCCACTTAATGTCGCAGACTGCCACACAGCTCGCACATCCAAACAATCATGCTCAGGAATAAATTGCTGCAGACTTACCTCGACGATGATTTGCTGTACTTGGCTGCCCTTAGCTGGCATGATTCTCGTGATGCGGGGCGACATGATGACATTCATTAGCGCTTGGCAGGCGTATTTTTCGTAGCCGGGAATGCCCCACCAGGAATACTCATCACAAAAACGTTCTCTGTCACGCTTACCAAACGGACCATGCTTGGCCCATTTCGTTAACTCACCATCATCCAGTACCGCTGACATAACCGCACCAATCATGACAATGGCGGTCCCGGCAAAGCCAAACGGCGACAATGCCAAACTCATACTCTCGGCAATGGATAATTCTCCAACGAGGGCGTCAAAGAGTTCACTTTTAGCGACCGCACTGATGGATTTCTTCACCAATTGACGTTCTAACTTACGGGCTAAGCGACGTCGCACGCCTTTGCCTGCTTGGCTCATCATTAAAGTAGCTAAGCCCATGACACTGACGCCCTCGCCAGTAGCTTCACCCACTTTGCCATGCCAAAAATCTCGCACACTATCGTAGCTAGCAAACAATACACCCAACAAAGAAAACACCAACAAACTCTGCTCTAACGGCACAGCGAGAATATTACCCCAGTGAATTTCTTGTTTAAGTAACAAACTCAACACTCGACGCTTGTCGATAAAGGCATTGACCTTCGCCTCACCCAACAATAATTCACTACAAGTTTTGCTGGCGTCTACTAAATTTGCTAACACACTCAACTCTTCGATACTGCGTCGCGTTAACGATTGCTGGTCATTGTAAATAAAATTTAACGTCATTTGCTCAACATTATATAGCGCCACACAAGCCAATAATGAGGTAGCGGTTAATTGGCTCTTATGCAGCACGCCGCCTAATTTTTTGAGCCAATAATCTTCGCGGTTTAGTACTTGCATGCCGGCTTGTAGTTGTTCTCGGCTCTTGGCAAGTTTAACCAGCAATGCATCCCCCATACGTTTTTGTAGTAATTGCTGTCTTGCTTTTGGCGATATCCGCAATTTGGCACCAAAATTACTGTAGCCGCTGGCAAAACCTGCTGCTTGCGACTCATCGCCCGCATAGATGGGGATATGATCCTTCGGCACCGCGCTAAGGTTCGCTGTGTCGGTCATTGTTACCACCGACATGATGCCAGGTATGACATCGTCTTCTTGCACGCCTGTCCCCAGATATATGTCATTATAAAGACCTGTTGCGCGCGTCAACTTAACAGACGCCACAATCGGGGTATTTGCCTGCTTGTCTTGTAGACGGAAACGTTTTATGGATTTTTTGAATGCCAACAATAGGCCTCGTACCACGGGGTGTAAAACACTAGGAATGCGCGTTAATACCGTCTTGTACTGATGATGATCATGACGGTCATCATCACTTAATTCCGGACGCTTGAAGGTTTGTACCTTTACCTGACTTACCCCCTGGGCTTCTGCCATAGCAAGACATTCGAATGTCGTCGGGCGAAATCTTCCTGTGCCATCATTCTCTGCAAAAGGCACACAATCAGCATCAGACTCATGACTCGGCTGATAAATATCAATCGTGGCATTATCCGGCAGCAAGAGTGGATTCAAGGGATGATCCTGCTGCAGGAGACGCTCAATATAATGTAATCCTGCGAGTTCTATCTCAGATACATCCTCGGTTACAGCCGCCAAGTCGCGGTCCAAACTATTCGGATCTGTATGCACCAGACCAAGAATACTGCTCATCAAGGCAAAGCCTTCATGATAGCTAGCCACGTCTGCAGAAAAATAATCTTCCATCACCGTATTAAAATCAACGCCAGGGAGTAAGGGTTGTAGATCACCGTTCTGATAGTCCGGCAACAGCGGAGCTTGGCTATTATTGTGATAAATATCCCCTAATAAGCCAAGCAAACAGCTTTGCAGCACGAGAATTTTTGCTTTGATCTGTTCACGTTGATTGGGTATCAAGATATCGTCTATTCGGCTTTTATCCATATGTTGCGCAGCACGATAAACAGGATTGGTATTTTGATAATACGCAAATTCATTATAACCGCGTTGCATTAACCCTGTCGGCGAATAATCCCAGTCGTTGACGGGCATCTCAGGCAATACCGTGTCTTGGGCCTGGCCTTGCGGGCCATAATACAAATGATTGGCGATTATTGCGCTATCAGCATAGGGTGTCTCCATGATAGTGTTTACCGCATCAATTAACTCACCCCAGGCACTGGCCAAGTCTTGCAAACAGCGTTTGACTAACCCAATGGGATCAGGCAGTAAAACCCTAACAGGTTCACCCTTGTCTGCTGGCATGGCATTGTCTGTCACATTACCCTCAATAAGCGCAGCAAAATCATAGGTCTCAAACCGCTGCTTACGGGCCGTAGCAGTATTACTGTGGGAACTGGGATAATAATAGGAACTCTTTAGTGCACGGGGATCATGTGGCGCCATCCCACCAAAGATATTCACCCGTGGCCAACTCCATTGGATAGGCGAATACGCTAATTCGATATGACAACGTTCATTATTCAATTGATAGGGTAGCGTTATTTTATCCTGCGCTAATCCCGACGCCGGACGCACATCCAAACCACTATAGCGTGACAAATCCACATCGTTAAAACAGCCCTCACAACTTTGCAATTCACGCCACAAATAACCATCCTTAAAAATATACAGCCAACCAAGATTTAGCGGGGGGTTATTGTTAGGATCTAATGCCCGTTGCACTTGTTGTTGTAAGGTTTGTGGCAGTGATGTCGTCCATGGTACAGCATCATTTACCACTGGATGGCGCCATACTTGTTGGCGCAACCAATTGGGCAAACGAACAATATCGCGATAATCCTGCGGCGGTGGCGCTGTCATTCCACTCATCGGGTTTTGCCAATAACGGGGCCTAACAACAATGCATTGATTGTCATTACGACCCGGCTGTGCTGGCTGTTCGCCTTGTTCGCGACTCGTAACGGGACACAGCAAAGGGATATCGATAGGATCGCCTGCACTGTTAGGAATACGCAAACAGAGTTCATGACAGCCGAGCTCGGCGACGGGATGGGCTAGGGAAAATACATTGGCACCGCTAGTGTTGGCTTTTTGTCCAAGTGGGAGGGTATAAATCATAACAATCCTGTTGGTGTATTTTTATTTTATGCTACAATGTTTTTTTGCAACAGGCTAGTGCGGGTTGCACTCTTTACCCAAAAAACTGACAATGCGTCATTAACTGTCAACCAAGGCAAGCCATGAAACTGGTTATTCTCGATCGCGACGGCGTCATTAACGAAGACTCCGATGCCTATATCAAAAGCCCCGACGAATGGCATATCATTCCCGGCAGTGCGGCGGCAATTTTGACATTGAATACCGCGGGCTACATTGTCGTGGTTGCCACGAATCAATCTGGTATTGGTCGTGGGTTTTATGATGAAGATATGCTGGATAGAATTCATTTGAAGATGACCCAAGCACTCAACCACGTCGGTGCCCACCTCGATGGCATCTTTGTCTGTCCCCATCATCCTGATGATGACTGCGATTGCCGCAAACCCAAGCCTGGTTTACTGCATCAAATCGCTGAACGCTTTAATGTTGATTTGCACGAGGCGATTTTGATCGGTGATTCATTACGGGACTTACAAGCCATCGCCGCTGTCGGCGGGCAGGGAATATTAGTCCGCACCGGCAAAGGGGAAAAGACCTTAACTGAATTAAACGATCAATCTATCCCCGTGTATGAAAATTTGGCTGCGGCGGTGGGGGAGCTTATTAATGCTTAATTATTCACCTTCTTGGTTGCTGAGTGGGCCCGATATGTTGAATTCTATTTAAATGTTCAGTAACCGTATTCTCCGTGTTGGCAAGTAAAGCATCTAATTCTTCGTTCGATGGAATATGGTATTCTGCACACCTTATGTTATATAGCCTATACTCAATTTTATCTATTTCTGCGTCGATTTTTCGAAGTTTTCTTCTGTAAAATGGCAGCAAATACTTAAAAATATTGTCTAGTATGCGATTTCTTGATTCAATAAGTTTATTTCGGTCTTCAATCAAATTGGCCATATTGTCACGACCTCATTTACGCGCTAACCATAATTGTCGCTCCTCGCGGTAACGAGCGAAGTGTTTCCAAAAACGCACTTGTTGCGCCGGACGCAGATTAGCGCGATCAAGATAGTCGTGAACAAAATTATTAATTTGTTCTTCACTGAACAAACCCGCTGTTTGATTGCGGAAAAAAAACGCCGCAATATTTTTTGCACGCCGGCGAATGCCGAGGGCAAAGGGGAAGAAATGGGTATTATGCATATCAATCACGGCAATGTGGTCGTCACGCACAATTAAATTACCGGGGTGAAAATCACGGTAGTAAATACCAATATCATGCAGCGCTATCATAAAGTCCACCACTTGGGCCAGCACCGTATCATCACCTTGGGCGATAAGTTGTTTCACTGTCATACCGTCAAGGTAAGGGTAGGTCACAAACACACAATCATCCTCGGGACAACAATAGAGTGAACTCGGCTCAACCGTCGTAATACCCTTACGGTGATAAGTCTTCGCGCATTTGATAAAGCGCTTAGCATGACGCAAACGGCGTTTGGAGCGGAACATTTTGACAATAGATTGATCGGGGCGCAGCACAATGCGGCTTTTGTCACCGGCACGCAATAGCACTTCGCCATCCTTTAATAACGCATCGAGATGCGCCTGACTCACGGTTTCCATAAACCCTCCTTGGCGGCATTTTACGCCTTCGCTTTCGGTGACGCAAACCACCCGTACTTTGCCTCTAAGGACAAATTATGCTAAAAAGCCGTTCAAGTGATAACGAGGTAGTGAGTACCCAATGGCCATACAAACTTTTCCCATGACGATTGCCTGGCAAAAGACCATTGCCCCCGGAGTCAAGCAAATTGCCCTGACTAAGACCGATGGCAGCCCGCTGGACTTCATCCCTGGCCAATTCATTACCCTGCATTTCCCGTCTGATGATAAGCCAATCCGTCGCAGTTACAGTATTGCCACCATTCCTGGCACCAGTGACACCATCGAATTTGCTATTTCGTACCTAAAAGGGGGGGTTGCCTCAGAGATACTGTTCAATATCGATGATGGGGCAGAACTCGAGGTCAGCGGTCCCTATGGCCGGCTAGTGCTACGGGATGACGACCCTAAACGCTATATTCTTGTGTCTACTGGAACTGGGGTGACCCCCTATAGAGCCATGTTGCCTCAGATCAAACACCGGCTAGAACAGGATGAAAACCTGCAAGTGGTTGTTTTACAAGGGGTTCGTAGTCGAGAAGATGCCTTTTTTGTCGAAGATTTCCTGGCCTTGGCCGAGACCCAGCCCCGTTTTCAGTTCAAATTATTCTACAGTCGGGAGACATTAACCGATGCAGCTCCCCATGAATATGAAGGCTATGTGCAAAATGGCTTTGACAGGTTAAATTTCACGATCGACGACGATCTAGTGTATTTATGCGGAAATCCCGGCATGATCGACGACGCTTTTGCAATTTGTCTAGAATTTGGCTTCTCATCTCAGCAAGTAAGACGTGAGAAATATATCTCTTAGGCAAAACAAGCGTTTTTTCGATGAAATAGGTGATTTTTAGGCCAAAATACCCTATGATGGAGCCATTGGTCTTAAATACAGGATTGACGGAGCAGCACAAAAGTTATAACCCATTGATTTACAACATTATATATTTTTCTCACTTCTGATTTTTTGCTCAAAGCTGTCTAAATTTAAGACTATTTTAATGGTTTTTTGGTATTAATAGCCCGTTTAGAGTTGTTGGTTGGTGAAGAGCGATGTTTGGTTTAAGCCTCGAAAATATAGGCACAAATTATCAGTACAATATCCTTCTCGAGCGTCAGTCGCTTGAGGGTGATACTGTGGCGGCTGCCGAGCAAGCTCATCATCATTATTTTGTTCCCAAATATAAAGGCAACAAGCGGCCTAACGAACTCGGGTTATTAAAATTCATCTGGACCGATTACAAACGCGATATTGCTCGATTTTTTGGTTTAGATATCGACACCTTCCTCTACCAGGTTCGCCAGCAATTAGCCGCTGCGCCTCGTCGCTTTATTGAAGAAAAATACGCAGCCTTACAACAAGAGTTACGTAGCAAAGAGCCGAACAATGAATTACTAAAGAAATACCGCGAGGAATTGCGCAGCGTAAGTCAAGGTGAGTCCGAAATTGAACAAACGTGCATCGAGTGTTTTGAAACTTTTCTCAGACAACAATTATCTAGCGACCAATACTCACAGCTGCTCCACGCCTATTGCCAAAATCTCGATGATTATGCGCGACGAACATTAAGCCATGCTTTCGGGGCCGTCAATGAAGATGACGAGCGCGCCCCAGGAAAAACCTTCAATTTGAGTGGTGAAAATTCTGAAACCAATATTTATCTAGACGGCTATGGAAAACTCGTTGCTGTAAACAAAAGCAATGTGGTCATCGTTGTAAGAGAACAAGATAAACCGACTCGTAGCGTCCGACTCGCCGGTGATATTGTTTCAGTTGCCACACTAAAACAAGCTAGCTCTGCTGTTCGTGAACAATGTGCCGCAACTGAACACTGCGAACTTGACCAGATTCCAGAACACATGTTTCAACAAGTCATGTGCCAAACTGATAGGCAAGCCACTTGTGATCTCCTTAGCGCCCCAGAAACGATGTTACAACAGCCTAAAAAGGGAGGCAAAACACCAGAAGGTTTAACGCTAATTAAAATTAGTCGCGACGACACAGATATCGAACTTAATGACTATAACACATGGCGAAAAGGACACGAAGATGAATTTCCTCCAGATGTACGGCATGACTTATTGCGCATTGTCAACCATGATGAGTTATTTCTAGCAACAGTTTTAGAAGCAACAAAACAAACAACAAAAAATGAAAGCGAAATATTAAAACAATTTCAAAGAGATTATGGTGCTGTAAGTAGGGATGGGGATACAGATCTTGAAAGTCGCTCAGAACAGTTCTTTGGACTGCGCAACTCCCGTTCACATAAGTTAAAAGAGCCTTATTCTAAGCAGACACTCTATGAGTTAGTAGGTGAAGACGGTGCCTCACTCATCTTTAAGTTTTATCATCAGTCACTACTTGGCGTCCAAGAACATATATTTCAAAAGCTAATTGCCGATAGAGTTTATAAAGCTGACTCTAGTAATATCGCCTATTTCAATGCACACCTCCATGGCCGCAAGACCTTTATTCGTTACCATGATGGAAAACTAATTTTTGAAACTGTAGCCCCTTATAAACTGCCCGATCAAGACACATCCTGCCACTTGTATGCACGCATTGAGTTCTCTAAATCTGACGGAGGGAAAATCACCCACCTCAGCACCGATAGCAAAGCGATGCTTGAGTTATTTAAGATAATGACTCCGTCTGTTACAACAACGCGACTTCTGAGTCATGGCCAAGACGAATCAACAGACATGGAAACTTCTTTCCTCAGTTCTACAGATAATGAGCGAGAAGATTCTGACGATGATCGCGCTCAATCAGCACTACCCAGTTATGACGAGCCTACAACTATAGAAAGGCTCAATAGCTGGATCGCCGAAAATTCCAGCGCCATTCCAACCCCTTATGTTAATTTATTGGTAGCCCAATTACAGTTATTAGTTGAAAATACAACGTGTCAAACTGATATATCTAACATTTGCGAACGCGTTTTTAATACCATAAGAGGCTCTACTACCGAGGCTTTAACACCAGGATTCATTATCCGCATAAAGGATAAACCATGGGGACGTGTTATAGGCACGCTACTCGACGGTATTAATGATAAATATACCGTTACACCAATCGTTGAAGAAAAGGATAATGACGCAAAAACTGAAACCCCCTGGGCCGAGTTTAGTAGAATCAGTCCCTCATCAACCTGGTTTGGCATGGGTTTCATTGACCTTGTCCAAGCGCATGTTAATAGCCTCGATGGGACGGAGTTTAAATTCGAAAAAATATTTATTAGCAGACAGCTTGCAGCATTCAATGCAACAAATGCAACTCCTGAGACTAAAAGGAAAGCTTGGCTATCTATCAAATCCGCATTTTGTGATAATACTAAGTTATCAGAAAAGTTTAATGAAATCCTTGTGGATTTCTTAAAAAAACAATGCGACAGCGATGCAAGTTATAAAGCATTTATCGATCACTATTCTCAAGAAGCATCAGAGTTTGCCGCCTATCAGGCAACGTCTGCTTTACTAAAAGCAAATCATGCCGGCGATCGTGATACTAAAACATTTACAGATGAGACTGCCCGACACACATTAACAAGTTTATCGGTAGACGAAGCACCTGACACTACAACTTATACAGCCCTCCCTGAAAACGTCGAATTACATCTGACAAAAGATAAAAATGGCAAGATTGTTATCTGCACCCGCTTAGGCCTTATTGTTCAAGAGGTGATTCCATCTTCCGGACAATGTGAAACACAAGGGAATTATTATCGCCTTAACAGCTCAGCGACAACCATTGCAAGCCTTGGTGATAATGGTTTTGATATTACTTCGTTCACCACCAGCGATGAGACTCTTGCATCGATGCTGAGTAACCCAGAAACTATACTAGGCGTGAATGGAGAACACACTAGCCGCTGGTTAAACAATTCAAATAATGCAAAGAAACTTGATAATCATGTTCGTCACGGTGATTCTAGCATTGGATATGAGAAATATGATGAATACGTGAAGCTACAAAAAAACATAGAAAAACACCTCTCCCACCTGCGATCGCGACAAGGAAGCGTTGACAAATTCACCAAGACAGAGAGAGATTCATTCCAAACCCTCATTACCACAGTTGAAGAGGCCGCCAAGCACGACAGCATCTCTGTTGAGGATCTTAAAAAAGTAGAAACAGCCGCAAAGGTAACTATCGCCTACATCGACTGCCCGGGAAACGCAACGGAAAAAGATGCCACGAAAGCCGCCAAAGCATTACTTAAAGAACATCCCATCCCTAACAGCATTGGCGAAAAACTCTGGAATGTTGCGAAATCCATCTGGGGCGTGATTACTGTACTTGGTGGTGCAGCACTAGTATTAGGCTCTTGCCTCACCGGCGCGGTAGTTACACTACCCGGCGCCGCGGCATGTGCAGTCGGCGGTATTTCCATGGCCCATGGTTTAACGGTACTTGGACTTATGAAAGCGCCACTCCCCCCCAAACGTGAAAAAGTCGCTGAGAGTGCTGAGCAGAGTATTCAGGATCTGGTACCCAGGCCTAGCGCGGCCTAAACCTACGCTAGCGCTAATTCCAAAGCTTGTGCTAACCACGGTGTATAAATATTCGGCTGCGCTAGCATGTCTTTTTGTAAAGCAACCACACCCAGCCAACGGGTAGCAGCGACCTCCGTAGGATTTGACACCACGGGACCGTTAAACTCACCCACCAACACATGGTCTAACTCATGTTCGGTTAAGCCGTTGTCGAACTGGGCTTGATAGATAAAATGGCCTTTGGCCTGCAACTGAGCTGTGATGCCCATTTCTTCCCGGAGGCGTCGAGTTGCCGCTGCTTGGACGGTTTCGCCCTCTCTGGGGTGACTACAACAAGTATTGGTCCACAGCCCACCACAGTGGTATTTATCCTGGGCCCGTTGTTGCAACAATACTTGGCGTTCGCCGTCTACCTCACGGAACAAGAACACCGAAAAAGCCCGGTGCAGGAGGGCGAGTTCATGGGCTTTTTGCTTTTCTTCCAGACCAATGGGTTGGTCTTGCTCATCGACTAAAATAACCTGTTCCATAATCGTGACTTTGCTCTACATTCTGATTGCGAAGGATGATACAATACGCGCAATTTTTTTACAACAAGGTGCTGCGTCATGACAACTCACGCCCAGATCCCGATGCAAAGTATCGGCCCGGTCAAAATCACCGGCCCTGAAGTGGATGCCGAGGTGATGGTGCCCTTGGCGACCTATGAATCGCCACTCTGGCCCTCTACCAACCGCGGTGCCAAAGTCTCCCGTCAATGTGGTGGTATTACGACGACTATCATCGATGAGCGTATGACCCGCTCGGTGGTGTTTGAGACCGATTCCGTGGTGGCCTGTAACGAAGTGCTTATCAGTCTGCGTAACCGCTTCAAGGAACTCTGCGATGTGGTGGCGGATACCAGCCGTTTTGCTCGCCTGAAAGATCTCAACAGCCAAGTGGTGGGGAATCTCTTATACCTGCGTTTTGAATTCTTTACCGGTGACGCGTCGGGCCACAACATGGTGACCCAGGCTGCCGATCAATTAATGGCATGGCTCGCAGGACAATATTCCCAACTGCGTTATGTCTCCATCTCCGGTAACTTTTGTGTCGACAAAAAAGTCTCAGCGGTGAATGGGATCTTAGGGCGCGGCAAGAATGTCGTCAGTGAAATCGTTATTTCGCGTGAGGTATGTCTTGCTACCCTCAAAACCACCCCCGAAAAAATCGTCGACTTGAACATCAAAAAAAATCTTATCGGCACCATGATTGCCGGTGGCCTGCGCAGCGCCAATGCTCACTTTGCTAATTTGTTATTGGGTTTTTATCTCGCCACCGGTCAAGATGCGGCGAATATTGTTGAAGGCTCCCAGGGCTTTGTTCATGCCGAGCTTCGGGGTGAGGACTTGTATTTCTCAGTCACGGTACCGAACATCATTGTCGGTACGGTAGGTGCGGGTAAAGACTTGGATTTTGTCCAACACAACTTAGCAACACTTGGTTGTATGGAACCCCGCGACCCTGGCATGAATGCCCGGCGCTTAGCCATCATTTGTGGTGCGACTATATTGTGTGGTGAGTTATCCTTGATGGCTGCGCAAACCAATCCCGGTGAATTGATGCGTGCCCATGTGGATTTTGAACGACAAAAAACCGAGGCCTCTAAATGACAGCCCTCGCCCCCGGCAAAATCATTCTCTCCGGTGAACATGCAGTCGTGCATGGCAAACCTGCTGTTGCCATGGCCATTAACCGTTATGCGAAAGCGCACATTGTGCCGGACGCCTCGTCGCGAATTTCATTTGATTTGTTGAATATCAGCTACCACAAATCCCATACCATTTCGGCCCTCAAAGAATTAAAACGCCGCCTCAAAGACGATTACCAAAAGTTCCTGCGCGGCGAGCAGGGGATACGGGATGTACTCAAAAAGCCCTTTGAGTTATCACAATTTGCCATCTCACGCTTCTTAGACAGTATTAACCAAAGTACTGACAGTGGTTTCAAAATCAAAACCGAGTCGGATATTCCTTTAGGTTGTGGCATGGGCTCATCCGCAGCGATGATCTTGAGTGTCATCCATGCCGTGAGTCAGCATCTTCACCTCGAAATGGAAGAAGAACAGTATTTTAATTACGCCCTTGAAGCTGAGAATATGCAACACGGTCGTTCCAGTGGATTGGATCTCAAAGTCTCCTACCGTGGTGGTTGTTTGTATTATTGTGATGGTGAGGTTGCCAGCCGCGACGTTCCCGATACACCGATGTATTTGGTAAATACCGGCAAACCCGCCGCCAGCACTGGCGAATGTGTCAGCCATACGGAGAGTTTCTTTAAACGCACCGCATTAGCGGATGATTTTGCCGCAGTCACTCAGAGCTTTGACAATGCTTTACAAGCACAAGATGTTACAGACATGCGCCGCGCTTTCCGCGAGAATCACCGCTTATTGACAGAGATTGGGGTCGTACCTCGTCGGGTTGAGACCTTAATCAGTGAGTTAGAACGCCAAGGCGGGGCCGCCAAAGTCTGTGGTGCTGGCAGTATTACCGGTGATGCTGCCGGTGCTGTGGTTATCCTTGCAGATTTTGATCCTAAAGCCCTTTGCCAACGTCACGGTTTCACCGCCGAAGCCATACAAGGAGTAACCCTTGGCTTACATGCAGCATAAAGCCTCAGCACCGGGGAGTTTCATGCTGTTTGGTGAACATGGGGTATTACAGGGTAAACCTGCCATCGTCGCCGCTGCCAATACCCGTATACAGGTTACCCTGACTCCTCGAGACGATGGGAACATTCATATTGATGCGGGTGAGCTTGGCCAGTTAACCACAACCATTGATGACTTAGACGCACAACCGCCATTCCAATTTGTCATCGAGGCGCTATTGTTTTGTCAAAACCTCCTCCCCAGCGGCTGTGATCTGAGGATTACCTCTGAATTCCCTCACACGGTTGGCTTAGGTTCCTCTGCAGCGGTGACGGTGGCTTGCATCGGGGTACTCAATCATTGGTTAGAGCTGGGTTTTGACAAAGTCGCTATCTACAAGCTCGGCTTACATATTATCCAAAAAGTCCAAGGCTTAGGTTCCGGTGCTGATGTTGCTGCCAGTGTATTTGGCGGTATTGTCGCTTATACGCCACCTGACATTGAGCCACTAAGCGTTGATATGCCTGTGAGCCTCATTTATTGTGGTTACAAAACCCCAACAGTTGATGTGGTCAACACCGTTGCAACCGCAGCCGCGAATGAACCGGATAAATTCACCCAACTTTATGACGATATTGGCACAGGGGTGCAAAATGCACACACGTATCTTAGTGCCCAAGATTGGCCGGCCTTGGGCCAGGAGATGGATAGACATTTCCGCTTCCAGCAGCAATTAGGGGTGAGCGACCCAACGCTTGAAGCTATTATCCAACGCCTTGCTGGCATAGACGGCATTCATGGTGCTAAAATTTCAGGTTCAGGTCTTGGGGATTGTGTGGTTGCCTGTGGAGTGACACCAGATGACGCCGTGTTTGCAGATATCCCCGGGGCAAAAGTCATTCCCGTGACTATCGCAAAAGAGGGCTTAGTCTGTGAATAAACAGGATGTGGTGAATGCCATACTCAAGGATAAAGTATCTGAACCAGCCAATGGCGAAGGCGATGCCTTTGCTCCCAGCAATATTGCCTTAGCGAAATATTGGGGCAAACGGGATCCAGAGTTACACCTCCCCGTGACACCGAGTTTATCCATTTCTTTAGCTGATCGCGGCACTCATACCAAGATTGCTGTCCATGATAATGGTGCCGATGAAATTTATCTCAATAACCAGCTTATTTCTGCCGAAAGTATTTTTGCGAGCAAGACTATCGCTTATTTAGATCTGTTCCGTGACAACAAAGACCGTTTTTATCGCGTTGACACCACCAGTAATATCCCCATTGCTGCCGGAGTCGCCTCATCTGCCAGTGGTTTTGCAGCATTGATCAAGTCCTTGGAGAGTTTATACGGCTGGGGTTTAAGCAACAAACAATTATCCATCCTCGCCCGCATCGGCAGTGGCAGTGCCAGTCGTTCCATTTGGCAAGGTTTTGTGAAATGGCATGCCGGCTACAAAGAAGACGGCATGGACAGTTTTGCTGAACCCATCAAACAAACCTGGAAAGAACTGCGGATTGCGTTATTGATTATCTCGGAAGATCACAAATTAGTCCCATCCCGTGAAGCCATGGAGCGCACCGTTGAAACATCAAAACTCTACACCGCTTGGCCAAAAAAACTCAATAGCGATCTGAAAGACTTACTGCGCGCCATTAAAGATAAAGATTTCTCGTTATTGGGTCGTACAGCAGAGTCCAATGCGCTTGCCATGCACGGTACCATGCTTGCTGCCTGGCCACCTATTATCTATGCCAAGGCCGAAACCATTGCCATGATTGAGAAAATTTGGGCACTGAGGGAAGAAGGTTTTGAGATTTATTTCACCGAAGATGCCGGACCAAATTTGAAATTACTCTTCCTCGAAAAGGACTCGGCCAAAGTCTTAGAAGCTTTTCCGAATATCGATATTATTGCGCCGTTTCTCTAGGAGTACTTGTCATTTGCAAGAATTGCTTTGATAACGGGATTTAGTACGCGATAATTTCCATTATTATCTTTATAGATCAAATCACCTCTAAGCAATATCTCCACCGTTCGCTGTATGCTTGATCCTACCATACCCACTTTGTTAGCAACGCGCTTGCTTTGAATTTGTATATTTGGATTTTTGGCTAAATGTACGAGTATTTTTTTCTGATTAATGCTCAGTTGACTAATCATATCCGCCACCCAGTCAATTTTTTGGGCTTCAATATAGGTTTGCCAAGTGCGTTCAACGAACTCAACATCGGGCAATGACGAACTATCCCACAAACTCCGACATAGCCGATTCACATAATAAGGATGGCACTCCGTTAAAGCCATGATCTTTGCCAAACAGTCGTCAGCAAGTGTCGATCGCCACGTTGCCTTTGCAGCATTGTTGATAAAGGGGATATAGTAATCTTCACTGATCCGATTTAACTTGATTTCATCACAGAGATGGTAGAGAGGACGATTCATATTATTGAACATGTCTTCAAGCAAGGTTCTATTACTCCCCGAAAAGACATAAAAGACATTTTTTGAGCGTTCAACTGCGTGACGAATACTTGCTTCCAGTGAGTGTGAATTTTCAACCAATGCTATCTGCTGAAATTCATCCATCACAAAAATGATTTTCTTATTCATCTCCTGTGCCGCCTCGTCCAGACTCATCAATAATTTCATAACCGTTTCTTCATCGGTCTTGTCATCCGGATTTAATTTAATGCGTTGACCAAATGCTGATAACTCTATCACTGGATTCATTTTTGCAAAATGAGCTAGGAGGCGTTGTTTTGATTTTTTCATCCGCGGCATAATAGCATCCAGCAACTGAGTTACCCCATTGATGATAGCGTTCTTGATATATTTGCCTGACGTTGCTGGCAGCAAGTCAATTGCCGAGAAGGGCACATTTTGTTCTACAGTGAATTGTGCAATAAGACTACTTTTGCCGTAGCGGCGCGGCGACATCAAGACAACATGGGCATTTTGCTGAAAGCGCTTGGCTAGATATTCTCGCTCATGTTCTCGATTACAAAAAGCATCGCCTGTAACAATGCCTGTAGGAAAGTAAGTCTCTATCGATGCCATGCTGGCCAACCTCTCAACGTTATGATGGTTGAAAGGTTAGCACATGACGTTATCATTACGCAAGTTGCGTAGTGGGTTAATACGCAACCTGCGTTACGCAACTTGCGTAGTGGATTATGACGCAGCTTGCGTATTTTGGTCTGATTGACTTGCTTGTGCTTTCTTCACCTGTGCTGGTTGTTTGCCCGGGTGGTTATCAGCGGTTTTAAGCATCGGGAATTGGCACTTAGTCACGTTGTTGCCCTGGAAATTACAAATAAACGTGCCACTTTGGTAGCTAAATGCCGGCTGCGGAACGTTTTGCGCATCATAGGGCTGGTGGGTCAGAGCGCTGACCGTGGTGTTATTATCAATGTAATAACTACATTGTGCCGTCCAATACCCATCGGAATACAAATTCACTAAGGCATGGACGTATTTTTGGTTAGGGATATTGTTTTGTTCGCTATTGTTTGCACGACGGGTATTGTCGGAAGGTGCCGTATTCGAAGTATCTTGCCAGCCTTGTTTTTTGAAGGCATCGTCTAACACCCAAGGTTCACCTTTGCCAGAATGATGAAAGGCATTCGGTGGCGGGCATTGCATGGCCATTGCAAGACCGGGTAGGGCAAGACTTAATGCGGTTAAAATAATTTTTTTCATGGAGCTCTCCTTGGTTGATAATTACTTAGTAATAACAATACGTAATGGGTTACGAAACGAAAACTTACTGCCATAGCACATGACGCCTTTGGTCTTCATGGCTTTGTTGATTTCACGCATGGCGCCGGTGAGGCATAACAAATAAATAACCAGCACTGCAACAAATCCATAGAAACTGTGAATAGCGTAGGCTGGATAGCCCACTAACGGAAAAATAACCGCGCCTAGCAATGTTAATAATAACAGGTAATTAATGATGGGCAGCAAACGGAAGCTGTACTTGATGCGATCTTCCGTCTCGGAACGTTTGTGAAAAAGGGCCATATGCTCTCCTAAAATAATTTCCACCAGGGTTTTTTGATTTTACTCTCGCAAGCCCTCAATTGGCCTTGATAGATGTTAGCTCGAGATTGTACTTTCTTTGAGACATTTATCAACCATTGTTTTTTGAGATACGTGCCTCGCTGGTACCCACCAATGCCCTCATGATACGCCAAATACAATGCATATGCATCATTCTTGGCAATACCTGCCTTACGGTTGGCCATATTGCCATACCAGCCGATAAAATTAGTCGCATCAGCGAAACTGGTCCGCTTGCTGTAGCCGTTTTCTTTTTGGTAATGATCCCAGGTTTGATTCAATGCTTGGGAATAACCATAAGCGGTACTGGGACGTTTCCAGGGAATGACCCACAGGATCTTGCCGCGCTCTGGTTTTGCTTTGGCATTAAAACGGGATTCCTGATAAATAATCGCCATCTGGACGTTAATGGGCACACCCCATTTGTCTTGGGATTTTTTCGCATTCCAATACCAACTGGGATATTGCCTAAAAACTTCACAAATGTTTTTGCGATTGTCCGGCTGCTTCGGCGTACATGCCGTTAATCCCATGACCACAAGGGTCATCCCTACCAGTAGTGCTAAACGCTTCATTATCATTCCACCGTGACTGATTTTGCCAAATTCCGTGGTTGATCCACGTCTGTACCTTTGATGACGGCCACATAGTAAGCCAATAATTGCAACGGAATGGTATACACTACCGGCGCAATCAGCGGGTCCACATCTGGCATTTCAAGGACATTGATCCCAGGTTCTGACTTAATATTGGCACTACTGTCGGCGAAAACGATTAATTCGCCGCCGCGCGCACGAACTTCTTGTAAATTGGATTTAAGCTTCTCGAGCAAATTGTCTTTTGGTGCCACAGCAATCACCGGCATGTCCTTATCCACCAAAGCTAACGGGCCATGTTTTAGCTCACCTGCTGGATAGGCTTCAGCATGGATATAAGAAATTTCCTTGAGCTTCAACGCCCCTTCAAGGGCAATCGGATACTCTGAGCCACGCCCTAAAAATAGCGCATGGTATTTGTCGGTAAACACCCGGGCAATGCCTTGTATGGCATCATCTAACTCTAAGGCATCGACAATGGCATGGGGCAAATGTTTAAGTTGTTTGACAATGGTTTCTTCTTGTTCATCGGTTAATTGGTGCCGTCGACCTAACACGACTGTCAGTAATAGCAGGGCGGTTAACTGGGTGGTAAAGGCTTTGGTGGAGGCAACGCCGATTTCCACCCCCGCACGGGTCATGAAACACAGATCAGACTCCCGCGCCAAGGAGCTCTCGGGTACATTACAAATCGCTAAGTAACCACCATAACCCAATTGTTTGGCTTGGCGCAGTGCTGCCAAGGTGTCGGCGGTTTCACCGGATTGAGAAATAGTCAAAAACAAGGTCTTAGGCTGGACCACTTTATCCCGGTAACGATACTCACTGGCCACTTCAACTTGGCAAGGCAGACCGGCGATACTTTCAAGCCAGTAACGCGCTACACAACCGGCATGGTAACTGGTACCACAGGCAACAATTTGCACCTGGTCTATGGCATCAAAAATGGCAGGAGCCTTTTCGCCGAAGATAGGCTCTAAGACTTTGGTCTTGCCCAGTCGGGCTTCTAAGGTTGCAGCAACGGCTTCGGCTTGTTCAAAAATTTCTTTTTGCATGAAGTGGCGGTATTTGCCTTTGTCGGCAGTATCGCTACTGAATTCATGTTCACAGATCTTGCGGGTAACCGGAGTACCGGCAGCATCATAAATCGTAAATGATTTTCGCTGCACTTCGACGATATCACCTTCTTCAAGGTAAACAAATTGCCGCGCCACCGGTGAAAGTGCTAAAGCATCGGAGGCAACAAAATGTTCGCCAATCCCCAATCCAACCACTAAAGGACTACCGCTACGCACAGCAACCAACTTGTCCGGTTCATCGCAATGGATGATAGCCAGGGCATAGGCACCTTCAAGGCGTGGCACAACAGCTTGCACCGCCGCCAGCAATGCCTTGCCTGCAGCCAATTCTCGATGAATCAAATGCACAATCACTTCGGTGTCGGTTTCAGTCGTGGGTTGATAACCTGAAGCAATTAATTCTTCGCGCAATTGGGCGAAATTTTCAATGATACCATTGTGTACCAGCGCAACCTTTTCGCCAGACACGTGGGGGTGGGCGTTCACTTCACTGGGTTTACCATGGGTAGCCCAGCGGGTATGGGAAATGCCGATAGTACCCGTCAACGGCGTCTTCGCTAAAGCATCCGCTAACTGTTGCACTTTGCCCATCGTACGTAAACGATTAAGGGTATTGTCATGATCAATGGTTGCAAGACCCGCTGAGTCATAACCACGGTACTCTAAGCGGCGTATTCCTGCCATTAAGATTTCGGCAACATCCCTTTGCGCAACTGCACCAACGATGCCACACATTATTTTTTCTCCTTCACGGGACGCTCCCAACCAGGAACCGCCATTTGTTTACCCCGGGCCACACTTAAGGTATCGGCAGGGGCTTCTTTGGTAATAACAGAACCGGCACCAATCGTCGCGCCATGTTTAATGGTGACTGGGGCAACGAGTTGCACACCGGAACCGATAAAAGCATCATCTTCAATGACCGTCGGGTATTTGTTAACACCATCATAATTACAGGTAATCGTGCCGGCACCCACATTGACGTGTTTGCCTATGGTGGCGTCACCAATATAGGTTAAATGACTGACTTTGCTGCCTTCTCCAATAGTGGATTTCTTCACTTCGACAAAGTTGCCGACTTTGGCATTGTCCAGTAACTCAGCCCCAGGACGTAAGCGGGCAAAAGGCCCTACCTCAGCGCCTTCACCAAGAATGGCATCTTCGAGTAACGAGTTATCCTTAATAGTAACGTTGTCGGCGACCTTGACGTTACGCAAAATACAATTGGCGCCGATTGTCACATTATTACCAATCTCAACGTTAGCCAATATGCAATTAATATCAATTGAAACATCTCTGCCACAGATCACCGGCCCGCGGATATCTACGCGCGCGGGATCCCGTACACTGGCGCCATTCAAGAGTAGTTTCGTCACTTCTCGTTGCTGATAATAACGCTCCAGGCGCGCTAATTGCTGACGATCATTAATGCCTAATACTTCAGTGGGGCATGTTGCCAGGGCAGACGTGACAGGGTGGCCGGCTTTGATGGCAATGGCTGGCACATCAGTTAAATAGTATTCGCCCTGGGCATTGTTGTTGTCAACTTGGCTGAGCCATTGTTTGAGGAGCTTCACGGGTGCAGCCATGATGCCGGTATTGATTTCATTGATTTGCCGTTGGGCATCACTGGCGTCGGCATGTTCAATAATTCCCGTAACATTGCCGTTGTCGTCCCGCAGAATACGACCAAGACCCGTCGGATCATCTACCTCAGCGGTTAATAAACCCACGCCACCCGCAGGAGTAACATCCAATAACGACTGTAAGGTTTCTTTGGTGATAAGAGGAACATCACCTAATAGGATGAGGGCTAGATTATCATCGCTCAAATTCGGCAATGCTTGGCTAACCGCATGACCAGTGCCTAACTGTTGTTTTTGCTCGACCCAATTCACCGGCAAGTGGCTCAGGCGTTCACAAACTTGTACACCATTATGACCATAGATGACATTGATAGAGTTGGGATTCAGCCCCTGGACGGCAGCAACGTCGTGTTCCAGTATGGTTTGACCGCCCACAAGATGCAGCACCTTAGGCAAATCAGAATTCATTCGCTTGCCTTTGCCAGCACCAAGGATAATGATGTCCACATTCATTTGGCTTTCCATAGGTTCGTTTTACTTCCCCACATAAAAAAGGGCCTCAAACGAGGCCCTTTAATGAGGGCAAAGCCCTCAACACTACAAGTCACACAAGATTTGGTTCATATTTGACCTCACCTTGAGTCCTCAGCGGTACTATACCATATACGGGGATAATGTCAGTATACCCTGATTACTTAACCTCGCAGGTCACTAATCCAGTTTGAGTGTCAGGACTCAAGTTAAGGATTTGTTGATAAGGCCCATCACCATTAGCCTCACAAGACTCGCTGGCAGGATTCCATACCCGGTGAACATGACCATAAGTCTCATCATCACCTACCGCACGCACAATTGATAATCTGTCATAGGCTTTAAGTTGGTAGCTTAATCCATCATCCACGCTTAGGGTTTTTGTTTCTGATTTACAGGTCTCAGCCTCACCAGGAACATGGGAACAAATAAGGATATTGAGTTTCAACTCAATCGGTGAGCTAGTCGTAATATTTGCTTTATAGGCATGACTGTGGGGCTCTCGTGCTTGGGCTACAGATACCGCGGTGATTGCTGCCAAAGAAGTTAACGTACTGATTTTAAGGATATTTTTGATCATTGGGACATCTCCTGGGTTATTTTGATCTGTCATAAAAATAGACAGGCGTATTCTCTAGGAAGAGGCTTAAGAGAACATTAAGGAATTTTAAATGCTTTTGTGGGATTTTCACCGCAGGCTATAGCTGTACAGCTATATTTGACATTTATAGCTGTACGGCTATAATTGCAAAATATAGCTGTACAGCTATAAATAAAGATCGAGGTTTACTGATGGAATTTCTTGCTAATTCACCAAAACTACTGGGGGTAACCCTAAAACGCGCCCGCCAACAGAAGGGCTTAAGCCAAGCCGAAGTAGGGGAGCCATTTGGGATCCAACAATCAACTATTTCCAGCATCGAGAACGGCGCTCCGGGTACCCAGCTCGAAACACTGTACCGCGTACTTGCCTCCCTTGATCTGGAGCTATTTATCCGTCCCCGTGAACACAAAGAAATGACCGAGGATGAATGGTAATGGCTGCATCTCGCCGCAATACTGAGCTCTATGTTTACTTCAATAGTATTTTGGTTGGTACGCTAAGCTATACTCGCGCGAACCTCTATCACTTTACCTACGATAAGGACTGGCTAACAAGAGAGGACGCCCGTCCCATTAGCCTTTCTATTCCATTGCAAGAAAAAACTTGCAAGTCCGAGGCCGTCTACAACTATTTTAATAACTTGCTCCCGGACAATGACATTATTCGCAAACGTATCCAAGCACGTTTTCAATTACAAACCGATAAGTGTTTTGATTTGCTCTCGAGTATTGGCCGCGACTGCATTGGCGCTTTGCAACTGTTACCTGAACCATTAACTGATACCATTAATACCATCCAAGCTGATACTATTAACGATCATGAGATTGCCCAACTACTGAAACATTACCAGACAGCTCCCTTAGGCATGCAAAAAAACTCTGACTTTCGGATCTCAATTGCAGGTGCACAAGAAAAAACAGCTCTTTTGCACTACAACGGTCGCTGGCACCTACCCCATGAAACAACACCCACTAGCCACATTATCAAATTACCTATTGGCAGAATAGAACATGCCGGAATCGACTTAAGTGACAGTATAGAGAATGAGTGGTTATGTCTGCAGATCCTAAGCGCTTATGGCCTCCCAGTTAATCAGGCCAATATTATTTCGTTCGATGCGGTCAAAACTCTTGTCGTTGAACGCTTTGACCGCAAATGGACAAGTGACAAAACCTGGCTCTTGCGCCTACCCCAAGAAGACCTATGCCAAGCACTTGGGCTATCACTAAAATACCAGTCTGACGGAGGGCCCGGTATTGCCGAAATCATGGCATTATTACAATACTCCGCTAATGCTGAAGCCGATCGTTATCAATTCATGAAGACTGTATTTTTGTTTTGGGTCTTAGGTGCAATAGATGGGCATGGTAAGAACTTCAGTATTTTCTTAGAAGCTAACGGTCGCTATCGGCTAACACCTGTCTATGATGTTTTATCCGCTTACCCAATTGCAGACAAACGCCAGATAGAATGGCAAGATTTAAAAATGGCAATGGCCGTTAAAGGCAAAAACACACACTACCATTGGAAGAATATCCAGCGTCGACACTGGGAAACCACAGCCCAGCGTTGTGGTTTCACTGCGAAACAAATGCAGGCTATTATCGATAATGTTTTTGACAATATGGATTCTGTCATAAACTCTGTTACTCACCAATTACCGAAAGAGTTTCCTGAGGAAATATCCACAAGTATTTTTGAGGGTATGAAGAAAGTCCAAGGACGCTGCAAGGGATAGTGTGCTAACACCCGATCTGCTAAACGTATTAGTCTATTCCTGCTAATCATCTGTGCCTGTAATTGTCACAGTAACAACTGCCACATCAGTTTCGCCACTGTTATTGGTAACAGTATAAGTAAAGCTATCTAACCTTGAATGACCCGTTACCAAAAAATCATCGGCTCCTCTTGGGTTATAACGCACGTCTTTCCCTATAATTCTTGCCTCGCCTTTATTGGGACGAGTTACTTCAGTTACCTGATCAGCATCTTTATCATTTTCAAGTACTGGTATTCTTACTGGTTTATTTTCAGATGTCAGTGCTTGATCGTCATTTGCTATGGGACTAGCAGCTGCCGAACTGATAGCGAATGTGGCTATCAGGCCGATGAGTATGTCGATATAATTTTTTCTTAACATGTCGACACCTATTATCATTATTCAGTGGTTTATCTTTTGAGTATAGTTAAGCGTGTAGGGATGTCCACGCCCAAAGAACCAGCTACTGTTAACAGGATGATTATTAAAAAAAACAGACTAGCTACGCTCAGGCGTATTTTCTCAAGGCGAAGGCTAAGAGGGGATCAAGAACGCGGTATTGTCCTTCGGCTAATTGAGGCACTGCTGAATCTTCACGCTTTACTCTGTGCGCCATATCCTTCTGTATCAGCGCCTTAAGTGTTTGGTTGATTGTTGAAGCAGATGACTTTGTCACAGCCACGAACTGTTGACCCATAGGTTCTGTGGTTGCATCAGTGGCCAATGCTTGTAAAACGATGCGTTGTTTTACCGTCAGCTTTTCAAGCTCAGCGACGAGCCTATCCTCCTGAACGTCATAACAGCGCTGCCAACTGGCAAACACATCATCAAGACTAGGTAACTGCTTCAACTTCCAAAGCTCGTGGCAAAGCAGATTCACATAATATGAATGTAGTTCTGTTAGTGCCATAATTTTATTGAACACGATATCAGGTAAAGGCTTATTCCAGGTTTTTTTAGCTAGCTTTTGTAAATGGGGTAAGTAGTCCTTTGAGGCAATACGATCGAGATACAACATATCATACAGCATATATAGCGGCATTGTACTGTCATCAAATAATTCAGTGAGTAGGTGTCGATTGCTGCCGGAGAATATAAAGACAATATTTTCAGTCTCCTGGGCCACATGACGAATTGCCCCTTGCAGTGACTTGCTGTTACCTGCTTCGCGGATATCTTGAAACTCATCGATAAAGACGATAACTTTTTGCTGTTGTTGTTTAGCCAGTTTATCAAGGCCTTTTAATGCACTAAAGACTTGGTCGATGGGATCAAAACTCGCAGCATCCATCGACGCATCTAGGCTAAAGCCGCTTGCTGTTAACGATACCCGAAAGTTACCAAATACCTGCTGCAACTTCACTAAGACCTTTTGCTCAATAGGCATAATCGCGCTAATAGCCTGAGCAACACCAGCCAACATCCGTTTTGTCACTGCCGCGTCATCATTCGCCAGAAATAAATCGATAGAAGCAAGGGGTAAACCCGCCTCACTGACAACCTTAAAAACCAGGCTCGATTTACCATAGCGGCGGGGCGCAACCAACACTGTATGGCGGCATAACTTAATGTTGTCATGTAATGTCGCTTTTTCATCGGTACGGTTACAAAACTGTGTTCCTAAGGCAAGTTTGGTGGGGAAATAGTCTGGCATCGGTCATTACACTCTTTATGTTACATATTGCTATTACATATTATATGTAATAGCAATATGTAACACAAGTTATGTAATGGATTAGAATAAAGGCAAATATTGTGGATTCAGCGACTCACTAGTCAAAAAATCATTATTTTTCAATCGATTAACAAAGAAGGCCCCAGTTGGGGCCTACAAAAAGGGACAAGCCGTCTATTGCTCGCGTATTTTACGAATCGCGCGCAATTGCGCTGCTGCTTGGGCCAAGTCAGACAGAGCCGTGGCATAATCGATATCCGCTTGCTTGTCGCTCAGGGCTTGTTGGGCACGGCGCATGGCTTCTTCAGCTTGGGCTTCGTCTAGGTCCGCTGCCCGCTCTGCTGCATCCGCTAATACTGTCACTTGCAAGGGTTGCACTTCAAGAATACCGCCAGAGATATAAAATACCTCGTCTTTATCTTCCCCAACCCGAAGACGAACTTCGCCAGGCTTTAGGAACGTCAGTAATTGCAGGTGCCCAGGCATGATACACATCTCACCCAAAACCCCGGTCGCAAAAATCATTTCAGCACTGCCGGAGTAAATTTCTTTCTCCGCACTAACGATGTCGACTTTGACGGTATATGCCATGCTCATGTCCTATAGTGCTTCAGCTTTCTTGATTGCTTCATCAATGGTACCCACCATGTAGAAGGCTTGCTCTGGGATATTATCCACTTCACCTTCAACGATGGCTTTAAAGCCACGAATGGTTTCTTTCAGTGGTACGTAAGTTCCCGGCGTACCGGTGAATACTTCCGCCACGAAGAAGGGCTGTGACAAGAAACGCTGAATTTTACGGGCTCGGTTAACGATGAGTTTGTCTTCTTCAGACAATTCATCCATACCTAAGATCGCAATAATATCTTTCAATTCTTTGTAACGCTGCAAGGTACGCTGAACCGCACGGGCAATATCATAATGCTCTTGACCCACAACCAATGGATCCAATTGACGACTAGTAGAATCTAATGGATCAATCGCTGGGTAAATACCAAGCTCAGCAATTTGCCGTGACAAGACCACAGTCGCATCCAAGTGAGCGAAGGTTGTTGCAGGAGAGGGATCAGTCAAGTCATCCGCAGGGACATAAACTGCTTGGATAGAGGTAATAGAGCCAGTCTTAGTAGAGGTAATACGTTCTTGTAACACACCCATTTCTTCCGCCAACGTGGGCTGGTAACCTACCGCAGATGGCATACGACCCAAGAGGGCTGATACTTCGGTACCCGCCAAGGTATAACGGTAAATATTATCGATGAAGAGCAATACGTCGCTGCCTTCATCACGGAATTCTTCCGCCATGGTCAAACCCGTCAATGCGACACGCAAACGGTTACCAGGAGGTTCATTCATCTGTCCGTAAACCAGAGCCACTTTATCCAGTACCTTGGATTCTTCCATCTCGAGGTAGAAGTCATTACCTTCACGGGTACGCTCACCCACACCAGCAAACACCGATGAACCACTGTGCTCAATAGCGATGTTACGAATCAATTCCATCATGTTAACGGTTTTGCCCACACCGGCACCACCGAAGAGGCCGACTTTACCACCCTTAGCGAACGGACAAATCAAGTCGATGACCTTAATACCGGTCTCGAGCAACTCATTACTCACGGCTTGTTCAGCAAAGCTTGGGGCAGGACGATGAATCGGCATACGTTTGTCTTCACCAACAGCGCCTTTCTCATCGATAGGGCGTCCCAAGACGTCCATAATACGGCCTAAAGTACGTTTACCAACGGGAACTTTAATCGCTTCGCCAGTATTCTCAACGGTCAGTTCACGCTTCAAACCATCCGTCGCACCCATAGCAATAGTACGGACCACACCGTCACCCAACTGCTGCTGCACTTCGAGAGTGAGATCACGTTCTTTCACCATCAAGGCATCATAGGTCTTAGGTACGCTGTCCCGTGGGAATTCAACGTCAACCACTGCGCCGATAACTTGTACGATTTGTCCTGTACTCATTGTTAAACCTCTTTTGTTAACTCTCAACTGCCGCCGCACCACCAACGATTTCCGCAATTTCTTGGGTGATCGCTGCTTGGCGAGCTTTGTTATAAATCAAATGTAATTCGTCAATTAATTCACCGGCGTTATCCGTCGCACTCTTCATCGCCATCATCCGGGCAGCTTGCTCGCTGGCAATATTCTCCACCACTGATTGGTACACTTGCGATTCCATGTAACGCTGCAACACCATATCCAGCAAGTCTTTGGCATCGGGTTCGTAAATATAGTCCCAATGGTACTCACGGTCTTCGGTGTCTTCTTTAACCAATGGCAATAATTGCTGATTGATAGGGGTTTGCTGCATGGTATTCACAAACTTGTTGTAAGCAATATACAGCGCGTCAATTTTGCCTTCTTGATAGGCATCCAACATTACTTTTAAGACGCCCACAATATCCGTTGTACTGGGAGAATCACCGAGGTGGTCAGCTTGCGCCACCACATTGACATCTAGGCGTTTGAAAAAATGTAGCGCTTTGCTACCGATCAAGCCTAAATCAATCTCAACACCCGCATTATCAAAATCCCGCAGCTTCTGTAGGGTTTGTTTGAACAAACCGGTATTCAAACTGCCGCATAGGCCGCGATCAGAAGTGATAATGACATAACCAACCCGCTTGACCTCACGCTTTTCGAAATAAGGGTGATGATACTCAGGACAACAAGCCGCTATGTGGCTTATCACCTGTAGCATTTTGTCGGCATAAGGCCGTGAGGTAAACATGCGATCCTGGGCCTTACGCATCTTACTCGCTGCCACCAACTCCATGGCCTTGGTAATCTTTTGCGTCTTCTTGATGCTATCAATTTTGCTGCGTATTTCTTTGCCGCTAGCCATAGTACCTTACCACGTTTGAGTTTCTTTGAATGCTTCAAGCAATTGCGTGAAGGCATCGCTAGTTTCGTCATCAAGGACACAAGTTTGGTTGATCTTGGCCATCAATTCACTGTGCTCAGCACGGAAGGTATCCAACAGCGCTTGCTCAAAGTCCACCACACGATTCAGTGGCACATTATCAAGGTAACCCTTCTCAGCACTGAACAAGACCAAGGCCATCTCTGCCACAGACATTGGTGAGTATTGCTTTTGTTTCAAGGCTTCCATCACCCGCTGACCACGCTCTAATTGTTTACGGGTCGGCTCATCCAAATCAGAAGCAAACTGTTGGAATGCTTCTAATTCACGGAATTGCGCCTGGGCGATACGAATACCACCACCGAGTTTTTTGATGATTTTAGTTTGTGCTGCACCACCCACACGGGAGACCGACAAACCTGCATTGATAGCAGGGCGGAAACCAGAGTTAAATAAATCAGACTCTAGATAAATCTGACCGTCAGTAATCGAGATCACATTCGTTGGTACGAACGCCGATACGTCACTGGCTTGGGTTTCAATCACTGGCAAGGCCGTTAATGAGCCGGTTTTGCCTTTCACCGCGCCGTTAGTCATCTTCTCAACGTATTCTTCATTCACGCGAGCCGCACGCTCGAGCAAACGTGAGTGGAGATAGAAGACGTCACCAGGATAGGCTTCACGACCCGGTGGACGACGTAATAACAGTGATACTTGCCGATAAGCCCAAGCTTGTTTGGTCAAATCGTCATAAATGATTAAGGCATCTTCACCTTTGTCCCGATAGTATTCACCCATGGTACAACCGACATAAGGCGAGATAAATTGCATCGCTGCGGCATCGGAGGCATTGGCTGCAACGATAGTGGTGTATTCCATCGCGCCGTGTTCTTCGAGCTTACGCACAACGGCGGCAACCGAAGACGCTTTTTGGCCGATAGCCACGTAAATACATTTAACGCCTGTGCCTTTTTGGTTGATGATGGCATCAATGGCAATGGCAGTTTTACCGGTTTGGCGGTCACCGATGATCAACTCCCGCTGACCTCGACCGATTGGCACTAACGCATCAATGGATTTAAGACCGGTATGTAACGGCTGGCTCACCGGCTTACGCGCAATAACGCCAGGGGCGACTTTCTCAATTGGCGAATAAGCTTCAGCTTCAATAGGGCCTTTGCCATCAATAGGGTTACCTAGGGCATCCACAACGCGGCCAAGGAGTGATTCACCAACAGGGGTTTCTAACATACGCCCTGTACAGCGAACTGTTTGGCCTTCTTTGAGTTGCTTGTAGTCACCTAAGACTACCGCACCCACAGAGTCGCGCTCTAAGTTCAATGCTAGCGCATACAAACCGCTACCTACTTCAATCATTTCACCGGATTGCACATCTGCCAACCCGTGAATGCGTAAGATAGCGTCTTTGATGCTAACAATAGTACCTTCGTTACGGGCTTCTGAGACCGCTTCAAAGGATTTGATTTTCTCTTTTAAGACTTCAGTAATTTCTGCAGGACTTATTGTTGCCATGTGCCTTCCTTCAGATTCAAATGATTAACTAAACGGAGTAACTTGCCGCGGGCAGAGCCGTCGAAGACCGTATCACCGGCGCGAACGACTGCACCACCTAACAAGTTGGGATCGATAGCAGTGGCTAATGCCACTTTGCGTTGAAAACGTTGTTCGAGGGATGTTGCGAGCCGTTGCTGTTGCTCTTCGGTTAATGGCGCTGCCGCCGTCACATCCACATCGAGGGTTTGTTCGTAATTAGCACGTCGTACTTCATACAATTGGGCAATTGTTGGTAAATACAGCAAGCGCTTGTTACTGGCTAACAGACGAATGAAGCTTTCGCCCGTTTCATCGTGTTGTAATTCACATATATCAACAATCAAATCAGCAATAGCGTCGTCATCCACCCGAGGATTTTTGAGTAACTCAATAACCCGAGCATCCTGGGCAATGGCTGCAGCAAGTTGCAATAACGTGCTCCAGTCAGAGACTTTTTGCCGTTCAACTGCCAGCTCAAACAGAGCCTTGGCATAGGGCCGGGCTACTACTTCACTATCAATCACTGCTCACCTCGGTGATCAATTGTTCGATCATGCTATTGTTAGCTGCCTGGTCGATTTGCTGACCTAGGATACGTTCCGCGCCTGCTACTGCAATTCCCGCCACTTCTTGGCGTAATTGCTCACGCGCCGCTTCTTGTTCCTGAGCGATATCGCTACGGGCCATCTCAAGCATACGCTCACCTTCAACGCGCCCATCATCTTTGGCTTGTTCGATGATTTGGGCTGCGCGTTTGTTGGCTTGGTCGATGATTTCTGCCGCTTTGATTTTGGCTTCTCGCAGCATGGAGGTGGACTTATGTTGGGCTAATTCCAACTCATGATTACCACGCTCCGCTGCAGCCAAGCCCTCTGCAATGGTATCCTGGCGTTCTTGTAACGCCTGGATAATGTGCGGCCATACGTACTTCATGGTGATTGCCACGAAGAGGATGAAAGTTATCATCTGGCCGATTAGTGTAATATTAAAACCCACAATTAAGTCCTCGTTCTATGCGCTTAAGTCAATTTGACGCCGTGAGCCATTAAGAACTTCGCTACTTCGCCCGCAAACGGGTTGTTGAAAACGAAGAATAACGCGATAGCAACACCAATCATGGTTACCGCATCGAGTAAGCCCGCGACAATGAACATTTTCATTTGTAACATAGGCACCATTTCAGGTTGGCGTGCCGCACCTTCGAGGAATTTACCCCCCAATAAACCGAAACCAATAGCGGTTCCTAGGGCACCAAGACCGATCAAAAGCGCGACCGCGATTGATGTCATGCCTTGGATATTTGCAATTACCTCAGCAACTTGTACAGCGTGTTGTTCCATTAGTCCTCCTCAGGTTTGTAATTAATGGCCCTCGTGAGCCATGCTCAAGTACACAATAGTTAGCATCATAAAGATGAAAGCTTGCAGGCTGATGATGAGAATATGGAACAATGCCCATACCACACCCGGCGCCCATTGGATCCACCATGGCAAGAGGGCAGCGATCAAGATAAAGATCAATTCCCCCGCAAACATATTCCCGAATAGCCGCAGGGCTAGGGAAATTGGTTTGGCCAGTTCGTCCACAAAGCGTAACGGCACATTAAAGAAAAACAGCCAGGGCCCAAACGGGTGACTGATAATTTCTTTACTGAACCCCCACACACCTTTCACTTTAAAGCTGTAATAAATCACGAGAATAAAGACGGAAATTGACATCGCAAAGGTCAAATTCATATCTGTCGTCGGCACCACCCGTAAGTAATGTATGCCGGCCATCCCGGCTAACCAGGGCAGTAGATCAACGGGGATCAAATCCATAAAATTCATCAAGAATACCCAAACAAATATCGTCAGGGCTAAAGGCGCAATCAATGGATTATGCCCATGGAAGGTTTCTTTGACTTGGTTATCAGCAAATTCAACCAAGGTCTCCACCAAACACTGCATTTTGCCCGGCACGCCAGACGTCGCACGCTTAGCAACAATACGAAATGTAATAAGAAACAATGCTCCCAACAGTACCGAAAAGAACATCGTGTCCAGATGCAAGGTCCAAAAACCATTAAACTCAGATGCCCCTGATTTAACATTCAGGGGAAGATTCAACATATGATGCTGGATATAGCGGGTTGGATCCAAAGCGCCACTACTCATTTATGCATGCCTCGCTGCTGGCTGATTGGTTAAAAATGGAGCTACCCAAAAACTTAACTGGGTCGCAATATACGCAAATAACATCGCTGCCCCACCAAACGGGGTGTACTTGAATATGATAATCATTAAGGCAAGCGTCAGGATGATTTTGCGGAATTCGCCACGATAGAAGCCTTTCATGATGTCTTTGGCAGCACTGGCGCCAGTGGTTGCTAGTGCTTTACAGGCAAATACCCAGTTGCCAAGCAAGCAAATTGAACCGCCAATGAAGACGGAGATGCAAACGTGGCCACCCCAAGCTAACAAAGAGATGGTAGATATGGCAAAAACGAATAGAAGTTGGACCAACAAGAGTCGGTTAGCCGTATGCTTTAAGATGTTTGTCGTCTCGCTCGCCACTCGCGATAGCCTTTTGTCTAGTATCTGATCAGGTTGACGGTGTTATCTATCCATTTATAAGCCACTCGTCCAATTTCGGCAGAGAGTATAATGATTCTTGCCCACGAGTGCAAACTCAACAGCAAGCCTGGCAAGAATACCAAAAACGCTTTCATTGCCTTATCACGGGGGGTACTACAAACTAATGGTTGGCTTGATCCCGATTGAAGAGTCGGTAATAATGGTTACCGTGTGCATTGCTAACCGTAGCCTCCCATCATTATCCGAGCTGCGTCAGCAACAAAACAAGGAGTATACTAATGTCCAGCCCTCAAGGAGATGAAGCACGATTTCGCACAATTCTCAATGCTATCCCAGACGCTGTTATCACCATTGATCAACAAGGACTGATTCAAACCGTCAACCCTGCGACCACAATACTGTTTGGTTACACAGACTCTGAGTTAGTTGGAAAAAATATAAATATACTCATGCCCTCTCCCCACCGTGAAAATCATGATAACTATATTGAAGATTACCTCGACACGGGCACCAAACATACTATCTGGGATGGCAGAGAAGCAGAAGGCCAACATAAAAATGGCAACACATTCCCAATATTTGTAACCATTAACGAATTCAGGATTGATGGCAAGATATATTTTTCGGGGATTATTCACGATCTAAGCTCACTGAGAAAAGCTGAAGACGATTTGAAAAAAAGCAACCGCTCTTTACTTGAACAAGCATGGTTACAAGAAGGACTCGTCAAACTCTATGAGGCTATTCGTGGCGAAAATACACTCGATGGATTGTGTCAAATATTTATTGACTCTCTGATCGACTATGTCGATGCTGAGGTTGGCGGACTGTATACCCTCGAAAATGAGCAACTTTTCTGGAAAGCAGGGTACGCCTACCCCAATAAACGTGATCACTTTAGCTCCATAGCCTTAGGCGAGGGCATGATTGGGCAGGCTGCTCTCGACAAAAAGGCTCGATATATCAAACCCAGCAAAGACAATAAGCTTACGATCGTCTTTTCGGCTGTGACAGTTCAACCAAAAGAAATTGCTATTTTGCCTGTACTCTTCAATAACGAAACCGTTGCCGTTGTTGAACTCGGCACGCTAAAACGATTTACCCCTATTCAACGGTCTTTTTTGTCGAGTATCGCAGAGACACTCGCTATCTCTATCAACTCTGTTCAGCGCTACGAATACCTTCATCGACTGGTTGACGAAACCCGGGCTCAAGCAGAAGAATTACAGGTACAACAAGAAGAACTCCAACAGACAAATGAAGAGCTTGAAGAAAAAACCAATGTGCTATCCGAACAAAAAGCCGAAATCGAAGCACAAAAAAAATCCATTGAACAAGCCAAAAGTGCCGTTGAAGAGCAAGCACATCAATTGGCTACAGCCTCCAAGTACAAATCTGAGTTTCTCGCTAATATGTCCCATGAGCTGCGCACACCATTGAATAGTCTATTAATCCTGTCAGAACAGTTAACAAAGAATAAGCCAGGCAACCTCAATGACAAGCAAATACAATTCGCTCGTACTATATACGAGTCTGGCTCAGAACTCCTGCACTTAATAAATGACATCCTTGACTTATCAAAGATCGAAGCTGGTGCAATGACGGTAGCAATTGAAGATATCAAGCTCACTGAAATAGAAGATAAAATTAATCGCAGCTTTGAAGAATGGGCCACACAGAGCAAAATTGGCTTCAACGTTCATCTAGCAGCAAATTTACCGCCAACAATAAGCACCGACAAAACGCGTTTGTTACAGATGCTCAAGAACCTCCTCTCAAATGCCTTTAAGTTCACGCCAGCAGGTAAAGTCACCCTGTCTGTTTATCCCGCGCAATCTGGCTGGGATACAGCGCTAACAAGTCTCTCTCAGGCTGAAACGGTGATTGCATTCTCGGTAACTGATACAGGAATTGGCATTGATCAGGATAAGCAAGAGATTATATTCGATGCGTTTCAACAAGTTGATGGCTCTATTAGTCGCGAATATGCTGGCACTGGTCTAGGCTTATCCATAACGCGTCAAATGGCGGAGCTCTTGCAGGGGCAACTCAGTCTTGCTAGTGAAAAAAATAAAGGCAGCACTTTCACGCTGTACTTGCCCTCAGCCTACAATAAAATGCTAAAAAACCAGCCATCTTCGAGTATCGTAACGTTTGCCCAACCCACCATTGAGCTTGCTAACACTGATTCAAACAGACAACCTACGGTAAAAATACCCTGCACGCAACACTTGGACCAGACAGACCATTGCCGTAGCACTGTCTTGGTTGTTGGAGAAGCAACGGGACAATATATTCAACAGTCACTCCAGGAAGAGGGGGCTAAAACCCAGGTTCTCATTACCAAAAACAATGATGCTGCCGCCAGAGCCCTGAAACAACAGGACGCTGATTGTTTGATCATTGATTTTGACGCACCAGACATTGATGGTTTTTTATTGCTTAAGACCGCTAGCAATATAGAAGCTTCCACACTGCCTATCATTATCTACACAGCAACCCCGCTCAGTGAGCAGCAAGAGCTTGAGCTTAGCCAAATCACCCAGTCGATCATTATCAAAGGTGACAAAGCCTATGACCGCCTACTTGAAGAAACCCGTTTATCCTTGCAACACTCGGGTGAAAGCCAGCCTAATGCTAAGCCCATTATTGTTTCCCATGATATTGAGCCTGGTAAGGAACTCGCCGGTAAAAAAATACTGGTCATTGATGATGACATGCGCAATGTGTTCGCAATGTCGACTATTCTTGAAGATCAAGCCATTGAGGTATCTTCAGCGTTGACTGGCAAAAAAGCCATAGAGCTGTTAACTGCAAACAATGATATCGATGCTATCTTAGTTGATATTATGATGCCCGAATTAAATGGCCATGAAACAATGCAAGCAATTAGAAAGATACCGAACTATAGCAAAACGCCTATTATTGCCGTCACCGCCAAGGTGACTGAAGGGGAGCATAGTAAGTGCCTCTCATCAGGCGCTTCAGATTATATGACAAAACCCATCGATACTCAGCGATTACTCTCCTTGCTGAAAGTTTGGTTATTCACATAATAGTCTATGGATGGGATGTGACGTAATGAACAACAATTCACAGCTTGAAACTATTGAGATGAATTTGTTATTTGATGCGATTTATCGGAAATACCACTATGATTTTCGAAATTATTCCCAGGCATCACTCAAGCGCCGGACTAAGCGTTTTGTCAAAAATGAAGGCTTAAACTCCATCGCTGAAGCTATACCAAAAGTGTTATATGACTCAGCAAGCATGATACGACTACTCAATGAAATATCGGTTACCGTCACAAGTTTATTTCGTGATACTGAGTTTTGGCAGACAATAAGGCATACCATCGTGCCAACATTACAAACCTATCCATCCTGTCGGATTTGGTGTGCAGGATGCGCCACTGGCGAAGAAGCGTATTCCATGGCGATTATGCTCTATGAATGTGGTCTGTGGGAGCGCACGCGTATTTATGCTACAGATATAAACCCTGTGGCGATTGAGCAATGCAACGCGGCTAGAATACCATTAACTGATATCGAAGAATACAACAAAAACTACCATTGCGCTGGCGGCAATGCCGCTCTTAGTGACTATGTTACCATTGATGGCGAATATGCTGCTTTAAAGCCTTTCTTGCGCGATAAAATCGTATTTTCACAGCATAACCTAGTAACAGACGAATCTTTCAATGAATTTCATATCATACTCTGTCGTAATGTTCTAATTTATTTCAACAATGAGCTAAAGGACCGCGTTCATAACTTGCTCCATAATAGCCTTTGCCCTTTTGGCTTTTTGGCATTGGGAAAGAAAGAGTCACTTACATCAACCACTCACGAAAAAAGCTATACTTGTTTCAGCAACACACACAAAATCTACAAAAAAACTATCACTAGCAATCAAACCCCACAGGGCTTTGATGAAATTTTATTAAGGAGGTAAAAAAATTGAGTGCTGAATATGAACAAACCCCACCTTGTATATTAATCGTCGATGATAAGCCAGCCAATATCATTGCTCTTGAAGCAACGCTTGAAGACTATAACCTTCGAACTATTTCAGCTCTGTCGGGCGCTGAAGCCTTAGGCTACTGCCATGAAAATGAATTTGCCTGCGTCTTACTCGATGTACAGATGCCAGAAATGGATGGCTTTGAGACAGCAGAACTCATGCGCCAGAATACGAACATGGCTAACACACCTATTATCTTTATCACTGCGTCTGAAGCATCTGAAGAACATGTACTCAAAGGCTATAACATTGGTGCTGTGGACTATCTCATTAAGCCCATTGATCCAGATGTCGTTTGTAAGAAAGTAGCCACCTATTGTGAACTCTTCAATAAACGGCATGCGGCAACATACAACAAACAACTTACTAGTGCGAATACGGTCCTTAGGGAAAAAAATCATGAACTTGAGGCGATTAACCTGCAAACTGAACAGGAAAAAAGCCTTTCAGAAAGCGCGTTAGCAATTGCCAATCAAAAGCTCGATCATTTTCTCGATGTTGACCAAAGCACAAAACCCTTATCTTCTGTAAACCATGAACAAGCGCCACTTTATGAACGATCAGACAATGTGTTTTCGGCGTTACTAATCGATTATTGTGACGTACTCACAAAATATGTTACTAGTAACTCAACTGAAAAAATACAACTGAAACCGTCTCTTGCTAAAATCGCCAATATCATTGGCGATCACTGCGGTACTCCTCGAGATATCATCGAAATGCATTTGCTGGCAGTAAAAAAACAAACAACTACCGCCAAGAAAAAACAAGAAGCTATCTTTACAATGGAAGGGCGACTAATGCTGTTAGAGATCATGGGGATGCTCGTTAATTACTATCGAGAAAAGCTGTTATCACAAGACAATTAACCTATCAATGGGAGAGTTAGTGTATGAAATGTGTTCTTAAGCTATTCATTACTGGCAATACGCCATCATCCATACGGGCACAAAAGAACCTAAAAATCATTTGCCAAGATCTGAATTTGTCCGATTATGAAATTCAAACTATCGATGTTATTAAACATCCTGAGTTAGCGGAGGAGAATAAAATTGTCGCTATCCCAACGCTCATCAAAGAATCACCACCGCCTCAGCAAAAAATCATTGGTGACCTATCAGACAAAGATCGGGTCCTCTCTGGGCTTGAGCTAGTATCACAGACAATAGGAGAATAATTTTATGGATACCACACCAAACACCAACCCCCTCACTAAACTAAAAAAAATTAACACCGGGATCCCAGGCTTAGATACGATTTGTCATGGCGGCATCCCCAAAGGGCGAACAACTTTAGTTGCAGGTACACCAGGCAGTGCCAAAACCATTATTGGCACCCAGTTTGTGTACTCTGGCATTAAACAATTTAACGAGCCAGCTGTTTTTGTGACATTTGAAGAAGCACCTGATGATATAAAGTCTAATGTCAGGTCATTTGGCTGGGAACTTGAAATGTTTGAATCTACTGATAAGTTAGTATTCATCGATGTTTCTGTTGATCCTAGCACACCTCATACTGAAGCTGGCAACTATGATTTCACCGCACTTATCTCACGGGTTGAGTACGCCATCAAAAAAATCAATGCTAAACGTGTCTGCATTGACTCCATTGCTACTCTTTTTTCACAATTTCACAACAGCGGCACTGTACGGCATGAAATGCGCCGTCTTGAACAATCACTAAAACAACTTCAGGTAACTACTATCATTACCTGTGAACGACTCACAGAATACGGTGATATTTCCCGTGATCGCGTTGAAGAATTTGTATCTGACAATGTTATATTATTACGTAACGTTCTTGATAATGAACATCGTCGTCGAACGATTGAGATCCTTAAGCTACGTGGAACCTCACACCAAAAGGGAGAATTTCCTTTTTCTGTTTCAACCCAAGGCGTTGAAATTTTACCGCTCTCAGCCATTCGACTGCCACAGCTACCACCCGAACCTCGTGTAAGCTCAGGTAACATAGAACTTGATAAAATGTGTGGTGGTGGTTTTTTTCAAGATTCCATCATTTTATGCTCTGGTGCCACCGGAACCGGGAAATCACTGACAGTTTCGACATTCCTCAATGCTGGCTGTGTACGTGGTGAACGGGTGTTGCTATTTTCATTTAAAGAATCACGCGAACAGCTTTGTAGCTTAGCAAGAAATTGGGGCATGGATTTTGAGCAATGGGAAAAGGACAAGCTGCTCAAAATCGTTTGCTTATACCCAGAAGCACAGTCTATCGAAGATCACTTAATTCGCCTGCGTAATGAGATTAAAGCGTTTTCGCCCAAACGACTTGCTTTTGACTGCCTCAGTGCAATGGAAAGAATTTGTAGTCAAAAATCTTTTCGTGAATTCACCATTGCTCTTACATCTCTCATAAAAAGTAACGACCTTATTGCCTTTTTCGCATCAAACGCTGATAGTTTAGTAGGCGGATCATTTAGCTTACACAATCATTTCGCTACCATTGTTGATACAATAATTTTACTCCGTTACGTAGAAGTGAGAGGTGAAATGCGACGCGGCTTAATGATTCTAAAAATGCGCGGATCTGCCCACGATAAATCCATTAGAGAATATATTGTTACTGATAAAGGGTTAACCATTGGTAGTACTTTTGAAAATATTTCGGGGATTTTTTCAGATGCGCCCATTCAGCTACCTTCCGCTGAGCATGACCGATTAAATCAGCTTTTTGAACCTTCAGTGAATGGAAACAGCGATGAATAATAGCCTAAATGATTCAGCTGATGAGCTAAATCACACCTCATCAACAGATGTCGTCGATCTCGAAAATAAATTGCAAAAACAATTGGATAATGCTGAGTTAATTAATACTATTTCGCGCCAGTTTTCTAAAATTTTACCGAATGAAATAGATGAAAGTATTAATTTTACCCTGTCTTCTATCGGCAATCATATCGATATAGACCGCTGTTATATTGTGTTATTTTCGAAAGATAAGCAGACATTAACCTGTACCCACGAATGGAACGTCACAAACAATAACACACTTTCAACAACTCTTGTTGATTTCTCAGCTAATAGCTGGCCAGCTTTATTTCAAGCGCTTCACGAGCCCATAGAGTCGATTTATATTCGCGATATCGAAGAACTGCCTCCTACCTGGCAGGTTGAAAAAGCGTTTTGGCGTAAACACGATGTTAGGGCTAAACTAATCGTGCCTTTGACATGTCAAGATAACGTTCTAGGCTTTATTTCGTTTGATGCGATTACTCGCCAAAAAGTCTGGTCAGAAAGTGACATCATCTTGCTCTCACAAACATCCAGCCAATTTATCGCTCAAGCATTGATCAGAAAATCACTCTACGAAAAAGAACAAATCAATAAAGCGCTACTCGAAGACTCTCTCAAAGAAAAAGAAGTCATGTTGCGTGAAATCTACCACCGTGTCAAAAATAATATGCAAATTATTGCCAGTCTACTACGGTTGCAGTCGAATAAGCTCACAGATACTGTCGCACTTGAGATTATCAGCGAAAGTCAGAGCCGTATCCAAGCCATGACTCTTGTGCACGAGAAGCTCTATCAATCCAATGATCTCGCTAAAATCGATGCTCGTGGCTACATCGCTGACCTTACCAAATCTCTTGCTATTTCCTACGAACAGCAGCAAAAAGTCGAGCTCAAGCTGGCCATCGATGAGGCAATGATTGATATTGATCAAGTGATCCCTCTCGGCCTAATCATAAATGAATGTATCCTCAATTCACTTAAACATGCATTCGACAGCAATATGAAACAGCCAGAAATAGCTATTAATTTCAGGATTACCGAGCATTCAGCTTGTGAACTGTCTATACTAGATAATGGCTCAGGGTTACCAGATTGTCTCGATACTGCAACGAGCACAACACTCGGCATGTCACTCATCCGTTCTCTGACCAAACAACTGGGGGGCTCTGTGAATTTTAATAGCCAAAATGGCACTGAGGTCGCGATAACATTTTCTCTTAAGGAGTAACAATGGAACAACAGCGTATCATGGTTGTCGAAGATGAAGCCATTACCGGAATGGATATTAAAGAGAAGCTCGAGAAAATCGGCCATACCATTATTGGCGGTGAAGCTATCTTCTCAGGCGAAGAAGCCATTGAGATTGCAACGCAGCACAAACCTGATTTGATCTTTATGGATATTAGCCTGCAAGGTGAAATTGACGGCATCCAGGCAGCCACCAAGATCCGCGAAGAGTTAGATATTCCGGTTGTTTACCTAACCGCATTTGCTGATGATGAAATTTTAGAACGGGCTAAATTGACGACACCTTACGGTTATATCACCAAGCCATTCACTGAATCGGAACTTTATAGTAATTCGGCGATGGCACTCTACAAGCACAAAATAGAAAGCAGTCTCAAGGCAGCCCACAATAAACTTGAGCATACCTTTCAGGGTATTATCAGTATGATATCTGCGATGGTTAAAGCGAAATACCCCGCTATCAGCACCCAGCAATACCGTGTAGCAACGTTGGCAGTAGCGATAGCGAATGAGTTATCCCTCAATAAAGATGAAGTTGAATCTATCCGTATTGCCGCCATGTTACACTGCATAGGCTTGATTGGGATCCCAAATGAAGTATTATTAACCCGCGCTAACCTCAACAAAAGCAAAGCCAAGCAATATAAGCTCTACCCACAAATTGGCTATGACCTTCTCAGTAAAGTTGAATTTCCCTGGCCGATTGCCGACATTGTCTGGCAACATCGCGAGCTAGTCGATGGTTCTGGCTTTCCTCGCGGTTTAAAAGATAATGAGATCATGGAAGAAGCTAAAATCATATCGGTTGCACAGTTTGTCGTTGAGCGTATATTCATTGACTTTGATCCAGATGTGACTCGAGCGCAACGCGTTCAGACAGCACTGAATGATCTTGAGAGCTACAGTGAGCGCTGCTTCTCACCGTATGTTGTTTGCGCCTGTCTGCATTTATTCAATGAGCAAGGGTTTCAAATGGAAAGCTAAGTAATATATTTCATCGATAAAGGATTATCTCATGGAAACTTATTTCATCACACCCAATAAAGATAACTGCATCAACCAGCTTGGCTATGTTGAAGAGAATTTTGGTTCATTTGATGTCTTAACTTCTGTTGATGATTTAATTCGCAGAGAACCTGATGTTTTTGCCGTTATCATTGATAATCATTCTTCTCACATTATTGATGCTGATTTAAAAAAATTACGTCGACATAATCAGTATTTTTTGACGCCGGTATTTTTGTTGGGCGGAGCCGACGAAGAAACATTATCTGATGGTATCCTTACCGATCTAAATGAACCAAAGCATACCGCCTTGGACATTCATGATTATATTTCACAAATTAATATTTATCAGTTTGACTGGCGCTCAAAGTTATTGTTCTATCTCTACACGCGTCCACACCTTACTCTAAAAGCGAAGCACGACGTGCAACAACAGGGGTATTATTATTATCCGCTTGTACAGCTATTTAACCATGAAGCTGATGATAGTTGGATTTGGCTTACGGAGCTCATGCAACAAAAACTATTATCCGCAATCACCCATGTTGATCAATTATTTTGTTGCACCTATTGTTCATCTGCACATCTTAAATTTACTGAGCATTGCCCCAGCTGTAATACGTTTAACATTCAATCAACGGATTTCTTGCATTGTTTTACCTGCGGTAATATCGCACCACAAGATGAGTTCATGCAAGATGACAAATTAGTTTGCCATAAATGTAATAGTAGCCTGCGTTATATAGGCGATGATTATGACAGACCACTTGAATCTGGTTTGTGCCTAGAGTGTGGTGAGCTGTATATGGATTCATCACTCCGAGTCACCTGTATGCATTGTGAAAAAAAATTCACGCCAGATCGCTTAAGCAACAAAAAAATCTTTGAGCTCAAGCTGACTGATGAGGGACGCAAAAAAATCCAATTCAATACGGTTAATGAAACCGTACCTGTTGTTGATAGTTCTAACTTCACCAGTGAAGATTTCTTTTTTGCGACCCTAGACTGGTTGATCAACATCCAAAAATCCCATCAGACAGAAAAATTCTGTATTCTTGGTACTTATTTACCCTTATTGAGCGAAAACGACTTATCCTTGGGTTATGATTTGGTACAAGAGTTAAAGCTCATTTTGCGTAAATATGATGTCATCGCACGCCTAAATCAGGACTATATCTGGATAATTCTGCCCAAGACTGCCAAAGAGAATGCCACCCACGTCATGCAACGTATTCAGTCATTTATCAGCAGTATTGACACAGAAGATACCAGCAGTGACGTCATTAAGTACAAATTATTTTACTCTGGTGATGAATCACTTGATAACATCAATGCCCATACCTTGATCTCCAACCTGTTGAGAGAGTTATGACAGAGAGACTGATTGAGATTTATCAGCTGTATCTTATAACGCTTAAGGAGGGCCTCTCAATATCTTACCTAAGGGCATTATTTCCATTCGTAATTTTTATCGAAATGCCATTTTATATTATTGTTGTTATCTCGATTTTAAGAACTTATATTGACGAGATATTTTCAGTGCAAAATAAATTAGAGTACTGTCCGAATGTCACTTGTCTGGTGTGCGGCTATAGCGAAGGCAAAGATATTACAATTACACTGAAGTCATTAACAGAGCAATTGTATCCAGGCAACATTGAAATACTGATCCTTATCGACGATGCTATTAACAATGCATCTACCTATAAGGCCGCCAAACACTTTATCGATACCTACAAAATCCCACATAATCGCAAATTGATTCTTATTCCTAAGCGTACTCGAGGGGGGCATTCTTCTTCGCTCAATTTAGGACTTAAACTTGCAAAGGGGGATATCTTAGTATCATTAGATGGCGATTGTGGTTGTGACAATGATCTTGTTTTGTCGGCCGTACGTGGCTTTAAAGATGGTAATATTGTCGGCAGTTCCGGCACCCTGCGTGTACGAAATGCAAAAACAAGCCTTGTAACTCGGCTTCAAGCCATAGAATATATGCTAGGGATCCCACTAACCCGAGTTGGCCTAAGTACCCTTAACATTGTGAATAATATCTCTGGCGCCCTTGGGATCTACAGAACAAATTTTTTGCGCAAAATAGGTGGCTGGAAGTCCGGGACAGCAGAAGATCTTGATCTAACATTGAGAATGAAATCCTACTTTAAGCGTCATCCTAATTTACGTATCATTCACAATCCCAAAGTTGTTGCCCACACAGATGCGCCTGATACATGGCGCTCTTTCATCAAACAGCGGCTGCGCTGGGATGGTGACATTATCTATATCTTTTGTTATCGACATTGGCGGGTTTTGCGGCCTAAATACCTTGGTTGGGTCGGCTTTTTAGCGGCCATTTGGAATATATTATTACTGCACGTCGTGTTGCCGTTTATTATTACCTTCGGCTTCATCGTTTTATTTGTCAAATACCCCATGCATACCGCTTGTGTTGCATTATTATTAAGCTACACCTACTATCTGTTTATCACTGTATTTTTATACACTATTTATTGGCTATTAATCTCCGAGCGCAAACTCTATGATATGAGCTTTATGCCGCTCATTGTTATTTTTCCTTTTTTTACGGTATTCTCGCGAATTCTGTCGGCTTTTGCTATAGTTTGTGAATTAGTATTGCGAACACACCGAGACACCTCTATGAACCCGTGGTGGGTCAATCGCAAAAATCATTAAGGATGATGGGCATGAGTTTTAACTTTCGCAAACAAAAGGACATCCAAAAACCGCGCACAAAGCAAGCGCTAGTCAAACGTAATGTACCAAAAATCCAATGGTATATTCTTAGTGCCATTATTGCCAGTCCACTGATCTATTTTGTATTTGATTTTTTATCTGAGTCGTATATTGTCTCTGCCCCTGGTTTTGTGACGTTTGATACCGTCTCAGTACGTGCCCCTGGACAAGGCTACATTGCGAATATCGATGTTAAAGAAGGCCAATCTGTCGCAAAGAATCAGACATTGCTCGAATTCAGCTCACCACAAATTGATCATCGTATCGCTTTGCTGGAACAAGAAATCAAAACGCTTGAAGAACTTAAAGCCAATACGGTTAATAAAGAGCTGGCTCACTTTGAAGAAATGAGTGATGAAGCCAAGAGAAGCATCGTTAAAAGCCAAAAGCACGTCGACACACTAGAAAAACACCGCAAAAATGGCTTAGTGAATATTTTTGATTTAAATGATGCCCGTGAAGAGTTACATGCCGCAAAAATTCAATTGTCGGATATTCAACGCAAGATGCGTGAGAGTCAGCATAAGTTTAAATTCTCGATTGAGAACAATTATGACGATAAAATTCGCAAGACACAGCATGAGATCAGTCAGCTCAATGAACAAAAGCAGGCTTTCTCGATTAAAGCGCCGGCAAACTTGACCGTCATCAATGTGCTAGCCTATCCCGGTGAATACGTCACCAATGGTACTAAGCTGATGAACCTTGCAACGGACAAGAATTTTTCTTTTCGGGCTTTCTTAAAGGGCAAGCATATGTCTGATGTCAAAAAAGATCAGGTAGTTACGGTCATGTTTCCAGACAAAACTAAAGTGAAGGGGATTGTGTATAATACCCCCAAATTTGTCGGTGATCTGCCAACAGAAACCTCGCTACTCAAATCTGAAGACAAGAAAGTTGTACTCATGATAAAGCCCACCCAAGAAGTCCCCAAAAAGTACCAAATTTATGGAATTTCGGTCAAAGTGACTATCTAAATGCAGGGATTTGAACTGTTCAGTTAAAAATTCACCGATGCTGGCTCTTCAAGACCATAAATCCCCACCTTTCGCTCATCATAGTCAAAAACATAACTAAGCTCGGCAAATAGCTCTGGTGCCGATAAAACGTTTTGCCGAAAAATACTGATATTCTCCCCATAAGGATCCCGCGCCGCGCGGGACAGGACACCGGGATATCCCCCTTGCTTAATCGTGTAACCAAGCTCATTCGTAAACTGATAGTCATCACTGATAAGCTGCGGGTATGGGAGCTCTTTACCGACAAAGTTTATTAATAGAGCATCACAATGCACATTGTAGACCGAGCGCTTCTTGATGATAGGGCTATGATTGGCAAGGCCATCAATCGCATTAAAGCTCTTAAGACTATGATATACCGTTTCGAATACGGTGGTTTGCACTGTTCTAGAACCATACCATACGGGAAAACTCCCATCAGAAAAACGCGTTCTCATGTAAGGGACAGTCTTAAAGGGATACTCTATCGCTGCTGTATAAGTGAAGTCCGAAATATCATCTCGTCTTGCAACATGACGCCTAGCACAATCAATGGCTAGCTGAGCGAACCGAGGATCATCGTCATTATCTAACAAACTTGCAAATGCATTCTTTGCTGGAGCCTGTGTTGTTATGTTGCGTTTTACGGTTTCGTTAAATTTAATGGAGGCATTAAATAGTGTGTCATTCATTCCTAATGTACTACCTGTTTATCGAGAAAACGCATAATATACGCCATCCCAAATAATCCATCCGCCAGCATAATGTCTAACGGACATTGATCATTGAGCTCGCTGTTTTTTTGTTTCACCCAGGTGACTCGAACCGTTTCATTCTCAGGAAATAGATCGTATAAGTTTTTATAAATTGCCAATAATAGGCCAACCCGATCCAATTTATCCTGATCATAGGGGATAATGCTCTCTAGATTGCGATAACGACTTAGCATATTGCGAGAGGTTTCCCGCAATCCCAGCAATAATAATTGCTGAGCTGTCGTCAATTGCCACTCAGCAAACAGGCGCATGACCATCTTAGTCAATTGCTCGCGAGCGCGAGATGATGACAGATCAGTATCACTAAGCACTTGTTTGGCAAATTGCATCATACCCTTCCTCCTTACCCTGAAGACTAGCACAAAATGCATAAATTACAACAGGTAGCTGTTTATTATTATACACAAATATTGTTGGAAATTAAGAAAAGCTTAAGTAGATATCGTTTGCGAGAGAACTTAAATCAGCAAGACTTCGCCGAACAAATCAATATCACTCAACCTGAATTATCCAAGATGGAAACCGGAAAACGGCCCATTGGCAAAACCGTTGCCAAACGGATTGCAAAAGCATTTGGCGTGAATTATCAGATTTTTTTATAATATTTGAGATAGCTCAAACAGCTCCCGGTTCACGCCTCACGACTTTGTCGTGATCCGGACCGGGATGACCGAGCTTTTCTCAAGCCTTGTGACTCTGACTTAAAGCTTCTCCAAAATCCCCTCAAGCTCGAGCTGATCCTTGTAATGGATCTCGAGTTTGCCTTTGCCTTTGGCATTTTGGGAAATTTTGACATTGGTGCCAAGCTTATCAGTGAGTAAGCTTTGCCAATCTTGTAATTCAGGGGCGAGGGCCGGTTTATCAACAGCAGGCTTATGCGGTGTTTGCATGCGTTGGATTAAAGCTTCGGTCTCTCGTACCGATAAACCTTTCTCCGCTACCATACGTGCTGCTTGCACTTGTTGGGTACCGTGGATACTCAGTAATACTTTGGCATGGCCCAATTCAATATCGCCGCGTTCCAGTAAGACTTTGGCATCCGGATGCAGACTAGTGAGACGCAATAAATTCGATACCGTGGTGCGTGATTTACCCACTGACTCCGCCACTTGTTGGTGCGTCATGGCAAACTCATCAATCAAACGCTGCAGAGCATTGGCTTCTTCGATAGGATTTAAATTCTCGCGCTGAATATTCTCAATCAACGCCAATGCGACCGTCACTTCATCAGATACGTCTTTGATCAAGGTCGGCACTTCACTCAAACCTGCCATCTGCGCCGCCCGCCAACGTCGTTCACCGGCAATAATTTCATAATGCTCGCTATCAATAGGGCGCACCACGATAGGCTGTAACATGCCTTGGGCGCGAATCGAGTTGGCTAACTCTTCTAATGCCTCCAAGTCCATTTCTTTGCGAGGTTGATATTTACCCGGCTTCAACATACGTGTTGCCAAAAAGCGTAATTGACCATCGGTCTCACCGGTATCATTAGCGGCCTTGGGTTGCTTTAAGGCCGCCGGTTTGGTTGTTAATAACTGATCTAAACTTCTGCCTAAGCCTTTTTTCTTGTTGGCCATAGTTGACTCCTTAATTAGTCGATGGCTGCCACCGTCTCAAGTTGCTGCGCTTCTTTTGCCTGTTGTTCATAACGCCGAATAATTTCGCCCGCCAAAGTTAAATACGCTGCCGAACCCGGGGAGCGTTTTTCGTAATACAATACCGGCACCCCATGACTGGGAGCTTCGGCCAAACGTACATTACGGGGGATCACGGTGCGATAAACTTTGTCGCCAAAATATTTATGCAATTGCTCAGACACATCCGTGGTCAAACGGTTACGGGGGTCATACATGGTTCGCAAAACCCCTTCGATACTGAGACGTGGGTTCACATTGTCACGGATATGCTCCATTGTCTCGAGCAAACTGGATAAACCCTCAAGGGCATAATATTCACATTGCATGGGGATCAATAAACTGTCTGCCGCAACTAACGCATTAATAGTCAGCATGTTAATCGCCGGCGGACAATCGATAATAATATAATCGTAGTTATCTTTGATGGGCATGAGGGCATTCAATAAACGGTGTTCTTTTTCGGAGATATCCAGCAATGATACTTCGGCGGCGGTGAGATCTCGGTTAGACGGCAATAAGTCATAACCCGCTGGGTCGGTTTTTTGTAATACTTCCTCAACAGCAATATCATCAATCAATAAATCAGTAACGGTATATTCCAGAGCGTCTTTCTCAACGCCGCTACCCATAGTGGCATTGCCTTGGGGATCCAAATCGATCAATAACACTTTGCGCTTAGTTGCAACTAAGGACGCCGCCAAATTAATCGCGGTAGTCGTTTTACCTACACCGCCTTTTTGATTACTGAGGGCTATAATTTTCGCCACGTTAGTATCCTCTATGGGTTTTTGATCACAACAGCATGCCGTTCACCTGTCACTGTCGGCACCCTAAGCGGGTGAACCGCGGTCACTATGACAGTCTCGGGAAGCGCTTGAATTTCATCAGCGGGGTATTTTCCCTTCATTGCCAAAAATTGGCCATCTTCAGCACATAAATGCTGGGTCTTCTCGACCATATCCTTTAAATCGCTAAATGCGCGAGAAACAACTGTATCATAAGTCTGCTCGGGCTTAAATTCCTCGACCCGAGCATTGATAATTTGCACATTATCTAAGCCTAGCTCTGTCACTGCTTGGGTCAAGAAGCGGGTCTTTTTGCCATTACTGTCCAGCAAAGTGAAGGTTTTATCCGCAAATACGATGGCTAGAGGAATTCCCGGCAAGCCTGGCCCTGTGCCCACATCAATGAGCCGACCACCCGCGAGGTAGGGGATAATGCTCAAGGAATCCAACAAGTGCCGGCCCACCATGTCGCCTATATGACGCACGGCGGTCAGATTGTAAGCTTTATTCCATTTAGCGAGTAAGTGAATATAGTCGAGTAATTGTTGCTGCTGTGTCGTGGTGACAGCTAAGCCCAGCGCATCAATTCCTTGTGACAATTGTTGGGCTAACTCATTCACGCGGCTTGCTTCTTCTTCAAATACACCAACAATAACGAGACAGCCGCAGGCGTCACCCCCGGGATACGGGCCGCTTTGCCTAAGGTTTCAGGGCGCGCAGCAGCAAGCTTTTCACAGACTTCACTGGAGAGACCTGATACCTTGTGATAATTAAAATCTATCGGTAAACGGGTTTTCTCATGGCGTTGTAGGCGCGCGATTTCATCTTTTTGTCGGTCAATATAACCGGCATATTTTGCTTGAATTTCTACTTGTACTGCTACTTGTCTATCGCTAACACCTGGTCCGAGGCCCGTGACCGTCATCAAGCTGTCGTAAGTTAACTCAGGGCGTTTTAACAAGTCCATACCACAATACTCCCGCGCCAACGCTTGCCCTAAAATATTCGCGACGTCTTGACCGCCCGGGGTTGATGGCTGCAGCCAAGTGGTTTTAAGGCGCTGGGTTTCTTCAGCAATATGATGTCGCTTACTCTCAAACCGCTGCCATTGCGCATCATTCACCAAGCCTAGTTGATAACCTTGTTCTGTTAAACGCAGATCTGCATTGTCTTCCCGTAACAATAACCGGTACTCGGCGCGGGAAGTAAACATACGGTAAGGCTCAAGTGTCCCTAAGGTGGTTAAGTCATCGATTAACACACCGATATACGCTTCATCACGGCGCGGACTCCAGGGTTCTTTGTCTTGGGCCAAGCGCGCAGCATTAAGACCGGCAATCAAGCCTTGGGCGGCCGCTTCTTCATAACCCGTGGTCCCGTTAATTTGTCCCGCAAAAAATAATCCCGGCAAGTGTTTCGTCTCAAGCGATGTTTTTAAATCCCGGGGATCGAAGTAATCATACTCAATGGCATAGCCGGGACGGGTAATATGGGCATTCTCAAAGCCTTTGATGGAACGGACAAACGCTACCTGCACATCAAAAGGTAAACTTGTGGATATGCCATTAGGATAAACTTCGTGGGTGGTTAACCCTTCAGGTTCAACAAAAATTTGATGAGCATCTTTATCGGCAAAACGCACAACCTTATCTTCAATTGAAGGACAATAGCGTGGGCCAACACCTTCAATAACACCGGTATACATCGGCGACTGACTCAAACCCTGTTGAATAAGCTCGTGGGTGTGTTGATTGGTATAAGTGATATGACAGGGAATTTGCGCTGGATGATCACGGCCATCTCCCATAAATGAAAACACCGGCGTTGGTGTATCGCCCGGTTGCACCGTCATGCTTGAGTAATCAATACTGCGACCATCGATGCGCGGTGGCGTGCCAGTTTTGAGTCTATCAACCCGAAACGGACATTCACGCAAACGCTCTGCCAAGGCGATAGAGGGCGGGTCGCCAGCACGGCCACCTTGGTAATTGCTCTGGCCAATATGAATTTTACCGCCGAGGAATGTTCCCACCGTCAGCACCACAGAGCGCGCTCGAAACCGCAACCCCATTTGCGTCACGACACCACTGGCACGACCCTGTTCGACGATGAGGTCCGTGACCGCTTGCTGAAAAATCGCCAAATTAGGCTGATTCTCTAAGGCTTCGCGGATGGCTTGTTTATAAAGCACTCGGTCAGCCTGGGCACGAGTCGCCCGCACTGCAGGACCTTTGCTGGCATTAAGAATACGAAATTGAATACCGGCCTTGTCCGCCGCCTTGGCCATGATGCCACCCAGAGCGTCAATTTCTTTGACCAAATGGCCTTTGCCAATACCGCCAATAGCCGGATTACAGGACATTTGCCCCAAGGTCTCGATATTGTGGGTGAGGAGCAGGGTTTTGGCCCCCATACGGGCAGACGCCATCGCAGCTTCAGTGCCGGCATGGCCGCCACCAACAATAATAACGTCATAAATGGTTTCTAAATCCATCACACACCCATAGTCTTGGAGAAATTTTGGGCGATTATACCATATCGCCCCCAGATTGGGAGAGGGCTGGATTTCTAACTATATGCAACTAAACTTGCACATAGTTGAACTAAACGTCACTTGAGTTGCATATAGTCCGACTATATGTCACTCTGTTTGCATATAGTTCGACTATATGCAAGTGTAAAACCGCATAAAATGAGGTAACCCCATGATTAATAGAGAATTTTGGCTAAACAGGCTCAATAAGGCCTGGGCAAAGCGCTCAATTATCTGGTTGCCCGGAGTAAGGCGGGCCGGGAAAACTTCTCTTTGCCAAAATATCCCAGATTGTGAGTATTTTGACTGCGAACTCCCTCGGGTTAGACGTATGCTTGAGGATCCAGAAGACTTTTTACAAAACCTCAAATCCCCCAAAATCACCCTGGATGAAATCCATCGCCTTGCCAATCCTTCAGAGCTCCTCAAAATCGCGGCCGATCATTACCCCCAGATAAAAATCATTGCAACGGGCTCTTCAACCTTGTCCGCGAGTAAAAAGTTCAAGGACACCCTCACTGGGCGAAAAACGAAAATTTGGCTTTCACCGATGCTATATCATGAAAGCGCTCTATTTGGCGATTACGATATCGAACACCGATTATTGCATGGTGGCTTACCGCCTTTTTATATGCAGGACTCCTTGCCGGAAGAGGAGTTCGTTGAGTGGATTGAAGATTATTGGGCGAAGGACATCCAAGAGCTATTTAATATCGCCAACAAGCATTCTTTTCAACGATTTACTGAACTTGTACTTGCTAACAGCGGAAATATTTTTGAAGCGACAAAATATGCAGCCCCTTGCGAAGTCAGCCGCACAACCATTAACAAGTATCTACATATACTTGAACAAACCTACGTTGCTCATATTATTAAACCTTTCACCAGCTATGCCACAAGCGAAATCGTTTCAGCACCGAAAGTTTATGGCTTTGATACTGGTTTTGTCTGTCATTACCGTGGTTGGTATGAATTGCGCAGGGAAGATCTTGGCCATCTGTTTGAGCACCTTGTCCTCAATGAAATACTTGGCAGGCTGCCCAAAGGGAAAGTTCGTTACTGGCGTGATAAATCAAAACATGAAATCGACTTTATTTACCTCAAGCATCGTAATGCTCGCCCAGTGACAATTGAATGCAAATGGTCAGCCAATAACTTTAATGTTAAAAATCTCCGTAAATTTCGGAGCCTCTATCCCGATGGCGACAATTTTGTCGTCGCTATGGATGTTGAGCGTCATTTTACTAAATCCATATCCGATATCGAGGTCAACTTCGTTAATATCGAAGATTTAATCAAATTGCTGGATAAGGCTTAGGGGCACAGCCCCCGAAGCTTACTCAGCCTTCATCCAGCCTTGTAAGGCTTCGATGATTTTTTCCGCTTGGTCAGCACTGGAGATATTGAACTTGGACTTTTGCCAGTATTCGCCGTTGCGCTTTTGGTAGCGGCGGATGGTGTATTTGTCCGGGCCGTATTCTTCTTTGGAGCGGTTCCAGTCTTGGTAGCGATAAATAATGGTGGCCCAGGCGCCTTTGGAGAGGATTTTTTTGTCGAGTTCTTTGACAGTCGTCACACCATCTTCGACATATTCAACGGTTAAATCTTCAACATTATCAGCCATTACATACTCCAAATAGTTATCAAACAGATTAAGCCGCGCCTGCGGCCCATAGATGGAGGGATATTACCCTATTGGCAGCAAACAGGGAAATGGGGCTTAGGCAAAAAATTATTGTTCCGTCCGTAGATCATGCTTCTTCGCCGCATCACACCACCCGTTCCTGCTACACAGGAACGGCTTCCCAAGTAATACGCAGCGCGCGAAATGAATTCGCGCTTGCGCTTAAGAGGGAGAATCGCGATTCTCCCTCTTAAGAATCTCCCATCGCGTTTTGAGAAATAGCAGTTACTGCCCAGTCCGCAGATCGTGTTTTTTCGATGCATCACAGAAAATACTAATATCTTGACCTTCGGCGGCCATGGTCCAGGCGACTTTGGGGAGGCTACAGTTCAAAACTTGGTCTTTTTGACTGAAACTGACAATACAATCACCATTGCTTTGTCCAATAATGCGGTCAGGACCGTGGTCAGTGACGGTGAATGAGCCTTTTTTGCAGGCTAATAAGTCTTTGTTGAACTGGGCTTGGTCGACGGGCTTGGCAGGTTTATCGTCATTTGATGTTTTGTCATCATCAGCGTTGGCTTTTTTATCGCCATTTGCATCATTATTCGGCGTACCATTCTCGAGTCGTAATTTATCATCCTCTGTGGATATTTTGTTGCCTACGTCAGGGGTGATGACTTTATCCACGGGCTTGGCAGGTTTGTCTGCTAGGGCCTGCTTATCCGCAGCTGGCTTATCAGCGTCAGCAGGGGCTTGCTCTGATTGCACTGGGGGCAACAACACAGGAATAGGCACATTTTCATTCACTGATTGCGCCTGTATACATAACGGCGCCAAAGCCATCCCTAACACCAACATCACCCGTATAACCACTCTATCCATTGATCTACCTTCGCGAAGTTAACAACCGTGATGTATAGTATAGAGACTAAAGGCTGGATATCACAACATGGAAGCATCATTAAAGAACCCAAACGCGTCGTTTTTGCGCTGCAAAATTTGCTGGCTCGTGGCTGTGGGTGCTTTCATCGCCATTTTGCTCACCGAAAGCCTATTGATGATCCCCATCTACCAACGGTTTCAAACCATTCAATTGAATGCTGCTAAGGCCGCCGCTAAAGAAGCCATCGAAGCGTTCATTCAATTTGAGCAAGATTTAAGCCTTCATCAAAAGATCACTAACGTCAGCAATACCTTGACTGAGTACTCCGTCATCAAAGGAGCCATGTTTTATAATGAAGCGGGCCAGGTAGTAGCAAGCTATGGCGATTTGCCTGAGATCAGTTTTGGCCAACTAAAACAAGCCATTGAAGGGCCACCCTCAAAATACACCCATGGCAAACATTGGTTTGATGCCGCCTGGGGCCCGGACCAATTACAAGCACCGTATTATGTCAGTGCTCATATCGAAATTGATTATATTTACCAAGCACAAAAGCGCTTTTGGTTGTTTGGTTTAAGCATGGTACTCGCTATTGCCTTATTGGTGACTATTTTGGTGAGCTTGCTGATGGGGCGTATTGTGTTGAAACCCATATTAGGCTTGCGACGACAGCTATTACTGGCCGAGGCTGATCCCGATAATCCCAATAAATATTTAATCGAAACCCACAAACACCATGAAGTAGGGGATGTCACCCGAGGTTTTAATGACTTATTAGAACGCTTACAAGAAAATTTAACATTATTGAAATCCCACGATATCGCTACCGGTCTACCAAATCGGTTTTTGTTTGAGAATTTATTCGAAAAAACCCTGCAATGGCGCAAACAAAAATCCAGCAAAGTCGTTATCATGACACTGACCTGTACCAATTTTACCAGTATCCACCAAACCCTCGGCCACCAAGCCTGGGAGCATTTATTAAAATTATTAGCTGATCATATTGTTAATTGCCTGCCCCTTGGGGCTGTCATTGGTCGAGTCGGGGAAAATGAGCTTGGCATCATTATCAGTGAGGTGAGCAACATTACCGAAATCAGTGGTTATGCCGAAGATATTATCACTGCCACCAAGGGGATCTATCACCTCGAGCAAAACGACGTCAATATCGACTTAAATATCGGTATATCCATATACCCTGATGATAGCAAGAACATGAATGAACTGTTAAAGTTCTCCGGTATGGCACTATATTATGCCAGCAGTGACCCACAGGAAGATTATCACTTTTTTGCGGAATTCATGAATGATGAATTGCAAGAACGCCATGATATGGCGATGAAACTACACCAAGCTTTAAATGAAGATCATTTAGAACTCTATTATCAACCCCAATACGACCTGCGCACCCGAGAAATTACTGGTTTTGAAACCCTATTACGTTGGCATGATCCAGAGCTTGGCGATATTTCACCAGAAATTTTTATTACCTTAGCAGAAGAATCTAGCCTTATTCATGATATTGGTAATTGGGTCTTTGCCAAGGCCTTGCAGCAGTGTCAAGCCTGGCGAGATAAATATGGAATTGACGTAAAGATTGCTATTAACTTATCCGCAAAACAGTTTAACAGTGATGAACTTACTACCAATATCCAGCAAATTTTACAACAGGAACAATTATCCGCGTCACTGATAGAGTTAGAAATCACCGAAACCGCCTTTGCCGAAAACATGGAAAACACCCTGGAAAAACTCGCCCAACTTAGAGAGCTGGGTTTAAACATTGCCATTGATGATTTTGGTACCGGTTATTCATCCTTAAGTTACTTGCAAAACTTCCCCGTGCAACGCTTAAAGATCGACAAAACCTTCATCCAACAAATGGAAGTCAATCCTAAGGCGGAAGCCATTGTTTCAACCATTGTTAAACTCGGCCATAGCTTGGGCTTGAATGTTATCGCCGAAGGGGTAGAGAATAAAATGCAACTAGACCGCTTGATGATCCATCAATGTGACGACGTCCAAGGGTTTTATTTCAGCAAGCCTCTGTCAGTGAAAGCTGCAGAGGCTTTGTTGCAGAAAGGCTAGTGGTTTAGCGCCCGAATATTCTCAGCAAACCACACCTGGCCTCTTCATCAATAGCATCTTCCGTATCACCATTAATGGCGCCTTGCTCTCCATGCCAGCGTTCAACAGCAACATCTATATCATTGACTGCTTCAGAACATTCAGAATAATAATCATATAACCACGCTAAAGGAACATTAACACTTTGCACACCTAAAGCAAGCCAGTGATGCGCAGGATATCCATAGGACTGAAAGAACGTATGCCAAGGCAGGGCTTTCTCAACCACATGCAAAGGTGATGTCAAGCCATAAATAGCAGCCTTTCGCCCACAAGCTTCTCGAGGGCTAATGGTTAATTTGCGTGTTGAATCTTTCCCACAAACCGTATCACAATGCTCTTGCAAAATGCGTTTATCAAATGAATTAACGGCAAAAGACAATAGATACATTGTCAATAAAACTGCTGCTGTGGTGGCGAGCCAGAATATAGCTTTTTCGACAGAGCCTAAGTTATTGATCCATGTCGGAGGGATAAATGCGAGTGCACCAACAGCATGACCAAAGGTATGGCCCAGCATTGCTAAATTGGCGCCACATATCTTAAACCAATATTGCAAAAGAAATTTGCTAACTGCACCATAATTAATATCGGGGTTCGCTTGGTGAATAGGTACAAGTGCAAATGGGAAAACAAAAATAAAATAATACGCAACAACGCCTAATAACCCTTTCCAACCCAACAATGAAAATTCATCCTGCATGCCAACGGCTCTCATAAACCAGTTTATCACTGCTGTTGCTGGTGATACCGTTTGCAAGACTTCTAACACAGTTAGACTCAATGAATATTTATTAATAATCCATGGACGAGACACACTGGATTCTGATTGCCTGGATCCTGGCGCACCAATGACTAGCTGCATTCGTTCATTATTTTCATTACCTCCGCCTATGCCTGTATGTTCCCTTATATAGGGCATATAGAATTGCTTCCAGGTCACAAACATCGTCGCAGCACACAATAGCGCAAATATAACTCCAGCGGCGATTTTCAGTAACGACGCCCACCAAGCTGAATCCATGAAGACATTGGCAACTGAGCGCCCAAATACGTCACCAACAACAGCCCCCTGAGAAGTACCGTAGTATGGCGTAAATTCAACTAATGCTTTTTTAAGACCATAGCAAACAATGCCTGTAGCAGGAGCTAAGCACGCCGTAATGGTTCCATAAGAAGAGTGCGATCTTTCAGTTTCTTGGTTGCTGCTGCGGTCCTGATCACCTGTTGGTGATGCGGTGGTAGACAAAAATGACATGACTTCTCAACAAATTATTATTCAAAGGGGACGAATTATAGTCAGATTGGAAAATAATGCAACAGTCCGGGGGAAAAATCCCCCGAACTATTGATAGAGAATAGGGTTGTGCTTTAGGCAGCCAATTCTGCCAATTCATATGCCGCAAGGGCCACAAAAATCACGCCGGCAACTTGGATGACCCGCTTGATGACCTGCTTGGTGTGCTGTTTTTGCTGATCTTCCAGCACGACCTGTTCATCATTAGCGCATTTTTGTTCTGAGTCGAGCAAAAGGATGTCTTCTCGGAGATTGCCTGCTAAGTCAAACAGTGGCTCTTCTTCGTAAAAGCCAGCCCACCAACCTTCATTCCAATGAAAATATTCCGTACTCCCTTGACGGTAAGGATTACGCTCTTCTTCAAGCTCTGCTTGGGCGGACTCGAAACCATCGAGCCAGACTTCTTCAAGATTCGGCACATCGATGTGATGCTTGAGCCGGGCGAAGGGAATGATATTGTCATTGTCTTTCATGGTTCTCTCCAGACAGCGGTCAATATGACCTCTTACTTGAAGTATAAGCCACGGATTTCATTAAGAAAGTCAATGAAACAAATCATTACAAGTTGTCATTATCGTTATCAATTTTGGGTATGGTAGCCGACATGGTAATACACGGGGTTATAATCCCCCTGACAATAACCATGGTGGTAAAAACCCCGCCGACAAAAGGCTTCATTATGCTCCCCTCGACCGTACAATCGTGGATACATATACTCGCCAGCGCCGCGGGTATCATCTTTAATAGCGTTGCTAACTGCTTGATTATAATCATTTTCTCCAAGATTAGCGCAGCCACAAAGTAGCGAAACTAGGCATAAAATGCCTATTATCTTGCTGATTTCCATTATTTTTGTTCCTGTCAGTGCCTTTTAAAAGCGTAGCACAGATAAAGAAATCTACCTTATGGCAGTTTTAACCTTGTTTTTTACCCTCGAGATTGATATATAGGAAGGACAACACTAACAGTCTCGGCTCAGACACCAGCCTTTGCGTGATGACTGAACCGGGATTTTGACACAAAGGGGCAGGGAACTATGGCTAATTTAAAGTTAACGTCATCGTTACAGCAATTCATCGGTGCGGAAAAAACTGTTTTATCCGTATCTGGTGATACATTAGAAGATATCATCGATAATTTTCTTGGCGCTTTTCCCGAAGCAAAACCGTATTTTTACACCAACGACGGTAAACGAAGCCATTACATTAATTTGTTTCTTGATGGTGAATACGTCAGTAGCGAAGATTATCTTGATCTTGCGGTTGAAGATAACAACGAAATCGAGATTGTCACGGCACTTTCCGGTGGGTAAATGACATTTACCGATGCCGAACTGCAACGTTACAGCCGCCAATTTTCCCTAAAGGAAGTTGGCGTAGAAGGTCAAGCACGACTTCGTGATGCGCGCGTGCTGTGTGTCGGCGCCGGTGGTTTAGGTTCGCCAATTTTGTATTACCTTGCGGCAGCGGGTGTTGGTCAGATTGGCATAGTCGATGATGATGTGGTGGATGTATCCAATCTGCAGCGTCAAATTCTTTATCACGAAAACAATGTCGGCCAAGCCAAAGTCATAGCTGCTAAACAACAATTATTAGCACTCAATCCACTGATCACTGTTAATACTTACCGTCAACGTTTACAAAGCGACAACGCTGATGATTTAATCCGTCAGTACGATGTTATTATCGATGGTTGTGATAACTTAACCACACGCTATATGATCAACGATGCTTGTATTCGCAACCGTAAGCCTTGCGTGTTTGCCAGTATTTTACGTTTTGAAGGGCAGTGCAGTGTATTTATACCGGAGCAGGGGCCTTGTTACCGCTGTTTGTTCCCGGAACCACCGCCGCCTGCCATGGTACCTAACTGTGCCCAAGCCGGTGTGCTTGGGGTGCTGCCGGGTTTAATGGGCAGTATCCAAGCGACTGAAGCCATTAAACTTATTCTCAACAAAGGGACAAGTTTAACGGGACGTTTGCTTATCGTTGACGCTTTAACCATGGAGTTTCGACAACTCAAGGTTCCCCGCAAAACCCATTGTCCTAGCTGTCAACAACAACAGTGGTTTACACCACCAACAGTCAAGGAAAATACCATGAAAGAAATCAGCGTTGAAGCGTTCCACGCCTTACGTAACAATAATACACCGCATTTACTGCTTGATATTCGCGAGCCCTATGAATACACTATTTGTAACCTCGGCGGTAAACTTTTATCTTTGGATAGTTTACCCGACAGTTTACCCAGCGGCGATAAAGATCAACTCATCATCGTCCACTGTAAAGCAGGCCCTCGGGGTGTTGCTGCTGCCAATTATCTTGAACAGCAAGGCTATACCAATGTCTTTAACTTACGGGGCGGCATCTTAGCGTGGATAAAGCAAATTGATAATAGCCTGATGAGTTATTAATAGTTCCGCGCCATCCTTGGCAAGCCATTAAGTCTTAGCAAAAACCAGGCCCGCGTGGGCGAGACGTGTTTTTTTCGTTAAATTTAGCTGCATAGACTTCTAGTAGCTGTACCATATATGGATCTCTATTTTCTTTAGCCAATTGTATCGGTGTTTTTCCGACTTTCCCTTCCGCCTTGATGTCAGCGCCTAAATCGAGAAGAGATGAGACCAAATCTCTATCGCCATTACGAACTGCTTGCTGGAGCGGGGTATATCCCCATGGATTTGTAGCCTCAATGTCAGCACCTTTATTTAAAAGTAATAAGGCCACCTCTGTGTGGCCGCTATCAAAGGCTACATGGAGGAGGGGACGTACAGACTGACAAGTTACATTAGCATTAGCACCGCTATCTAGTAGCAGCGACACCACCTCTGAACGGTTGTTTTTTACCGCCCAGTACAGCGGGGTAAGCTTATTTTTATCAGCCGCATCAACATTGGCACCACTATTTAGTAGCAATGACACCACCCTAACACTGCCGTCTACTACCGCATAGTGCAGCGGGGTAAGCTCTTCTATATCAGCCGCATCAACGATGGCACCACTATTTAGTAGCAACGACACCTCCTCTGAATGGTTGTTTTTTACTGCCGCGTGCAGCGGGGTAAGATCATATCTATCAGCCGTATAAACATTAGCACCTTTGCTTAAGAGTAATGATACTATTTCTGTATGGCCCTTTGCTGACGCAGTGTGCAGCAAGTTTTGACTAAAGGCATTAACTGTCTCAACATCACCACCTCCATCTAATAACAATGATGTTACTTCTTTGTGCCCCTTTTCTACTGCTATACTCAGAGATGTATACCCCCAGTCATCAGGCGCATTAATGTTTGCGCCTCTATCTAATAGCAATCTAACAGTCTCAATGTGGTTATTACTCACTGCTTGATGTAGCGCACATTTTCCAGATTCAATTACCCCATTAATATCAGTTCCCTTACTCAATACCAATGTTACTGCCCTATCGTGGCCACATTCTGCTGCAGTGATCAATTGAGCTATTTTATAGTCATCCGGTACGTCAATAGTAGCCCCGTTATCGAGTAGCATTGATACAGCCTCCGAGCGACCCTCGGATAGCGCCATAAATAGCGCAGTTAATCCGTTTTCATCAATTTCATTAACATCTGCTCCTTTATCTAAAAGTAACGATATTATCTTTGTACTGCCAACTGTTGCTGCACGATGCAGCAGAGTATGTCTTCCTTCATCTATTAATTTAATGTTAGCACCCCTGTCTAACAATAATTCAGCCGTTTCATCTTGGTTATTTTGTACCGAATAGTATAACGGAGTAAGTCCAGAGCGATCAGTTGCATTAATATCAGCACCCTTATTTAAGAGTGTTACTACAATCTCCGTGTGGCCATACTTTGCTCCTGTATGTAGCGGGGTACAGCCGGAATTGTCAGTTGCATTAATATCAGCACCCTTACTTAAAAATGTTGCTACAATCTTCGTGTGACCATGGGTTGCTGCTGTTTGCAGCGGGGTACAGCCGGAATTGTTCAATGCATTAATATCAGCACCCTTATTTAAGAGTGTTACTACAATCTCCGCGTGACCATGGGTTGCTGCTGTATGCAGCGGGGTACAGCCGGAATTGTTCGTTGCACTTACATCGGCATCTTTACTCAAGAGTGCGGATACCACATTTGTGTCGTTACTGCATACTGCTAAATGCAATGGGGTATTTCCATCGTAATTAGTCGTATCAACTTGAGCACCTCTATCTAGCAGTAAATTTACTAATTCTGTATTTTTATTTAGTGCCGCACGGTGTAGCGGGGTATCACCACTCCAATTTTTTGCCTCAATATTAACTTCTCTATCCAGCAAGTACGAAACTATTTCAGTCTGGCCATATTCTGCCGCTACATGCAGTAGGGTATTTCCTCTCATCCTATCAGCTGCATAAACATTAATACCTCTTTCCAGTAGTGACAACATAGCCCCTATCTGGCCTCTTGATACTGCTAGTTGTATCGGCATCAATTCAAAACCGTTGAGCAGATGAATCTTAGCGCCCTCTTTTACTAAATAGTTAATAATCTGTACGCGACCAAGTGCTGAAGCATAGTGCAGTAATGAATTTCTATTTTTGTCATTTTTGTTAACTAAAATGTTATTGTCTATTGTTGAATTGCTAATAATCTCCTCGAACTTTTTTGTATTCCCTAAACAAACTTGAATAAACAAAGATTCCTCGTCTGAGCTTAGACCTCCAAACGTCGCTTGATAGTGTTCAACAAAAGCTTCTTGCGTCTCAATTTCATCAATTACTGTAGACAGTGGCAAAAATTGCCGTGCTTGCCGTTGCCAAAATCCCGCGCTTTTGGTGTTTACACAAGCATACAGGTAACTACATGTTAAGGCTAAACGGGTAAAGTCTCGTGGCGTTAGGTACTGACCTACATGCAGCACCAATTCCGGAGGTAGGGACGCCAGAAGACTGTTTGCTTGAGCCCCTGGGTTAGTGATGCTAATTTGTGATCCTGACGTTGCTGCTGGTGCACTATCAGCGCGGACTTCTTCAAAAAATGCCATCGTTACCTCTCTGGGTTTAAAACATTAGAATTGGCGCAGATTGTATACTATTAGCTCATTGTTGATCAAATATTATTTTATTTTCTGTTATATCAATGTTTTAGGATGACAGAGACAGCGATTTATTCACTTCCCTATACAAAAACTACTAAATATCCGGCCTAATAGATCATCGGGGGTAAAGGTGCCGGTGATTTCACCGAGGGCATCTTGGACTTGGCGTAAATCTTCTGCCAATAATTCCCCGGCTTCCATCGAATTAAACTGATCTTGGCCGTGTATTAATAACTCCCGGGCGCGGTTTAGGGCATCAAGGTGGCGGCGACGGGCGATGAAACCACCCTCAGCAGTTTCAGCACCCACGCAATGTTTTAAATGATGGCGTAATTCATCTAATCCAGCGCCGGTTTTGACGGAGAGTTTGATAACAACATGCTTGTCTTCATGAAAAACAGCAGGGGTTTGCCCCAGTTCGTCAATTTTGTTTTGAATAACCGTGACCGCTTTCTCCGGTAAGTCATGCTCGGCATAGGCGGGCCAGAGTTTGTCGGGGTCGGTTTCTGTTGTGTCCTTTGCATCGACCACTAGTAACACTCTGTCGGCATTGGCAATCTCGGCCCAGGCGCGTTTAACACCTTCTTGTTCCACCACATCAGGACTTTCGCGAAGCCCAGCCGTATCAACAATGTGTAAGGGAATACCATCGATGAGAATATGTTCACGCAATAAATCTCGCGTAGTGCCGGGAATATCCGTCACGATTGCCGACTCCCGGCCACTTAACGCATTCAATAAACTGGACTTACCGGCATTGGGTTTACCAGCAATAACAACGGTCATACCCTCACGCAGTAGTGCGCCTTGTTTTGCTTGGGAAAGAACGCCATCGAGGGTTGTGATAATTTGGTTTAGATCACTTGTTATTTTGCCATCACTCAAAAAATCCACTTCTTCATCAGGAAAATCAATAGCTGCTTCGACATACATTCGTAAATGAATCACCGCTTCAACCAGTCGTTGAATTTCAGCAGAGAATGCCCCTTGTAAAGAACGTATAGCAGAGCGGGCTGCTTGTTCCGATGACGCATCAATTAAATCCGCAATCGCCTCAGCTTGGGCCAAATCAATTTTGTCATTCAAAAAAGCACGTTCAGAAAACTCACCCGGCCTCGCAATACGCGCGCCGAGACTCACCACACGCTGTAATAAACGGTCCATGACCACCGGGCCACCATGACCATGGAGTTCCAAAACATCTTCACCGGTAAAAGAATTCGGTCCCGGGAAATACAAGGCCAAGCCCATATCAATAACACTGCCATCGGCATCTTTAAACGCTTGATAGTGTGCTGAACGCGGTGCGGGGAGAGCGCCTAACATAGCATCGGCAATGGTTGCAGCCTTAGGACCTGATACCCGGATAATGCCAACGCCTCCGCGACCGGGAGGCGTTGCTTGTGCAGTAATGGTATCAGACGTTACGTTCATTTAGTCTGCGAGGTAAGGTTACCCTTAACTCGCTCTACACTTTTTTGCGACTGTCTTCCCGTGGCTACGCATAATGAGCCATTGTTGCAGTACTGACATCGCGCTGTTAACAAACATATACAATACCAGACCCGCTGGGAAGTTTAAGAAGATAAACGTCATCATCACTGGCAAAAACATCATGAGTTTCGCTTGCGTGGGATCCGGTGGTGGCGGATTGAGTTTCTGTTGTACCAACATCGTCAAACCAAACAAAATCGGCAAGATATAGTAGGGATCTTTCACCGACAAATCATGGATCCACAAAATGAATGGCGCTTGACGAAGTTGTACGCTTTCGATCAATACCCAATACAAAGCAATAAACACAGGGATCTGAACCAAGATAGGTAAACACCCACCCAAAGGATTCACTTTTTCTTTTTTGTAGAGCTCCATAGTGGCGCGAGAAAGTTTTTCACGGTCGTCACCAAAGCGTTCTTTTAGGGCTTGAATTTTCGGCGTCAAGTTACGCATATTAGCCATGGACTTATAACTCTTGGCGGAGAGCTTATAAAACAAGCCTTTGATGAGTACTGTCACGAGGACGATAGACCAACCCCAGTTACCCACCACCAAATAAATCTTTTGCATCAACCAAAAGATGATTTGGGAAATAAACCACAACCAACCATAATCGATAGTGAGTTTTAAGTTGGGTGCAACGGCATTAAGGTATTCAGCAATTTCTGGCCCCACATACAGTTGCGAACCCGTCGTTAAAGTCGCGCCAGGTTGAATAGTTAATTGCGGACCGGCAACACCGATGGTGTAAAGATTCTTGCTCGGGTCGGTATTGCCATTAGGATCTTTGTACTCTTTGGCGTGGGAGAAGAAATGGTTTTCTTGATCTTGATTCGGCGCCCAGGCACTCAAGAAATAATGCTCTTGCATCGCGGCCCAACCACCTTGGGAGTTAACACTCAAGTTCTTTTCATCCATGGCTTTGAATTTGATCTTCTCGTAAGGCTTATCTGCCGTTGAAATCGATGCCCCGAAGTAAGCATGGACTTGGAACATACCAGGTACCGTCGGCGGATTGTTCACACGGGTAATGGCATTGACGGTATGCCCTTGCCACACTTTGCTGGAGTTATTGGTAACTTTGTAATCGACTTTGATGTCGTAGCTACCCCGCTCGAAAGTATAGCTCTTAACCACATCCAAACCATCTTGGCCTTGCCAGTGTAAATTCACCACCAGTTGTTTTTCATCAGGACTCATGTGGTAGCTGGTTTTCTCAGCTTTGAATAGGGCTTGGCCATTGTTAGGACTGTCTGGGCCTTGTTGGCTCACCAGTGCACTCTTCGCCAAGTACAAATTGTTCGGATCTTGGTTGAACAACACGTAAGGTTTGTTGGGGGTATCCAACGCCTGTGGGTATTTGGGCAAACTTGCTTCAACAATGCGGCCACCGCGGGTATCAATGGCAATGTTTAATACATCCGTATGGACTTGAATTAACTCGCCCGCTTTGTCTGACTGGGTAAGTGCAGCTTTGGCGCCGTCAGTGTCCCCTGAAGCAGTCTTAGAGGTCACACTAGCCCCCTGGGTTGTCACATCATCGCTAGCAGCCTGTGAGGACGCTGTAGGGCTCGTTAGGGGTGTGTGTTGAGGCGGGTAGTCAGTTTGCCATGCGCGCCAGAGGGCGAAGCCAAGAATGATGAGCGCTGCGTACAAAAATATGCGTTTCGAATCCATAGGTTACTCTGTGTTGTTCTTTCGTTGAATATAATTTCCAAGACTGACCGCCCAAGCAGTCATTCTTGAGAGGTAAATTCTCCCTTTTTGGGAAGATTTACCGGGTCATAGCCACCCTCATGCCAAGGATGGCAGCGTAGTATACGACAAATTCCCAGCCAAGTACCGCGAAGTGGGCCAAAAGTTTCGATAGCTTGGTGCGTATATTGGGAGCAACTGGGGTAATAACGACAGTTACTGCCCAATAGGGGGCTTAAAAATAATCGATACCCCTGAATCAGGCCTAAGAATAGCTTTTGTAGCGCGTAATTAACTTTGCCCATAGTGGCTCCAATTGCTGCCAAAGTTGCGGTTTATCCAAATCACTAGCACCTCGTTTAGCAATAGCAACAATATCAAGGCCGGCTAATTCGTGTTGGCGTTGACGAAAACTTTCACGCAATAAGCGCTTTACGGTATTGCGTTGATGGGCTTTGCGGATATTTTTTTTGCTAACAGCGAGACCAAGACGGGTACTTGCTGGCTGATTGGGCTTTGCTAACAGAATAAATGCCGAGTTACTGGCGCGAATAGGGGGCTCATCGAAAACAAAACTGTATTCTTCGGCGCGTTTTAGCCGTGCGCCCCGCAAAAAAAAGCGCTTAAGATCAGGCACTTAGGCGTTTACGACCTTTTGCACGACGACGGTTAATGATTTTACGGCCATTCTTTGTTGCCATACGGGCGCGAAAGCCATGGGTACGTTTACGTTTTAAATTACTGGGTTGAAATGTTCTTTTCATGCTCGTATCCGTTAAATTTAATGCAATTGTGCTAAAAGAGCCGGCAATCATATTGCCAATGCCCCTGGATGTCAACGGTTTTGCAAAATATCGCAAATTTTTTCGGATCGTTTGCTTTAAGGGAAACGCTAATAAAAGAAAAATATTTATTTAAATATGATTTTTATGATTATTAAGGGCCTTATTCTCTGTTGATACCCCTAAAAATTATATATTTATCAATAAGTTATGAGAAAAATAACATTGTTAACGAGCTGCTATTTGAGTATGTACAGGTGTGGGAGGAAATGGGGATAAATACTGCCTTAGCAAAATTTCTGTATAACTTGCCGAGTTATCAACAGAAAGAAGGGGGTTGATAGACGTATTGATCACATCTTTCTGGGAAAATCATTATAAATCAATGGGTTATATTTTTTTAGAATTTTTGAATAAAAAGAACGCATCCCAATAATAATAATAATCTTTATATATAAATCTTATGATGTTTATGATTGTGTGAATTATTTCTGTGGAAAACTTTAAAAATTCATTATTAATCATTATGTTATATCCCGATTAACCCTGTTGATAACCCCTTAAAACTGGTCATGTTTAGCACGGGATGAAAGTTGAATAACTTTTTAGTGGATAAGTTTTTGCGTTTTTACCCCCACTTCACCCTGTATCTTTTCAAATCTTACTGACAGGGTTTTGTGGATAACTAAAACCAAGAGCTCGGTTAATTCTTATGCTTTTGATTTGCTGTAGCGTGTTTAATTTTTACTAACGAATGATATAGCGCTGGGGAAAAGAACGCTTTCTACACAGCTTCGTTAATCATCTGCACAGCCACACAATTTTTTTTGTTACGGGTGTGGATAACCCCGGCAAAGGGGTATAGACTGCAGCATTCGTTTCGCTGCATGACAACAAGGAGATCAATAGTATGCCGCTTTGGGAAGATTGCCTTCAACGACTTGAAGAAGAGTTTTCAGCTCAGCAATACAATACGTGGATCCGTCCATTACAAGCACAGCAACAGAATAATGCGCTAACGTTGTTTGCTCCTAATCGTTTTGTTTTGGATTGGATCAAAGATCATTTCTTGAAGCGAATCACAGAACTATTAGATTTGTTGAGTGACGGTAATCCTCCGAAACTTGCGTTGGAGATTGGTTCTAAAGCAACGTCTGTCAGTCAATCCACTGCAACTGTAACAACGGCACCGGTGGTCGCACCGGCATCGACGGAATCCAACGATGTGCGGGTTGTACGCACCGCGAAAAAGACCGCATTGCCTTTTCAGTCAAACTTGAACCCGAACTTTACCTTTGGGAAGTTTGTCGAAGGTAAATCAAACCAACTAGCGCTGGCAGCCGCTAAGCAAGTGTCCCATGATCCCGGTGGGCCCAATAACCCATTATTGATCTATGGCGGCGTTGGTCTTGGTAAAACCCACTTGATGCATGCAGTGGGTAATGTGATTTTGCAAAATAATCCCGATGCGAAAGTGTTATATTTGCACTCTGAACGGTTTGTGGCGGAGATGGTAAAGGCGTTACAAACCAACAAGATGAACGATTTTAAGCACTATTACCGCCAATTAAACGCATTATTGATCGATGATATTCAGTTTTTTGCCGGTAAGGACCGATCCCAGGAAGAGTTTTTCCATACCTTTAATGCCTTACTGGAAGGCCAGCAACAGATTATTTTAACCTGTGATCGTTACCCGAAAGAAATTACCGGTCTTGAGGAACGTCTGAAATCACGATTTGGTTGGGGCTTAACCGTTGCAGTTGAACCACCGGAGCTTGAAACGCGAGTGGCAATCTTGATGAATAAAGCTGAGTTGTCGGATTTTGAGATCCCCTATGAAGTCGCGTTCTTCATCGCCAAGCGCATACGTTCCAATGTCCGTGAGTTGGAAGGGGCGTTAAAACGCGTCATCGCCAATGCGAACTTCACCGGTCAGGATATTACACTGGATTTTGTCAAAGAGTCGTTGCGGGATTTATTGTCTTTGCAAGAAAAACTCGTCACCATTGAAAACATCATCAAAACCGTTGCAGAATACTATAAGGTCAAAGTGGCGGATATTCTTTCTAAGCGTCGCAGTCGTTCGGTGGCAAGACCACGACAAATTGCCATGGCGCTAGCGAAAGAATTGACTAACCACAGTTTGCCGGAAATTGGTGATGCTTTTGGCGGGCGGGATCACACGACTGTGTTACACGCGTGCCGTAAAGTGAAAGAATTGCGCGAAAGTAGTATGGATATGGGCGAGGATTACAAGAACCTTATTCGCATACTGACAACATAGAGACGAAGGCCATGCACATCACATTATTTAGGGAAGATTTACTGCAACCACTGCAAATGGTCATGGGGGTCGTTGAACGGCGGCAAACATTGCCGATTTTGTCCCATGTTTTGCTCAACGTTGAAGATGGCATGTTGCAGATCACCGCAACGGACTTGGAAGTTGAGTTACAAGCGCGTATCAAGCTCGTCCATCCCGCTGAAAATAGCCAAATTACTGTTCCTGGCCGCAAACTCGTTGATATTTGTCGCTCCTTGCCGGATGAAGCGGAAGTCTCACTGACCTTGGACAAGCAACAAGTGACTCTGAAGTCTGGCCGTAGTCGCTTTACCTTGAGTACCTTGCCCGCTGAAGAGTTCCCTTTTGTTGAAGGAGAAGCCGCTAATGCGGAGTTTAATTTGCCCCAAAACCTCCTCAAAGAACATATCGAACATATTCAGTTCGCCATGGCTCAACAGGATGTCCGCTATTATTTGAACGGCATGCTATGGCAGGTGGGGAATGGTAAATTCACCAATGTGGCTACAGATGGTCACCGTTTGGCCTTGGCTGAACATAGTTTGGACTTAGGTCTGTCTGAGTTGTGCCAAGTCATTGTGCCCCGCAAAGGTATTATCGAATTAGGGCGCTTATTAGAAGTAAGTGATGATCACGTTACCGTCAAGATCGGAACCAATCACCTCATTATCGACGCAGATAGCTTCACGTTCACTTCAAAACTTATTGATGGACGTTTTCCTGATTACCAAAAAGTCTTACCCAAAGCGGGCAATAATATCCTTATTTGTGATAAAGAGGTAATCAAACAAGCTCTGGTCAGAGCTTCTGTTTTGACCAATGAAAAATACCGCGGGGTTCGATTTGAGCTCAGCCAGAATAATCTCCATATTACTGCCAATAACCCTGAACAAGAGCAGGCAGAGGACGAGCTTGAAGTGAATTATTCCGGGGATGATTTGACTGTCGGTTTTAACGTTGGCTACCTGATTGATGTCCTAAATGCCATCAATGAAACCCAGGTGAAATTCACCTTATCAGATACCAATGCTGGTGTCTTAGTAGAGGCAGCAGATAACCCGGATTACACTTACGTCGTCATGCCAATGCGCCTGTAGAGCGATGTCTATCCAACAGATCACTATTCAGAATTTACGAAATTTAACCCAAGTTGAGCTTGAATTAAGCCCCTGCTTTAACGTGTTTTTTGGCAAAAATGGCAGTGGCAAGACGAGCTTTATCGAGGCGCTTTATTTATTAGGCCATGGCCGCTCATTTCGGAGCCATTTAACCAAGCGCATTATTCAGCACAATGAGACTGCTTTGACGGTATTTGCCAAGGTCTTTGATGAGCCTAGCCAAGGGGTTATTCCCTTGGGGATCGAAAAGACCAATAAGGGCGAGGTCAATATCCGTCGAGGCGGGGAAACTATTACATCTGCAGCTGCCCTTGCAGCACTATTACCGCTGCAATTGATCAATCCCGATAGCTATCGGATCTTAGAAGCAGGTCCTAAATTCCGCCGTCAATTTTTGGATTGGGGATTGTTCCACGTGGAACACAGTTTCTTTCCACTCTGGCAACGCCTGCAGCGCTTATTAAAGCAGCGCAATGCTGCGCTAAAGCAGCCCGGTGATTATGGAACAGTTGCACCCTGGGATAATGAGTTAATCAAGAGAAGTGAAGCTATTGATCACATGCGTGATAGCTATATTATTGAATTTAATGCTATTTTTCAGAATGTTATTGGTAAAATGCTCGAGGTTGACGGCTTGAAGCTCTCTTATTGGCGTGGCTGGGATAGAGAAAGCTCATTAGCTGAGGTATTACAGCGGCATTTTTATCGTGATCAACAGCTCGGCTATAGCCAATACGGTCCTCATCGGGCTGATCTGAAAATCACCGTGAATGGGGTACCCGCCCATGATGTTTTATCTCGCGGTCAACAGAAGTTGGTGGTCAGCGCGATGAGTCTGGCCCAAGGCTTGTTGTTGAAACAACAAACCAATAAGAACTGTATCTATCTCATTGATGACTTGCCGGCAGAGTTAGATATATCCCGTCGCCGATTCTTAGCAAATACGTTGGCAGATTGTCAGGCCCAAGTCTTTGTCACGGGTGTTGCTGATACAGACTTCTGTGATCTATTCCCTGTAGAATCAACACGTTTGTTCCACGTGGAACATGGAACCATTGCTGCTGTTGAAAAAGAAGAGTGTGTGACTTGATAGGAGACAGAGAGCTCTGCCTCCTATAGGGGATAGCGATTAGATATCGATATTTTCTGCGCGCAAAGCATTTTCTTGAATAAAATCACGTCGTGGTTCTACTTGATCGCCCATTAGGGTCGTGAAGATTTGATCGGCGGCCACAGCATCTTCGATAGTGACTTGTAGGAGGCGACGCGTGCTTGGATCCATGGTGGTTTCCCAGAGTTGATCCGGGTTCATTTCACCTAAACCTTTGTAGCGTTGGATCCCAAGACCCCGTTTCGCTTCATTCATTAACCATTCAAGGGCTTGCTCGAAGCTATCAATCGCGAGTTTTTTCTCGCCCCGTTGAATATGAGCGTCTTCCTCGAGTAAACCGCGAAGCTGCTCACCCAGTTCTGCGATTGCGAGGTAATCTGGACTAGCAAAGAAGTCTGGCGTGAAATTATATTCAGCTTCAACGCCATGGGTTAATACCGTTAACACCGGTAAAAACAATTGTTTTTCGCTGTCTTCCCGCACGCTAATTTGGTAACGGGTGCCATTTAACTCTAATTGAGCCATGCCTTGCTGAAGCGCCTCGCACCATTGATTAACAGTGTCTTGGTCTTGAAGATTGCTTGAGGTAAGACCAGGGACAAACAAAAATTGCTTGAGCACCTCTTCCGGGTAAATCCGGGTTAATTTGTCCATGCGCTTGCGCACATTCTGGAAAGTTTTTACTAATGATTCAAGGGCAACACCACTAATTGCCGGTGCATCATTGCCTGGGAATAACTTGGCATCATCAATGGCAAGTTGAGTGAGATATGCTTCTAACTCTTCATCGTCTTTGATGTATTGTTCTTGTTTGCCTTTTTTGACTTTGTATAACGGTGGCTGAGCAATATAAACATAGCCACGCTCTAATAATTCATTCATTTGTCGGTAGAAGAAGGTCAGCAACAACGTACGAATATGAGAGCCATCCACGTCAGCATCGGTCATGATGATGATTTTGTGGTAGCGCAGTTTTTCGGGGTTATATTCTTCCCGGCCAATACCGCAGCCGAGGGCCGTGATTAACGTACCCACCTCGGCAGAGCCGAGCATCTTATCAAAACGGGCTTTTTCGACATTCAAGATCTTACCTTTAAGCGGCAAAATCGCCTGAGTACGGCGGTCTCGGCCTTGTTTTGCGGAACCACCCGCGGAGTCACCCTCCACTAAGAATAATTCCGATAAGGCGGGATCTTTCTCTTGGCAATCAGCCAATTTACCCGGCAAACCGGCGATATCCAGGGCGCCTTTACGTCGAGTCATTTCCCTAGCCTTACGGGCAGCTTCCCTGGCACAAGCTGCTTCGATAATCTTACCGACCACTAACTTGGCTTCTTTCGGGTTCTCCAACAGATAATCATTGAGCTTCTCGGCCATGGTGGACTCCACCACCGGCTTTACTTCAGAGGAGACTAATTTGTCTTTGGTTTGAGAAGAGAACTTAGGATCCGGTACTTTAACCGACAGTACGGCCGTTAAACCTTCCCGGGCGTCGTCACCGGTAGTAGATACTTTGGACTTTTTGCTCAAGCCTTCTTTCTCGATATAGGCGTTCAAGGTTCGGGTGAGGGCTGCTCTAAAACCAGCCAAGTGGGTACCACCATCTTTTTGCGGAATATTGTTGGTAAATGAAAAAATGCTTTCTTGGAAGCTATTATTCCACTGCATAGCAATTTCGATACCCATGCCGTCTTTTTCGGTACGAAAATGGAACACTGTCTCGTTAATCGGGGTTTTATTCTGATTGAGGTGCTCAACGAATGAACGAATCCCTCCTTCGTACTCAAACACTTCATGTTTACCGCTACGCTCATCGGTAAGCTCGATACGCACCCCAGGGTTCAAGAAAGATAATTCACGCAGGCGTTTGGCCAAGATTTCGTAATGGAACTCAATATTGGAGAAGATCTCTGAACTGGGCTTAAAGCGGATCTCGGTACCGGTATGCTCAGTATCACCAACAACGGCTAAGGGGGCTTCAGGCTCACCCAGATGATAGGTTTGCTCATGAACCTGATTGTTGCGACGGATAGTTAACAGTAACTCATCGGATAGAGCATTGACCACAGAGACACCCACACCATGGAGACCACCGGAGACTTTGTAGGAGTTCGCGTCGAATTTACCACCAGCATGAAGAACAGTCATGATGACTTCTGCGGCTGAGCGGTTTTCTTCAGGGTGGATATCCACGGGGATCCCGCGACCATTGTCTTTGACAGATACGGACTCGTCAGGGTGGATAGTGACGTAGACACAGTCACAGTGGCCCGCTAAGGCTTCATCGATAGAGTTATCTACCACCTCAAACACCATGTGGTGTAAACCCGTCCCATCGTCGGTATCACCGATATACATCCCGGGGCGTTTGCGCACGGCGTCGAGGCCTCGTAACACCTTGATATTCGATGAGTCGTAAGCGGTCTGTTCTGTCATGTAAAGTTCTCCGTCTAAATGCTGGGGTATTATAGCATTGATATGTTGAATTTTTTATCATTTTGATGGAAAAAACTGAATTTTTTCACCTCTAATTTCCAGAGCCTGTATCGGAATTTTTACGATAAGGTTATCATGAGCAATGCCTTGTGAAAGGCCAGGGGAGAAGGAGAGTTTTTCGTGAAAAAGCCATTGCTTCATGGGTTTATGTTAGCGGTAGGATTATTGGCATCGATGGCCGCATGGGCTGATGCCACTGTTGTGAATATCTATAACTTCACGCGCTTCGCCGCAGAGCCCATGGATGAACAAGGTATTCGTGAATTTATCCCCCCCAAAAGCTGCATGCAAGTAGGCATTACCCGTTTCCCGGTCAAGGTCGGCTTTCGCCGTACTCCGGAGAGTAACCCCCATGATGTGGACTTTGAAGTCAGTGATCCCCATCTTGTGTGTGGTAAAGAGGGCCGGCTTTATTCCGTTAAAGGCCATCAATTCTGTATCGATAAACAAACCTTTGCCGGCGTCTATCTCTTAGACTTAGTCATTATCGGCCACGACTCGGCATACCTGCGTAATTCCCTCGGCGATTGCCCGGCACATCCAGTGCCATGGTACATTGGCGTGTAACAGCAACGCTTAATCCCCATTTTTTGAGGAACATTCACTAACTGTTGACTATACTTACTGAGTGTTAGTTTTAACTGAATGGATGTGGATTGAAGCTATTCAACTCTCTGACGACAAAAATTTCTTTTTTCACCGGGTTAGTGATTATTGCGGGGATGATCACGATATCATCTGTGGTGTACTTCTTTGCTAAGCAGACACTCTTAGAGCACTCAATGAATAGCGTCAAGAGTAGCGCTGAGCTGGTAGCCAGTGATGTGGAGAGTGCTCTGGTAAAAATTGTCAGTGATTTAGCGGTTTTGTCTAAAACTCCGCCGATTCAAGGGATTATTCGCAGCAGTTTAAACCAGGGCGAAGACAAGGTTGATAATTCAACTATTGATATGTGGAATGATAGGTTATCGACAATTTTTACGGCGATGCTAAAAGTAAACCCTGCCTATACGCAAATTCGTTATATTGGCATTGCTGAGCGAGGCAAAGAGATTGTCCGGGTCAATCGTTCTCGCAATGATATTTTTCGGACTCACACATCTGCTTTGCAAGCAAAGGCCAGCGAAAAGTATTATAAAGAAGCGACGAATCTTGCCCAGGGCAGCGTGGCATTCTCTAATATTACGTTTAATCGTGAACATGGGCGCTATGAACGCCCACTAGTGCCGACGTTACGGGTCATGATGCCAATCTATTCAGCGAAACAACAATTGTTCGGTGTCTTGATCATTAATGTCGATTTTCAAAAATATTTACGAGAGGCTTTACTCAGGGTTGGTAAGGGTTATCAGTTGTATTTTTATAATGACTTTGGTGATTTATTTGTTTTTATGCCAGAAGAGTCAGTACTTAAATTCTACCCAAGCGCATCTATCGATGAACAAGCTGAGGGTATCCTGCGTGGTTATGCTTCAACGGCGGATTATATTCAATCTATCCTTACTGATAACACATCAATAACCGTACAAAAGTCCATTTATTCAAGCTATGAAAATAAAGACAAAGTGCTGACTATGGTTTTACAGGTTAATAAATCCAGGCTCTTCAAGGATGATAATATCATTATTAATTATATTCTGGTTGCGTTGGTTCTAATCTCATTATTAACAATTGGATTAGTCTTTATATTTTCGAATCGCCTGTTGAAGAAATTGCGGGACATGGCTGCTAACATTGAGCTGTCAAGCGGTGGATTGCGCACAAAGCTAAAACTCCCCACAGGATTAAATGACGAGGTTGGCGTTCTTGCCCGTGCCTTGGACAAAAAAACCAAACAGCTTGAGAGTATGGCACTTTATGATAGTCTCACGGGCTTGGCTAACCGCAAAAACTTTGTTGAACGCCTTGAGGAAGCGATACCTCGGGCTAAACGCAATGGCACCTCAGCTGGCTTAATGTACTTGGATTTAAATAATTTTAAAGAAGTTAATGATAAGTACGGTCATGACTATGGCGATGAATTACTGATAAAGTTCAGCCGTAACCTGAAGAAGACTGTACGCAAATCAGAACTTTGTGCAAGATTGGGCGGCGATGAATTTGTGGTTATTTTACAGGATATCAAGGACAATACGGTAATTGAGACTATAACCGCACGATTCCGAGAAGCGCTGAATAAAACCTATAGCATCAAAGGTTTTTCAATTTACATGTCTGCAAGTATTGGGATAGCCTTGTACCCGGATGATGGGGATACCGTTGATAAGCTTCTCAAGCAGGCAGATGAGAATATGTATTCGGATAAAGCTCAGCAAAACAACCTTGATGGGTAAGCCACTATTCACCACGACACATCCTGTGTCGCGACAATCGGGGTTTAGCGTGGTGCAGGACCGCCTCTTGACACGTCGTTTGCATTGATTACCTGAGGCAGTCCCAGCAACTCTCTTGCTTCATCCAGTTGTTGTACCCGTAGTTGCACAAGCTCAAGGAAATCGTTTCGGACTGGCTCTTTGAGCATAGCAACTATTTTTTGCTTCTCTGCTAACGATGCTTTCATAAAGCTTTGAAAGGCTGGCATCCTGGCACGACGTCGATGTAGCGCATCAAACGTAAAGCCTTTTGCAACTGATGGAGTCCCCACTTCCTGAAAAGCCGTCATGGCTTCTTGGTTTTGTCGCATAGAGTCTTGTAATGTCTCATCCTGCATGAGGGCTTTGAAATCTGTAATAACCTCACTGTGTAAGCGCCCTTTGATTTTTGTTTTTTCGTTTCGTGGCATGGCAATGAAGCGATTAAAAGCAATTTTAGTACTGGCTTCTCGATCATCTTCACGAAAAAAAAAGTAAGTCCCTTTTAGAGTCGGATCTGCACCACCTAATAAAAGTTCCGCGCGCAACTGATTTAGTAAGCGAGCGTCTAGATAATCATGACCTCGGCCTGTGCCGCCTGCCATGGGTTGATTGTTGTAATGACCTTTAAAGCGAATATCAGGCTCGATACCCTTGTCTATAAGCAAGCGAATGATTGTAGCAAGGCGGGAAACATAAGCATCATCAATCTCCAGGAGTGATGCAGTTCTATTGATCGTTGGATTGAGGGCAATGTGTAATGGAGAAAAGGCCTCTCGATAACCCCATACAGTAATGTCTTTGCTATTAATGTCCTCTTTAGTGAAGTATTTCAGTAACTCAACACAAGCCGCTATATTGCCCCGACTGACAGCGAGCGCAATACCATTCATCGCATCGCATTTAGGTTCGATATTATCCTGAGGCTCTGAGTTGAATACAGCTTCTGCGCTAAACGTATCTTCTGTCATTTTTTGAATGATAGATTCGCTAAATGGCTTAGTCGCGATTGCGAATGCTTCTTCACGGCTAGTTGCCGCTTTGACTTTTGCTACGATGCATTCAAGTACAGTATCCCATTGTGCTGAGTGTTTACGTGCAATTTTTTCTGCGTTAGTCGTCATTGAGTGATCTCCTTAGGGTGTGATTACTCGGGAAGGAGTGTATCATACCAAAGGGGTAGGTGCTATAAACCCAGTATGGATAAATTTAAAACCCCCACGGAATAAATTCTTAATCCATCTATCGTCAGTTAGTACAAGGCAAATATTTAAAAAAAACATTTATTTGTTAGGTAGACTGCAGTAGAATCCTGATTCTACTGGATTTTCTCTAGTAGTAGCCACAACGATAAAATATTTTCATTATGAACATAACACTTTCAGGAGATCATTATTATGATGTATAATACGCACAATGGATACTTAGAATTGTTTTGTGCCTTTCTTAATATCAACGAAAACGAGTCTGGACTTAGTATTAAGGAAGCAGGGGATGACATTGTTATTACCGGGGATAAAACACGGTTACGAACGTTACGTGCTGTACTCGAAACATCTGGCGCTCTCAAAGCCAGCCTAACTTACAAACTGTCGGAGCCAGACACAGCTGAGAGTTCAGAAATATTCATTGCCGCTGTTGCAGTGACTGGCAAAGCTGCCAGTCTCAAAATCAATAAACAGGCACTTCATGACCATTTAAATAAAACCTTTCCGGAAGGTTTTGTTTTATATCAACAAAGTGCAGGCGGCGAAAACGAAGTAAAACCGATTATTTTCCGCGCGCCAGAGAGCCAAAAGCCAAAGACAATCCGACTGGTTATAGATGTCAGTCAGCATATGGCAATAGGTTTTGCTGCTTATAAGCAAAAAATAAAGGCTCTTTTAAACAGCTTGCGGAGCAAGCTTGGCACCGATAATCCTAACGTTATCATTACACCCTTTGCAGCTTCACGCTTGAAGTCTTTAGTATGCCAATTGAAGGATCAGGAAAAAATAGATAAATTTATTGCTGGGCTTCAGGCAGAAGGGGAAGCGCGCTTAAAATCTGCCGTTTATAAAACCTTATTAGAGCACGTAAAAAATCAAGAAAATGTAAGTGAAGGTAATCTGTATATCGTTTTCTCTGGCGGTAGGAATAACTTTGAGATGGTGCGCGGCAATTTTGAATCGGGCAACTGGCGCTCAAATACGCAAGCCTTAACAGCACGTCTCGGTGCTATGAAGATGCCTACGCGTTGTTATTTGCTGGATGTTAGTAATGGACGAGCAAGCAGTGATGCACTTGAAGAACTCAAGGGGATCACTTGCGGCCAGCGAGTGAACGTGCGAGAAAACAATAATTTTACGCAATTGGTTGATGAGATGAGCGAAGCCCCCAGGACAGTGGTTATTCGGCAGAAACAAGCCAGTATGAGTAGTGTTGTACCTGACGGGGCGGTCGTTGATTCCGGAATGCGATTATCGATGGACAAACCATTTACCGTAAATGGAGTAACGTATAATGCAACCTCACAAGAACCAACGCTGCCTGAGGTTAAGGCTGAAGAAAGTCACAAAGAAGTAGCTGCCTCTAGTCGGCAAATGACTCAGCGAAATAGCTTTTGGTCATTGCATCCTGCTTCTCTATTCCGCTTTTCATTTTTGTCGCTATCATTTGCAACTGCCGCTGCAGGTCTCCTCGCTGCATTATTTGCGCCAACGCAAGCAGAGCAAGTTCATGGCGCAGTGGCACAAATGCTAGAGAGCTTCATGGGAGGGCCCAAGCGCTAACGATTACTGATTTAATCGCTAACCGTTGGGCTTGTTGCTGGCAAGCAGCAAGCCCACCTCGAATAACAACCACAGTGGAATTGCCAATAGCAACTGTGACACAACATCCGGCGGCGTTAATAACATGCCGAGGGTGAAGGCGCCGATGATGATAAACGGCCGCTTGCGGCGTAAACTCTCCTTGCTGGTAATGCCACTGGCAATCATAAACACAGTCACCACGGGTACTTGAAAGGCTAAGCCAAAAGCAAAAAATAATTGCAGGGTAAAGCTCAAATACTGACTCATGTCTGGCATGAAAGTGACGGCAGCAGGCGTCATTTTGACAAAAAAGCCAAATACCAGGGGAAACACGATAAAGTAAGCAAAGGCAATGCCCGCATAAAATAATACAATACTGCTGCATACCCAGCGGCCCAACGGTTTCTTTTCGTGGTGATACATACCTGGAGCAACGAAGTGCCACAGCTCCCATAGACAATAAGGCATGCCGACAAATAAGGCGCTATAGAACGCTAATTTTAGTGGCGTGATTAACGGTGCCGCAATATGGGTGGCGATCATTTGGCTAGATGGCATCAGGTTATGCAGCAAGGGCAATGCCAATAAGCCGTAGAGCTTTTCACTAAAGACACAAAACACAATAAACAACAACAAGACAACCCCAGCAGCCCGCAGCAGCGCCCGGCGCAATAGGGTTAAATGATCAGTCAATGCCATCGCGGTTGTCTCAGTCATCTTTCGAACCCTCTTGCTCGATAGCTGCGATATCCTGTTTGATGTCAGCCGCGGTGGCTAAATAAAGATTACGAAAGTAGCGTAGCCAGCGTCCAGCATTTGCCGCTGCTTTGGGTAGATGCTTAGGATTAACCACCAACAGGGCAACGAGAAGGATTAAGCCAACTTCCCAAATGCTAACCCCCATGGCTTAGTCACCAGAAGGTTTAGGGTTGTCAGACTCATTGTCATCGTCATGGAGGCCTTTTTTGAAGCTCTTCACACCGATCCCTAAGTCTTTACCGAGGCTGCGCAGGCGCTTGGTGCCAAACAGTAATACGACAATCACGAGAATAACAATTAATGACCCAGGTCCAATACCACTCAATCCCATCCTTAGCTCCTTGATTAACAGTGATTCATCAATACTACTGGGATGCTGAGGGGAAGTCTACTGGCGGGTGGGATTGTGGTGAGTTAGCGCACCACACTGACTAATAACGCTAATAAACCACCACTGGCGAAAATGATACTGAGCCAGCTGAAGTCCACGGGTTTATGCCAGAGGCCGATGAGGAGTAAGCTGTTTAGGAGTGCAGCAAAGAATAATGCTGCCGCGAAACCTTGCAAGAAGCCACTACCGCGTAATTGGCGGCGTAATTTGTCACTGAGTTTATCCGGATCGTCGATGGGTGCAGGGGATGGTCGCGGTGGCTGATGACCTTGTTCCAAAAAGCGATATATCACCCCTGGCGCATCGGGCAGCTTCTCGGCCAGGGTTGGGAGGTTCTCGCGCATTTTGCGGATAAAGGCTTTGGGGCCGACTTGTTGTTTTAACCAGCGCTCAAGGAAAGGCTTCGCCGTGGTCCACAAGTCTAAATCAGGGTAGAGTTGGCGGCCAAGACTTTCGATGTGCAGTAAGGTTTTTTGTAGGAGGGTTAACTGGGGCTGAATTTCCATATTAAAACGCTTACCCACCTGTAATAAACGCAGCAATAGATTGGCAAAGGAAATATCCTTGAGAGGCTTCTCAAAAATCGGCTCACATACGGTACGAATGGCAGCTTCTAACTCATGGACCTTGGTTTCGGGAGGTACCCAACCAGACTCGAGATGCAGGGCAGCCACCCGGTGATAATCCCGCTTAAAGAACGCCAACATATTCTCCGCCAAATAGCGCTGATCGGTGGTGCTCAGTGTCCCCATGATGCCAAAGTCCACCGCTAAGTATCTCGGGCTCTTTGGATCACTGGTATCGACGAAAATATTACCAGGGTGCATATCGGCATGGAAGAAACAATCCCGGAACACTTGGGTGAAGAAGATTTCTACGCCACGCTCAGCCAGCACTTTGAAATCCACATCATGGGCTTTTAACTCATCGATATGATAAATAGGAATACCATGAATACGTTCCATCACCATGGCTTTGGTGCGGGTGTAGGGCCAATAGACTTCGGGGATATAGAGCAACGGCGAGCCTTGGAAGTTACGCCGCAATTGCGATGCATTGGCCGCTTCAGCGGTTAAGTCCAACTCATTCATCAATGAGTGTTCAAATTCACCAATGATTTCGACTAAATGCAGGCGTTTACCCACACTCCAATAACGTTCTGCCATGCGCGCGAGACTGTACATCAAAGCAATGTCACGTTTAATGATTTTGTCCACCCCCGGCCGTAGGATTTTGACAACAACGTGATGACCGTCTCTTAATGTTGCGGCATGGACTTGGGCGATGGAAGCTGAAGCGAGGGCTTCAGGGTTAAACTCACTGAATAACTCCTCGACAGGGCTCTCATAAATGGCTTCAACTTGCTCACGAGCATTAGCAAAGGGTGGTACTTTGTCCTGCAACAGTGATAATTCTTTGATGATATCCTGGGGCAGTAAATCCACACGGGTTGAGAGCATTTGACCTAACTTAACGAAAATAGGTCCAAGTTCTTGTAATGCGAGGCGAACACGCTCCCCCCTTGACTGACTACGATCGCGAAACCAAAACCAGGGATTGAAATATTTAAGAAAACGAATAGGCGCAAAAAAATGCGCCGCCAGGATAATTTCATCCAAGCCGTGTTTCGCTAACACAAAATTAATATGAAACAAACGAAAAAATTGGCGTATTTTACTCATCGTCTATGGTTGCTCCTGTTGCAAGCGTGCGACGCGGAGAGCGAGTCTCTCGACACTGTTACGCAGGGAATCCACATCATCCATGAAATCTTCAATTTCTTGGCGGGGTGGAAAATAACGAATTTCTTCTTGCATGTATTCAGTGAGGTTGGATTTCATTGTGTTGCGGGTAGACTTACCCCAACCACAGAGTTTGCGGATGAACCCGCCAATGCCGTGGGCAATGGGATCGCCGACTAGGTGTGATAGGTGTTCTTCCCAATCAATATCTAAGCGGTCAAAGAATTGTTTCGCTTGGGTGGCAACATCGGTATCGCCATCAATGGTGACATCGCCTTTAAACAGGCCTTTTTTGTCATCGGAAAACTGCATCATGAATAAGCTCGATGGTGTGCCACGAATATGGCAATCGGGGGCTTGTGGCAGTTGATTGACTAATTGCACACGATCTTCTGTAAAACAAACAAAGAACTCAATGCCAAAGGGGGCAATGGTAAAGCCGACGGTTTTATCCACCAACGGCTCGAGCAAGACCTCCACATCGGGGTCGAGGCGCAGGTAGCCATTGATGACGGATTCTAAGGGGCTAAGAGGCAAGTGTGCCATAGTGTCATTCCCTAATACTTAAAACCGCGGTGCAACGCAACAATACCACCGCTTAAATTATGATAGCTGCAATTCTCAAGCCCTGCTTGTTGCATCATCTGGAGTAAGGTGTCTTGATCGGGATGCATACGAATGGATTCGGCAAGGTATTGGTAACTGTCTGCATCTTGTGCAATCCATTCGCCTAATTTAGGCAAAATCGAAAATGAGTAGGCGTCGTAGACTTGTTTGAGGCCAGGTACCCTAGGTTTAGAGAATTCCAAGACCAATAATTGACCGCCTGGCTTTAAACAACGCTGCATAGAGGCGAGGGCTTTGTCTTTGTCCGTCACATTACGCAGACCAAAGGCAATGGTAATGCAATCAAAGCTATTATCCGGAAAGGGTAAAGCTTCGGCATTGACTTGGGCATAACTAATATTGCCGGTGACACCGCGGTTCAATAGGCGTTGGCGTCCCACAGTGAGCATTGCACCGTTAATGTCGGCTAGTACCACATGGCCCTGGGGGCCGACTTTTTGGGTAAATTGATAGGCAAGATCACCGGTCCCGCCTGCCAGGTCAAGGACAGTAGCCCCGGGGCGGACATGGGAGAGATAAATAGCGATTTTTTTCCACAAGCGGTGAATGCCGAATGACATCAAGTCATTCATCACGTCATATTTGCCAGCGACAGAATGGAACACATCGCGGACTTTGCGGGTCTTATCTTTGGCGGAGACATGTTGGTAGCCAAAGTGGGTGGTTTCATCGTCTTTCATGGGGTGCCTTTATCATTCTCGGTATAACGTTTACCGAGGTCATACAGGGTTTCCCAGGAGTATATCCCACTATCATGGCCATCATCAAAAATGATTTTGATGGCGTAATTGCCCACCGGCTCAATGGCAACGATGGTGACATTCTCTTTGCCAGTGGGGATATTCTTCGGTCCGCCATGGCCTTGGACTTCCGCAGAGGGGGAGTTGACCCGGAGAAACTCACAGCTGATGGAGAATTGCTGGCCATCATCAAAACTAACATCCAATACGCGCTCTTTTTGCCGAAAGGTGATGGCCTGTGGTTGCATTATTGTTCCTTATAGAATAAAACGACTCAAGTCTTGATCTTCAACTAAGTGTCCCAAGAAATCTTCGACGTATTTTTCATCTACAGTGACAGTTTCACCGCCGCTATCAGAAGCGCGGAAAGAAATGTCTTCGAGCAGGCGTTCCATCATGGTATGTAGACGACGTGCGCCGATGTTTTCGGTGGTTTCATTCACATGCCATGCCACTTCAGCAATGCGACTGACACCGGCTTTGGTGAAGTCCAGTTTGACGGCTTCGGTTTCCATCAACGCATTGTACTGTTGGGTTAATGACGCATCGGGCTCAGTTAAGATGCGCATGAAGTCTTCTGCTGTTAAGGCTTTTAGTTCTACACGAATTGGCAGGCGGCCTTGTAGCTCTGGGATCAAGTCCGAAGGCTTCGACAAATGGAAGGCGCCGGATGCAATAAACAGAATATGATCGGTTTTGATCATGCCATAGCGGGTTGATACGGTACAGCCTTCGATCAACGGTAAGAGATCCCGCTGTACACCCTCACGGGAGATGTCAGCGCCACTGCCGCCGTGTTCCGAGCGGGGGGTGACTTTATCGAGCTCATCGATAAACACGATGCCATCTTGCTCAACCCGTTCAAGGGCTTGGGATTTGAGCTCTTCTTCGTTGATGAGTTTGGACGCCTCTTCTTCCTGCAATAACTTCAAGGCTTCTTTGACCTTGAGTTTACGCAGTTTCGTCCTGTCGGAATTCAAACTTTGAAACATGCTAGAGAGTTGGCTGGTCATGTCTTCCATCCCAGGAGGGGCCATGATTTCCACACCTACGGAGCCCACGGCGAGTTCGAGTTCGATTTCTTTGTCGTCTAAATCACCTTCACGTAATTGTTTACGCAACATTTGCCGTGCGGCATTGTCGGACTTGTCTGTTTCTTCTTCACCGTCCCGTGCTGCCGGTAATAAGACATCCAACACACGGTCTTCAGCCGCATCTTTGGCGAGGTGTTCAACCTTAACCATCGCTTGTTCGCGGGTGGTTTTGACGGCAACATCCACTAAATCACGGATGATGGTTTCTACATCCCGGCCCACATAACCGACTTCGGTGAATTTGGTGGCTTCAACTTTGATAAATGGCGCATTTACGAGCTTGGCAATGCGGCGGGCGATTTCGGTTTTACCCACACCGGTAGGACCAATCATTAAAATATTTTTGGGGACGATTTCATCACGAAGACTATTGGGTTCCACTTGGCGGCGACGCCAGCGGTTACGCAATGCAATAGCGACGGCGCGCTTGGCATCGTCTTGGCCAATGATGTGTTTATTGAGTTCTTCAACAATTTCTCTGGGGGTCATATTACAGTTAGACATGGTTTTCTCTTTCTGGTTATGTGTCGCTGGACAATTCTTCGATGACTAAATTACGGTTGGTGTAGATACAAATATCTGCCGCAATATTAAGACCTTTTTCGACAATGGCTTTAGCCCCCAGCTTGGTATTCGCCAATAGGGCCTTGGCTGCAGACTGGGCGAAAGGCCCGCCGGAACCAATGGCAATCAAGCCTTCTTCAGGCTCAACCACATCACCATTACCGGTGATGATGAGAGAGGTTTTGTGGTCTGCAACTGCCAACAGCGCTTCGAGTCGGCGTAACATTCTGTCAGTTCGCCAATCTTTTGCTAACTCTACCGCGGCACGGGTGAGGTTACCTTGGTGTTTTTCGAGTTTGGCTTCAAAGCGCTCAAACAAGGTGAATGCATCAGCTGTACCACCGGCAAAACCAGCAATGACTTTATCATTGTACAAGCGTCGTACTTTGCGGGCATTACCTTTCATGACCGTGTTGTCCAAGGTTACCTGGCCATCACCGCCAATCACTACTTTACCTTGTCGGCGTACCGATAGGATGGTTGTGCCTCTGTATTGTTCCAAGGTTTTCTCCTCAATCATTGTTAGGCTAGGAATTACCATATGTGGGGGTGTATTAAGAGAAAATCAAGTTGTTAGGCGGTTTTGCGTAACAGGGATTTTCTATGCTCTTGTTTTTCCAGTTGTTTTTGGACTTTTTTGGCATTGTCGGCATCGTTAAAGCCAACAATAACAACCCGATACCAGTGATCACCGTGATTGTTTATCTTTTCGACATCTGCATGGTAGCCTTGAAGCAGTAACTTGGCTTTGAGATCGTCCGCATCTTGGTATTTTTTGAAAGAGGCGACCTGCAGCACATAATGATGGCTAGGTGTAACCGGGTGTTTGATGGGTTGTGCAGGTTTGGCATGTTGGGTAGGGGCGGAACCATCCTCGCTAGAGAGCATGGTATAGAAATCAAACGTGGGTTTTTTGGCTGTTTTTTGCTCGGCAGGGGTGCTGAGCTCGGGATGGAACTTGTGTATATACAACAACCCACCGGCAAATACGGCGATGAGCACAATAACGAAGCCTAGACGTAGCAATGCTGATTTCATGGGATTATCTTTGTTGGTGTTTTTTGCCATAGTTTACATTTGTTCGGGCGCTGATACGCCTAATAGTTTCAAGCCGTTTTTGAGCACTTGTTGGGTCGCTTTCACGAGACACAAGCGCGCATTCCGTAACGCTTCATCATCAACGATAAATTGATGAGCATTATAATAGGTATGAAAGCTATTTGCCAAATCCCGTAGGTAATGACCGGTGTTGTGAGGCTCAAAAGATTGGGCCGCAGCGGCAACGATTTCGGGGAATTTGGTTAAGGTTTCGATCAATTGTTTCTCTTGTGGCTCAAGCAACAAACCCGTATTAGCAAGACCCGCGGTTTCATCCCAGGTGAGGTTTTTTTCGTCGAGTTGTCGGAATACACTGCAAACGCGAGCATGGGCGTATTGAATGTAATACACGGGATTGTCAGTGGATTGTGATTTTGCTAACTCTAAATCAAAATCTAAATGCTGCTCTGCTTTACGCATGGTATAAAAGAATCGCGCAGCATCGTTGCCAACTTCTTCGCGCAATGAACGCAGGGTAATGAATTCACCGCTACGCGTGGACATTTGGACTTTTTCTTTGCCGCGATAGAGCACCGCAAATTGCACTAATGGAATATGAACGTTGTCGTTATCAATGCCTAACGCTTTAAGCGCACCCCGTACTCGGGCCACATAGCCGTGGTGATCGGCGCCAAAGATCATAATGATTTTGTCTGCACCACGGTCGAATTTATTCATATGATTAGCAATATCAGCGGCAAAGTATGTCGGTTGGCCATTCGCACGAATGAGAACACGATCTTTGTCATCGTCAAAATCCGTCGAGCGGAACCAAATATTGCCGTCTTTCTCGTAGGTGTGACCTGAGGCTTTTAGACGTTCTAGACATGCCTCGACAATGCCTTCATCAAAAAGCCGACGTTCGGAGAACCAACTCTCAAAGCTAACGCCAAACTCGGCTAAGTCATCACGAATATCCGCTAAAATATCGTCTAAACCTAATTGAAGCACCGAGCGAAAACCTGAATCACCCAGTAACGCTTTGGCTTTTTCGATTAAGCCATCGATGTGAGCTTCTTTATTACCGCTGCCATCGGCCTGTTCATCCAAGGGAATATTTTGAAATACTTCAGCCGCCGGCCAATGAAAAGCGTCATTGTGTTGCTTCTGGAGCTGTTCAGCGATAGCAATAATGTATTTGCCCTTGTAACCATTACGGGGAAACGCGATCGTCTCGCCGCAAAGCTCGAGATAACGTAACCAAATACTGGTGGCCAAAATATTCATTTGCCGGCCCGCATCATTGACGTAGTATTCCCGCTCAACGTTGTAGTCCACGTGGGCGAGCAAGTCGGATAAGGCGGCACCATAGGCTGCACCACGGCCATGACCCACATGCAGGGGCCCGGTCGGGTTGGCGGAGACAAATTCTACATTGATTTTTTGGTTATCACCGAAGGACTGTTTACCGTAATCAGCTTTGGCCAGTAAAATTTCTTCAATGATACTGTGTAGGGCGGTGTCAGTGAGATAAAAATTAATAAAACCGGGTCCTGCGATTTCGATTTTTTCAATACCCGCATTATCCGGCAAATTATCAATAATAGCTTGGGCCAGTTCCCGTGGATTACGCTTGGCAGGCTTGGCCAACATCATGGCAATATTACAGGCAAAATCGCCGAATTGTTTGTCCCGTGTGTGTTCAATTTGGATGCTCGCGGGCAAGGGACCCGTTAATGTGCCATCTGCCACCAGCTTATCAAGGGCTGCCTTAACCAGATCTGCCAATGTTTTTTTCATGTGGTTATCTCGTGTGAAGAATGATGCGCAATTGTACAGCAAAATCCCCGGGCAGGGGTAGTGTTAAGGTATGAAATTAATCGTCAACAGAAAAACTGATTGATTTTCAATCAGATAGCCTATTGTTAGAGCGATTAGACATGATTAGACACGAAATGTCTAATTAGACATTTGAAGTCTAATTAGACATAATTAGTCTAATTAAGTCTAAAGAAGAAAGGAAAGCCTATGACAACTGATATTTGGCACTATTCGAGAAGAGGTCTCGCGGAGCAAGTGTTGGGGATGTTCGAGAGCGGATTATCCAGTGCATTGGTCTTTTTTGCCCCACGCCGAATGGGTAAAACAGAGTTTTTACTCAAAGATATGCAGCCTCTCGCTAAGCAAGAAGGCTGGGATGTGCTTTATTTCAGCTTTCTCGATGCTGGAGCTAATGCGAAACAAGCATTCACTTTGGCGCTGGCGGATTTTGCTGTTGAGGTTGGAGCCATCAAATGGGACAAATTTCATAAACAAATCAAAAAAATTGAAGGTGGCATAGCTGGAGTGCGTGCAGGCCTCGAGTTTCATGACCCGCAGCAGGTGCAAATTACCTTGAAAGAAATTATTACAAGCCTAGCGAAAAAGCAACATCGGGTCTTGTTACTACTTGATGAAGTACAGGTTTTAGCACAAGACGATCGGAATAAAGATTTTATTGCTGCCTTGCGAACTGTTCTTGATATGCACAAAGATTTTGTCAAAGTCATCTTCACGGGTTCTTCACAAGAGGGGTTGCGACGAATGTTCTCTAAATCAGACGCGCCATTTTTTCATTTTGGCCAAAACTTACCGTTTCCTGAGTTACAAAAAGAGTTTATTGAGCATCTTGCGCAGGTGTTTCATAAGGCAACACGTCGCAAGCTAGATGTGGAAGAGCTTTGGCAGATCTTTATCGAAATGGATAAAGTGCCTCAGCTAATACGCTCTCTTGTTGAGCGGCTAGTGTTACACCCTGATTTAACACTGCAACAGGCAAAGCAGCAGCTGCTCGAAGTTATTGCTGAAGACCGCCAATATATCAGAGTATGGGATGATTGCTCAGTATTAGAATGTCTATTGCTAAAAGCTATTGTCATTAGTGAACGTGAGTTATTCAGTGAGGCGCATCGATTACGATTAGCAAAGGAGATGGGGGTTGATGAGTTGCCATTATCAACAGTACAGTCGGCAATTCGAACGCTTAAGCGCAAAGAAATTATTGGTAGTTTGCCAGAGCGAGGGCTATATTACATTGAGGATCCGAATTTTAAGAGTTGGATTGAGAGGGTTATTATTAATGGGGAAGCGCGTTAAATGCTAGTTTCATCGACTCTCATCCTTATCGGTCTCATCGGTCTTGTCCTAAGCGGCGATCGCTTTGTGACCGGTGCGTCTGCTTTAGCACGCAATCTTGGTGTATCGCCATTATTGGTGGGGTTAACGATTGTTGCTTTTGGTACCTCGGCACCGGAGATTTTCGTTTCGATCATTGCCTCGTTACGAGGAAATCCAGGCATTGCTGTGGGTAACGCTATCGGCTCAAATATTGCTAATGTCGGTTTAGTGTTAGGGGTGACGGCATTATTTATTCCCATCGAAGTGCATTCACGACTCCTGAAGCGGGAATATCCGATTTTGTTTTTCATCATGATTGTTGTGGCAGCGATTCTGTGGGATGGTCAATTACAGCGGCTTGAGGGGACGTTGTTACTAATCGGTATGGCTGTGCTGGTTGCTTATATGGTGTGGTGGGGGTTGAAGCAACGTAATGGTGACCCAATGACCGCTGAATTCACTGCCGAGATCCCAGCTGACATGGCAACGTGGTTGGCATCCCTGTGGGTCATTTTTGGTTTGATTGTGTTGCCGGTCTCGTCAGAAATTTTTGTGCAGGGCGCCGTGGGAGTGGCAAAATATTTAGGTGTCAGTGATTTGGTTATTGGTTTAACCGTTGTCGCATTGGGTACCAGCTTGCCAGAGTTGTTTGCTTCGTTGATGGGGGTTATCAAGAATGAACATGACATTGCGTTAGGTAATATTCTCGGTTCAAATATGTTCAATCTATTAGCGGTGATGGGGATCCCTGGATTACTGAGTCCAACTACACTCAGCCCTGCGGTGATGCACCGAGATTTCCCAACCATGTTTATTTTGACCCTGTTACTGTTTTTCATGTCGTATGGTCACCGCAAACCAGGACGGATTGGCCGACTAAGTGGCACCGTGCTTCTGCTTATTTATGTTGGCTATGTCAGTTTGCTGGTTTACCAATTGGGGTTTTGATCAACCGAAAAATTGCAATTTTTTCTTGGGCGATTTAGAGTGTCTGATCATTTTTATGGTGTAAATAAGGATCCAGATGCAACAAATACCGACCGATTATGAGCCTCTGATTCCAGCTTCAGAAAATTTGCCGGAATTTACACCCAAGGCCATCATCCTTTCAGTGATTCTAACTATCGTGTTGGCAGCGGCCAACGCGTTTTTGGGTCTAAAGGTCGGTATTACGATTTCGGCATCGATTCCGGCGGCGGTGATGTCCATGGGGATATTACGATTCTTTCGCAATTCGAATGTGCTCGAAAATAATATTGTCCAAACTTGTGCATCCGCCGGTGAAGCATTAACCTCCGGTGCCGTATTTACCTTGCCTGCCTTGATCGTCATCGGGGCATGGACCAATTTTGAATACTGGCCGACGGTCATGGTGGCAGGTTTCGGTGGCATCATGGGGGTGTTGTTCTCTATTCCTTTGCGGCGCGTATTATTATCCGAAAAGCAATTGGGTTTCCCAGAGGGAACCGCTATCGGTAATGTGTTGAAGGCCAGTACCATGGGTAAGGTGGGGCTTGAGAGTATGATCGCCGGCGGCATTATCGGCGCGGTTATTAGTTTTTTGCAAACTGGCCTACAAGTTCTATCCAGTACCTTGCAAGTGTGGTGGAGTGTTGGTCGTACGGTGGTTGGCGGTGGTGTTGGATTTTCACCAGCATTATTAGGTGCGGGTTATATCATTGGGCCTGCTGTGGCATGTGCATTGTTAGTCGGTTTTATACTGGGTTGGTTAATAGGCGTGCCCATTGTGGCTTATGTTGATGGCATACCACAAGGGCTAAATCATACAGACATTGCAATGGCATTATGGGATCAACAAATTCGTTATGTGGGTGTGGGGACCATGGTCGTGGGCGGCTTATCGGCGGTGTTGCGTTTAGCAAAACCCGTGTATCTTGGTCTTAAAACATCGTTGTTATCTATCGGTAAAGTCAAAGAAGTAGGGTTAAAAGTACCGCGTACTGAACAAGATGTGCCAATCATTTGGGTTTTGCTGGGGTTAATCTTACTGGTGCTACCTATTGGTGGTTTGCTCTATCATGAAGTCAGTAGTCCTATTTTGCAGTTAAGCCTCACACTCAAAATAGGCATGGTGATTGCTGGGTTGTTGTTTGTTTTTATCGGTGGCTTTATTCTGGCGTCTATTTGTGGATATTTTGCTGGACTTGTTGGTACGTCTACCAATCCTTTATCCAGTATGGCATTGATAGCATTGATCTGCGCGTCTTTGATTATCATGGTGTTACTGGGTAGCCATATTAATTGGGATGTGGGGGGACGCCAAGCCATTGAAGCAGCAGCAATAGCCATCATATTGACAGGAATAATTTCTGCTAATGCAGGAATTAGTAATGATAATATTCAAGATCTGAAAGCTGGCCATATTGTCGGAGCCACTCCGTGGAAACAACAAGTGATGTTGTTATTAGGTGTTGTGGTTGCGGCATTTGTGGTGCCTGCGGTATTGCGCTTATTGTTCCAAGCCTACGGGATTGCTGGTGTGTTCCCCCGCCCGGGTATGGATCCTTCACAAATGCTATTGGCGCCCCAAGCCGGTTTGATGTCAGCCGTTGTGCAAGGGATATTTACCCATGATGTGAATTGGCTAATGTTAAGTATTGGCGGTGTTATTGGCATACTGACGTTGATCGCGGAACAAATTCTTTTACGCTTAAAAGGCTGGCGCTTACCGGTATTGGCGTTGGGATTGGGGATTTACTTTCCAGTGGATACCTCAACCCCGCTGATCATCGGCGGTTTTTTGGCGTATTTTAGCAAACGTAAATTGCACAAGCGGGTAGAGCTGCTAGGTGAAGAACAACGACAAGTTGCTGAGCATGATGCTAACCAAACCGGCTTATTGCTCGCTTGCGGATTAGTCGCAGGTGCCGCACTGATGGGGGTAGCCTTAGCGGTGCCCTTTGCCATATTTGGTGATGCCAGTGTCATGCGTATCCTACCAAAAGACATGGTCGTGCTGCCAAGTATCCTCGGCCTGGTGGTGACATTGGTCTTTTGCCGCTGGGTGATGACTCGCGTCAGCCGCATTTAGCCACAGGGCTACGTAAAGCGCGCGATGCTTTGCTGCAGAAAAATCAAGTAAGTTGCATCCAGTGTCGATTCCATGTACAGTCTCTCGTTTCTCCCCCTATAAGAATGTACCAATGAGCAATCAACAATCAATGAGTGAGCAAGCCCCCACAGAAGCATTTATTCCTGCCAGTGAAAAACTGCCTGAGATAACTGTCAAAGCAGTCGTGTTGTCCATTTTCTTAACCATAATATTAGCGGCTGCCAATGCCTATTTGGGCTTGAAAGTTGGTATGACCATTTCTGCATCTATTCCTGCCGCGGTGATTTCAATGGCGGTGCTGGGTATGTTCAAGCAATCCAATGTGCTTGAGAATAATATCGTGCAAACCGCTGCTTCTTGTGGTGAGGCGATAACGGGCATTGTTGCATTTACCTTGCCCGCGTTATTAGTGATTGGCTATTGGAATAATTTTGCCTACTGGCCAACCATGTTGATTGCCGGATTGGGAGGGACACTTGGGGTGCTACTGTCAGTGCCGTTACGTAAAGTATTACTGAATGACAAACGTTTAACATTTCCCGAAGGTACTGCTATTGGTAATGTCCTTAAGGCGCGGGCAATGCAGTCGGTTGGCTCAAAGCAATTATTTTGGGGCGGTGGTATTGGTGCGCTGATGAGTCTGTCTCAAAGTGGCTTTAAGATTTTGACAGATGGTATCCAATACTGGGTTCGTGCGGGTGGTACGGTCTTTGGCGGTGGCATTGGTTTTGCGCCAGCGTTAATTGGTGCCGGCTACATCATTGGTATTAATGTCACTTGTGCAATTTTGCTCGGCGTGATTATTGGTTGGGGCATTAGTGTGCCGCTAGTGGGTCATATTTATGGCTTGCCTACGATTCGTTATGGCGGCGCGAGTCAAATGGCTTATCTGATTTGGAATGATCATGTGCGTTATATTGGTTTGGGTGTGCTGATGATTGGCGGGCTTCGGGTTATTTTCACGCTGGTTAAGCCGGTCTATTTTGGTGTTCAAGCGTCAATGGAGTCGCTTAAGGTAGCTCGTCTTAACCGCCCACCTATCCCAAGAACTGAACGGGATGTGCCATTAAGTTTAGTGTTTTGGTGCAGTATATTCTTGTTGTTCCCTATTTATTTGCTGCTGACTCATTTGATTGATAATAATGTTTTACAACTGGGTATAGGAATGGAGAATACCCTAGAGATTGTTTGTTTAATTATGGTGGTAATCGGGGCGATTATTTTTACCTCAGTGTGTGGTTATTTTGCTGGTCTTGTGGGTTCGTCTACTAGTCCCGTTTCTAGCATGTCGCTGATTTCTCTGATCCTAATTTCATTGATTTTATCGCTATTACTGAGTGGTGTTATCGACTTCGAAGCTGAGGCGGCCAGAGCAACGGTTGTTGCTGGGGTTGCTATTATGGTGATGGCGGTTATTGCGTCTGCTGCCGTCATTGGCAATGACACATTACAGGATCTCAAAGCCGGGCAAATGGTTGGCGCAACCCCCTGGAAGCAACAAGTCATGCTTATCCTAGGGGTTATTATTGCCGCAGCAGTGGCGCCGTTGATTTTGGAGTTGTTATTTAATGCCTATGGCATTGCTGGTGTATTTCCACGCCCTGGTATGGATCATAGCCAGATGCTGGCGGCACCTCAGGCAGGCTTGATGGCAGCCGTGGCGCAGGGCATTTTTTCACGTCATAGCCGCTGGGGTATGATGGCTATCGGCGGTGCTATAGGTATCGCAGTCATCATTGTTGAATACTTTCTCATAAAGAAAAAAGGCTGGCGCTTATCACCGGTTGCGGTTGGTATGGGTATGTATCTACCAACAATGGCCACAACCTCGTTATTCATCGGGGGTGTAATGTCATATCTGCTCAATCGCATGCTAAGAACCCGTTCTGAGGCAGCAAAAGAAGCGGTAAAACATAATGGAATGTTGTTGGCCTGTGGCTTAGTGGCAGGAGCTGCCGTGATGGGAGTATTGTTGGCCGTGCCATTTGTTCTGTTCTCAGATACAGATATTTTGCGATTATTACCTGAACGTTTTAGCACCGTCGACGATTTTCTTAGTATCGTCGTAACGGTGCTGGTCTGTGTTTGGTTTATACGGCGTGCGTTAGTGTCAACGGATGAAGCCTAATTGATACCATTATGGCGTAGTAGTGCCTGAATATCAGGTTCGCGGCCACGGAAGGCAACGAATAAATCCATCGCGTCAGCGCTACCACCTTGCTCAAGTATGTTATGCAAGAATTCCTCGCCAGTTTTGCGATCAAAGATCCCATGCTCTTCGAATTTAGAATAAGCATCACTGGATAACACTTCTGCCCATTTATAGCTGTAATATCCAGCGGCATAACCGCCACCAAAGATATGGGAAAATCCATGTTGAAAGCGATTGTAATCGGCATGCAACATCACACTGACAGCATCACGAACCTCGTCCAAGGTTTCTTGAATATGAGCACCGCGACTGGGATCAAATAACCAATGCAGTTTAAAATCAAATAATGAAAACTCTAATTGTCGTACCATAGTCATAGCTGATTGGAAATTCTTGGCAGCTAGCATACGCTCGAATAACTCATCAGGAATAGCTTCGCCAGTTTCGTAATGACCGGAAAAAAGCGCAAGGGCGTCTTTTTCCCAGCACCAGTTTTCCATGAATTGACTGGGGAGTTCGACTGCATCCCAAGCAACACCATTGATGCCTGAAATATCCAAATGATCGATGCGCGTGAGCATATGATGCAGGCCATGGCCAAACTCATGGAATAAGGTTAATACTTCTTCTTGGTTAAACAGTGCTGGCTTGTTGCCAGTAGGGCCGGCAAAATTACAGGTTAAGTAAGCTACCGGTATTTGCACGACGCCATCATGAAGACAACGGCAACGGCATTCATCCATCCACGCCCCACCACGCTTATTAGCGCGGGCGTACAGATCAAGATAGAATTGTCCGCGCAATTGTTTGTTTGTATCATATATCGAAAAGAACCGCACATCGTCGTGCCATTTATCGAAGTCATCTTCTTCTGCTATCTGAATGCCGTAAAGTTTATTGACAATAGTGAATAAACCTTCAACGACTTTGTCTTCAGGGTAATAAGGGCGTAATTCTTCTTCGGAAAAATTATGTTTGTCGAGGCGTAGCTTCTCACTATAATAGGCTACATCCCAGGGTTGTAAGGTCATGCCGGCAAATGCTTCAAGTTCGGCGAATTCATCTTCTGCCTGGGGTTTGCTTTTGGCAACCAAATCTTCAAGGAAGGTCATGACTTTTTCGGGGGATTCCGCCATTTTGGTGGCAACGGAGTACTCTGCATAATTGGCAAAGCCTACGAGTGTGGCGAGCTCATGACGCAATTTGACGATTTCTTCCATTATCGGTGTGTTATCCCATTTGCCCGCATTTGGGCCTTGGTCAGAGGCGCGAGTGACGTGAGCATGGTACATTTCTTCGCGCAGTTCACGATTGTCGGCATATTGCATGATGGGCAAATAGGATGGGATCTCAAGGGTAAAGACCCAGCCGTCGAGTTTGCGTTTGTCGGCTTCAGCTTTTGCGGCAGTTACCACATGCTCTGGCAAACCCGCTAGTAATGACTCATCGGTGATATGTTTCGACCAACCATCGGTGGCATCCATGACATTTTCTTCGAATCGGGTTGAGAGTAATGACAAGCGTTGGCTAATCTCAGCGAAGCGTTGTTTTTTGGTGTCGGGTAAATCAACACCGGCTAAATGAAAATCACGCAAGGCATCGTCAAGGACTTTTTTTTGTGCGGCAGTGTAGTTTGCGGCGTCTTCGCTCTCAGCCAACGCGCGATAGGCATTAAAGAGTTCTGTGTTTTGCGACAGTTCCGTGCCGTATGCAGAGAGTTTTTCGATGCAATTATTGTGGGCTTCACGTAATTCAGGGGTATTGACGGTGGCATTCATGTGCCGCACAGGGGACCATAGGTTGCTGAGACGGTCTTCCATGGCTTCTAGAGGGAGGATTAAGTTCTCCCAGGTGAAGCGATCTTGCTGTAATAGCTCAACAAGGCGTTGGCGGTTATCGTGCAACACCATATCGAGGGCAGGTTCAATCAATTCTGGCTTAATGGCGCTGAATGCGGGTAGGGGCGTGTTAGCTAACAATGGGTTTGTCATGATGATTTCCTAAAGCTTTAAAATGTCCATAGTTTAACATAGATTAAAGCTGTGCTACTGTTCGTCGATACAAATAAGGCGGAGTTCCCATGAAAAAACATTACGACTTCCTAGCCATCGGCGGCGGTAGTGGCGGTATTGCTTCAGCGAATCGGGCTGCTAGCCATGGTGCTAAGTGCGCGGTTATTGAAAAAGGTCCGCTTGGTGGGACTTGCGTCAATGTGGGATGTGTCCCCAAAAAAGTCATGTGGTACGCCAGTGAAGTCGCGGCAACACTACATGAAGCGAAGGATTATGGTTTTAGCCTGGATAGTGTTAGCCTTGATTGGGCAGCCTTAGTTGAACGCCGACAAGCCTATATCAAACGTCTCAATGGGATTTATACCAATACGCTTAGTAACAATGGTATTGATACTATTATAGGTACAGCCAAATTTATCGATAACAAAACCATCCGGGTCGGTGATGATGACATCAGTGCGGATCATATTGTCATCGCTACCGGCGGTTATCCAACGGTGCCTGATGTGCCGGGTGCGGAGTTGGGGATCACGTCGGATGGCTTTTTTGCCTTAACCGAGCAACCAAAACGGGTCGCTGTGATGGGGGCTGGTTATATTGCCGTCGAGTTAGCGGGAATGCTCAACGGCCTTGGTAGCGAGACCCATTTGTTTATCCGCAAGCAAACTTTCTTGCGGACATTTGATAGTATGCTGGGTGAAAACCTACGCCAAGCGATGGTTACTCAAGGCTTAGCAGTGCATTCTGAACATGTCCCAACTGCGTTAGAAGAAAATAATGGCACAATCACGATTCATTTTGATGGAAAGACGTCTCAGTCTGGATTTGATGCGGTGATTTGGGCGGTGGGAAGAGCGCCAGCCACGAATAATTTAGGACTAGAAAATACCTCGATCAAAACCGATGCTAGAGGCTATATTCCCTGTGATGATTTCCAGAATACCAATGTCAAAGGTGTTTATAGTATTGGTGATGTCTGTGGACGGGATCAATTAACCCCCGTTGCTATTGCAGCGGGGCGCCGTTTGAGCTCACGGCTGTTTAACCAGCAACCTGAACTGCATCTGGACTATCACAATATTCCAACCGTTGTTTTTAGTCATCCGCCTATTGGCACCGTGGGCTTAACAGAACAAGCAGCGATCGCAGAGCACGGTGAGGCTAACGTGAAAGTCTATCATTCCAGTTTCAAACCTATGATAACTGCGCTTGCAGCACCGGAATCTCGCATAGCCAGTGCAATGAAGTTAGTGACAGCAGGTAAAGACGAAAAAATCGTCGGCTGTCATATTATTGGTGAGGGTGCTGACGAGATGCTACAGGGCTTCGCGGTGGCAATCAAAATGGGCGCTCGCAAGGCTGATTTTGATGATACGGTGGCTATTCACCCCACGAGTGCGGAAGAATTAGTGACCATGAAGTAATGTATTTTTCAGAATATCCAATAAAATCATGAGGTTATCTTAAATATAATTTTTTTCGATTATTTTGATTATTTCGTTTATTTCGATTATACTTCAGGTTAAGTAAACAGCAATGGTAGCTAACCGTGTCTAAATCGATCATCGCAAAACAAGTCCCTTCATTAACGGATGTGCGCATTGCTAGCCAAAGCGGGCGTGAGTTACCGATATATATCCATAAGAATAATCCATCACAACAGATCAAAATTATTAGCGCTGATGGTGTAGAGCACTCAATAACTGTGCCTGTTCAAGCGCTCGAGTTTTTTGCCAAAATACTATTAGAGATGGGGAAAGGAAGTATTATCAATATTATTCCTTCTCATGCAGAGCTAACAACACAAGAAGCCGCAGATTTATTAAATGTTTCACGGCCTTACTTAGTGAAGCTACTAGAGTCAGGTGAAATTAGCTTTCACAAAGTTGGCAAACACCGAAGAATACGCTATAAAGATCTTCAACATTACAAAAATAGCATCGACGAGGAGAGGGGAAAAGTTCTTGATGAGCTTACACAACAAGCACAGGAAGATAATGAAGGATATTAATGTCATGGGTAAACGCCTTATCATCGTCAGTATTGTTGTGGGTCTTATAGGCGGGATTGCTTGTGCGAGCGCTGTGCCTATTGACAGCAAAGGCAGTGACACTGAAGCCACACTCCAGGTAACCAATCAACTCGATGAACCGCTACAGTTGTATGCTCGGGGTTGTTATCTGGCGGGTGGGGAGCGTGATATTCGCCAGCATTCAAGTGAGATCTTTCAGCTAAAAGGCGCTTGTAAAAATTTAATTCTTCGCAAAGCCGCTACTAAGCAGCAACTCTGTGATGTTTTTGTGACATTGAGGGGGCATTTGTCTTCATCGACGCTGGATTGCATCACTTCCGGTAGCCTCGCCCATGATGATTGGCAGATAACAGTGAGTCATTTAGCCCCATAAAATTTCCTCCTATAATCAATCACCTAGCATCATGCTCTGCAAATAGCCAGGTAGTTAGCTATTCTTGAGGGTATAACATAATAATTGGCTTTCAAAGGAGAGTGCCATGAGAATTCAATTTTTTAAGCTTTTGTCAGGCTTTATCATCAGTATCTTTAGTATCAATGCATTTGCGGTGGTTGCTGATGATAATGTTCCCACTGATTTCAGTCAAAATGTTGAGTATGCTGGCAAAGTAACTATCGACAATGAAGGTGATAAGCCCATCATTGTTTCTGTCGACAAGAGTAACTGTAAAATTGACAGTGGCGGTTCTTCAGTAACAATAAAAAAAGGCGCAAATATAGTAGCTAAATTTATTGGTCGCTGCGATGCAATTGTTATTCGATACCATGAAAAAGAAGAGCCCATTTGCCAAATTGGCGTTAACTCACTGGGTCTTCTTTATAATAGCAAGGGTTCAGATTGTTTGGCTGGTGGTAGATTGTCAGATGATAACAGCAAAATCATTTACCGCCCGCAACAAAATTAGTCGCTAATTGTTAGCGTAACCCTGCTAATACGCTTCCAGTGTCCGGTCGTATTCCATGCCAGACATGGAAGCTTTCGGCAGCTTGTTCGACTAGCATGCCAAGACCATCGGCGATGATGTCAGCGCTTTCACTATCAGCCCAATCCAAAAAAGGATTTTCACTTAGGCCATACATTAAATCATAACAAATTCCACCATCAGCAATGATATGATTTGCTAAGGGGGGCATCTCTCCTTGGATGCTCGCAGACGTCGTATTGATAATCAGATCAAAGCCATCTTCAGGATCAAGGACGTATTCGTCATCATAACCACAGGCCCTTACAGAACCGAAGCGTTGAAATTCATCGGCTAAGGCTTGGGCTTTTTTCAGTGTGCGATTGGCGATAATGATTTCTCGCGGGTACTCATCCAATAACGGCCCCAAACAACCTCGAGCTGAGCCGCCTGCACCGAGTAATAGAATAGCTTTATCTTCTAACACACAGTGATGATTATGTTGTAAGTCACGTACTAAACCAAAGCCATCGGTGTTGTCACCCAGGATTTTGCCATTTTCGGTAAACAGAAACACATTCACCGCCCGTGCTAATTCAGCGCGCGGACTTAAGATATCGGCTAACTCAAAAGCCTGTTCCTTGAAGGGCAGAGTGATATTCATGCCTTTGCCACCCTGTTTGCGAAACTGTTGTACCGCCTCAGTAAACTTATCCAGTTCTGCATGGCATTTTTCGTAGGTCATGGCAATACCCGTTTGTTCAGCGAACATCCTTTGGATCTGCGGTGAGAGGCTGTGTTCAACGGGGTTGCCAATAACAGCATAACGGTTAAGACTAGTGGGCATAAGTATCCTCAAAACATATCAATAGGGTCAATATCCAATGACCAACGCAGGTAAGGGCTTTTTTTGCTGGTCTCTAATGTTTTTGACAGTGGACCTAGTAAGCTTTGTAAATCCTTGCGTTGGTTGGCCTGAAATAATAATTGTGAACGATAGCGTCCAGCACGTTTTTCCATCGGTGAGGCAATGGGACCGAGGACGAAGACACCATCGGATCCTAATTCACTCGCTAGGGTTTTGGCTTGTTGTAAAAACGTCCGCGGTAATTCTTTGTCATGGGATTCTGCTCGAAGCATCGCAAAATAAGTATAAGGCGGTAAACGTGCCATTTTGCGTTCCTGTAGCGTTTCTTCAGCAAAGCTGTGATAACCTTCATGAATTAAACGCAATAGTTGTGGGTGTTGGGGGTTGCGGGTTTGAATGACAACATCGCCTGGCTTCTCGGCGCGACCCGCTCGTCCAGCCACTTGCACGAGTAATTGGGCGACTCGTTCACTGGCGCGAAAATCAGCACTAAAAAATCCCGCATCCGCATCTAAGATTGCTACCAAGGTCACATTCGGGAAATGATGTCCCTTCGCCAGCATTTGTGTGCCGATTAAGATTTGTCGTTTGCCATTGTGGATCTTTGCTAGCGTTGTCTCTAACGCACTTTTGCTGCGAATGGTATCTCTATCGATCCTAAATACCTCGGCCTCAGGGAATTGCTCACTCAGGGTTTGTTCTAAGCGCTCAGTACCAAGACCCAGGGCATGCAAATGTTCACTATCACATTGAGGGCATTGATGGGGAATACGGCAAGAGGCATCACAATGATGACAGTGCAAATGACGCGGCTTCATGTGCAAGGTCATATTGGCATCGCAACGTTGACATTTACCTACCCAACCGCAACTGTTGCAAATCAAGGTGGGTGCATAACCGCGGCGGTTTAAGAATAACAATACTTGGCTGTCTTGTCGTAAATGATCACTAATTGCAGCTAATAATTCATTGGACAAACCATCTAACAATTGCCGATTACGAATGTCCAGAATACGGTAATTGGGCAAGTTAGCATGACCGGCACGTTGGGTCAGTTTCAAACATTCATAACGACCACTGGCTGCATTGCGTAGACTTTCAAGTCCTGGAGTGGCTGAACCCAAGATCACAGGCGCCTTATGCATTTGTCCTCTGATCAAACTCAAATCGCGTGCCGAATAACGAAAGCCATCTTGTTGCTTGAACGAACCATCATGACTTTCATCAATAATGATCATGCCAAGCGTTGCTATTGGGGTGAAAATGGCAGAGCGGGTACCGATAATGATTCCGGCTTCACCGGTTTGGGCCATGATCCAAGCATCTAGACGTTCTCGGTCATTAAGACCAGAGTGTAACACGGCAATGGGAGTGGCAAAGCGTTCGCTAAAACGTTTAACGGTTTGTGGCGTTAACGCGATTTCGGGCACCATCACCAAGGCTTGCTCGCCCCGTTTAAGCACTTCATCAATGGTGCGCAAATAGACTTCCGTCTTACCACTGCCGGTGACACCGTCTAGCAGAAATGCTTTGAAGGCACCCAAGGATTCGGTAATGGCGGCAAAGGCCTGTTGTTGATCGTCATTTAATGCATAGTTAGGTTGCTGGGTAGTGCGAGGCACGGGGGATTGTATCACGTCCACCGTTTCTAGCCATTGCTTATCGACCAATGCCTTCAATGTCCCAGAACTTACGTCGGCTAAATCATGACGGGCGATGGGATTGACCTGTTGTCGTAATAATCGTAGGGCGTCTTGTTGTTTTGGTGCTCGCGTTAAGGTATCCAGATCAACACCTTGGCCAAGCTCAGTTAACTGATAAGCGGTTATGGGTTTTTTGCAGGCGGGTTGGCCTTGGCGTAATAGTTTGGGCAAGGTACCAACAACGACTTCACCTATGGGGTATTGGTAATAATCACTGGCCCAACGACCGAGTTTGAGGCAGTGACTATCGAGAATCGGTGTTTTGTCGACGCAGGCGATAGCGGATTTTAATTTCTCCTCGGGAACGTCACTGTGATCCGTTATGTGCATGATAATACCAGTGACCGATTTGTTGCGAAAAGGCACTTGCACGCGGCAACCGGGGTGTAAATCCTCAGCCATGACGCCACTAGGCGGCAAATAATCGAACAATCGCCGTAGGGGAGTAGCAATGGCGACCTGTATTATGGTAGTTTTTGACATCCAGCAATTATCCCCACTCGGTGGGGCAAGCACAAGAGGTGATTATGAATCTAGCGCAGCAACCGCAACCGGCGAAAGCCCTACTCAAAGACTGCTACCGGGCCTTCGGCTATTTGTTGAAGCCCCTTATTCCAACGTTGTTGATGTGTATCGGTTTGATTTTGGTATATGTTACCGCTGGTTTTTTTCTGGTGTCTGCTGTCGGTGAGATTCTGCATCAGCCAACGCTTGCGACGATTTTATTTTATCTCTATGTTGCGTTTTATTTTGTGGTGGCGTTATTTTGCTTAACTGCCATTTATAACAAAGCCTTTGATACCCTGCAGGGACGGGATTTGGCCTATGGCAGTATGTGGCGTATCGCCCTGAAACGCTGCTGGCGTATGACCGGGGCGTATATCATCTTAGCCTTAGCTATCTTTTTGCCGGGTGCGGTTTGGGCGTTGATAACTCACTTTGGTTTTGCAGCATTCCCAGCATTACATAAAGTGGCTTACAGTCTGGGCGCCGCCATTATCGTGGTGGTTTTTGCTTTCATCGCGGTGCGCTTTTTACTGACCTTGCCTTTGATTGCTATTGATGGTGAACACCTTATTCAAGGGCTCAAGCATAGCTTCCAGATGACCAAAGGGCTGTGGCTGCGGTACTTCTGTGTGTTCCTCCTTGGCGTGTTATTGCCTTGTGTGGTGATTTCAAGTTTGGCGGATTACTTACAAGCCATCCCCAATGGCGAATTCTTGGCAACTGCCGTGCAATACTTGGTGACAATCTTCGGTACTGTATTGCTAGTTGGCGGCAATATCGTGCTACTGAATGATGCAAAACTGCGTAATAACACCTAACGGATTGTAGGTGCATGGTTGCTAATGGAGTAAGCGATCACTGACAAAATGCTGTGGATAACTCTGTGGCTAATTTCTGTAATGTTGTGATAATTAACAACGTCCTGTTCGTCCAGAAACAGTTCACTCAAAATAACCCCTTTTAATCAAGGGGTTATCGTCTAAAATCCTCTTTTGTTCAAAAAGTACCAGACAGTTCTGTCTATTTTTTATCTGTGGACAACTCTTGCTGTTACAAAAAAACACACTTCAACATCTGCTGTAACTCAACTTTTTAGCGGGCTCTCTATACTGACGATATGGACATAATTAAAGCAACAAGGAGTGAGTAATGACAACGAATACTACACATGAAATCGCGCAACAACACTGCAAATTCTTCAAAGAAGCACTGGCCCACAATGCGTGGTGTGGTTTTTGGCAACGCGAAAAAAACAAAGCCCAGCAAGAGCAGCATGCAGTGCTTGAACGTCAAGCGACACTGCAACGACGCAATACTAGAACCTGTGGTTGGTGAGCAAACAGACCTTTGATACACTCTCCTAAATCGTATAGGAGAGTGTCATGTTCACCACGCTAAAGACCGCCACCGACAGTCACGGTATTCTCACCATCACTTTAAACCGCCCGGATAAATTCAATGCCTTAAACGCGACGGTATTAGAAGAACTATCCCAATGTTTCGAAACGGCCAAAGCTGATCCTAAGGTAAAAGCCCTATTGCTAACGGGTGAAGGCAAAGCCTTTTGTGCTGGTGCGGATATTGAAGGCTTAGCAGAATTGACGGCTGAAACGGGACAGCCTTTCGCGAGAGCTGGACAAGCAGTTATTCGACAGTTGGAAACATTGGGCAAACCATCATTAGCTGCCGTCAATGGTTTTGCCTTCGGCGGTGGTTGTGAATTAGCCATGGGGGCCCATATTCGTATCGCATCAAGCAAGGCGCAGTTTGGTCAACCAGAAGTGAAGCTCGGTGTCATTCCCGGTTACGGTGGTACACAACGCTTAGCCCGGTTGGTTGGCAAAGGCCGAGCATTGGATTTGTGTCTGACAGGCCGTTTTATTAAAGCGGACGAGGCGCTGCAGTGGGGTTTAGTCACAGCCGTGACTGAGCCCGACGAATTACTCGACAAAGCCCGTGAAACGTTACAAACCGTCATCGCCATGGCACCAATCGCCATCCAACAAGTCGTCGACGTTATTGACCAAGGCTACGATATGCCACTGGAGCAAGCGTTAGCTCTTGAGGCTGAGTCTTTCGCTAAAACCTGTGCTACCGAGGATAAAGTCGAAGGCACTCGGGCATTTTTAGAGAAGCGTGAGGCGAGCTTCATGGGAAAATAATGCCTTGTAGAAATCTTGATCATACCTAATGTATGCAGTAAACTGCACACAGCTTTTTACCATAATGATTTTCTCAAAAAAAAGGCCCTAGTGTATGTATCCTGCCCCCCAACAAGTTGAGATGGATGTCGAAGACGTTGGCCCTAATGTCGGCAATCTACTATTATCCCTACCGTTTGAACTTTTGTTTCAGATTGTCGAGAGGCTACCACTGCAGAGCATAATAGCATTACGTAGAACAGCAAAAGGTTTCGCTTCTGTGGTAGCCAGCGAAGCTACTTGGCGCTCACTGCTGGCTCGTGATTTTCCCGATGCCATGAAACGGTATAGAGAATTGGAATATGTTGATGAATTTGAAGAAGAAGCACCTTATTTTCACCTTTATCGCAACTCTTATCAGCAAGCGTACAAAGTAAATACGAAACGAGAGCGTGATTTATTGCAAGCGGTGAAGTTTAATGATATCGCTTGGCTAAAAACCCTTCGCCCGCGTTTGAAGGAGTTATTTATTTCTGATACAGCAAAGAACTCACCGCCAAGAAACCTCATTGACTGGGCCAGTCTCCATGAATATGGTGAGGTCTTGGATTATTTTTATGAGTTAGCACAAGCAGCTGAGAGAGACAGAAGTGGCTATGATAACTGTGGCTTAACACTATTACATTGGGCTGCAGCATTAGGACAGACTGGTAAGGCACAAGCGCTTCTTAATGAAACACCATCAATGCTAACAAAAAAAGCTATCTACTCGAGAAAATATACTATCTATAGTGAACGCATTCAAATTCACGGTGCTTACCCAAATATCGCGTATCATTTTGCGGTAATATTCGGCCATATCGATATAGTGAGAATGCTTGCTGATAAACACAGATTATATGACTCTTTGCCACGAATTGGGAGCTTATTTACTAGTGGTACTTCGTCTCTTTTACCTGGATTGAATATACTGCAGGAATGCATGATTACGCCATCTGGAGAGTGTAAAATTTACACCGGCTCAATCCTTGAATTGGTCTCTAAGGCGTGTCGGTATGGTCGGGATGATATTGTGGAGTATTTATATCAATTTGAAGAAAGCAAAACTACGACAAAAAAAATTTTATGGAGAGAGGATCCTCAATTGCATTTTATCCACGATGCGGTTTTACATGACCACCACCGCGTTGCTAAATTTTTATTGAATAATGGTGCGGATATCCATGTTAAGAGAAAGCGTAGCAGTTGGCAACAGGAAGAAATCAGTGTAATTGATAGTGCCATTGAGGACTTAAATCTCGAGGCCTTTTATTTTGCTATCAATAATATGAATCTTTCTGCGACGGAGTATCAGGCAGAGATAAAGCGTTTACTGTGGCAGGCTATCAAAAAAAACAATATCCGCATCGTCAAAACGCTTTTGAAGAATAAGCTTGGTCCTAATTTTCAGAACGAAAATGGCACGACGCCTTTTCTCTTAGCAGCGCAATACCATAGCTATGGTGCAATACCATTGTTATATGCGCATGGTGCTGATGTATTGGCAGAAGATAATCAAGGAAATAATGGCTTTCACTATCTTGCAATGTATGATGGCTTAAGTCATAGGGGGGACCCTGTTGCAAAAGGAGTTAGACTTTTGCAAGAAATGAACGTCAGTCTTCATCATCGCAATAATGCCGGCACCACACCGTTTCTTCAAGCCCTTCAGGCGGGAGACGACGAATTAGCCCCTGCATTATTGGCAGCTGGGGCAAACGCCCTGGTCAAAGATAATGCAGGGGTAAATGCATTTGGCTATCTGGCCTTAATGAAGCCGCGTAAAATAAAGAATAGTGAAGGATGGGATTTAGCAGATGAGTCATATGATGACCGTATGATTCTGTTGATGAGAGTTGTAGAGGGAAAAGGGGTTATTATTAGCGGAACTGATGATAGTGGTAGAACATTATTACATCGCGAAGCCGAAGCTGGTGCCTATAGATTTCTAAGCAACGCTGTTGCTGTGCTAAATGTTGATGTTAACGGGACAGATAATAACGAAGAAACGGTTCTTCACTATTTGGCGCGTAAAAAAGATGCTGGATATTTACAGGCGATTAGAAGTGTAATGTTGAGCAGCGGTAACCTTAATGCGGCTAACAATAAGGGAGAAACCCCCCTGCACATTGCCACCAAGAACCATGCTGGGACATTAAAAAAGCTATTAGCATTTGAGGGCAAGAATCTCGAAGCTAAAACGTTGAAAGGCGAAACACCATTACATTACGCTTTAATGTATGGAACAAGAGCGATGGTTGTTGCTTTATTGGAGGCTGGTGCAGATCCACTTGCCACAACACATGACTGCAGAAATTATTTACAGCTAACTAAAAAAAGCAGAGAGAGGGCAAGAAAGATTGATGCAATTGAATTTTTCATAAATTCCCAACGGCCACCAACTATACGGGTTTTGATGCCTAAACCTGCTGAAGATCACCTAACAGTATATACCTCTCCTATCTCAGTGCCGGAAATTACCCTGGGGTTAATGGTTCAGCAAACAGTCGTTGATGAAATAGCTGAAAATGATGGTGGCGAGAATAATACGGATGAATTATCTGGAATAAGAGAAAAAGCAGATAACGAAGATGAATTTATTACGACTTTTGCAATTTTATCAGAGCAACATGCATACTTTGCAAGTGATATTGATAGTCCGGAATGGGAGGATAAATCATCTGTCGGCGATATTTCCTCAGATGATGAGTTCTTAACTGAGGAAGAGCCTGAAGAGGATGAATCATCCGTTGGTGATATCTCTTCAGATGAAGAAGTAGACGATGAATTAGATGATGTGTTTTCAATTAATGAAGAAGGTAAACTCTTGCTTTCCATGTCATCTGAATCCGATAGTCCCCGGATTCAGCGTTGGGAAGGTGATAGTCTCGTCGTCATACTGGCTAAACGAAGACGTACTGATTTAGACAGCACCCAAGCGGCAAAACGTCATAAACCAACCCCACAAGACCCCGATCACCCCACCGTTAGCGGGTTGAGTTTGCTGGGCAGTCGGCGTTGATGATTGTCTATCTCCATGATTTTTAAGGGGAAACGCCAGAAATAACTCGCTGGCTGAGTATGAAACCAAATGGTTTTAAACCAAATGGTTTAAAACCATTTGGTTTAAAACCATTTGGTGTTATACTCAATTGATTAAGTAATATGGGGCGAAATTATGGCCTATGACAATTATTTTCCGTTAGGGTTGGCTAAAGGCAAAGCTTTTATTGGTCGCATCGAAGATGCTGAGTGGCTCAACAAGAACATAGACACAGGAATACATACATTACTGTTAGCCCCCAGACGTTACGGTAAATCAAGCCTAGTATTGAATGTGTTAGAGAACAAAAAGTTAGATTATGTTGAAATTGATCTTCAGCTATGCCGTAGCGGTAAATCAGTAGAAATGAAAATTATCAGGGGAATTGAGCAAATTATATCTACGGCAATTAAAGAAAAAGATAAGGTCATACAAAGTGCTAAGCGTTTTTTTGGTAAGTCGAAAAAACAATGGGATATTGGTCTTAAAGGATTAGTGCATGTCACAATCGAGCCAGAGAAACATGATGATATTGCTGAAAACATTCTGACAGCACTACAATTTCTTGAAGTATCACTAAAAGAAGCCGGTAAAAAGGCGGTAATATTTATCGATGAAATGCAAGAGATCATCAATGTTAATGAGTCTGACGAAATTCAAGGGGCTATACGACATTTTGCTCAGAAATCAGAGCGAGTTATTTTTATCTTTTCGGGAAGCAGTCGGCGCTTATTGCAACAAATGTTCAATGATAATGCTAAGCCTTTGTATCAGCTGTGTGATAATGTCACTTTAGGAAAAATCGAACCACGGTACTATACAGCGTATATCAAAAAAGTTGCTAAGCAGTCTTTGGATTTAATAATGCCTAATGATGTTATTAATGAAATTTTGACGTTGAGCGAAAGACACCCCAGAAGGCTTTATCATCTTTGTTTGTATGTTTGGCGCCTATTAGAAACCACGAAGAAAAAAGCTGATATTACATTAGTGCAGGATGCATGGCATAAACTGATTTTTTCTGAAGCAAAAAGCATCCGGTATTTTCTCTCTAAATTCAATAATAGCCAGCTAAAGATCATGGCATACTTAAGCCTTGAGAGTAATAAGGGCTTAACAAGCAAAGAGGCACAAGTCGCGACAAATTTAAGCTCGACAGCGATATCAAAAGCATTGAATAGTCTAGAAGAAGAAGATCTCATCGAGTGTGATGAAGATGGCGCCTATCACATTATTGACCCCGTGATTAGAGATACTATTAATTTTTATGAAAAAGAAATTTTAGCTTAATCAAACCAACTGCACATCACTCTCATCGATAGCTATGCCTAGGAAGCTACCGCTGACTTTGGCGAAGCGGGCAGGGGAGTCGGTGGTTAACAGCCTTGTGGTTGGTGAGCTTTCTTGGGTTGCTAGTCTTGTTTGATCCAAAATCTCGGCTGTCGCTTCGGCAACGGCATGGGCTGAATCAACGATATGAATACTATCCCCAACCACGTTGCGGATAGTATTGTTGAGTGCAGGGAAATGGGTGCAACCAAGCATGAGGCTATCAGGTCGCTGAGTTGTGTCTTTTGCAAATAAACTCTCTAAATATTTCGCTGCAATAGCTTCAGGAATAGGGCCTTCTAACCAACCTTCTTCGGCCAAAGCCACAAACATACTACAACTTTGTGAGACTACAGTAGCATCCGGACGTATCGCTCTGATTGCGGCTTCGTAAGCGCCGTGTCTTACGGTACTTTCTGTGGCGATAACCGCGATATGACCAGAAGGGGATTGTTTGCAAATAGCTTTAGCGCCGGGTTCTACTACACCGATTACAGGCAAAGGTTTTAAATGTTGTTGTAATGCACCTAGAGCAAAAGCAGAAGCCGTATTGCAGGCAACAACAAGCATTTTTATTCCTTGTTCACAAAGAAGATCTGCTGCTTTTGTAGCATAGCGGATCACAGTTTCGGGACTTTTGGTGCCGTAGGGTAAGCGCGCAGTATCGCCGAGATAAATAAATGATTCATTGGCTAAGCTTTCTTGTAAGGCTTTGAGCACCGTTAACCCGCCGACACCGGAATCAAATACACCAATGGGGAGAGTGTTCTGGCTCATTCGTTATCCTCATCAAAATGTAATTCACCATCTGCCAAAGGAGCGAAATAGTCGTCTACCATGGTCTCAGTCACAGCGGCTAATGTATCTGGAGACCACTGGGGGTTGTGGTCTTTATCGATAATAACGGAGCGAATGCCTTCGTAGAGATCATGGCTTTGTAATACGCGCTGTACCATACGGTATTCTTGTTGTAGACATTCCTCAAAACCGAGTCCAACACCTTTGCGCAATTGTTTTAAGGTAATTTTGAGGCTAGTAGGGGATTTTTGTTGGAGGAGTTCGGTGGTTTTTCGACTCCAAGGCGTATCTTGCTCGGCTAAGCGTAGCATGATTTCTTCCATGGTGTCGGCACTAAAGCAGGTCTCAATTTCACTGTTATGGATCAGCAGCTCGGTATTTTCGGGCTGAACGGCATGATCCACCAGTAACTCACTCACCGCAACTTTTGCATCATCGTGAAGGTTGGTATCAATAATTTGCTGGATGATATCATCTTGGCGATTGCTGGAGACAAAGTGAGTAGCAAAGCCTGCTTCCATCGCATCGGCGGCATTCATCCGCGCACCAGTTAATCCTAGGTAAACACCTAGCTCATCATGACAGCGGGAGAGGAAATACGAGCCCCCCACATCCGGGAAAAAGCCAATGCTGGTTTCCGGCATAGCAAATAATAGCCGTTCAGTGGCAATACAGTGACTGCCGTGTACTGAGGCGCCAACACCGCCGCCCATGGTTATTCCATCGAGTAATGAGATATAGGGTTTAGAGAAATGCTTAATGCGGTGATTCATGCGGTATTCATTCCAGAAGAAGCGCCGCGCCACACTGACCCCTTCTGTCTGGCCTTGATCATAGATAGCACGAATATCGCCGCCGGCGCAAAATGCCTTGTCACCTGCACCACGAATGATGACGGCTTTGATGTCTTTGTTGATTTCCCATTGAGCGAGATTATCATCGATAGCGCAGATCATCTCAAAGCTCAATGCGTTTAATTGTTCGGGGCGGTTTAGGGTGATAAGGCCAACATTACCGCCACTGCCTTTGTGTTCTTCGAAGAGAATATCAGTATCGTTTGTCATGATTTATTTCATCATCCGCTTAAGCCAAGGGGTTAATATCATCAATAGTAAACTGACACCGGTTCCTACTAGAGCAAAGATCATAAAGTGATGCCCGTATAAATGATCAATGGTAACGGTATCATGAATATTTTCTGGGATAGTGGTGAAACTTGCAATTTTGCCGCCGACCGCATTGGCTGCGCCAGTAGCGAGGAACCATACCCCCATCAAAAAGCCGATCATTTCCCGCGGCGCCAATTGCGTAATCATTGATAAACCGACGGGGGACAAAAATAATTCACCAACGGTTTGTAAGAAGAAACATAACACAATCCAGCCCATAGGAATGAGACCCGCATTATTAATAAAGTGGCTACCAATAGCGGGTGCAAAGAAACCAAAACTGACTAATAGCAACCCAATGGCGAATTTCATTGGTGTTGAGGGGTTATAGCGGCTATAGGCCATTTTGATCCAGACTTTGGCCATAATGGGGCAAAGCAGAATAATAAATAACGGGTTAAAGGATTGGAACATCGCTGTAGGCATGACCCAACCAAAAATTTGTCGGTCGATGGAGCGCTCGATGAACAGTGTTACTGACATGAAGGTTTGAAAGTACAAGGCCCAAAAGATCACAACAAAGATTAATAAGACTACAATCACGATCAAATGATTACGCTGTTGCACTTGGTATTGGTAAGCGCGTTTAACGATATAAGCTAAGATTAGGGCACCAAACACTAATAAGCCAATATTGACCACATTGGGATAATGTATCATCAAGGAGATGAGAAATACACAGCCTAAGGTTAGTGCATAGATAAGGTGCTCGCGGCTAATACCGAATAGAATGGGTTCATGCAGTTGACTAGGATGTGGGGGACTGCCATTACCTTCAAGGTAGCGACTACCCCAAGTGAAAGTAATCATTCCAAGTAACATGCCAATAGCGGCTAAGCCAAAACCATAATGCCAGCCAAATTCAGCTGCAACGTAGGTACAAAATAGCGTTGCGACAAAGGAACCAAAGTTGATCCCCATATAAAATAAGGTAAAACCACTGTCACGACGAATATCGGGGTGATCGTAAAGGGTGCCCAAAAGGCTCGAGACATTACTCTTAAAAAAACCATTACCGCAAATCAAAAATGCCAGGGATAGGTAAAATGCATTTTGGCCGTCGAAGAGAGTTAAGCCGAGATAACCAAGAATAAACAGAATGCCACCGAAATAGATCGCGCGGCGAAAGCCCAAAAAATTATCTGCAAGATAACCACCAATAACGGGCGAGGCGTAAATCAAACCGGCATAGGCACCGAAGAGACTATAAGATTGATCATCAGTAAACAGAAAAACTTTGCTCAAGAAGAGTACGAGCAATGCTTGAACAGTATAAAAGCCAAAACGCTCCCAGAACTCAGTCATGAATAAAATATACAGACCTTTAGGGTGTTTGATTGTGTGCATGTAATGACCTTGTTGCTAAATAGGCCAGTCAGTATAACAAAAAGACGATGCAGCGTCAGGTTCCAGAAAAATCAAAAATATGGAATAATTCTTCACCAGCAAATAAGTAGGGACTTCCTTTGAATCAACGTATTTCCGTCATCATTCCGACCTATAACTATGCTAACGCTATTGAGGCGGCGGTTGAGTCGGTATTGCAGCAATCCGCTGCAGCAGCAGAGATTATTATTATTGATGATGGTTCAACAGATAATACGGTGGATGTAATTGCTGATCTTCAACAGCGTTATCCCGACAAGATTCATTATTTGCAGCAACCAAATCAAGGCCCTGGTGTTGCCCGAAATCGTGGGGCAAAAGAGGCGCCTGGCGATTGGTTACTGTTTTTGGATGCAGATGATACCTTGTTGCCTGAGGCATTGAGTGACTATCAAGAGTATCTCATAAACAACCCAAATATTAATATGGTTTATACCGCACATAACGCGGTTTCCGCTGAGGGGAAAACCCGGACCAAACGGGGCAAACCCATTGCAACAAATAACGAAATAAATTTTTGCGATTATTTGCTGAATAAGACTATCCCACTTTGCAACGGCGCATTCATCGTGAAGAAAAAAGTCTTTGATGCGCTTGGTTATGCAGAGCATATGAAAAGTGCAGAAGATATTTGTTTTTTTGCCCATCTGTTAGCATTACATCCCTGCGCTTATTTGGACAAAGTGACAGTAAACATTCACAAGCACAGCGACAGTTTGCGTCATAATAGCCGTATTTATCGCAAGACCGCACTTGAAGTGTGCGACAGTGTGTTTACGGATACATTACCGCAAGCGTTGTATAAATATAGGAATGAGTATGCGGCGAAGCGCTATTTATCATTGTTTCGTAATTTATATTTGGCGGGCGAGTATCAAGAGGCACGTGCAGTGTACCATCAAGCCTTACGGCAAAAGCCGGCACTACTGTTTAAATTATCGTATTTACGCAAATACCTATTAAGCTATTTAAGGAAATCCCATGAAGCTACATCATAAATTGGCAGGAATTCTCGGTTATGACCTGGTGAAAAAAGACAAGAGTCACTTAACTCTTGAAACCCATCTTAAGCATTTGTTTACTCGCCAGAGAATTAATTGTGTCTTCGATGTGGGCGGCAATTTAGGCCAATACGGCAAGAGTTTACGTCGCAATGGTTATCAAGGGGCGATTTTTACCTTTGAACCGATCAAAGCGGTTTATGAAAAATTACTAACGTTAAGCAAGAAAGATCCTAATTGGCATATTTTTAATTATGCCTTGGGTTGTGAACCGGCTACTAAGACTATTAATGTTAGTACAGAGACATCATTTTCGTCATTCTTAGAGACCAACGATTACGGTGAAGCTCGTTTCGAGAAAGCCAAAACCGCGCGCCAAGAGCAAGTGCTGGTAAAACGTTTTGATACGGTCTTTGGTGATTTAATCAAAGAATTCCCTGAGCCACGGATATTTCTAAAGATGGATACCCAAGGGTTTGACTTGGAAGTTTTTAAAGGTGCTTACAATGCATTGCCTCACATTGTTGGGCTACAATCTGAAATTGCTGCTAAGCCAATTTATGATGGTATGCCCGATGATTTAAGTGCCATAGCTTTTTACCGCCAACACGGTTTTGACATTACGGGTTTGTTTCCAGTGAGCCGCGACAAAGACTCATTAGCCGTTATTGAGTTTGATTGCGTGATGGTGAAGGGGTAGAATCACTATCAAGTGGATTGGGGAATCCCGATCGGCGTCTGTGCCTCGGTGAACACCGAGGCTTTTCGCTTTTTTGAGGAGTTGTTCTACTCTCTGCCGCTTTTTACTAAACTAACTATAACGCAAACTACAGGAAAAGGATGTTATATGAATGATCAACGTGATATCGACTTAATAAATGCAGGCAATACTTTATGGACCTAGAAGATTCGCCAATATGACGCCTGAAGAACGGGTGAGGGCATGTTATCAGCATGCTGTGTTAAGCTTTTTGAGTGGCGATAGAATGAAAAACCTAAGCCTATGTGAACGATTAGGCATTGAAAAGGTTAATGCAGCTCAAGCTACCAAGGTCATAAAGCGTGCTAAAGAGCTGGGCTATATTAAGGATGTAGAGCAGGGTAGGCCAAGAACAGGTTATATTCCATTTTGGGCATAGATTTCTTGACTCGTTCTTGATTTTAATGTGAATTTTTAGGGAGAATTTCAATAAAATTCAATAAAATCAAGGGGTTAGGTTCAGGCAAGTTTCTTGACTCGTTCTTGATTCTGAATAGGTGGGTGAGCAAAAATAATGCGATCTTCCTCTTACGGGGTAATAGCATCAACAAGCTTTGATCGTTGCTTTGTATCGAGTGATGTCTTCTCAAAATAGATTTCTAAAAACCGCTTAATCCCGAACGCTTTAAAGTACTCCTTATCCCCTCGATAAAATAACAAATGCTTGAGATTACGCACCCGTCGCCAGTGACTCAAAGGGCGGCGTTGGATTGACAAATCCGTAATATCCAATAAAGCAAATTTGCCCTCATGATAAAGCAGATTACCCAAATGAATAGCACGGAAAAAAATACCCTTCTCGTGCAACTTAGCAACAAAGCGCGCGACGTCAGCCAACAGTTCTGGCTGTTGTTTAACAAGACTCCGGACATCGTCACCAGGTAACTTCGGGTAGCGCAGGATGTAAGCTTTGTTGTGGGGGCAATAATAACTGTCTGTGATGTCAACGGTCTCAATACCTGAGCGGTGCAATTGTTGGCTGTGCCGGATGAAGCGTTTGGCATAGGGGAAGAGCTTATCGGAGCTAAGTCCACCGCGGCGGTAGAATACCTTTAATATATCGCCCTCGGGAGTGAGTAGGATCTTCGGTCCCCGCTTATGCTCCCCCAGCACCTGGGCATTGGCAAATAATTGGCTTAAGTCTTTGTCAGACAGTCGTTTCATCGGTATACTACGGTCATAAAGAAACCAATTCTCTCACAGTGGAGTCAACGATGACAAGCTTTCCTGAAACCCGCTTGCGGCGGTTGCGCCAACACCCGAAGTTACGGGATTTGGTCCGCGAAACCCGTGTTTCGGTTAACGATTTGATTTTACCCCTATTTATCCACCATGACCCTGACCACCGCCAGGAAATTGCCAGCATGCCAGGGCAATTTCAGTGGGGACTTAATCAGCTCGAAACTGAGATCAGTGATATCAGTAAACTCGGTATTCCCGGGGTATTATTGTTCGGTATTCCTGCCCATAAAGACGACCTCGGTAGTGATAGTTACAGCGACAACGGCATCATCCAACAAGCTATCCAGCGTATTAAGTCGGTGAATTCCGATTTGTTAGTCATCTCTGATGTGTGCTTTTGTGAATACACATCCCACGGCCACTGTGGTGTTATCGACGAAGTGGCAGGCCGCGTGGATGTGGATAATGACAAAACCCTAGAGCTGTTAGCCAAACAAGCTGTTAGTCATGCCGAGGCCGGTGCCGATGTGGTGGCGCCCAGTGGCATGATGGATGGTATGGTCACAGCAATACGTAGTGGTCTTGATGCACATGACTATCAACATATTCCTATCTTAAGTTATGCAGTGAAATACAGTTCGTCGTTTTATGGACCATTCCGTGAAGCTGCCGAAGGTGCACCACAGTTTGGTGACCGCAAGACCTATCAAATGGACGTGGCTAATAGTCATGAAGCATTGCGGGAAGCGGACAGCGATGTTTATGAAGGTGCTGACATGTTAATGGTGAAACCCGCCATGGCGTATTTAGATATTATTCATCGTGTTAAACAAGCCCATCCGGATATGCCATTGGGTGCCTATCAAGTGAGCGGTGAGTATGCCATGATCAAAGCAGCTGCCCGTGACGGTTTGTTGGATGAACAACAAGCAATGCATGAATCTCTCATCGCCATTAAACGGGCCGGTGCTGATTTTATTATTAGTTATTTTGCTAAAAATTTCGTAGAAGGTAGCGGTTCCCGCTAAACTTCTCGCGATGGAGGGTTTCCAAAGGGGGAAACTGCGATTTTCCCCCTTTGGTCGCCGTTCGCGCGGCTTAGCCGCGCAGGCGATAGTATTTGAGAAGCAACTTCCCGCTTCTAGCGGGAATTTCTGTGTAGAAGGAGTCAATCAATGACAAAAATTGCGGTTGTATTATCGGGTTGTGGTTTTATGGATGGTTCTGAAATTTATGAAACTGTGTCGACGTTATTATCTCTCAGCCAAGAGGGTGTAGAGTATCAGTGTTTTGCGCCAGATATGGTGCAACATAAGGTCGTTAATTATTTAACAGGTGAAGATGTTGCAGAGCAACGTAATGTCCTGGTTGAGTCTGCCCGTCTTGCTCGCGGTGACATCAAAGACATTAAACAAGCTAATGCTGATGAATTTGACGGTTTGATATTCCCTGGTGGTTTTGGCGCAGCGTTAAACTTATCTGACTTTGCAGTGAATGGAGCTGATTGTGAGATTAATCCTGACGTTGAACAATTTGCTAAAGCCATGCACGGTGCCGGCAAACCCGTTGGCTATATTTGTATTGCGCCCGCCATGGCGCCACGGCTCTGTGGTGAAGGGGTGCAATGTACTATTGGTAATGATGCGGATACCGCAGCTGCTATCGAAGCGATGGGTGGCAAACACCAAAACTGCGATACCCGTGCTATTGTGGTGGATGAAACTAACAAAGTCGTATCAACACCAGCCTACATGCTGGGCCAATCCATTGCTGAAGTCTATGAAGGGATCAATAAGCTGGTGAAGCAAGTCGTTAAGATGTGTTAATTGCCAGCAGCTTCCGGCTAAGCCGGAAAGCTGCTTCGCTGAATATTACGCAGCGCGCGAAGTGAATTCTCCCTCTTAAGAATCTCCCATCGCGAGATGTTAAGGGAAAGCCGTTGGTTGGTAACCTAATTAAAATCACCTAACTGAGACTGTAGTGCTGCGATGGTTGCTAGCGCTGCAGTCTCTGTACGTAAGACTCTCGGGCCTAAGCGACTATCGAGGAACCCCTTCTCTTTCGCAAGCATAACTTCCGCATCACTCAAGCCACCTTCTGGACCGATCAATAGAGCAATGTTCTTTGTATCAGCAGGCAGGGTTTTGATACTGTGTTCACCTCGAGGATTTAATACCAGCCCCAAAACGTCAGCGGATAAACCCTCAAGCCAAAGCTGAGTTTTAATCGGCGGATTAAGCGTGGGAATAAACGTACGACCGCATTGTTCGCATGCACTGATAATCACACCGCGCCAATGCTGTAAGCGTTTCCGTAATCGATCGGTGGGCAATTTCACATTGCCGAATTCGCTAAACAGTGGGGTGATTTCAGTTACACCGAGCTCAACCGACTTTTGTAAAATTAAATCCATTTTCTCTCCCCGGGCAATGCTTTGGCCGAGATGAATGTGTAAAGGGGATTCGGTATTACTGTCGTTAAATTGCTGTAATTGTACAATGACGGATTTTTTACTGATATCTGTAACCGTGCCGTGGTACTCGCCACCTTGACCATTGAAAATAATTACCGTATCGCCAACACTCATGCGTAAGACGCGGCTAACATGATGGGCGGCATCAGCAGTGAGGGAAATAGTATTTCCTTCACTTAATTCGATGGCTTGATAAAGTCGGGGTGTGGTCATAACGCTAAAATAAAGCCCGCTTGCGCGGGCTTCAATCATTAGTAACGGTAGTAGTCAGGCTTGAAGGGGCCGTCTTTATCCAGACCCAAATATTCAGCTTGCTTATCGGTTAATGTTGTAAGTTTTGCGCCGAGTTTGTCAAGATGTAAACGCGCCACTTGCTCATCCAAATGTTTTGGTAGTACATAGACTTGTTTGTCATAATTGTCAGCATTATTCCACAATTCAATTTGCGCAAGCACTTGGTTAGTGAAGGAGGCTGACATAACAAAGCTTGGGTGGCCTGTCGCACACCCAAGGTTTACTAAACGGCCCTGGGCTAACACAATGATGCGTTTGCCGTCAGGGAACACCACATGATCCACTTGGGGTTTAATGTTTTCCCAGGTGTATTTTTCTAATGTATCGATTTCGATTTCTGAATCAAAATGACCAATGTTACAAACGATGGCATTGTTTTTCATGGCTTGCATATGATCGTGAGTGATAACACCGCAGTTACCGGTCGCTGTCACAAAGATATCAGCCTGAGATGCAGCCTCATCCATCGTCACAACACGGTAACCTTCCATCGCTGCTTGTAATGCACAAATAGGATCAATTTCTGTGATCCACACGGTAGCACCTAAACCACGTAAAGATTGGGCACAGCCTTTACCGACGTCACCGTAACCTAAGACCACGGCAATCTTGCCCGCAACCATGACGTCGGTAGCCCGTTTGATACCATCGACAAGGGATTCACGACAACCGTATAGATTGTCGAATTTGGATTTGGTTACTGAGTCATTAACGTTAATGGCAGGGACTTTCAACGTGCCTTGTTTTGCCATCTCATATAGGCGATGAACACCGGTCGTGGTTTCTTCAGATAAACCATTGACGTTATCTAATAGCTCAGGGTATTTTTCATGCATCACAATGGTCAAATCACCACCGTCATCCAATAAGAGATTGGGCTTCCAAGTTGGATCGCCGATGATACTTTGTTCTACACACCACCAGTATTCTTCTTCCGTTTCGCCTTTCCAGGCGAATACCGGGATACCGGCTTTAGCCATGGCAGCGGCGGCATGATCTTGGGTCGAGAAAATATTACAAGATGACCAACGCACCTCAGCACCAAGGGCAGTTAATGTTTCAATCAATACCGCTGTTTGTACTGTCATATGGAGACAGCCAACAATACGTGCGCCTTTCAACGGTTGTTGTTTGCCAAATTGTTCTCGCAATGCCATTAAGCCTGGCATTTCTGTTTCAGCAATAGCAATTTCTTTGCGGCCCCAGTCAGCAAGGCTAAGGTCGGCGACTTTGTAATCTTCAGTGGTTTCCATAGTCATTTTCTCTGCAGTTGATGTTGTCATGTTAATACCCTCAGTCTTTACGGTGTTTAGTGATGGGAATAGGGGCGGCGCCTTTTAGGCCTGCAGCCTCACGCAGCACGTTAGCTTTGTCGGTTTTTTCCCAGGTAAAACCAGGCTCCTCACGACCAAAGTGGCCGTAAGCAGCAGTCGCTTTATAGATGGGTTGCAATAGATTGAGCATGGTGACTATCCCCCGCGGGCGTAAATCAAAATGCTCACGAATTAATTGAATAATTCGGTCATCATCGATGTTGCCAGTACCGAAAGTGTTGACACTGATGGACGTGGGTTCTGCGACACCGATGGCATAAGAGATTTGCACTTCGCAACGCTCAGCAATACCGGCGGCGACTAAATTTTTTGCGACATAACGTCCAGCATAGGCACCGGAGCGATCGACTTTGGATGGGTCCTTACCGGAGAAACAACCGCCACCATGGCGGGCCATGCCGCCGTAGGTATCAACAATGATTTTGCGGCCGGTTAAACCACAATCCCCCAAGGGACCACCGATAACAAAGCGGCCTGTGGGATTGATGAAATACTTGGTTGAGCCATTGATTAAATCAGCTGGCAAGACAGGCTTGATGATTTCTTCCATCACCGCTTCTTGTAAATGTTCATGGGCAATGTCAGGACTGTGTTGAGTGGACAACACGACGGTATCGATATGGCTGGGTTTGCCATCTTGGTAATGGAATGTCACTTGGCCTTTGGCATCGGGACGCAACCAGGGCAAGGTGCCATTTTTGCGTAACTCTGCTTGGCGACGCATCAAGCGATGGGCATAGGTAATAGGAGCAGGCATGAAGACGTCAGTCTCGACAGAGGCATAACCAAACATCAAGCCTTGATCACCTGCACCCTGGTCTTGGTCATTGCTGCGGTCAACACCGGCAGCAATATCTAGAGATTGTTTACCAATGGCCGACAGCACTCCACAGGATTTCCAATCAAAACCCATGTCTGAATGTTCGTAGCCAATCTCACGGATGACATCCCGGGCGATGGTTTCCACATCCACCCATGCATTAGTGGTAATTTCACCGGCAATAATCACTGTGCCGGTTTTGACTAGGGCTTCACAAGCCACCCGGGCATTGGGATCTTTGGTCAATATTTCATCTAAGATAGCATCGGAAATTTGATCAGCAATCTTATCCGGATGCCCCTCAGACACCGATTCTGAGGTGAATACGCTATAGTTGGTCATTTTTTCCTCAAGGAATTATCTGTTCGGTGGGTTACCCCATACCAAGGGCTGCTAGTGTACAGGAGTCGGGAGGAGACGTCATCCTCGTCGCAAAAGAGTGTCAGTAACAAGCAAACATGTCCGGTTTAGCTAGCACGCCATTTGTCCGGATCTGGTATCTTAAAAAGCCCCCTTATCCACAAGTCCACAGGCGATTGAAGCCCTTGATTTAGGCTTCTTGGGCCTGTGGGCCCTGTGTGGGTAAGGGGGCTTTCCCCCTCATGTTCCTTATGCAGCAGCTAGTTCTTTCCTCTCACTGGTGCTGACTAGCTTTCCATCAGCATAATATCGAGCCAACAACCGTGGCCCGTAAAAAATAGCTAAGGTACCATCGTAGTACTCATGGACTCGAACCTTAGCCTTGATGTAATGGCATCGGTCTTTCTGTTTGGGAATTTGTAATATTTTCCCTTGGTAACTGACCGTGTTATCCTTTGCAACAGTGCGTTGTTCCTGGATGCACAATATATCGTGTAGATTCATGCCTGAATTTAGCCATGGGACAAACGCACTCTCAGCATCTGCTGGTTTCACTGCAAAGCGTGCATTATGTCTAGGCCAATACACTTCCTTTAGCCACTTGTTTGCAACAGATTTGTCTGTGATATTGGCTAAAGCCAGCTCTTTAGGCAATCGTCCTTGTAATGTGCCAAACATCCGCTCTGAACGTCCTCGTGCCTCTGGCGAATAGGCCGGTATCATTTCAATACCTAGTTGTCCCATTGCTCGTCCGAATTGGGTAGGGTTATCCTTATCAACCTTGCCGCCAACCTTCGGTGTTGTCCAATAGTGACTGCCTCTATCCGTGTATAGTGAACAACATAAGCCATGCTCACTAATAACTTCGTATAAGCCTCTAAAGCTACTATTCGTGCCTTCTTCTTCCACAAAGAATCCCGAATATATTTCATTGCTAGCATCATCCATTGTGACAATTAAGTCCCATATCTGGCCTTCAACCCACTCGTGAGTTGAACCATCTTGGTGAAGCATCATTCCTTGCATTGGGGCTCGTTCGCGTTTGCAACGGTGCGCACCTCGCTTCTTCGCTTTTTTACGTCGACCATGTTCTTGTAACTTGGTTTTTACCCACGTATAGCACCTTTGGCCGCCATGCTCATAGCGATATTTATCGAAAAAATGCGCTGTGGTGAAGTCTGGATATCGCGTATCAAATAACGCTAACATCTCCATCACCTCATCAACTGGTGCGGCATTATGCGCGACCCGCTCCAAACGAGCATCGTAAAGACCTGCTCGTCCTTCTTTTTCATAAGCACGACACTGTCTCCTAAAGCTCCTGTCCGTGACACCTAAAATACGAGCCGCTTCTGCCTGCGTCAGCCGCCTCTCTGTCCAACTCACATACAATTCTTCAAACCTCATCAGTCTGATCTCCTGTAACAATTTTACTCGACTCATGCCTAACTCCATGTTTTACAACAGATATAGGTATAGTCGAGAACCGGACAGATGGCGTGCTACATAAACCGGACAAATGGCATGTTACCAACA
>PAPY01000020.1 GCA_002709565.1 Legionellales bacterium | reverse complement strand
TTACTGTGACCGGTGTGGAAGATCCATTAATCGCTAATGATGATACCGCAACCACTGATGAAGATACCTTAGTCAGTATTCCAGTGCTTGCTAATGATGTTGATTTAGATGATGCATTTAGTATCACAGCTGTTGCTAATCCAACGCTGGGCACGGTAAGTATTAATGGAAATAATATTGACTTTGATCCTAATGGTGATTTTGACAGTCTTAATACGGGTGATACAGCGATAGAGAGTTTCACTTATACGATAACTAATGATGATGGAACTACCGAAGCTGCAACGGTGACGGTAACAGTTACAGGAATTACTGAGGATTTGAATGTCAGTGCTGGTCCTGAAACACCGGATTTTACCTCAACAATTATCTATCTTCAAAATGATGGGGGACCATCATTTGATGCTTTCTACAGTTTAGACGTTAACGGTTTATCTGGTGTGTTAAATAAATTGGATACTGTTTCTGCGATAGGTGGTGGCGCAATTCATGGCGGTATCAATCTTGATGGAGATAAATTATATGTATTCTCCCGTGATGGCGGCGAGGTTTATCGCTATGACATAGATTCTGGAAATTATACGCAATTGATAACCGGAGATCCAGTTATACCAGCCACAAGAGCTGTGACAGTAGCTGAGGTGAATGGAGTAGAAGTCCTGCTAGTTATCGATTTTAATACACAATCTTTGAAACAATTCAAAGTATCGGATATTGAAGCAGGTAATGCGATTCTTGATGTTAACTATGGATCATTTTCTATTGTAAGCGGCGGATCTGGCAGCTTCACATTTTCAGGTGGCGACTTGATTACTGATGAATTTGGTGATGTTTATGTTGTGAGCAATAATGTAAATGGAGGATTTGCCAAGCTTGACCTTGATGCGGGGCGAGCCTATGTACTAAATTCGTCTGTACCAAATTCAAATGGTATTGTTTATGATGTTAATGAGCAAGTGTTCGTTCTTTCAGGTACAACCTTCACTAAAATAGATAAATCAGGAACAATTATTGGGAACTTTAATCCAACACTTAATGGTTCTCCTTATTCATCAACGCCAGGAGATTTGGGTGGGGATACAAATATTAGCTACACATTGCCATTATCGATGGATACAGGATCATCACCTCCAACAGACCGTATTGCTAAATTTAGTATCGATTTTGAGAACTCTGGTACACCAATTAACGGTGCGACTTTAATCTATCAAGGTAATGTGGTGGCTGATGGCAATTTAATTCAAATCACTACTAATGCTGGTTTATCAACTGCAAGGGTGGATGTGGATGCGCCCAATCAAATATGGACGATAAACTTCCTTGTTGATGGTGCTGGCTTGGATGATCCTACACAAAATAATAATGTTTATTCAATCACGAATGCTAGCGACTTTGAACTTAAAACCTCGTCTGAACAGGCATCCGACTTCGATGTTATAGTAACTGCGTTCGTTAGCTTACAAAACTCTTCTACAATTACAAGGCAGAGCAGTGCAACTGAAATTATAAATATTAATACTGAACCTACAACGGCAGACAACCAAGTTGATAGCAATCCTGGAAGTCCTTATGTCTTCTCATTAACTGATTTCAGCTTTAGTGATGCTGATGTTGGCGATACAATTCAAGCAATTCGGTTAGCAACAATTCCTACGGAAGGCGTATTAGAGTTCTTTGACAACGTCTCTTCAAGTTGGATTGATTTAACAATTAATGATGTTATTACTGCTGGTCAAATTACTAGCAATGAATTCCGCTACAACAATGGCGGTGTTGCTGCTAGTGTTGCGAGTACATCATTTGACTTTGAAGTCTCTGACGGCATCCATTGGAGTATAGCCGAGACCATGACCGTCACTATTGATGATCCAATGGTTGCCAATCCTGATACAGCAACAACTGATGAAGATACTTTAGTTGCTATACCAGTATTAGCGAATGATAGTGACCCTGATAATGCCTTTAGTATTACGGCAGTGACGAATCCTGCCTTAGGAACAGTCAGTATTAATGGTAATAATATTGACTATGACCCTAGTGGTGTTTTAGATAGCCTAGATGTAGGTGATACCTCTATTCAAAGTTTTGAATACTCAATAACCAATGACATGGGTGATACAGATACTGCTCTTGTTACAGTCACTGTGACGGGTATCGAAGATCCATTAATCGCCAATGATGATACCGCAACGACGGATGAGGATACCTTAGTCAGTATTCCAGTATTGGCCAATGATGTTGATTTAGATGATGCGTTTAGTATTACCGGAGTCACAGTACCAGCAGCGGGTACGGTTTCAATCAATGGTAACAACATTGATTACAACCCAGCGGGTGCCTTAGATGCCCTTGATGTGGGTGACACCAGTATCCAAAGCTTCACCTACGAAATCACCAACGATGACGGTACCACGGATACCGCGCTTGTTACCGTGACTGTGACCGGTGTGGAAGATCCATTGGTTGCCAATGATGATACCGCAACCACTGATGAAGATACCTTAGTCAGCATTCCAGTCCTTGCCAACGATGTTGATTTAGACGATGCCTTCAGTATTACCGGTGTCACAGCACCAGCAGCGGGTACGGTCAGTATCAATGGCAACAATATCGACTACAACCCAGCAGGTGCCTTAGATGCCCTTGATGTGGGTGATACCAGTATCCAAAGCTTTACTTATGAAATCACCAATGATGATGGTACCACGGATACCGCGCTTGTTACTGTCACTGTGACCGGTGTGGAAGATCCACTCGTTGCTAACGATGATACGGCAACGACTGATGAAAATACACCTGTCAGTATTGCTGTATTAACTAATGACAGTGATCCTGATGATGGCTTTAGTATTACTTCTGTGACTAATCCAACGAATGGCACTGTCAGTATTAATGGTTCCAACATTGACTTTGATCCGAATGGTGATTTTGATTCACTAAACTCAGGTGATACAGCATTTGAAAGTTTCACCTATACCATTACTAATGACGATGGTACGACGGATACGGCCTTAGTAACTGTGACGATAAATGGTCTTGATGATGTGATAAATGTTTCAGCAGGGCCTGAAACGGAGAATCAATTCTCAACACTAGTTTATCTTCAGCATTCAACTACAGCTGGTGTAGATGAGTTTTATAATGTGGACATCACGGGGCTTTCAGGAGAGCTTACTTTACTTGATGCTGTTACTTCAACATTCTCTGGAGGCCCGCATGGTGATCTTAATTTAGCGGGAGATAAGTTGTATGTGGTTGATGGTAATGGTGGGAATGTTTCTCGTTATGATCTCGATACTGGAAGTTACACGCAGGTAATAACGAGTAATCCAGCTATTCCAAATACTGCACAGGTTGCAATTGCTGAAATTGGGGGAATAGAAACATTATTAATAGCTAATGCAGCTGCTGAAACGATTGTTGCATTTGATCTTTCAGTAATCGATGGTGGAACTGCATCAGTTCTTGCAACCTATGGTCCATTTACTATCGTCAGTGGTGGTAGTGGTACCTATAATTTCTCTGCAGCAGATATCACAGTTGATCAGTTTGGTGATGTCTATGCGGCATCGAATAATTCAGGAAAGCTTGCTCGCTTAGATCTTGATGCAAATCGGGCTTTTATACTCAATTCTAATACAAATAATACCGGAAATGGATTGTCATACGATGTCAAAGAACAAGCATTTATTACGTCTGGAGATCCATTTGTCAAGATGGATAGAGATGGTAACGTTCTTGGAACATTCACACCAACCCTGAATGGTTCTCCTTATACATCAACCGGTGGCGATTTAGCTGGTGATACTAACTTCAGTTACACTTTGCCTATAAATATTGATACGGGCACCTCGCCTTCAAGCCATCGAATTGCTAGTTTTGACATTGACTTTCAAAATGGCGGCACACCTATTGATGGTGCTGGGCTAATTTATAAAGGCAGCTCGGTAGGTGATGGCGATTTAATTCAAGTCACAACAAATGCAGGACTATCAAATGCCAGGGTTGATGTTGATGCAGTTAATCAAATCTGGACGATTAATTTCTTGGTGGATGGTGCAGGGCTTAATGATCCTACACAGAATAACACAGTCTACGCTATCAACAATGCCAGTGACTTTGAATTGAAGATTTCATCAGAGCAACAGGCAGATTTTGATGCGATTGTAACAGGTTATGTGAGCTTACAAAACTCATCAACTACCATTAATCAAGGGTCAGATACGGAAGTTATTGATGTTAATAATGCGCCAACAACGGTAGATAATCAGGTTGAAAGTGTGCCTGGGACACCTTATGTATTCTCGTTGACTGACTTCAGCTTTAGTGATGCTGATGTTGGCGATACAATTCAAGCAATTCGACTGATAACAATTCCTACGGAAGGTGTATTAGAGTTTTTTGATAATGTTTCTTCAAGTTGGATTGATTTAACAATAAATGATGTTATAACCGCAGCTCAAATTACTGGTAATGAACTGAGATATAACAATGCCGGTGTCCCAGGTAGTGTGGCTAGTACTTCATTTGACTTTGAAGTCTCTGACGGCATCCATTGGAGTATCGCAGAGACCATGGATATTTCGATTCCCAATATTCCGCCTGCACTAGATCTTGATGCTAATGATAGTAGTGCTACTGGTTCTGACTTTAGAGTGAACTTTGATGTGGATGCGAGCACACTGGTTAATATAACAGATACGGATGTCAGTCTTACTGATGCTAATGATGCAAATATGGTTAGCGCAACTGTCACTATTACTAATCTACAAGATGGTGCTAATGAAGTACTTGCTGCGACAGGGTCTGGTGGAATTACTGTTAATCATGTGCCTGGTAGTGGTGTGTTAACCTTAACAGGCAGCGCGCTTATAGCGGATTATATCGCAACCCTAGAAACGCTTACATATGATAATACAGCAGCAAGCCCTGATGTAACTCCGCGCATCATTACAGTAGTTGTTAATGATGGCGGTGATGACAGTAATGTCGCAACAACCACTGTAAACTTCCTGCAAACCTTTACCCCAGCAATTATTTTCAATGGCCCTGACCCAGGTGGTTTGGCTGGTGAAACCTTAGGTTTAGCTGGGGACTTTAATGGTGATGACTTTAGTGATTTCTTGATTGGTGCACCAAATAATGATGCTGGGGGTAGTAATCGCGGTGAAGCGTATCTATTATCGGGTGAACGTGTGCGCGTTGAACCAGGTCCTGAAGTGGAGTTGGGACCAGTTGTGCCGCCCCTTGGTTTCACTATGCAAGGTGAGGCAAATGATGAAAAATTAGGCCAATCTGTTGCCGGTGGCGGTGATTTTAATGCGGATGGTTATACCGATATCATTATTGGTGCCAATCAAAATGGTGGTCTTGGTGAAGCATATGTCTTATTTGGTAGCGCTGCAGGCTTCACAGACCCACTCGGTTTACCTTCAAGTTTAACGGGTAGCAACGGCTTTGCGGTTTCAGGAATCAATGCGGGTGGTATTCTGAGCCGGGTTGGTAATGTCGGTGATGTGAATGGGGATGGCCTTGATGATGTCGGCATGGGGGCGCTCTTAAGCGATCCAAATGGGGTAACAGATGCTGGTGAGGCCTACGTTGTATTCGCGACCAAAGACACGATGCCGTCAGCGTATGATTTGAGTTCACCGACAGTGACAAATCATCTCACCATTCAAGGGGTGAACCAAGATGGGAACTTAGGCCGCTTAATCACGTCAGCGGGTGATGTCAATAATGATGGCTTTGATGATGTAATCATTGGTGCGCCAGAATTGAGTTCAGGTGGTACTATTTCACAAGCCTATGTTGTGTTTGGTACAGCCACTGGCTTACCAGGCTCAACACTTGATATCAGCACTTTAAATGGTACTAATGGCTTCTCAATCACGGGTATCGCAGCCAATGATCGTCTCGGCCGTGCGATTGACGGTGGTGACATTAACGGGGATGGTTTCTCTGATATTATCATTGGGGCAAGCCTTGCTAACCCTAATGGCAATGATTCAGGTCAAGCCTATGTCATTTATGGTAAAGCATCAGGGTTTGCTGCTGATATTGACCCATCCGCATTGGATGGTACCGATGGCTTCCGTCTGAATGGTATTGCTGAAAGTGAAAATGCCGGTCAAAGTGTTGCTGTGGTAGGTGATGTGAATGCGGATGGCTATAATGACTTTATTGTAACGGCACGTGATGGTGGTCCTGGAGGTAACGGCGAGGCTTATCTCATCTTCGGTAGCGATATTCCATTCCCCGCGGATATTGAATTATCGACACTGAATGGCGTTCGTGGTATTAGACTTCTTAGCAGTGTTGGTGACAGTAACCGCTTCGGCCAATGGGCGCAAGGCGTTGGGGATGTGAATGGTGATGGCTTTGATGATTTTGCTATCGCGGATAGAGAGGCCGATCCAAATGGTGCTGACTCTGGTAGGACGTTCTTGTACTACGGGTTTGATTACTTCAATGAAGTCAACTTTCTTGGTGATAGTGCAAATAACACCTTAACAGGAACAGGTGATGATGAACGTCTCAATGGTGCAGAAGGGGATGATACCATCGATGGTGGTGCAGGGAATGATGTTCTCAGAGGTGGAACGGGTGACGATATCATTGTCTTTGATGCAGCGGATGTCTTGCGGGTTGATGGTGGTCTTGGTGATGATACCTTGCGGGTTGATGGTAGTGGAATAACCATTGACTTAACCACGATTAATAATTTAGTCATTACCAGCTTTGAACGGGTTGATTTAACGGGCACCGGTAATAATATCCTTAAAGTCAATTATGATGATGTATACGATATCACTGATGAAGGTTTAGATGTCCTAAATGATAGTAATGCTCTTGTGGTTGATGGTAATAGTGGCGATACAGTGACCAGTGACCATCTATGGATAGAGGCAGGTACGCAATTAATCGGCGCGACGCTTTACGATAAGCTAACGTTTAATAATGCAACCTTATACATTCATCCTGATGTAGATGCTTCAGGTATAACAGATTTTGCACCGACAGCCAATGATGACACCAATAGCACCGATGAAGATACGGTAGTTAATGTGGCGGCACCGGGTGTATTAGCCAATGATACTGATCCCGAATTGGCGACATTGACAGTGACAGCCTTTGACGCAGTGAGTGCGCAAGGTGCAGCAGTCACAGTCGCTAGTGATGGTAGTTATACCTATGACCCAACAGGCTCTGCGACACTGCAAGCATTAACAACAGGTAATAGTGTTGTTGATACCTTTACATATATCATTTCAGATCCTTCTGGTGGTACAGATACAGCAACAGTCTCCATCACAGTGACAGGTCTGACTGAACCACCACTCATCGGTGATGGCAGTGGCGGCAACGAATTCCAGGCTGAGGCGTCTTCTAGTTTGCTAGAGCAAATATGGTATATAGGTGATGAAAACAATGACGTATTTATTGATTTCACCTCTGGTAGTCCGGTTGTCTCTGAAGCGGTTGATACAGTGGGTACTGAAGGACAAGCCAGTTATACGGATCCTATCACTGGTGAGCTTCAGCTCTATACAGACGGGTTAACCTTATACAATGGCCAAACCCATAACGTGGTTGCCAATGGCACAGGCTTACAAAGTGATGACTCAACGGGTGAAGCAGCGCTTATTATGGCGAAACCGGGCAGTAGTACAGAGTTCTATGTCTTCACCAATGATATTGATTTTAATGCAAGCACGGGTAGTGGCATCTTTGTTTCTACGGTTGATTTAAGTGTTGGTGCAGATGGTACGGTGACCAGCAAAAATGTGGCTATCTCAGGAACAGGTAATGCTGGTGAGGCCTTGGATGCGGTTCCACATGCTAATGGCGAGGATGTTTGGTTATTGGTTTACAACAATCAATCACAAATTGACGCGTATTTAGTAACGTCATCAGGTGTCAGTGCGACACCAGTGTCTTCATCAACAGGACTCGGCAATAATAATCCAGGCTATAGCTCAATTATTCACACGGATGACTTTGATACCTTGGGTTTAGGTACGTCAGGAACATCTAGCGGTCAAGGCCGCATTCTAACAGCCAGTATAGACCGGTCAACGGGTGTGATATCAGGCTTTAATACGATAATAGGTAGCGGTGAAGTTGGCCACTCTATTGCCTTTTCTCCAGATGCTTCAATTATTTACTACATTCTCGGTAATGAAGGCCGTGATGGCGACCCTTATCAAGTTGAAGTAGCGACCAGTAATACTAATCAATTGACATCAAGCAACCATAACGGTGTCAAGCTTGGGCCTGACGGGGTTATCTACTATTCTGACGATAATCAAAGTGAATTGAGTACGGTGACTAATCCAAATACCTTTGGTGCTGGTGTTAACTTTGTTCAAGATGGGTTATTGTTAGGTAATGGGGACGGTGGCTTTAATATTATGAATCAGGCTGCTGCACCATTATCCGTGTTCAACTCATCAAATATTGAAGGTCATATTTTTACTGAACCTGAAGTCAGTGGCGGCCCGCAAATCATCGATGCAAATGTGACAGTTACTGATCCAGATTCAACCCATTTCAACACGGGCAGCCTGAGTATTACTTACAGTGTTGGTGGTGGGGCAGAGGACAGTCTGTCAATTAATAATGTCGGTACCGGCGCAGGTGAAATTGGCTTCAATGGTACAACGATAACTTATGAAGGTAACACGATTGGTGTTATCAATGGCGGTAATGATGGTAGTAGCGGCAATGACTTGATTGTTGACTTTACCACAACGGATGCGACGCCTGAAGCGGTGTCAGCGTTGATTGAAAATATCACCTATGCCAACTCATCATCTACACCAGCGTATGAACGTACATTATTATTTACAGTGACCGATGACACAGGGTTAAGCGATACAGATGAAGCAAAAATCCGTGTTATCAGTGATGCCCCAACGCTGGATTTAGACGGAGATGATAGTGGCGGTATAACGGGTAATGACTATGCTGTTGGCTTTGATATAGAAGATGGCAGTGCTGTTAATATTACGGATACCGATGTGGTAATCACGGATATTGATGATACCAATATGACAGGTGCGACGGTCACCATCACCAATCGCTTAAATGGTTCCAGTGAATTGTTATCTGCCAATACCTCAGGCACGAGTATTTCAGCCAATTATAACAGCGGCACGGGTGTGCTTACGTTATCAGGAACAGATACCATTGAAAATTATGAACAAGTATTATCGACGGTGACTTATGATAATAGCAATTCAACACCCGCTTTAGACTCTCGGATTATTACGTTTACGGTTACTGATGGTTCAGAAAACAGTGAGATTGCCACGTCTACTGTCAATATGATTGATACGTTTACCCCTGATATAGAGCTTAACGGTCCTGAGTCTGGTGACCGAGCTGGTACGTTAGGCTTTGTGGGTGATTTTGATGGTGATGACTACAGTGACTTCTTGATTGGTGCTCATGAAGCCGATGGTAATACGGGAAGTAATGGTGGTGAAGTATATTTCATGACCGGTGCAGAGGTTGAAAATATTAGCACGCCTTATGATTTGAATACACTTGCCACGCCAACGGGCTTTAATATATGGGGTGCAAGCAATAACGATAATATCGGTGAGGCTGTTGGTGGAGGTGGCGACTTTAATGGTGATGGGTATACCGATATTATTATTGGTGCACCACAAGAGAGTAGTTTAGATGGCCGTGCAGCAGTACTGTTTGGTGATGGCTCAGGCTTTAGCGACCCAACCTTAATTGAAACGGATTTGAACGGTGCGAATGGTTTTTATCTTGATGGTATTGATGCAGATGATAATCTAGGTCAAGCCGTTGCCAATGCGGGTGATATGAACGGTGATGGTTTGGATGACTTTGTGATAACAGCACATAGGGCTGACCCAAATGGCAGCGATGAGGGTGAAGCCTATGTTATCTTTGGTACATTGTCTACAATGCCAACACAGTATGATTTGAGTGCACCCACGGTGACTAATCATCTCCTTATCACCAGTAGTACGTCAAGTACTCGTTTAGGTGAGTCAGTGACGGCTATCGGTGATATTAACAATGATGGTTATGACGATATTGCAATTGGCGCTATCAATAATGGTAGTGATGTCTATGTTGTCTTTGGTGCGGCCAGCGGCTTACCTGGCGGCAGCATTGATGTGGATACCTTGAATGGCAGTAATGGTTTCACGTTATCTGGTATCAGTGGCGGCGATGATTTTGGTGTTAGCGTCAGTGGTGGCGGTGACTTCAACGGTGATGGCATTACTGATTTATTGATAGGTGCAAACTTGCGGGATGCTAATGGTAGTGATTCTGGTGCTGCTTATGTGGTCTTTGGAACGGGGACTGGGTTTAGTGCTGGTCTTGACGCGGATGAATTAGACGGCAGTAACGGCTTTAGGATTAATGGTATTCGGTCAAATGATGAAGCAGGCACGGCAGTCAGCTTTGTGGGTGACTATAATGCCGATGGTTTTGATGATATTGTTGTTACCGCACCAAATGCTGATGATGATCCAGGTAGCTTTTCTAATACCAATGGTCTGGCTTATGTTTTATTTGGAACAGCCAGTGGTGTCTCAGCTGATGTTGAGCTCAGTGATTTTGGTCCGCTGCGCGGTTTACACCTTGATGCAGGTGGCTCAAACTTTGGCACGGATGTCAGTGCTGCGGGTGATGTGAATGGTGATGGCTTTGATGATTTGGTTGTAGGTGACGACACCAGAACCTCTAATGAGGGCGCGGCCTATTTCTTCTATGGGCAAGATTTATTTAATACAGTAGACCATCAAGGTACATTTACCCATGATACAGTAACGGGTACGTCGGCAGATGAAATACTTAATGGTGCAGGCGGTGATGACTTAATTGATGGTGGTGCCGGTAATGACGTTATAATAGCCGGTGAAGGGGCTGATGTTGTTATCTATGATGCGGCAGATACCCGGCGGGTTGATGGTGACTTAGGTGATGATACCTTGCGGGTGACAGGTTCTGGTGTAACCCTCGACCTGACGGCGATTGCCGATAGCTTGCTACGAAGCTTCGAACGTATTGATATAGAAGGCTCTGGGGCAAATACCTTGAATCTCACCTATACAGATGTTTATCACATCACGGATGAAGGGTGGGCTGAGCTTGAAGACAGTAATGCCCTAATTATCGATGGTGATGGCGATGATACGTTTACATCAGATGTGACCTGGGCAAGAGACGGCACGCGAGTAATTGATTCAGAGACCTATGACAAGTATACCCATAACAATGCAACCATCTATGTTAATCAAGCCCTAGGTAATATTAATATAGCGGGCAATCTGCCAGTTGCTAATGATGATACCAACAGTATTGATGAGGATACTTTATTGAGTGTCCCAGCCGCGGGTGTGCTCGCCAATGATACAGACCCTGATATGGATACGCTAACAGTTGCAACCTATGACCCATACAGTGCGACAGGGGCTTGGATTACCATGCAGCCTAATGGTAGTTATACCTATGACCCACGTCATTCAACAGCGGCACAAGCCTTGAATGCCGGACAAACACTACTTGATAGCTTTACTTATACAGTGACCGACAGTGTTGCTGGCAGTGACACCGCAACAGTAACTATCACAGTGACAGGTGTAGCGGATACCAATAGTATTACTATCGGTGATGCATCAGTGACGGAAGGTAACCCACTTGTGTTTAATCTTGATTTAGCCAGTGCACCGGGTGCACCATTGACGCTTGAGCTGATAACCACGGGTATCACAGCCACCGACGGCATTGACTATGAAAATACCAACTTTGAATACAGTGTCGATGGTGGGTTGACTTGGACAGCAGCAGTGAATGGTGATGAAGTGACCTTTGGTGCGAGTGAAACTGCGATGCTTGTGCGGATTGACTCAATCAGTGATTCACTATTGAATGAGCCACTAGAGACATTCCGTCTGGATGTAAATAGCGTCGTCTCTGGCACATTAACCGACTTCAGTGATAGCGGCACTGGTACAATAAATGAAGGCGCGCTGATTGTGGGTACGATTGAAGATGACTATGATGCTAATCCATCACCAACGGATGCGGGCACATTAAATGGTGGCATACTTGATGACGTTATAATTGGTGATGAAAAGCTCGATACCAGCGTCGAAATCACGTTAAATCAAAACTTCAATGTTTTATTCATGGTTGACTTGTCAAGCTCAATGAATGATGTGACGGCTAGCGGTTTGACTAAGCTGGATTTATTGAAGATAGCGATGAACAACCTCAATGAAACCTATAATGAATTTGCGGCAATTGGTGCATCAGTTGAAATACGCATCATGGCTTTTAGTGATGATCCAACGACTATTGGTTCTGCAACATTGGATGGTACGACAGGTGCAGGCTCACCGTTACTAGCGTTGGCTGCGCTGATTGAGAGCATGACGGCATCAGGCGGTACGGTTTATACATCTGCCTTAGCCACATCAGAAAACGCCCTGAATAACTTTAATCTTGCAGCACCTGATACGACTAATAGCTTTGTCTTTATTTCCGATGGGGAGCCTAATGATTTGGGTAAGGTAAATGATGCTTTAGACAGTAATGCTTGGCCTGATCTACTGGACAATCCGTTGGTTGAATCAAGTGCTATTGCGATTACAGATACCTTCTCAACAGAGGTCTTAGAAAAAATTGACAATACCGGTAGTGCTGATGTCGTATCTGATTTAACAAGTGTGGATGCGCTGGAAACCGCGTTGCGTGAATCAGTCTTTGGTGCTGCAGGACAACCCACAGCGGGAGATGATACAATTGTAGGCAGCGCTGGCGATGATGTTATCTTTGGTGATGTGCCAAATACCGATGCACTGAATGATCCAGGTGGCTTTGGTGCACCGGGTGAACATGACAACGAAGGCTATCCCGTATTATTGAGTGTGCAGGGCAGTGAAGCTAACGTCTATACCCATTTGCTAACCCCAGCCAATGCGCTGCTCTACTACGATGGTGAATTTGGTGGGAATGATACCATTATCACTGGCGCTGGTAATGACTATATCATCGCTGGTGGCGGCGATGACTCAATTAATGCGGGTGAAGATGATGATACGATTCTATTAGGCTTTGGTGATGACTACGTTGACGGTGGTACGGGCCGCGATACGTTGAATTATACCCAAGCAATAGCGGGATTAACCATCAGTTTAGCGCTAGGTACAGCATTTGGTGAGGGCAGTGATACGTTTGCCAACATAGAAGATGTCGTAGGTAGTGATTATGATGATACCATCGAGGGGCGTGGCGGCGCTGATGATAATGTACTTGATGGTGGTGCAGGTAGTGATACGTGGAGCTTCGCTAACTACGGCAGTGGTGTCACTGTCACCTTGGTAGCGGGTGGAGCAGCAGTCACAGATGGTGGTAATACCGATACCGGCTCTAATTTTGAAAACATTATTGGTTCCGCAAATGCAGACGCAATCACCGGTGATGCTAATGATAATTTTATCGATGGTCTTGGCGGTGGTGATACGCTGATTGGCGGTGCGGGCACAGATACATTGAGCTTTGCTAATCAAACGGGACCAATATCTGGTACGCTTGGAGGCGCTGTAACCGGTGTCGCTAGCAATAGTGGTTTTGAAAATATGCTAGGTTCTCCAGGTAATGATAATCTAACCGGTGATGCTAACGATAATGTCATTGATGGTGGCCTTGGGGATGATACCTTGAGTGGTGGTAGTGGTGGTAATGATACGGTGAGTTATGCGAGTCGTAATGAAGACTTTACCATTAATTTAACTACAGGTTTGGCCTCTGCGCCAAGTATCGGTGAAACAGATACATTGTCTAATTTTGAAAATGCAACTGGCGGTAGCGGCGATGATACGATTACGGGTACGGCTTTAGCGAGTAATGTCTTATCTGGCGGTGCTGGCAATGATACTTTAGATGGGCTCGATGCGAACGCTTCATCTGCAGACACGATAAACGGCGATGCGGGTGATGATACGATTATTGCTCGTGCCTCATCTGCGGGTACACCAAGCACCTATGATGGCGGTGATGGTAGTGATACTGTCGATCTCTCAACGTTGAATCCAAGTGGCGTTGTTATTAACTTGAGTACCAATTCAGCCACTGCCACGGCTCACGGCTGGAACTTTGCTAATATTGAAAATATTATTAGTACTACCAATGATGATAGCTTGATAGGTGAAAATTCAGTTGACAATACGTTTACTATCTTAGGTGGTAATAACACGATTAATGATGGTGATAATAATGATCGCGATACAATTGATTATACACAAATTACGGCAAATGGTATCTCAGTCGTTTATTCAGGTGGAGGTATTCATACAGTGACGAATGGCATCTATACAGATACCGTTGATGACTTTGAGGTTTACCTTGGCACCAACAATGTTGACAATTTTGACTTCACTGGCAGTCCTACATTCGATACCTTTGAGGTTTTTGGGCGTGGGGGTAATGATACTATAACAGGTGGTGTATCATCTGATATTCTTGATGGCGGTGATGGTAATGATACACTTGATGGTGGTTCTCAAGATGATATTCTTTACGGTCGAGATGGTAATGATATTCTTATAGGCGCTGGCGGTGATGATATATTACTTGGTGGTGATGGTGTTGATACCTTAACTGGTGACGGTCGTGATGATTACCTTGATGGTGGTGTGGGAGCTGATAGCCTGAGTGGTGGTAGTGGTGATGACAGCTTATTCTTTGACGAAATTGATACGTTAGTCGATGGTGGTGCTGATTATGATGAATTATACTTTGGGGCAAATCAAACCCTTGATTTAACCGGTGTCCACCCTGTACAGGGAATAGAGGAAATTAACTTGATGGATGGTAATAATAGTTTGACTGTCTCAGAAGCAAGTATTACTGCATTAGGCATGGATGGTACGGTTACACTTGAAGTGCTCGGTGGTAGCAGTGATAGCGTTAGCTCTACTGATACATGGACGAATAGTGGAAGCATCACCGTGAATGGCATTGAACTGACACGTTTTGAAAGTGGCAGTATTAATCTTGATGTCCAACTGGGTATCGATATTAGTGGGATTATCACTTAATAAAATACCTACCAATCGGTTTTCTCTAATATATTGCAAGTTAATGTTTATTTAATTTTTGTTTCAGACAACCAAAAAAGCTCACTGGTTTATATTTAAATTATAGAAAGCAGTTTATCCTTGTTCGCTGCTTTATCAAAGCATGATAGCTCTGTGACTGCTTGCTGAGGTGTTTGTGGTCGCTTAATAATAGCGGCTAGATAATTTTGTAACCTCTTATATTTAATCTATATTTATTGGAACTGAAGAATAATTAGTATGTCTAATCGATCGCAGGTAATTGATAGTCGTATAGGTGAAGGTTTCAATGGTTAAGCTAGTCTTAAGCAATCCTCAGGGCAATAAGAAAACCCTCGAGCTAAAAGTCAAACAGAGCATCAACATCAAGCCAGGTGATGTTGCTGTTTTTAATGATGCGTCTGATACACCTTCCGGGCTGATAAAAGTAAATGATGACCTGGTATTAATATTTGAGGATGGCCGGACTATTGTCATAGAAAATTTTTTCTTAGAGTCTGCTTCTTCTGACGCCGCAACTCCTGCTGTTGAAATACAAAATCAAGTTTATCGTCCTCCTGACTTTGATACTTCACCTCAGATATTTTACTCGGAATCACCGTTTCTTGGAGAGCTTTTAAGTTCAAAAGAAGGCCTCACTACAGCTGAGCTAGTAACTGACGATAAAGATGAGTTGTTGGTTTTTTCGAGACAACCTATATCTATTAATGAAAACACTATCAATGATATTCTAACTATCAATCAACCTGTGCAGACTGTTCCAGTTCGTCAAATTTTTGCAGGTACAGATCACATTTTCTTATCTGAAGACCAAACGGTATTCTTTAATATCTTTAGCAATGATTATTCACCCTATGGTGGTCTCACAGTAGTTAATGTTGATGATAACGCATTAGATGGAATTTTGCTAACTCAACCCAACGGCAATTTTACTTACACGCCAGATCCTATAGACCAAAGCCTTGCTCATGGTGAGATTAAGCTTCAGCAGATTAACTATACAGCAAGTGACTCACAAGGTAATTTACTCTATGGTACTGTGAGGTTTACAATCTCGGGAGAAAATGACCAACCTTCTAGTACAGATGATACTGCTGTAACCTCTGAAGATGTATCAATAATTATTTCTCCGCTTAGTAATGATTCTGACCCAGACGCTAGTGATACTTTGGAGATTATTAGTATCAATTCTTTAGGGCTTGTTGGGGATGTCGTTCTCAATCCTGATTCTACAGTAACATACAATTCTAATGGCCAGTTTGACTATTTGGAATCATCTGAAACAGCAATCGAAAGTTTCACCTATATTGCACAAGATTCTTCTGGTGAGTCCACTTCCTCGACTATTTTTATTACAATTATTGGCTCTGAAGATCCCTTGATTGCTACAGACGATACCGCCACAACAGATGAGGATTCACCGGTATCAATCTCAGTTCTCAATAATGACCAAGATGCGGATGATGGTTTTAGCCTGACATCTGTTTCACCACCGCCACTAGGCAGTGTCAGTATTAATGGCACAACTATTGATTATGATCCGAGTGGCGTCTTTGATGCCTTAGACGTTGGTGAGACGGTTATTGAAACATTCACTTATACCATAACCAATGATGACGGAACGACGGCAGTAGCCACGGTCACAATGACGGTGACGGGAGTAGAGGACCCATTAGTTGCAGCGAATGATACGGCTACGACAAATGAAGATACGTTAGTTACCATTCCAGTGCTCGCAAATGATCAAGATTTGGATGATGGATTTAGCCTATCAGGCGTGACAGCACCAGCATTGGGCAGTGTTAGTATTAATGGCAATTCAATTGATTATGATCCCAGTGGCGCATTTGATTTCTTAGATGTGGGTGATACCGCCATCGAAACCTTCACCTATACGGTTACCAACGATGACGGTACCACCAACATCGCTACAGTATCAGTGACGGTAACAGGGGTTGAAGATCCCTTGATTG
>PAPY01000019.1 GCA_002709565.1 Legionellales bacterium | reverse complement strand
CTATGCGGCAAAGCCGCATCAACGGCGACCAAAGGGGGAAAATCGCGATTTCCCCCTTTAGAAACCCCCATCGCGAGAAGTTAAGCGGGAGCCGCTGGCCGGCCTATTTAATATAGGTAATAGGTTTGTTATGATAATTTGCTGGGCATTGTGGAAATGGGCATGGGAAATTTACGGAAAATATTTTTTCTGATAGCAGGGGCGCTTTTGTGCACAGTTACTGCGCATGCCGAGAATCCCAAACCACCTCCAGAAATGACCCTCGATGATGCCATTCAATTGGCGCTACGCTATAACCCTAGCGTGCAAAATTCCCAATTCTCACGAGTGTCGGATAAGTTTTCGTTACGTGTCGCTGAAAATGACTTTGAGTGGCAATATGCTTTTAATGCGAGTTATGGCGTCACATCTACTCGTACTGGCGGCGTTGCTGCCGGTAATACGAACCAAACAAGTGCACTATCACCATCCGCAAGCTTGAATGGTAAATACGGCACCACCTACTCCGTCAGTATGGATAACCCAACATCTGATGGTATTTACAACCCCGGTGTCAGTGTTGAAATTACCCAGCATTTATTGCGTGGCTTTGGTAAAGATGTGACACTCGCACCGCTTTACAATGCCCAAGATCAAGAAGTGATCTCCAAGCTAAGTCTCAAGAGTTCTATCATTTCGACAGTACAGAGTGTTATCCAGGGTTATCGGCAATTAATCCAAGATCAAAATGACGTGCAAACCTCTGCTCAATCTCTTGAGAACTACACTAAAACCATCAACCTTGATAAGGCCTTGATCAAAGCAGGCCGTAAAGCACCGTCCGAAATCCTCCAAGCCCAATCCACGTTTGCCAGTGAATCAGTGAGTTACGAGGATAGCAAAGTGCGGGTTATTAACTCCAAACTTAGCTTAACCAACCAAATTGGTTTGCAACCCAGCACTGATTTTAAGGTACCCAACAACATTACCGAAATCAAAAAAATCATTCCTGATGAAGAAGAAAGTTATCGTATCGCATTAAAAAACAATCCCAGCTATCAAACCGATTTGTTAAACCTCAAAGTAGCGCAACGGGATCTCTTAGTCGCGAGAGATAATATCCGTGCAAGTCTGGATATGACGGCCTCTGCTGCCACCGGTAATGGCTCAGGTGGCGCACCGAATTCGGGGTTGCGCAGTTTAAGCAATAACAAAAATACCTCTGTAGGCCTACAGTTTGAATTTCAAGTACCCATTAATGATTATTCTCTTAAGCAAGCGATTGTCAGCGCTAAAGTGTCTTATGATCAGGCGCAAATCTCCATTGAGCAAAGCAAGCGGGAGCTCAAAACAACCATTATTAATGATATCAGTAACATTAAATCCCAGTGGAAACAGATTGAGTTGGCAGAAGATGCGGTAGAACTCAAAGAAAAAAACCAAGAGGTACTGTTAGCAAAATTAAAGTTTGGTTTAGCGAGTACCTTTGAGGTCACCACTAACCAGCCTGAGCTGGATGACGCACGACGTCAATTGATTTCGAACAAAATTAGTTACTTGAACAATTTAACACAGCTGTATTCAGATATGGGTGTACTACTCGAAAAATGGGAAATTAAAGTTAGGTATTAACCAGCAATTTCCCGCTTACAGCGGGAGATTGCTTCCCAAGAACTATCGCCTACGCGGCTAAGCCGCGTAGACGGCGACCAAAGGGGAAAAATTACGATTTTCCCCCTTTGGAAACCCCCATCGCGATAAGTTCAACGGAAGCCGTTGGGTATAAATGAAAGAGTTAGGCTTATGAAAAATAGTTCTATTAAATCAATCCTAGGGATAGGAATCCTCGCAGCAGCGTTGGCAATTGCGGCTTGTGGTGATAACACCAAAAAACATCAAGCCCAAGAGCAAAGTTACACGGTGAAAGAAGAAACCATCACCACGCCGCTATACTTCAGCGGCACGGTTAGCCCTTTAGACATCAAAAATGTCGTCAGTCCTATCGATGGCATCATCAATGAGCAATACTTCAAGTATGGCCAAGAAATCAAAGAAGGCGAGGATTTATTCACTATTGCATCAAGCAAACTTGAGGAAGACTTCCATTCTGCGATCACAAATTATATCTCCAAAGTTGACGAGTATGAAGATAAACAACGTAAATTTCAGGGATCTGAGGAGTTATGGAAATTAGAATTCATTTCTCGTAATGAATATTTCACTGATAAAAACGCCGCCGCTGAGTCTTACTTGTCATTGCTTGAAGCACGCTATAAATTAAAGCGTATCTTGCAACAATTAGGCATCAAAAAAAGCCCGGAAGAATATAAATTTCAAAGTACTGAAGCTGTTAACAAAGCCCTCGAAAAACTCAAAAAACGCGACCGCTTAACGGTAAAGTCCACCAGTGATGGTATCGCGCTGCAAGCCGATAAAAGCTCCGGTGGTAGTTCTGAAACCTTGAATATTGGTAGTGAAGTCAAAAATGGCCAGGTATTATTATCCATTGGTGATATGGCAGGCTTGACTGTTGCCATTGCTGTTAATGAAATTGATGTTAACCAAATCAAACCTGGGCAAAAAATCACGGTCAGTGGCTCCGCTTTTCCAGAACATGAACTAAAAGGCGTGGTAAAAAGCGTCGATTCCCAAGCCAAGGCCGACAGCTCATCCTTACCCACATTTCCCGTTGTTGTGACAGTGCCAAAGCTCACGCCAGAACAACGAAAAACCATTCACGTTGGCATGACTGCAAAAGTGAAAATTGATCTGGAAGAAAAAGGCGCCATTATGATCCCTCTGGAATCGGTATTCCAAGAAGGCCGACAAACCATGGTTAATGTCCGCGGCAAAGATGGCAAACTCAACAAAACCCCAATTCGTACCGGTAAAACAACAGAATCATCGATTCAAGTGATGAGCGGCTTAAAACCAGGAGATGTCATTGTCTATCGTAATGAAGCTAACTGACATCCATAAACATTACTACATGGGTGATAATGATTTGCATGTGCTCAAAGGCATTAACTTTGAGGTAAACCATGGTGAGTTATTATCTATTATGGGTGCATCTGGTTCCGGTAAATCCACATTGATGAATATCATTGGCCTCTTAGATCATCCCACATCAGGTTCTTATAAACTTGACGGCAAAGAAGTCAGTACCTTTACCGGTGATGACCGTGCAATGATTCGCAACCAAATGATTGGCTTCGTGTTCCAGCAATTCTTTTTGTTGCCACGCTTGACCGCCGTACAAAATGTCGCAATGCCATTGATTTATCGCGGCATCAACAAAAAAGAAAGCTACGACCGCTGTATGGAATCTCTCAAGAAGGTCGGCATGATTGATTACCACGATCACCGTCCCAGTGAAATGTCCGGTGGTCAACAACAACGTGTTGCCATTGCCAGAGCCTTGATCGGTGAGCCTAGCATTATTCTCGGTGACGAACCCACCGGTGCTTTGGACTCTAAAATCGGCCAAGAAGTCATGGATTTGTTTATTCGTTTGAATGAAGAAGAGAAAAAAACCTTAGTACTGGTAACCCATGACCCGAAAGTCTCGGCCCAATGTCAACGCACGGTACATGTTAAAGATGGGCTGGTTGTCGACGATGAAAGAAGGTAGTTAGCAATGGATTTATCCCTACACATACGTGAAGCATTTGGTAATCTGGCTGCCTCTAAGTTACGTTCTTTTTTAGCTATCTTGGGTATTCTTGTGGGTACAGGCTCTGTTGTCGCCATGGTGTCTTGCGGCCAGTTGGCCACTAAACAAGCTTTGGCGGAATTTGAACAACTCGGTACTGATTTAATGTCAGTATCTATCAGTCAGCAACGATTTGATGACGATGAAGGTGGTAGCTCAGGCCGGGCAAAAGAAGCATTCACTCTTGAAGATGTATCCAAAATGAAACAACGGGTACCAGAAATCCGTTTAATTGCCCCCTATACCACGGCTTATTCACCGTTGTATTTTAACGGTGATGAGATTGATGGCAGTGTTATTGGTGTTACCAGCTCATTACAACACGTTATTGATATTAGAATGCTCATGGGGCGGTTTATTTCGGATTTTGACGGTTATACCCCTTACTGTGTCATTGGTGATGATATTTACAAAGAACTTAAACGCCGCGGTTACAAGAATCCCATTGGCACCCAAGTGCAAATTGGCAAAGAATTCTTTACCATCATTGGTGTTGCTAAACACTGGACAGAAAACTCTTTCTTTAACCAAAATATTAACTCCTCGGTAATTATTCCTTTACAAGCATCAACGTTATTATCAAAATACGCAACCATTAATAATATTGTCATTCGCTTGAATAAAGAAGAAGGCAAAGATCCCGATATCGACGTGGCCCAAGACAACATGAAACAATTTATCGAATCTGAAGTCCCGGGTTTCCGCTTATTCTTCCGCAGCTCCAAACAGCTCATCGACAGTATGACCAAACAAAAACAAACCCTCACCATCATGCTTGGGATGATTGGAAGTATCTCCCTATTTGTCGGTGGTATCGGGGTCATGAATATTATGCTGGTATCGGTGGTTGAACGTAAACGTGAAATTGGCATCCGCAAAGCCGTCGGTGCCAAGCAACGGGATATTCAGACTTTATTCTTGATTGAATCGATTACTCTGTCATTGTTCGGTGGTATCTTGGGGATTATCTTCGGTGTAGGTGCATCCTTCATCATCGCTATCTTCGCCAACTGGGATTTCGTGCTATTTCTCCTACCCCCTATCGTCGGGTTCTCAGTCTCCGTGGCTATTGGGGTATTCTTCGGTTTCTACCCAGCTTACCAGGCCTCACGGCTGGATCCGATTCAGACCTTACGATCGGATTAACAACGCACAATCTTCATCGCATTGGTCCCACCATCAACACCCATGTAATCACCTTTGGTGATGATGACTAGATCGCCGGACTCTACTAGTCCACGTTTGAGTAACTCATCAATAGCGGCTTGGTTGACTTGGATGCGTTCAACGTTGGTGACATCAAAGTTGATAGGATAGACACCGCGGTACAAGGTCATTTTGCGGCGGGATGTATCGTGACGGGATAATCCATAAATGGGAATGCCAGAACGAATGCGTGACATCCACAATGGCGTTGAGCCAGATTCCGTTAAACTCAAAATCGCACGGATATTCAAATGATTTGCGGTATACATAGTAGCCATAGCAATGGCTTCATCCACCCGCTCAAATTGGCATTCAACCCGATGCCCGGAAACTTGGGTAATGCGATTACGCTCAGCACCTAAACAAATCCGTGACATGGCCTCGATGACTTTATCCGGGTGAACACCCGCTGCAGTTTCTGCCGATAACATTACAGCATCGGTACCATCGAGTACGGCATTGGCCACATCAAACACTTCAGCACGAGTTGGAATACTGTTGTGGATCATGGTTTCCATCATTTGGGTGGCAGTAATGACCGCCTTGTCGAGTGCACGACATTTTTGGATAATGGATTTTTGTACGGATGGTAACTCAGCATCACCAATCTCGACCCCTAAATCACCACGGGCCACCATGATACCGTCTGAGGCTTTGATGATCTCATCAATAGCCACCACGGCTTCACTGCGTTCGATTTTTGCGATGACGCCAGCGGTACCCTTGGCATCACTAATGAGCTGTTTGGCTTGTTCAACGTCTTCTGCAGAGCGTGGAAATGAAATGGCTATATAGTCTGCCCCTAATTCAACCGCAGTAATAAGATCCGCTTTGTCTTTGTCCGTCAAAGCAGCCGCTGACAAACCACCGCCTTTGCGATTAATGCCTTTGTTATTGGATAGCTCACCGCCAACGAGGACGTCACAAATAATTCTGTTGCCCTGACATTGCTTGACTTGGAACTCTAACCGACCATCATCCAATAATAGAATATCCCCCACCGCAACATCTTGCGGCAAGTCTTTGTAATCAATACCCACTTGATGGTTATCACCGGCGTCTACATCAAGATCGCCATCCAGAGTAAACACATCACCAACAGCTAACACCACAGGACTTTGTTTGAATTTAGCGATTCGGATCTTAGGACCTTGTAGATCAGCTAAGATACCAACTTCTTTATCCAGTTCTTGACTAATAGCCCGCACAGCTTGTGCCCGCGCTTGATGATCAGCAGCACTGCCATGGGAAAAGTTCATCCGCACCAAATCTACGCCAGCGTCAATCATGTGTTTTAACACGTCCGGTTTATCTGTTGCTGGGCCTAAAGTGGCAATAATCTTTGTGCGTCTTCGTTCAGTCATTATTTACTTGCTCGTTGTTGCAGAATTTCAATGGCAGGTAATGGTTTGCCTTCAACAAACTCCAAAAACGCCCCACCCCCTGTAGAGATATAAGAAACTTTATCGCGAATGTGACACTGGTCGATAGCCGCAATAGTATCACCACCACCAGCAATAGAGAACCCAGTATTAGCGGCTATGGCCTTAGCTACTATTTCAGTACCTTGGGCAAAGTTAGCAAACTCAAACACACCCACCGGACCATTCCACAAAATAGTCTTGGCCTGGGCAATGATCTCAGCATAACTACGGGCCGTCTCTGGGCCAATATCTAATATCATCTCGTCATCATTAACATCATCAATGGCTTTAATCGTTGCTTGTGCTGTAGCAGAGAACTCATTGGCAACCATGACATCCGTTGGCAAAGGAATACTGGTCTTTGTTAATAATTGTTTTGCCGCCTCAATTTGGTCTGCTTCCATCAATGAGGCGCCAACATTGTAGCCACTGGCCGCCAAAAACGTATTTGCAATCCCACCACCAACAATGAGTTGGTCGACATTGTCACTGAGGCTGTCTAACACGTGTAATTTGGTCGAGACTTTAGCGCCGCCGACAATGGCTAACATGGGTTTCGCGGGATTGCTCAAGGCTTGATGTAACGCATCGAGTTCTTTGACTAATAATGGCCCGGCACAAGCAGTCGGTGCAAATTTGGCAACGCCATGAGTTGAGGCTTGCGCACGATGGGCTGTGGCAAAGGCGTCCATGACAAATACATCGCAGTGTGCAGCTAATGCTTGGGCGAGGCTATCATCGTTGGCTTTTTCGCCGCTTGCAAAACGGATATTCTCCAGCAAAACAATATCACCGTCATTAATATCGACGCCGTCTTGCCAATCACTGACAAGGTTAATGTTTTGCTGCAATAGCTCCGACAAACGACTTGCCACTGGCGCCAATGAAAGAGCTGCATCAAATTCGCCTTCTGTCGGGCGTCCCAAGTGAGACATAAGCATCACCTTGGCACCGGCTTTCGCGGCGGCCTCAATAGTAGGAAGTGCTGCACGCAAACGTGCATCATTGGTAATAACACCATCTTGCAACGGCACATTAAAATCTTCGCGGATCAGGACGCGCTTACCCTGCAAATCTAGATCAGTCATCTTGAGGATAGTCATTGCCGCTTAACTCCCCTTATTTCGCATTCCACATCGCCACTGCTGTATCAATCATGCGATTACAAAAACCCCACTCATTGTCATACCACGCCATGACTTTGACGAGCCGACCTTTGACCCGGGTTTGGGTCGCATCAAATACAGAAGACTCAACAGAATGATTAAAATCAATAGACACCAGAGGCTCATCATTGTAACCCAATACACCATGCATACTGTTACTAGATGCATCTTTTAAAATTTCGTTAACTTCGTCTGCCGAGGTATCACGCTTTGCTAAGAACGTTAAATCGACTAATGAGACATTTATCAACGGCACCCTAACGGCTTGCCCGTCAAGTTTTCCTTCTAATTCCGGCAATACCATACCAACAGCAGCGGCAGCACCGGTCTTAGTGGGGATCATTGATGCCATCATCGAGCGGGCGCGTCGAAAATCTTTGTGACTGGCATCCAATACCCGCTGATCATTCGTCACGGCGTGTATCGTTGTCATCAAGCCATTCTCCACACCGACCGTATCACATAACGGTTTAATCATTGGCGCTAAACAGTTTGTGGTACAAGAGGCGTTAGACACAATACGATGCTCTGCTTTTAAAACATTATCATTCACGCCATAAACCACCGTAGCATCAACATCACTACCAGCAGGCGCTGAAATTAAGACTTTTTTCGCGCCATTGTCTAAATGCAATTGGGCTTTTTCGCGACTGTTAAAACGCCCGGAACATGCCATCACGATATCAATGTCTTTGCCACCCCAATCAAGCTTTGCTGGGTCACGTTCAGACATACCGATGATTTTGTCGCCATTGACCACCAAGTCGCTACCATCGATTTGTAAATCCCCTGGGAAACGACCATGGGTAGAATCATATTTGGCTAGATAAGCGCTGGATTCAATATTACCGAGATCATTAATGGCAACCACCTTAACATCATTAGTGCGATTGTATTCATACACCGCACGCAAAATATTACGCCCAATACGACCAAACCCATTAATCGCGATACGAACTGTCATTATGTATTCTCCTCAATTGTCTTGCGTGTAACGTCAATAATATTATCTACGGTAAAACCAAAGTGATTAAACACATCGTTGGCCGGTGCTGATTCGCCATAGCTCCTCATGCCCACCACGAAACCTTTTAAACCGACATATTTATACCAATAATCGGCTATGCCAGCTTCCACAGCCACCCGTGCCGTGATGTGATTAGGTAAGACCGTTTCTTGATAGCTTGCCTCTTGCTCATCAAATATATCGGTTGATGGCATGGAAACGACCCGGACTGAAATATTGTCTTTGGCTAACTGTTCTGCTGCTGCCATTGCCAGTGCAACCTCAGAGCCCGTAGCAATGATAATAGCTTGTGGCGTACCATCACCTTCACGTAAAACATAGCCTCCGCGACTGACATTGGCTAACGTCTTCGCGTCACGATCTTGGTGCGGTAAACTTTGGCGCGAGAATAATAAACTCGTCGGGCCCTCTTCACGCTCCAAAGCATGGCGCCATGCCACTGCACTTTCTACCGTGTCACAAGGTCGCCACACGGACATATTCGGCGTCAAGCGCAGCATTGCTGCATGTTCAATCGGTTGATGCGTCGGACCATCTTCCCCAAGGCCAATTGAGTCATGGGTATAAACAAAAATATTCCGCAACTTCATGAGTGCTGCCATGCGCACTGCATTACGGGCATAATCACAGAACGTCAAAAACGTACCGCTGTAAGGAATAAAGCCGCCATATAAAGCGATACCATTATTGATGGCCGACATACCAAACTCCCGCACACCATAGTATATATAGTTGCCGTCTTGCGTTTGTTGACTAAAGGTTTTTGAACCTGACCAATTAGTTAAATTAGACCCCGTCAAATCCGCAGACCCACCGATCAATTCCGGTAGCTCAGGACCAAATTGATTCAAACAGACTTGGGACGCTTTGCGACTCGCAATAGACTCAGCCTTGGCTTGGCTGTCTTGAATAAACCCATCAGCCATGGTTTGCCAATCTGCCGGTAATTGCCCTGCCCGCCGACGGATAAATTCAGCTGCCAATTCCGGGTATTGCTCGCCGTAGGCCTTAAATAATTCATTCCAAGCGGCCTGTCGCTGCGCGCCTTTTTCCCGCGCATCCCAGGCACTGTAGAGTTCATCAGGAACCACAAACGGTTCATGCTCCCAAGCCAATTGTTTGCGAGCCGCAGTGATCTCATCACCCCCAAGCGCTGCACCATGACATTTAGCCCCACCGGCAGCATTAGGTGCGCCATAGCCAATAACGGTTTTACAACAAATTAATGTTGGCTTGTCAGTGATGCTCTGTGCTTGTGTTAATGCTTGATGAATGGCATCACTGTTGTGGCCATCCACATCGGCAATGACATGCCAGCCATAAGCACGGAAACGCTCTGGGGTATTGTCAGTAAACCAACCCTCAGTTTCACCATCGATAGAGATCCCATTGTCATCGTAGATAACCACCAGATCACCGAGGCCCAACGTCCCTGCCAAAGAACACACTTCGTGGGAAATACCTTCCATCAAACAACCATCACCTACCAGGGTATAAATAGCATGGTTAATCAACTCAAAGCCCGGTTTATTAAACCGGGCCGCCATAGCCCGTTCAGCAATCGCCATCCCCACGGCATTGGCTAAGCCCTGCCCTAAAGGTCCTGTTGTCGTCTCAATCCCCGGCGCATAACCATACTCGGGATGACCTGGGGTTTTTGAGTGCAATTGGCGAAAATTCTTAAGGTCTTCGATCCCCATATCGTAGCCTGTCAGATGTAATAAGGAATACAGCAACATGGAACCGTGACCATTCGATAGGATAAAGCGATCGCGATTGGCCCAGTCAGGATCACCGGGATTATGGCTCAAAAAATCTTGCCACAGGACTTCAGCGATATCTGCCATTCCCATAGGCATCCCCGGGTGGCCCGAATTGGCTTTTTCCACAGAATCCATACTCAATGCCCGAATAGCATTGGCTAACTGTTGGCGAGATGGCATAAATAGCTCCTATCTGGCTGAGTTTTGGGTTTAACTCCCGCATAGGGAGGGCCGTATTGTGGCGTAATAGAGGGAAATCAGCAAGTTTGCTTGTCTCCAGAAGCTCGTAGAGCGTAGGGAGATCACGTAAGTAGGGGAAATCAGCAAGTTAAGGTAAAAGTTGCTCAAAAGCTTAAGATTTGCTTAATGTTTAGGCAGTAGAATGGCCGCCAACGCAAGTATTATTACAATAGCAGGATTAGAGATGGCTCACCTAGACTCTTCAAATAAGCTCGTTCTTCTGGGACCAGATGCAGCAACCCAATCTATTTATATTAAGCTAACTAATGAGAGCATCTGTAGTACCGTTCAGCATAAAAATTCAGATACCCCCTCTAATGTTGATGTATGGCGAATACCCGAAAAAAATAAACAACAAGTTTTACTTTCTATCACACCTCACGCCATCGGTCTTTGCATCAGTGCCGACGATATTTCATCGAATAACGTGTCCGAAGTCGCTCAAAAGCATAAAGAGTACACGAAGTACATGGAAGAATTAGCCACTTCGACACTACACAACTTCCCCAAAGTTGTCCCCATCATCGTTTACTCTCAAGAAGGTGAGGTTGATCAAAAAGAAATAACCGCTTTCCTAGCCGAATTAAATAAAACCATCGCTACTACTGAAAATAAAAAACGAGATGAAATCGATTTCGCCTCCGCAGTATACTGCCGTGCGGATACTGATGGTAATCAGTTATTAGCGAAGATAATTGGCAATAATGGCTATCAATTAAACTTAACCGAATTCGAACGCCACCCAGATGAACCAAAATCTTGGTTTTTTGCCCAAAGTGCGGCATGCGCCAAAGAAAGCCCTAAAGCCATGCTCGCTGCGGGTACCGCTGCCGGCGCAGGAGTTGGTTTAATTCTGGCAACACTCGTGGTAGCCGCAACCGGTGTTATCGCCTGGCCTGCCCTACTGGCATTAGCCATTCCCGTCATTATTGGCGCTGCCATCGGCCTCACTATCGGCTACGGTCAGCGGGCATTTGATTGTGGCTCCAGTGCTAAACTTCACATGGCTTAACCATAAACTCAACCTGCAAGGCCACCTGATACATTTGCCCACCGCGGTAATAAGTACAACCCATGAAAATCATGTGATAGAGGAAATCAGCTCTGTCCAGGAGACCGAGCGCGCATATTCTCAGCAACTTCAACCAATGATGGTATTTCTTCGTCTAATATCTCATTCTTACCTTGCGGAATAATGCTCCCACCAACAAATCCTGTCGCTGCACCGAATAAGCCTACCGCCGCCGCATCAGCACGCGACGTCGCTGTTGCAGATGAGTTGCTATCATGTGTAGCTGCTCTCCCAGCACTAATACCACCAATCACAATAGCGCTAGCTACAGAAGGTACTCCTGGAAGGGGACACAGCGCAAGTAACCCAGGAATTAGAGACATCACTGTGTTATCCCGTCTGTCAGATCACTTAAACCACGCTCACCGAACACTACCGTTTCCTCACCATCAAAATTTCGAACGGTGAAGCCACTAGACTTATCAAGTTGACGAACTATATATTCACGCAGGTATCTTTCTCGGTCAGCTAAGTCAACTGGCAAATTTCTCCAGTATGGCCCATCATGAATTTTAAACGTTGAAACAATCCGTGCTCCCCCAGATGTTCCACGAATTTCAAACTGTTTATTAGTGCCATTGGCGTCTTGACGATACGCAATCGATAAGCCTTGGTAATTAGTGACCGATTCATAACAATACATATTCATTTCTCTCTAGTTTATTCAACAAGCGATAGTACTTAAAATGCTCATCCCATGCAGTCTGTAAACTTACGTAAGATTTGCTCAATAATCACACAAGCCCTGCTTAACGGCGACGTTTAAGACCACATTGTCTTGCATTACTGGCGATGCCTTTTTCCATCGCTTGATTAATAAGTTCAGCGAAATCTCGCCCAGCCTCTTGTTGCTCTGCGCTTTGCTGCTGCCTACTATTGGCACCCCAAAAATGACTCTGGAATCCTTCATACGTACTCGTACGCCGTATCTGTTCCGCTTTTCGTTGACGTTCTTCACGTTGTTCGATCGCCTGTTGCAGCCCATTTTTTAGTGAGAAAGCAGCAGGCTCTTGCCTGACTGCTCTCCATGTAGGTAATGGCGGAGGCGTGGCTTCACACCGTTCTTGATGCGCAATAACCTCATTCTGTTCATGAATATAGGCCAACAAGGTATCAGCACTTTCGCGACCCCGTTGTGATTGCAGAGCAACATCACCGTACTCTTCACTCACGGGGCGCTTTACACCTGCCTCGAGGCTTTCCTGCCAGGCAATCCGGTCATTTAATTCAGCAATGTGTCCTAAGAGTGTGTCTTCTGTCTCTAAGCCTCGATCAGTCGAAAAATACTTGCTCTGTGACGCTGACTCAGACTCATCATCAGAACCGGCAGCCTGACTAATGCCCGCGCGATAATCTTGGTTAGCGTCATCAACGTACCGTTTCAATAACATTATTCTTTGTAGAATTTCGCCTTGTAGTGGATTATCTTCGTGTTCAGTCTGTTCCAGATACTGTTCAAAGTGGACAATTGCTCTCCCCCGATCAGGATGATAATTCTGATCAGCACTCGGGTAGTAATGCAATAAACCTAGCGCATAATTGGCAAGGTTGAAGCCTAGCTTAGCACTCTCTGTTAAACACCGCTCAGCATAATAATAATTAATTCGACACTGAATACCAAACATAAAGCGCAGCCCAGCAATAAAATAATCACCTGGGTTGGCCACCAAATTGTGGTGCATTTCTAATTTAGTGATAGCATTGTCATTATCTCGGAGAGTATTAAGAATCTCCCACAGGACATCATTTGCCATTATAGCTGAGCGATGCTGTGTTAACCAACGTGATGGCGGTGTTTGGAACGCTGCAATATGATTGTTTGCAACATCTAACTCAATACACGAAGCTTTATACAGCTGATTGATACAATCAATATAGTCTCCTGCTGCTATCGATGAGGGTCTCCTGCTAGCATTAAATAGCAATCCACTAATTCGGCTTTGAATTAGCCAGAGATAGAGAGGATTATGACTATTTAACTGAAGTTGGCGCTGCAGCTCAGCTATTTCACACGTCAGCTGATTATGGTTAATGACCGCATCTCCTCCTTGTTCTGACGCCTGAAATGCAGGTGTATCATCACTAACGGCAATAGCATCATCATCTGATGCTGTTAACTCATATGGCTTATCATCGTCGCTATCCTCTTCGATCATCTCTGCCCCAGATTGTGCTTGATGCCTATTGATACCTTGGTTCAGATCAAAGCTCTTTCCCGGACTTATGACTTCAAATGGTTCTGTTGGTGGAATTTTGGCGGGAGGTAACGGTTCTGGTTTAGAGACTGCTGATGGACGTTTTTTAGCCGCAAGATCAGCTTCATAGTTTTTTATGTGTATAAATACCGGTGGCGTTTCTGGTGGAATCTTAACTTCTGGTAAGCCTTTTGCAGTCGCCGTAGACGCAACAGTAGGCTCTGATGTCGACTCAGCTTCATCTGTAACCTGTGGTTGACTTGCTAATGGCGTTGGTTTGCTAAACTGTGTTGGAATATTGACTGTGCTTAGTACAGACGTACTCGCTTTTGCAACCTTAGTGGCGCCAGGATTGCTGTCTGGACGATCTATTTCAAGTCGAGAAGCACATACATCAACAAAATCTTGCAGACCTATAGCTCCATTACCGACAGGCTGTCCTTTTAACACTTTCGATGCAATATCATGTACGAGCTCACGTTTATTGTTCTCAGCAAGAGGGATCCTTATGCCCCCATACTCAATCTTCGTCTGTCCTTGAAACTGAGCAGAGCCATGCTTAAACTTTACTTTATAGTCAATTTGTTCATACTCAAAATAGCTGCTAATCCATTGTTTTAATATTTCAACTCGACTGTTATAAGGTAATTTACGCAACCTGGCAATTGCTTTATCATCAGTACTTGCACGTGAATAGGGATAACATTTATCTATCAACGCCTCAACACTATTAGGATGTTCTGCTACATACTGATTACTGCCCTCTATTTGTTGAACCTCTTTGGCCATCGGCTTGCCATCAAACACTGTTTTTCCGGATTTATTTTTAATTTTGACTGGCTTGCCTGACTTGATATCGCGTTTAAGATTGTCAGCATTCTCGCCTTTTACAGGTTTACCTTTATATTGAAGATTTGGATTTTTCCCGGCTTCTGATACCATATCTGTAATTTGATCTGACAGAACATCTTCTCTAACAGATGGCACAACTGGCTGTGGCTTTGTACTCGACTGTGCGTTAACCTTGCGACATTCGTTTGCCAAATCAGCGCAATTAAGAGCTAGAGTGCCATCTTTGTTTTTAATTATACCCGGGTTTTTCCCAGATTTAATTGCAGCAGCAATTTGTTTTTTATCTGTGTTTGATAGTGGCTTACCTTTGTAGTTATAGTGCCCTTTTTTAAATCCAGAAATAATATTGTCGACCTTATTATCTTGTGCCGTTTTAGCGTGACGGGCACTTGTATCTGCCGTTGCTGGGGTGGTTTTTTCCGTCTGTGGTTTAGTTGCTGCCGCAGTAGGCTGCTTGCCTGTGTTACTCTGTTGGGTCACTGTTGTTTTAACGCCACTCGTCTTTGAGCCTTTGTTAGTAGACGTTGCCTTCGGCTTAGCTTTTGCGGCAGGGGGTTTCTTGTCTGTACTTTCTCTTTTTACAGTTATTGGTTTTGCACCTATTGATGTTGAGTCTTTGTCAGGTGATTTGGCTGGTGTTGCAGATTCAACTTTCGGCTCTTCTCTTGGCATCGTCGCTTGACGTATGGCACCATCAAGCGCACCTGTTGCACCGCCCATTGTCGCAGCTTGAGCCACACTGTCACACAACCTATCGTCTATTGGTCGTCCTTTCTTAACATTCTCAATTGCTGTTGTGGGGATTGCACCTGCTGCTGAGCCAACTGCTCCACCAACAGCACTTGTCACTATCTGGTGACTAACGCCAACTGCCCGAGTCAATCCTGTCCCAAGGACATTACCTGTATAACCAACGCCTGCCCCGACAAGACTGCTCGCCGTATCAATGGCTAATGTTTCTGGTGTTATGTCCTCCCCTTGTACCAATTTTTTGGTGGTTGCTCCTGCAAGATGTGAGATTCCTGTTGCAGCAGCTGTCCCTACTACACCTGTCCCAAGAGCAGCTCCAGCAATGGGTGCCGCCACAGACATGGCGGCAACACTCGCTCCTTCTTTGGCACTCGCTACTATTGCATCATCAAGCCTACCTATCTCATTACAAACAGATTTTTTGACTAAATTGGCGCCTACTGCCGCTACAGGCAAACCAAGAGGGGGCGCAACAGTTGCTACTAAAGTTCCCCCAAATGCAAGTATAGAACCAAAGACTGCTCCCAAAATTCTATCGTCGCTACCACCGCCTTTTAGGCCAGCCTCCGCAAAGATGATGACATCCTCACCGTTATGTTTCTGCACAGTAAAGCTATAGGGCCTATTAAGACGCCGGGTTATATAATCTCGCAGGTATTTGCTCTGTGCACGTTTACCCACTGGACGATTTTGTTCATACGATTTGTCAAAAATCACATACTTCGTGACATCTTGCTCGCCACCCCAGTTGTAACGCACCACAAAATTATTATTTGCGCCATGCGTTGGCTGACGATAGTCGATAATTAAACCCTGATGGTTCTTAATAGATGTGTGATGGTACATACTGCGATATCTCTATGAATTATTAGAGGCGTAATACTAAATGAAAAACAACGGGTGAAAACAGTCCGTAAATTTACGTAAACAAACTGCCACAGACCGTTGCTACGGTCAGCGGGCATTTGATTGTGGTTCCAGTGCTAAACGTCATATAGCTTAACCATAAACTCAGTCATTCACTTCCCAGTGACCACCTTTCTGGGGACCTATATACTTTAGCTTGCCAGCCCTAGCTAGCTTGGCGCTTGCTCGCTCAACAGCTCTCAGGGATTTTCCAATAGACTTCGCAACTTCTGCTAATGTCAATGTGGGGCTATCTTTTAAAAGCTGTAAAATCAGATCCGGTGTTTTCACCGGCGTTTTCACCGGCGTTTTCACCGGCGTTTTCACCGGCATTTCTAAGCCCTGCTCGACTACTTCACGGTGGATTGTCGCTGTAAATAGGCAACCTTCCTGGTCATCTATAAAATCAATCTTGGACCAAGCTTGCAAGGCTCGCTTTATTCCCGAGCCAAGCCCATGATATGGTAAAAGACCCTTTGCTACGTAGGAGACTAAAATCGGATTCCGAATATTAGAATTACCCGCTTGAATCTTAGGGACTGTAAGATTGTTCGGCAGATGGCCCGGGCTAATAATTTCAATACGATCATCAAAGATAAACAGACGTATAGGTGCATTCACTAGATAATCCCGATGTACAAGCGCATTTACCAGAAGTTCTTCGAAAACACTCTCTGGGATCTCAGATACACCCGGTGCATTCACTCCTCGTCCAGCTTGCACCTTATGTAAATTTCGCATAACAAAAGCCAGAGTATTATCAAATATTTGTCCTAATGGTCCAGAAAAGTCTTCTGTATCTACATAATCTGTCTCATGTATTCTGTTGCCAGGGTATCGAATAGCTTTCACGATAAATTGCGGCACAATCCATTCAGGTTGCTCTGAAAATATAAGCACCCCCGCTAAGTTTAGATAACCGCTTTCGCTGGCCAGATTCATATTCTTCAAGAGCTGAGTAAGCTCTTCAGCTGTTTCAGGATAAGGTTGTTTAAAATAATCCCGTAAAAAATCCCTAAAACGCAACGTATCCAATTTGTCTATATTTGCCTTTGTTGGCAATTCATCTGCATGAAACTGGCTGGATAACTGAAACAATCTTCGGAGTTCTTCCTTAGAGTTAATACGTCGCTTATCAGAACCAGACTTTAACCAAATTACGCCATTTTTATCAAAATACGGCTTATCAAGTCCTTTTGGTACTGACAAGGCAATTAGTAGGTGGCCGTTCTCTAAAGCAATGTTATGTGTTTGTACGGTCAAGGGACTACGTACCAATTGGCTAGCAGCATTACTAATAAGCTGATTAATTCTCTGAACATCCTGTTGTGTCAACCCTACTTGCTCACCATCATCTGCAATACCGATAAATATCATTCCACCTTGGCTGTTAGCAAAAGCTGCCATCTCAGAGGCCAAAGACTCCGCATTCTTAACATCTACTTTAAACTGCTGCTTGCTATCTTCACCAAGAGCAATTCTAGAAATTAGCTCGTCGGATAATGCTGTGGTTACAAATTCACTAAATATTGAATGTGTTATCAATTCCGCTTCATCTTGATCTGAAGCTACTTCAATATTGGTACCCATTATGAAAATCCTTCATCTTTAACTGTAGTATTCATCCTCTCTCACTAGAAAGAGGCCAATTGTAGCTGTTTAATAGTAATCCGAATAGTACTTTAAGTATACATATTATAATATAATATGCATAGTAGTTTGTAGCCTCTTTTGCGACGAGGTGTTGGTAACATGCCATTTGTCCGGTTTATGTAGCACGCCATCTGTCCGGTTCTCGACTATACCTATATCTGTTGTAAAACATGGAGTTAGGCATGAGT
>PAPY01000018.1 GCA_002709565.1 Legionellales bacterium | reverse complement strand
CTTTGGTCGCCGTTGATGCGGCTTTGCCGCATAGGCGATAGTACTTGGAAAGCAGCTTTCCGGCTTAGCCGGGAGCTGCTGTAGGCCGGCTTGTGTGTTGGTAGCGGTAGCGGGCAAAGAGGGCAATAGCCGAGGCAATAATCCCGATAACTAAGCCCCACCATAGGCCATAACCGCCGAAGTGGAAAACAAATGCTAAGGTGATGCCACTACCAAGCCCGGCAAGCCAATAAGTGCCTAAACCCAGTAACATTGGGATAAAAGTATCTTTCATGCCTCTAAGGGCACCATTGGTAATGGCTTGAAAGGCATCAGCAATTTGGAAGACAGCGGCAATGTGTAAAAATGTGATCGCTGTTTGGGCAACATTATGATTTTTGAGATCATCAGGTCGAATGAACAAATGTACAATCGGTCCCGCTGCGGTGAAAAATAACAAAGCCGTAATAACGGCGGCAGCTAATCCCAATGCCAGGGCCGTGCGATAGGCCGTGTGGGCGGCGAGTTTGTCTCCGGCACCTAACTGATTACCCACCCGCAACGTGGCGGCTTGAGAGATTCCTAAGGGGATCATGAACATGGTCACAGTACATTGAAACGCAATTTGGTGCGCTGCCAGGGGCACGATGCCTACCAAACCCATCAAAAAAGACGTCACACTGAAGAGCCCCACTTCGAACAAAATACTGACACTGATAGGCCAGCCTAGTTTGGCGACTTCCTGTAAAATCGACTTGTTGGGCCAAACCCATTGATGAAAAATCCGATAAACAGCAAATTTATTTTGAAACTGTACGCAAAGGGCAATGCTAATGAACATTAATAACTCAACTAACGTGGTCGCCCAGCCAATCCCAGCAATACCCATTGCAGGAAAACCAAATTTGCCCAGCATGAAACTGTAATCAAAAAACCCATTAAAGGGGATGGCTGTGCAAGCGATGATCATGATAATGCGTGGTTTACCCACCGCAGCGGTTAATTCTCGTAAGTTGATAAAAAATAATGATGGCAAAAAACACCACATCATGGCGTGTAAATACTGTTGTGCAGCTTCGACAACAACGGAAGGTTGGCCCAGCAAGGTCATTATCTCAGGGGAGAACCACAGGATCAGCCAACAGGGTATGGCAATGAAGGTACAGAGCCAAAACCCCTGGCGCGATGTATGAGTGATGGCATCACTGTCATTGGCACCATGGGCGGAAGCTAGGGTTGCGCCGACAGCAATGGTAAAGCCCAAGCCCGAGACGAATAAGGTATCAAATATCGCCACACTCAACGCCCCGGCAGCTAAGGCTCGGGGTCCGAGGAAACCCATCATCAGGGTATCTACCGTCATCATGGCTACCTGGGCTAGCAGGGTAATGACTAAAGGCAGCGCAAGATTAAAGGTCTGTTTGAATTCGTGTTGTCGTTTCATGCAGTTTGTTTTAATGACGCGTAGGTAATGATAATAACCTAGCAGCGCTTGTGATGTACACAATTAACAGACAAAGAGGCCAGTGGGGGGCGGTGATACGCAGATTTTGCAGGTGGCAGCGGATCCTGCTTCCCTATATTCACAGAGCTTGGAGTGACAGGCTGAACATTTTGTGATGGAGCTTCTGGCGTCGTAATCCCAAGCTTAGTTAAGTAGCTGTTACGCTGTTGAGTATCACCACTTGCATAAAGCGTTGTTATATTCGTAGGCCGAACAGAGACAGTTCTGGGGAGTTCCATGTCTATTGCCGATACAGCTGGGTCAGTAGGCTCTTTGAAATCTTTAATTTTTTGCTCATTAATAAAGGGCCCTACTTCGTCGCTTTGTTCGCGAGCCAGCATGTCGTATATCGCGAGGGTTTCTCGGTGATCTTGGAAGTGGTGTTTTAATGTGATCCCCAGTCGTTGGGCTTCTTGGTAAAGTATAAAAGCTGAATCTAAATGCTCGTGATAGAGTGTTTGCGTTGCCTCGAGGTTTTGACACTTGCTTTCTCCATCGACAGCAGCTGTCATTCCATCCAGCTGTACTTGTAAGTGTTGTAATACTTCAAAGTGTCCATCAAGCACTGCCTGCATCTCAACCTGACAATCAGCAAGAGCTTCTGTTTCGGTATTTGCGTCAAAATCAGTGACGGTAAGGCGTTGATGCAATAGTTTAGCACCAGTGCTTCTTAATAATAACGCTTGTTGTTCAGGCAGTTTATCAATGTGCAAAGCAAAACGCGCAAGGTGCTGCAATTTGGTATTGTATTGTTGGTAACGGGCTGAAGTATACCATCCTACATGCGCTACATTACGTACAAGTTGCCGACGTTTGGTTTCTATAGGGCTTGCTTCTTCATCTTCGATAACAGTTCTAGTGGGTATTAATGACTTTGTTTTAGCGTCATTACACGTTTCTTCAACCAAGCGTGCTAACAAGGCCGGGCGATGTTTAGCAATAGCTGCAAGGCGTATGGCGTCAAAATTCAGTAGTTCGGCGAGTTTTTTACTGTCTACCAAATCTGTTTTGTTAGCCGTTGCTCTAGCTTGATTCTCTTGTTGAAGAAATTTTAAATAATCATGTACCAGTTGCAACTGCTCAAGTTCAAATGGCGAGTGGCAATCATCGTCGGTGATGGTTCTATTGCGTATGTTTTTCAGTAGTGTCTGGAAAACATGGTTGATATTATCAAGAGATTCTGCAAGCTGTTTTTTTATGTTATTACGTTCGCCATTATAACTTATATTCGCTGGGTTCTTTGACGTTTGTTTAAATTGGTCTACGGTATATTTATCCGCGGCTTCAATACACTGCCAGGCTTCTTGTAACTCTTCACCATAGCGTTGCCAGTACATTCTGGCTTTAGCGGTGTCTTGTTTTTTAAGGTATTCAGGAACTTTCTTCTTGGAGAAGTCAGCAAAACCCATCAGGCTCAGAGCAAAATCGTAATACCCAAAAAAGCACGGAAAATAGTCAAGGGCGTTACGATGCGCTTGTTTGGCTTTGGTGTGATCAGCATTCGGGATGCCACAGGCCCGTCGGTAACAATAAGCTAATAAGTCGTAGCATTTACGTTCACCAATTTGGCCATTGATAGGTGCCTGGGTACCTTTCTCATAGTATTCGAAGGCTTTTTTGTGGGAGTGTTCTTTGCCGGCTTCGCCACGATGGTGTAATAGCCCTAATAGGCGGTAATAAATAGGCGGTGGATTGGACAAATGGTTTAAAGTATCGAGCCAACTGAGGCAGGTTTTGTAGTCTTTGTTTTGGAAATAACATAGGGCAGTAAAGCCGATAGCGTGGCTATTCTTAGGCGTTCGCTTTGCTTCAGTTTTGGCGACATGCAAAATGTGTGCTTGTAAATCTTTATCAAGCAGTCCGGCTTCCGATAAGTCCCTGGTTACATAGGATGATGCTTGTTCGTTGCCCTCCAGGGCGAGTTCGACCAATTTCATGACGGCGGCACGGTAGAGGAGGTAAGTGCGAAAATAGCGTTTTGTTTGGGAAAACAGCCCGCTCAAATAGCCTGACTCTTGCTTTTCGAGTGAGGCAAGATTATAGGAGAATTTGCCGAGCAAGATAAATTTGTAGGAGGGCTGGCCGCCTATCTTATTCTCTAAGCGTCTCAAGCGTGGATATAGGCGACTGATAAGCTTGACTAGAGAAAATGGCGAGACCTCAGGCCTTTCAAGCTTAACCTCAGGCGCAGACTTGCTGAACTCTGTTTGTATGGCATGAAAACTGGCATCGATGCTTTTTGATGAAGCACTAAGTTGACTGATAACCACTTCTAAAGCATTAAGATTGCCTTGAACCGCTTGCGTGATATGGTGCTTTGCTAGCATAGACATTGTCTTGTCACTCTTGAGAATGGCCTAATCCTTGCTGCCATTCTAACGAAAAATTGACAGAGAAAGAATGGCCTTTTGTTAAGAAATAGCAGTTTTTTTGCAAGAATTTCCTGTTCTTTTAGCAGAAATAGCTGTCCCAATGGGGGTGTAACGTTTGTGCAGTGATTAACTGCCAACAAGATATTGTGTTTAGAAGTGATTAATGCTTTAATTTTCATCTACATAGGGGAGGAGTCGTGGCAGACAAGCCAGTCACACCAGAAGAACGCCAGCGCGCATACAAAAAATTGCGAACCATCGGTATCATCTTTATCGTTGTGTTGATGGGTAATTTTGCCTATCAAATTTGGTCTAAATATTACCGTGTTACGCCGCCCCCTCGTCTTTTAAAATGTGATATCCAAAAAGAAGCCTGCACGGTGAAGATGCATGAGGGCGGCTCGGTTGAATTTTCCATTGATCCGAAGCCTATTACCATGAATCACCCTATGACGTTCACAGTCAAACTAAAAAAATTAACCCCCCAAACAGTACATGTGGTCATGATTGCACCACATTCAGGTATCACAACAAAACAAATTGAGCTCAGCAACGAGGATGGAGACAATATTTATACAGGTCATACCATGGTATCAGGTCAAGCAAGCCCTGATCAGGACTGGGTCGCTATGGTCGTTATTGAATCACCCGAAAAGAATATAGCGGTGCCATTTCACTTCAAAATGCAAGAACCGACAGGCTAGTTTCCTCGCCAGTCGTGATGTTTTCTGCGATGGGAGAGCCTTAAGAGGGAGAATCGCGGTTCCCTCTTAAGCGCCAGCGCGAATTCATTGCGCGCCCAGTCGAGTATTAAAATGCAGCCGCCGGCAGATTAATGTGAACATCCTCTTTTACAATATGCTGAATGCGCTCAGATGTCTTAACGATGTTTTGTAAATTACTAATACAGTACAGAAACGCCGTGATCTCATGACGTGGCAACTGTAATGCAGGCACTTGTTGGCGAAACTTGCTTAAAATAGCATCAAGGCGGGTTAATAACGCCTGGCATTCGTGTTGATAGTGCTCGCAATCTGGCCACCCGGCATCGTTGAGTAGGCGATCGATCGTTGATATCACATCAGTTAAGTCTCCTGTGAGTTGATTATCGATAGCAAGGGCAGCAGGAATACTGACAGTAGTGGCTAAACAAAAGGTAATCGTTGCTAAGCGTTTTTGTTCATCTAGGAGGCTTTGTAATTGCGAAATCATAGAGTCAGTATCGTGTTTATAAGTTTTTAGCGAGTCCAATAATGCCCGTTTGCGCTGAAAGGTGGAGTTAAAATCAATTTGGCGCTGATGAATATCTGCGGAGTCTTGCAAGTTGCCAGAGACAACATCATGAAACGTTTGGCCAATAGCGGTAAAACTGTAGCGGATATTTTTTTCCAGCATCCGCTTTGGATGAAAAGGCCAAAACAATTGGCTAACGATAAACGTTGCACCGATACCCACCAAGATTCCAGTCAAACGGTGTAATGCGGGGGCAATACTGTGAGGAGGGCCACCGACATGGACCAGGGTAATGGCCAGAGCAAGATTTGCCTGCAAACCTGCATAAGCATATTTGGGTTTATAGAACATAATGTAGGAAAACAGCCAACCGAAGACAAACAAAACCATCAGCAATAACGGAAAACTCATATAAAAGAAATGCAGACACACTAAACCAGCACCGCCCCCCATCAGACAACCGGCTAAACGCAATTCTGCAAAGAGTCGGGTATCGTAAATGTTCCGAGGAATGGATAAGACAATAGCGCTGACAACCCCTTGCCAGCCACCGGGCAGATTGATAGCAAGCCAGGTAACAATAGCAACAACGACACTGAGGCCCGCTTTGATACTGTAATGCCAAGATTCAGCTGTGAACGAAGGCGTGAAGACCGGTGTCTCTTTAGCAATGCTATCTTGCTTGGTTAGGGCACCCATTTGACGAAGAAATTGCTCAGTATTCAATAGTACTTGAATAAGATTATTTAAGTTACTCACAAAGGTATGGGCCGCAACACTTTCTTCGATCGCATAAGTTGAAGTTGGTTTGGCTTCTTGCTGGTAATGGTGCCAAGCATCCAGTAATGCCGCGGAAGAAATCGCAACATTATTATCATGGAGTTTAGCAGTAAGATCAGCAAAAAATGAGTGTAATTCATCAAAGACATCAATGAGTAGGGGTTCATCCGTGAGAGCACTATAGTCTAGGTCATCACGATAGGCATTATGAAAGTTCCGTAGACTCAATAATATTTCGCGGTTAAGATCATGAAAATCTTGACCGATAGTCGTATCAAATAGTGTGGCGTTAAATTCATGACGAGCAATTGGCGCGAGATCATTGTAGCTATTAATGTTTTGTGATAACTGGTCGAGCAGATAATATAATTGTTGATGAATGTTGGTTTGATGTAGGTAACCTGTGGCGATGGTCTCGATAGCTTCCTTGACAAGTTGAAAGTTTTTCCGATTCAATTCAGCGATTTTTGTGTGGGCATGTTGAGGAAAAATAAATAACGTTGCTATCCATGCACACACGACACCAGTAATAATTTCGCTACAACGCCAAATCGCCACATAAAAAATATCCATTTGGTGGCTCAATAAACTACCTAACACCATGAAGCCAGAAACCCCCACCATCAAAAAGCCATAGGGGTAGGCGGTGGTCACAGAAAAATAAAACGCTAGGGTAATAACAGAAAAACAACACAATAAATACAACAAAAAATGATTAATGACTAAGCCCCCGAGGACAAAACCAAGCCCTGCACCAACAATCGTACCAATGATCCGCAGCCAACCTCGTTCGGTAGTACCGGCAGCAAAGGGTTGCATGATGATAATGGCGCTGACACAAGCCCAAAAGGGATCTTGCAAATGCAGTGTTAATGCAGCGGCTGCTGCCATGACCATCGCAATACTGGTACGTAAGCCATTTTGGCTAGCAGGACTATTTGGCAAAAGTTGTTTCAGAAATTGCAGCATGGTTATTTCACATAGGTTTTGGCATTCGCACCAACCCGCAAGGGATAGTTGGGATCATTATCTACTATTTTGATGCGTACCGGAAACCGCTGCGCGATGCGTACCCAATATTCGGTGGGTTCAAGATAGGGCAGGGTTGATGGCGCTGCAGTTTTGGATGCTTGAGCACGATTAATCCCCCAACCGATACTGTCCACCACACCACGAAATGATTTACCTGGGTACATATCGATGTGTACGTTAACGTTGTCACCGATCTTAATGCGCCGCAGGACGGTTTCACGATAACGGGTAATGACCCACCATTCACTGGTATCAACAAGGGCAAATAGGGGTTCGCCAGCATTGACAAAATCCCCCGGTTCAATCAGCACATTAGTGACATAACCGTCACGAGATGCTTTGATGATGGTTTGGTCCAAATCATATTGCGCCCGCTCTAATTTGGCTTTCGCTTCGTGAACCCGGGCATCGGTCAAGGTTTGTTTGGCAATGGCTAAACGTTGTTGTGCTTCAGCCACTTCGTCTTTGAGGCCACGAACTTTGAATTCCACATCAATAAAAATAATATCAGCGATATTACCGGCGGCGACCAGATCTTTGTAACGTTTCATGTGATCAAGGGCGGTGTCTAAGGCCACTTGCCGTTGTTGTAGAATTTTATCGGCGGTAGTGATTTCCATTTTGGCTTTTTGGTAATCCATCTTAGCGGCTTCAAGCCGGGCTTTGGCATTGTCCAAGGCATATTGATAAGGACGGGGGTCGAGGGTAAATAAGGTATCTCCTTGTTTGACGGGTTGGTTATCTTTCACGGTAACGGTCTTGATATGTCCTGGCACGAAGCTTGTGACATTGACCACATTTGCAAACACATGGGCATCTCGAGAGTAAGTGAAGAAGTGGGTAAACAAATAATAGGCCACGAATCCTAGTAACAGGAGTATGATGATCCCCAACCGCATGGTGAGTTTGCGGTGCTGGCGAGGCGGCATTGTTGTGGGCGTATTTTCAGATGTCATTACTTTCAACACGTTAGCTGGGCTTATTGTCTTTAGTGTAGTGTAGATTGGGGCAAACAGCCTGAGGGAGGGGGAAAATCGCGAGAGAATGGTTAATAGTAGAACACTGATAGGTTTGGCCATAGGCTGATTATTTGTTACACTGCCCGGAACAATTGAACCCTATGAGGCAAACATGGCTAAACCACTCATTTCCAAAGTCTTTATTGGTAACTTACCAACCAATTTCCATAGCGAACGTCTGGCCGCTGATCTCGTTGTCGCGTTTCGTCAGTGTGGCTATCTGTACCGTGAAGACGTGCAGTTACCCCGTGATCCAGAAACTGGCCGCATGAAGGGCTTCGGTTTCTTGAGCTTTGAAACCATGAAAGCGGCCAATAATGCGCTAGCATTGGATGGTTTTGAACTTCATGGTCGTGAGATCCGAATTTCCCTGGCTAAGGACAAAGAAACCCGTCGCCAAGAGCGCCGCAGCAGCGGTGGCTACCGTGGCCGCGGACGTCAATCTTCAGGCCGCAATTACAATAATCGCGATAGACAGACAGAACGCGCCTAGACCGTCAGGGTTTCCACCCCATTCTCGCTGGCCAGCAAGAGTATATCTGCTGGTCTTTTTGCGAATAAGCCATTACAGACAACCCCAGTGATACTGTTCAATGATTGCTCCATTTTGATGGGTTCCATGATGTGTAAATTGTGAACGTCCAAGATGATGTTGCCATTGTCTGTAGTGAATCCTTCACGATATACCGGGTCGCCGCCTAATTTGACGATTTCGCGTGCCACAAAGCTGCGAGCCATGGGGATAACCTCCACAGGTAAAGGGAAGCGCCCTAACATGCCGACTTTCTTGGTGCTGTCAGCAATACAAATAAAGGTTTTTGCAGCAGCTGCGATGATTTTTTCTCGAGTTAAGGCGCCACCGCCGCCTTTAACCAGTTGTAATAACCTATTGGCTTCGTCGGCACCATCCACATAAATGGGCAAGTGACTGATGCTGTTTAAATCATAAACAGGGATGCCATGGCTTTTTAGACGTTCGGCGGTTGCTTCAGAACTAGCAACGGCACCTTCAATGCGGCCCTTGATGGTCGCCAAAGCGTCAATAAAGTAATTAGTGGTGGAGCCGGTACCTACGCCGACGATCATATTGTCTTCAATATAGGCAATGGCAGCTTGGGCCGCGGCTTGTTTTAAGGCTTCTTTGTCCATGGTGTTCCTTTGGTTGGGGTTAGCAAGGACATCATTGTATGCGAGTGCTTGCGGTTGTGCCAGAAGCCCGTTATCATGCTTAACCAGCAATTCCCCGCTGAAGCGGGGAATTGCTTCCCAAGGTACTATCGCCAGCGCGGCAAAGCCGCGCATGTGGCGACAAAAGGGGGAAAATCGCGATTTCCCCCTTTGGAAACCCCCATCGCGAGAGGCTCAGCGGAAGCCGCTGATGCTCTAATTAATCAAAAATGTTGAAGCCTTATGCGTATTTTATTGGTTGAAGATGAAGCAAAAACTCAAGCCTTCCTCAAAAAAGGCTTAACCGAACAGGGCTACGTGGTGGATAGCGCAGCCGATGGGGTTGAGGGGTTGTTTCTCGCCGATACTGTGCATTTTGATTTGATTATCCTGGACGTCATGTTGCCAAAACTTAATGGCTGGCAAGTGATTCAAGAGTTGCGACAAAAGAACAAACAAACCCCAGTGTTATTTTTAACGGCGCGGGATTCTATCGAAGATAGAGTCAAAGGTTTGCAGCTGGGGGCAGATGATTATTTAGTGAAGCCGTTTGCCTTTTCGGAATTAATGGCGCGCATTCATTCATTATTGCGGCGCGGTCAAGTGCACCAAGAAGAAGTCTTAACTATTGCTGACATGGAAATTGATTGTTTGCGTCACAAGGTCAAACGTGATGGTAATATCATTGAGTTGACCCAAAAAGAATTTGCGCTACTATCGCTGTTAGCTCGCCGCAAAGGGGAGGTGATGTCACGCACCATGATTGCTGAGCAAGTGTGGGATATGAATTTTGACAGTGATACGAATATTATCGATGTCGCTATTCGCCGTTTGCGACAAAAAGTCGATAATCCCTATGACACGAAATTAATCCACACTGCACGAGGCATTGGCTATGTCCTCGAAGCCCGTTAGACTCAAACGGCAAAAGCTGTTTTTGCAGCATTTATCCTTAACGGCACGTCTCACGATCCTTTATACCGTTTCAGCATTTGGTTTATTGTTAGTGTCATCGTTATTGATGTATTCAGCCTTAGTGGAGAATTTAAATCATGCCGATACGGTGTTTGTGAATAATGAAATCCACTTGGTGGAACATTTATTACGGGAGTACGGGGGTGAACCGGCGGGTCTACAAGAAGAAGTGGTTTGGGAACCGATTAGCATGAATAACAATTACTATATTCGGGTATTTGACGGGCCGCAAAAAAAATTAATTTCCACCCCCGGGATGGATGAATTACTGCCGGCTAGTGCGTTTCCTGATGCCGAAAAAGTCGATTTAGAGTCTACTGTGTATCGTACTCAAGCCGCCAATAAGCGTTATTATCTCCTAAAAGCAGCTTGGATCAGTTTCTATGATACTGGCAGCAACAAAGCCTATCTGATTCAAGTGGCTTTTGATGTTACTCGCCACCAACGCACTATTAGTATTTACCGTGCCCGCTTAGCGATTGTGTTGATTCTCGGGGTGATTTTGGCAGGTATTATGGGCACCGTTATTGCTCGGCGGGGATTGCGACCACTGCGTAAGTTAGCGGATGCGATGGAAGCGACCAGTGCATCTCGATTACAACAACGATTGGATACGCGCTTTTGGCCCCAAGAAATTATGATGGTGGCCGAAGCGTTTAACCAGATGGTGAGTCGTTTGGACAGATCATTCCGTCAGCTCTCACAGTTCTCAGCCGATTTAGCCCACGAGTTACGTACACCAATCAATAATTTAATGGGCGAAGCAGAGATCGCCTTGAGTCGGGACAGAACTATCGACGAATACCAAGAAGTTTTATCATCGGGGCTTGAAGAACTCAATAAATTATCCACATTGATTGAGCGCTTGTTATTTTTGGCCCGGGCAGAGAATCCCCGTACTGCTATTCAACGCAGTCAAATCAATGTGCGAGAAGAGTTAGATGCTATTAAAGAGTTCCACGAAGCTGTCGCCGAAGAAAAACAAGTTGCGGTCATGGTACAAGGGGAAGGGGCACTGAATGTAGATCCGGTGTTATTCCGCCGTGCGGTGAATAACCTCGTCTCCAATGCTCTGAAACATGCTGAGAAAGCTGACAAAGTGTTATTGCGAATTGAAACCGTTGCTGATGGCATTAACATCATTGTCAAAGACACCGGTACGGGAATACCTGCCGAACACTTGTCGCAATTATTTAATCGTTTTTACCGTGTCGACTTTGCCCGCTCCAAAGATGCTGGCGGCACTGGGCTTGGTCTTGCTATCGTCAAATCCATCATGGATCTCCATGATGGCAGTGTCACCGTTGCCAGTGAAGTCAATCAAGGGACAACGTTTACCCTTTTCTTCCCCAACAAGTAGCTCCCTCACTTTTGTTCTTTAGGCCGTCGTGGTAACCTACGGGCCTTCGCCTACTTATATTCGTTCGGACAATAAAGGGTGATGGAATAACATGTTAACGAAGATAAGGAGTAGGCTAATGAAAATTGCTCGCGTAATGGCTTTAGTGTGTTGTTGTGTGGTAGTCAGTGCCCAAGCGGCGGACACGGCCCCTAGCCAAGACATTCAAAATTTACAACACCAATGGGTGCTAGCTAACTATAAGACCAATGGTGAATTGCGTCAGGCAGACTTGTCGGTGTTGGCCAGCAAAGCCAAAAAAATAGCAGATAAATATCCCAATGATCCAAAAGCCTTAGTTTGGAAAGGTATTATTTTTACCAGTTACGGTAAAGAGCTGGGTGGTTTATCCTCGGCATCCATTAACAAGCAGGCACGCCTTGCCCTGCAGCAAGCGATCAATATTGATCCAAAAGTGATGCACGGTGCTGCTTACACCACTCTTGGTACACTTTATTATCGAACTCCAGGTTGGCCTACAGGGTTTGCGGACAAGGATAAAGCCCAAGAAAATTTTGCCAAAGCGCTTGAGATTGCTCCCAATGACCGGGATGCCAATTACTACTACGGTGAATTTTTGTTGCAACAAAAACAATATAACCAAGCCTTAGCGGCTTTGCATAAAGCCATGCAAACAGCGGATGAGAAATCCATGGCAGCGGTGGCGCAACAACGACGCCAGCAAGTCCAAAAGGCCATCGATAAAGCGAGCGCTAAGTCAGCCTAGTAAATTGTGACCAAGAGCAAACAACAAGTAAACACTATAAATCACGATGACGATGCGTGATAGATAACGCCACCAGACCTTGCTATTGGCGCCGCAACGCCAAGCACTGATGGTGGCGAAAATCATATAAGGCACAAACATCACCATAAAGACATGCATTATGGTAATAAGAGTGCCATCATCTGCTTGGAAAAAATTCGACTCATCCATCGCATTGGGCCACAAACCTTTAGTCAACCACAATAACGAAAACGTCAACCAGGGCAACGTATAGGGCAGCAGGGTATAGACTACCCAGAAGGCTTTGTACAAAGGCCGACGTCCCTGCCAGTAATCGCTGCAGACTTGTTTTAGGGTGCTATGTGGCAGAGGCTGTTCTGACTTGTGTTGCAACAGAATAATGCCAAATGCTGCAATACCTAAGATAATTGCAGCTCCCAGATACCAGTGATTTGGTAAGTGCAGGTTGAGTGCTTGGCGCCAACCCACATGTTGGGTAATGTCACCCAGCTCCACCCAATAGTGACCAAGATGAATGACCAAGTACAAGATCACAGCAATGGCAACAGCTAGGCTGAAGGGTGAGAACTCTTCCAGCAAATACAATAAGGCGATAAACAAACTCGCGGTTAAACAAAGCCCGCCGACAAACATAAGGGCGAAGACAATCACACTGTCTTGGTATAGATGATGGGTCAGATAACTGAGGCAAGCGTAACTGATGATATAGGTGACTAGCAGAGTTAAGCGTTGGCGGCTTTGTTGTCGCAGCCACAGGCATGTGAGTAAAGGGCCGATGAAAGCCCCTAACAAGAACCAAATTACCGGCGAGAAAATCATCACGGGATCTGTGGGGCCGGTAATATTCCAGGCTTTTGCTTGAAACACCAAGAACATCACTGAACTGGCAATGATAACCAAGGCACAGGCAAGCCGGCGCGGGTAAAACAGACGTAATAGATCCCCGAGCGCGATACAGGCAGTTCTAACCCGCGGGTCTTTGAGTAATAGTATTGTTTGATACCCGCCAATTAGCAGCACAAATATGACGAATAGATAAAAAACTACCCGGTTATTGATGGCAACAAAGATAAGCTCAAGGAATTTTGGTCCAACGAGTTGTACCAGGATAATGGCACATAGCAATTCAAGCAGGTAAACGGGGTAATGTTTTTTGTCCAAGGTTGTGGCGGTGAGCTTTAATAGACAGAGCAACAAAATATCATGACTGGCGGTGAAACAACTATAGGCCCAACGCACCATACCTAACTGGTCAAATGTGACGTTCAGTAGCTGCAGATTGTCGGTGGAGGTGAGATTACCAATGACCAACAGCCCCAAGAGCATCAAGGCAATGGCGACGGGCATGAGTTTTTTGACTCCCAGCATATCGATTAAAAACCCAGCAGTTATTAATACCACCGCATGGGTTAAGATTTGATCGCCCTGGAACAAGGCCATGAACGAGAATTGATGCACGACCACATCAGTCACATACAAGGGTTGGCCAATTTCGGGCGACAAGAGGAAAAATGAAAACAGATAAATAACGCTACTGAAAAATAATAATTGCCATTGGGGCTGAATACGAAGAAACTGTTGCTGGCTCATGGTTCGTCCTTGATAATATTATCTCGGCTCGGATTGCTGCCTCTTTGATGCAGGAAGACGTAAGCCGGATGCTTAAACTTACAGCTTATCTTAAACGAAGCTTTTATCGATATCCAGTTCAGTGTCTGCGCTTAGTAGTGATACCGGCATTGAACTATTATAAGCTCGCCATTAGTCGCTTTATAGACGAGCCGGTGTTCTCGATCAATACGCCTCGACCAATAACCGGACCAATTATGTTTTAGTGGTTCTGGATCACCCAATCCTATAAAAGGATCTCGGATTGCATCTTTGATAAGTGCATTGATCCGCTTTAGTGTTTTTTTATCGGTTTTTTGCCAGTAGAGGTAATCTTCCCAGGCATTTTCCGCCCATGTTAGGGTCATTCTTCCTCGCGTAAATCATGTTGTGTTGTTTTGCCATTTTCAACTTGTTGAATAGCATCATGTAATCTTTTAGCATTGTTAGGGCTAGCCATGAGATAAGCAGTTTCCAGATAAGAATGATAATCTTCTAAGCTCATTACCACAGCAGGCTTGCCATTCTGACGAGTTATCATAACAGGCTTATGATCATCATTCACTTTATCGAGAGTACTAGCTAGATGGCTACGAAATGCCGAATAGCTCATTGTGTCCATCATTATAACCTCTGTAAAAATTGGTTGTACTTATAATTGTACTAGTACATATCATTGTACGCAAATATAAAATCGATATAATCCAGTGTTTTTTTGATGAATAATAACCTTCCGGGAGAAAAGTTGCTTTAAATCATACAGTTAGTTCTAATTTAATTAGCTGAAACAACACTAAATAAAAAGGGCCTTGCGGCCCTTTTAGCAATGATTTGGAAAATATCCGGAAAAATAAAACAGGGTCAAGCTTCAAGGCTTTTTGGGAGAGGGCGTCTTGAAGAACGCTCAACCCTGTTGTCACTAACTTTGTGCAAACGGTGGTTGATGATGGAAGCGTAATCAACTACCGTTGTTGCTTTGTGCTATCTACCTTAAATCCCTTTAGGGTATGTTGTAAGAATAGCGGTCGAATCCAACAGGAAAATGACGAAAACATTACAATTTTGTCATAATTGGCTAACTTGTTGATTTATAACGAAAAATTATTTTGAAAAAGTTTATAAACGACTTGTCCGGCTTTCTTTTCTCGTAATAATTCCCAGTGCTCGGGGATAAAATCCCAGTCAAGTGAGGGCTCTGCTTCGAGATAAATCAGACCAGATTCGCTAATCAGCGCTTTTTCTGTAAGCCATGCGCAGGTTTTAGCCAGTAATTGTTGGTGAAAGGGGGGATCTAAGAACACCACATCATAAGGCCCTTGTAATGTCGCAACCGGTTGACTGCCGTCACCGGCTAACACAGTGGCATTTGCGCTTAAGTGGGTGACATTGGCTTGGAGGGCGTTACGGATATCCCGTTGCTGCTCAACAAACGTTACCACTTTCGCGCCGCGGGAGAGGGCTTCAAAGCCTAATGCCCCACTGCCGGCAAATAAGTCTAAACAGTTCGTGCCACGGATATGGGGTGCCAGCCAATTGAATAAGGTTTCTCGTACCCTATCAGGGGTGGGCCGCAGCTGTACGTTATCCACAAAGGCGAGTTTGCGTCCTCGCCATTTGCCGCCGATGATGCGAACTTGTCCGTTAGCCATTGGTCGTTGTGTTTGACTGACTGGCAACTGCCGCCCCAACTGTGACGGTTAGCAATTTATCCGGATCAATGTGTTGCTGAAAAGCCTGGGTAATATCTTGTTGGCTCAGGGCATCAACTTTGCCGCGATAGGTATCAAGATAATCCAAGGGTAATTCATAAAAACCAATGGCGGAAATCATATTAGTAATGGAGGCATTACTGCTAAAACTCAACGGAAAGCCTCCAATGATGTTTTGTTTGGCGCTTTGTAATTCTTTCGCTGTTGGGCCTTGTTGCACAAATTGTTTAATCTGGTCTTTGGTGACAGCAATTGCTTCAGTGGTTTTGTCATTGCGGGTTTGCATGCTCACCATGAAGGGGCCTTTTTCTTGCATGGGCGAAAAACGACTTGCCACATCGTATGTAAGACCACGCTGCTCCCGTACTGCAGCAAACAAACGCGAGGTTAATACATTGCCGCCAAGAATATGATTGCCCACGGTTAACGGAATATAATCTGGCGAACTGCGAGCGATGGCAATATTACCAATGCGTACAGAGGTTTGGGTGGAGGGGAATTCAATGTGTTGCTGTAATGATGCCGTTGTCTTCATCGTCAATGGTGGCAGGCTTGCGAGCTCGCCTTTGGGCAAGCGCCCCACCAGTTGCTGGCTCAAAGTCTTCGCCTTGGCCAACGACAGATCACCGACGATGGCAACCACCGTATTCGCGCCGTTATAGTGATGTTTGTAAAAACGGGCTAAATCATGGGGGCTAATGTTTTTGATTTGTTTTGCATTCCCCAGGGGGTTATGACCGTATGGATTATTTTGGTAGAGATCATGATAAAACGCCAAGGTTGCTACCGTGCTGGGGTGTTGTTGTTGATATTTTAAGGCTTGTAACAGTTGTTGCTTCACCCTGTTGGCGGCGGTGCTAGGGAAATTAGGGTGGTTAATGATATCAGTAAATGTAGCAACGGCGGGGTTAAAATAAGCTTCATCACTCATGCTACGCAGACTGATATCTGCACTGTCACGGGAGGTACTGTGGGAGTAAATAGCGCCAACATTATCGAATTTCTCAGCAATATCATCAGCAGATAAATGTTTTGTGCCTTGGGCTAACATGCGTGCGGTATAGCTAGCGATCCCGGGATGGCGACCATCATAGGCAGAGCCGGCGCGAAAGCTAAGGTTGAGATCCACAAGCGGTAATTCATGGCTCTCGACAAAATACACTTGCGCACCATTAGCAAGTGTCCAATGTTGTATTGGGAGTACTTGTTCGTCTTTGCCCCAAGCAGAGAGGCTGAGGCCAAAGAGGATAATAAATGTCAAAAATTTATTGGCCATGGTGCTCTCCTTGTTGTGGGGTAGTACGTGTTGGCGTTGTGCTATCCCCAATAGGCAGGGGATCTAAAGTACCTATCGTCAAACGTGTTGGGGTGAAGAAGGTTTTGGCGACTTGTTGAATTTGTTGTGGGGTGACTTTTTGGATATTGGCCACGTAATTATCCAATTCCTCTAAACCGATCCCAGCACTCATAGCAGTACCAATCAGTTGTGCTTGGGTTTGAATAGAGTCTTGGGCATAAATCTTATTGGCAATCACTTGGGTTTTGACCCGCTCAAGCTCTGCATCACTCACTGGTTGAGTTTGCAGGCGTTTGATTTGTTCTTGCAAGGCTTGTTGTAATTGACTAACACTATGGTCTTGGCTAGGTGTACCAGCCAGCAAGAATACATCATCGTAACGGGCATATAAGTCATAGCCAACACCGGCTTCAGTCGCCACTTGTTTGCCCCGCACGAGTTCTTTTTGCAGGCGAGCACTGTCACCACCATCCAAGATGCCACTAATGACTTCAAGGGTGTAGGCTTCAGATGGGTCATTTGCGGTTGTTAATGATGGTACATTGTAACCTATCAGCAGGAAGGGTAATTTCGCCGGTCGTTCCACAGCGACGCGACGTGTGCCTAGGGGTTCAACAGCTTTGTGAGGTTTAGTCTCGGGTAATGGACGTGATGGAATTTTGCCAAAATACTGTTGTGCGAGCTTATAAACTGTTTGGGGTTCAACATCACCGACCACAACAACAGTAGCATTGTTAGGAGTGTACCATTGACGATACCAGTTCTCGACGTCTTTATTGGTGTAATTCTCAATATCGTCGGGCCAGCCAACCACAGGGTGATGGTAGGGGTTAGCGATGAAAGCGCTGGCCTGGAAGCGTTCATAGGTGAGGGAGCGGGGGACATTTTCCGTGCGCAAACGACGCTCTTCTCGTACCACATTACGTTCTTTGTCAAAATCATTATTCTCGAAGCTGAGATTTGCCATGCGGTCTGCTTCAAGCTCAAAACTCAAGGGCAATTTGTCTTTGGCCAGGGCTTCGTAATAGGCGGTGAAGTCGCGGGTGGTCATAGCATTGAGTTGACCGCCATTGTCTGCAATAGTGGTCATGAAGGTGTTGCCTGGATTGTTGGGGGTGCCTTTGAACATCATATGCTCGAGCATGTGGGAAATGCCCGTCAAGCCATTAGGCTCATCGCTGGAACCAACATGGTACCAAACTTGGGACATCACGACAGGCGCGCGTTTGTCTTGTTTGACCACAACGGTAAGACCATTGGGTAGGGTGAAGGTTTGAGGTGTATTATTCGCCAAGCCTAAAGAGCTAAAGCTGAGGGTAAGCAAGCCGAGAAAAATTCGCAATCGTTTGTTCATATGATGTATACTCATCAACCAAAATCAAATCATTTTAGCAGAAAAGGCAGCTACATGTTACGTCGATTTATGCGCCCCAAAAAACAACCCGAGCAACCCAGTGCAAGTGAAGCTATGCATCCGGATCAAGATAAACCGACGTCGGAGCCTATTGCTGAACCACCCGCAGCCGCAGAACCATCTCAGTCGCCCAAACCTAAAAAGCCGGGCCTATTCAAACGCTTAACCACGGGCTTAACCCGCACCCGCAATAATTTCACCAGCGGTATTGCCAATGTGGTATTGGGTAAGAAGACCATTGATGATGCATTAATGGGTGAGTTAGAGACACAATTGTTATTGGCCGATGCCGGTGTGGAAGCGACGCAAAAAATCATCCAAGCGTTAACCGATAAAGTCGCCCGTAAGCAACTAAGCGATGGCGATGCTCTATTTGCTGCATTACAAACCCATTTACAAGAGATGCTTGTACCTGTATCCAAGCCACTGATCCCTGAAACAACACCAGGCCAGCCCTATGTTATTTTGATGGTGGGCATTAATGGTTCGGGCAAGACCACGACTATCGGCAAGTTGGCTAAGATTTTTCAGGCCCAAGGCAAACAAGTGATGCTAGCAGCGGGTGATACTTTTCGGGCCGCAGCAGTTGAACAATTACAGACTTGGGGTGAGCGCAATAATATCCCGGTCATTGCTCAGCAATCCGGAGCTGATAGTGCCTCGGTGATATATGATGCAGTCGAAGCTGCCAAAGCCCGGGGTTTTGATATTTTAATTGCTGATACTGCTGGTCGATTGCATACTCAGACCAATTTGATGGAAGAACTCAAAAAAGTCCGCCGAGTAATGACTAAGTTGATCCCGGAGGCACCTCATGAAGTGATGTTGGTGTTGGATGCGGGTATTGGTCAAAATGCCCTCGTGCAAGCGCAACAATTCAATGAAGCAGTAGGTGTTACTGGATTGACCCTGACGAAATTAGACGGTACCGCCAAGGGCGGCATTGTTTTCTCGATTGCTGACAAGCTCGGGACGCCGATTCGTTATATTGGTGTGGGGGAAACCATCGATGACTTGCGACCGTTTGATGGGGAAGAGTTCGTAAAAGCCCTATTCACCGAGATTGTCGAATAAATCATCATAATGTTTCAGGATCCTTAAACAATTAATAAAAACTCACAAAATAAACTTGCAATGGTTGTTGTCCCCGCAGTAGTCTAGGAACCGATCGATGAATCAATTCCTGTAAGGAGGAACTAATCATGATAAAGCAAGCATTAATTGGTCTCGGAGTTGTGTCTTTGGCCTTCTCGGCAGCGAGCTTCGCTGGTGAGCCTGAAGCTGACAACAATAATCTTTATATCTATATCAAGAATGCATCTACCTCTACCCGTGATATTTTGGTAACGCCTGGTAGTGCTCGCGGTGTGAGTCAATACCAACAAGGTAATGACATCAATGGTGCGACTGTGCAACGTTTAGCGAAGGGCCAAGAAGCCGTTGGTGATGTGTACTCTAAGCGAGTGCCTCGTGTAGGTGATTACACGGTTAGCTTCCTTAAGAATGGTAAAGAATACAGCTGTACATTTGCCATGACTTGGGGATCGCAGCCAACACCGGTTGCTGGCGATGCGGAATGTCGTAATGTTTATACTCCAAAAATAGATCCCCGTAAACAAATAGGTGATTACGAAGTTGAAGCGCAAACGCTGACGTTTAATATCACTTAATAGACTGTTCATTCGGACATGAAGCGGCCCCTTCTGGGGCCGTTTTTGTTTTCAGGCGATTTGTTTTATTCCATAAATTCAAGCAGTTAACAAAATATAACATAGCACATTTGTTATCTAATGCTCCTTGACTATACTTGTCAGAGCGTTATTCATAACGTCAATTGTAATTTCAAGGAGAAATAATCATGATTAAACAAGTAATAGTTGGCCTCGGTATTGCCTCGTTAGCATTTTCTGCAGCTAGTGTTGCAGGTGAGCCCGAGCTGGACAACAATAATATGTATATCTATATTAAGAATGCGCCCACTTCTGAAAGACCTATTATGGTCAAATCAGGTGCTGCTCTCAAAGGTAGTAAATACCAAGGTGGCAATGACATTACGGGTGCAAAGACTTTAGTATTACGTAAAGGGCATGAAGCCGTGGGGGATGTTTTTTCTAAAGCTACTCCAAGAGTTGGAAATTACACGATCAGTTATGTTAAAAATGGCAAAGATGTGAATTGTACATTTGCTTTTAACTGGGGTTCTAATCCAGGTCCAGTATCTGGTGATGACGAGTGTCGTAATTTGTCGTATGTTCCAGTTATGGATCCTGCGGGCAATATCGGCGATTATAGCGTCCAAGCCCACACTTTGACGTTCACTGTAAAATAAATCAGTAACCGTAAATCTTTTAAAACGGCCCCATCTGGGGCCGTTTTATTTTATTATCGCCACAAGGTTCATGACTGTGCTAAAATCAATCCTCATACTCTGAGGAAACACCATGATCCGCTTCGAAGCTGTCAGCAAATCCTACGGCAATGGCTATGATGCGCTGTCTAACGTCAGTTTTCATTTAGCCAAGGGCGAGATGGCCTTTTTGACGGGCCATTCCGGTGCCGGCAAAAGTACATTGTTGAATTTGGTCGCTCTGATTGAGAGACCCAGCAAAGGCAAGATTATTGTGGACGGCCAAAGTTTGGGCAAAGCCCCCAGCCGCCGTATTCCTTACCTGCGTCGCCACGTCGGTATTATTTTCCAAAATCCCCGTTTGTTGAATGATTGTACCGTCTATGACAATGTGGCGTTACCCTTGGTTATTGCAGGTTATCGACCTCAGGAAATTGGCCGTCGTGTGCGGGCCGCGTTGGATAAAGTGGGATTGTTGCGCAAAGAAAAAGAATTTCCATTTCATCTCTCCGGTGGTGAGCAGCAGCGAGTGGGTATTGCCCGGGCGGTTGTGAACAAGCCGCCGTTATTAGTGGCGGATGAGCCGACGGGGAATTTAGATCCAGGGTTATCCGCAGAGATCATGAGTTTGTTTGAACAATTTAATCAAGTAGGGGTGAGTGTGCTGATTGCAACCCATGATTTGGCCTTGATTGGTCGCATGCACCACCGGATTTTGACATTGCATAAAGGGCGCTTGGTCAGTGCTGGGGTGAGGTTTGCCGATGACGAGTAATACTATGGCGCAAAACCGTTCCATGCCCCGTGAACCCAGTACACCGGGTCGGGAGCAACCGCAACGCAACCAACAAATTTATCATCACTGGTTTTCTCTCTGGGCTAGTCGGCATTTGCAATCCTGTGTTTTGAGTATTGGGCGCATGAGCCGTAAACCCTTTGCCAGTATTATGACGATTGCAGTTATCGGTGTGTCGTTGGCATTGCCGATGTTGTTGTTTATCTTGTTACAGAATGTCCAATCCATCGGTGATGGTTGGAGTAACAGCACGCAGATTTCTTTGTACCTGAAGAAGTCCACTTCCCCCGAACAAGTACAAGCTTTTGTCACGCAGTTGAAGAATAACAGCGATATTGCTGATGTGACCTATGTATCACCGGAACAAGGTTTGCAGCAGTTTGAAGAGAATGCGGGCTTTAATGATTTGCTGAAAGCGCTGCCGGACAACCCATTACCGCCAGTACTGGTGGTTAAACCCACCCTCGGGGCACAAACCCCTGAAGCGATGGAATCACTATTAGCCAAACTCCAAAACGGCGCTAATGTGGATTTAGCCCAATTAGACATGCAATGGGTGAAACGCTTGTATGCGTTATTAGACTTAGTAAGTCATTTCGTCTGGGCGTTGGGCATTTTACTCGGCATTGGTGTGTTATTAGTGGTGGGCAATACTATCCGCTTGGCAACGGAGAACCACAAAGACGAAATTAGTGTCATCAAACTCGTCGGTGCGACCAATAGTTTTGTGCGTCGGCCATTTTTGTATTCAGGCTTCTTCATGGGCTTATTCGGCGGGATCTTCGCCTGGCTTGTCGTGAGTATGATTTTATTCTGGCTCAGTGGCCCAGTGAATCAATTGGCACAACTCTACAATAGCCAGTTTCATTTAACCGGCATAGAGATAGGGTCCATACTCTTATTGTTGGCAATTGGTGGTTTACTCGGTCTGTTGGGATCTTTTATCGCCGTCGGCCGGCATTTGAATGTGTTGGAGGCGTGAGCGCGCTTTCGATATAATTGCCTCAGCGTCCACAGCGATAAACTCATCAGAGGGCGTTTCAATTAATGGTGTTAGATGCTCGATAAGCCATTGTGGGTTATTGTTTTATAACCAGTTCTTACGCTTGAAGAAAATACTCAAAAAGACACCCAGACCTACCATAGCACCGATACAGATAAAGAAACCATATTGCAGCTTGGTTTCTGGCATATTGAGGAAGTTCATCCCATAAATACCAGTAATGAAGGTTAATGGCGCGAATAACATCGCCCAGACTGTGGCTTTACGCTGTACTTCGTTGGAAATGAAGGTTTTTTTGTTGACTAGGGATAAATGCACATCCAACATGTTCGTGGTCATATCCCGGTAAATATCTAGCATATCGATAAAACGCATGACATGGTCATAACAGTCACGCATGTAGACTTTGGTTTCATCCTCAAGCATGCGGTTATCGTCTCGCATCAGTAGGCGGATCGCTTCCCGTTGCGGACGTAATTTTAGGCGCAGGACCAATAATTCCCGTTTAATGGTGTAGAGGGTCATGAAAGTATCCACACCTTCAGGACCGAATAATTGCTGCTCCACTTGCTCAATCTCTTCGTCGAACTCGTCCAACAGCGGAAAACACAAATCCGTTGTCACATCGATAAGCACATAGAGCAGATAGTCTAATTTGCGCTGTCGTAAGGGCGCATCGGGATGGTGTAGACGCCGGCGTACGGCGCGGAAGGGATCTCTCTCACCATTATGGAATGAAATCAAAAAATTCTCGCCGAGGAAAAAGCTCAGTGGCTCATTGAGAATGGTGGAGCCTTTTTTGTTCATCAAGCCTAGAATGACCAGCATCTGATTATCAAACACCTCAGTCTTTGGTCGCTCACCCACATTGATGACATCCTCTAAGGCCATGGGGTGGAGATGAAATAATTCCCCAAACTCCCGCATCTCGGAAGGTTTGGGCATACCTTGCACGTGGATCCAGGTAAATGAATCATCACTAAGATAGGTCTGACTCTCAGCCGCGGTGATATTTACCCGCTCGGTGATTTGCTCAGCATTGTAATTAACCAGTGAAATACTGACAGGGTTTTCACCCACTGTCTCAACAACGGGAGAAAGTTCCTGTGTATATTGCTCTTCGGTGTATGCTAATTCTTCCATACCCCACCTCCAGGATTGTATCTCGACCCATGATGTTGACTTAGAAGGAGACTTCTAGCACCAGAGGCCTGGTAAAAGTCTCTTTGTAAATCAATCAGTTCGAGAAAGATTAATTGTTAAAAACGCGCCATTGTACCGTATTGTGGTGAGTTTTTAAACCCACATGAGTCATTTTTGGCGATCTGTTGACGTCAAAAGATAGGTCGATATTCTGGGAAAATTGGGCCACTATTGGGCCAATCAGCCTCTAGCTTTGTAAGCGGGCAAAATTCACATGATGTAGTACCCAATACACTACCGCTACGAATACGCCCCCAACTAGGGTAGCAAAGGCCCAGGTGATGCCGGAGACTAAGTAGGTTTTGCCACCCACTTTGCTGAATTGGCCGGCATCTTTGGCTACAGCGCCGGCGAAGATCAGGTGCAAAATGGCATTGATAGCAACGATGACTAGGGCCATGGTCTGCATCGGCCCGGATAGATAAGACATGATGTTGAAATCCATGATTTAGTCCTTATTGGCAGAATAGCGGTGGGTGTTATGGCAAATTTCTGTCAATGTCGCATTGATGCGGAAGAACAGGATCAGAATTTCACTGGCAATGCGGGCAAGAATAGGGCCAATCAGTAAAATCTCGATACCGCGGTAAATCTCGCTATGAGCAATGTCATAGATCCCTGTGTAAATACAAGCCACAACAGCCAGCCAGAATAGAATTTGAAGCAATACCGGAGTAAGCATATGGCGGAATAGAATGAAATCTTTCATGGGGGTTTAGTCTCCTTAATGAGTGATTGAAATAAATCCGACATTCCGCACCAGTCTCTTTTTGCGCATAAAAGGGTAAAAACTTAACTCAAAATGCTCAGGTATTGCATATACATTCCGCTTTTTCGT
>PAPY01000017.1 GCA_002709565.1 Legionellales bacterium | reverse complement strand
TTCATATTGTGGCTTAATTCGTTTTCAGGAAGCCATCGTGGTGGCCTATGACAAGGTGATGGGTGCCGATAGCAGCAGTGAGACGAACGTCATTCTAGGGAAACTGTTTAAGGAATTGCAACGAGTTGTGGATGCCTATGTCGAGCGCTATGGGACATAGTTCCGACATTCCGCACCAGTCTCTTTTCTGCATCAAAAATAGCTCTGGTGTAAAAAGCCGGATAGATGAGTAATTTATGGTAAATATGCCCACTCAACACTGTCATTAATCAAGGGAAAATAGAGCATTAACTTAATGGGTCTATTTTCTGTTGCGGCAATGGCGGCTGCATAGCGCTGCAATTGAGGCGCATAAGTTGCTTTTTCTGCCGCTAAAAATGTCGCAACATCGCCATTGTCTGGTTGACTGGTCTTATAGTCAACTATCCAACGGACATCATCATTATCCACAAAAGTTCGGTCAATGATCAATGTTTGCGGTTTGCCTTTGTGTTGGGTGGTAATGGCGTACTCAGCCTTTGCCTCTTGATGCTCATTGCTCAATAGCCAATGGCCTTTGGGGCAAGCAAGGGTATTGTTAACGCAAGCAAGCACGGTCGTCATAGCGTCGGGCACCTCCGTTGCTGGGACACCTAGTAGTTGTAGTTGTAGTTGGATAGCCAAACTTGGGGTTTGCAAAAGCACATCTTTGTTCTGGGTACCGGACTGGCTCAGTTGCTGCAATAAACGATGCACTAACGTGCCTACTGCACGAGGGGTGCTAGGCTCTAGTGCCGGCGGATGATTTTTATCATCGCTGATGCTAGGTGCTGTTGCATCAGGGATGACAAGCGTATTAAGTGTTGTGCGAGTAAGACGAGGGACGGAAAATTCAGCCAACCCATCATCGTCATTGCTGGTAGGAGCATAGTCTTGCCATTGCTGTTGGATTGCTTGGTGCATAGGTTGCCACAACAAACTCAAAAAACTGCCTTTGGCGGGTTCTGCTAGGGTTGACTCATCTTGCAACCGGATATTAGCAAATAAATGCAATTCATGTTTTGCTCGAGTAGCGGCAACATACAGAAGCCGGCCTGTTTCAAACTGATCTTTTTGTTGGTGTTGGCGACGTATATAACTATAGACGGGACAATCCGCTTCACCGATAGCTTTGATGGGCGCTAATAAGACATCGGTGCCGCCATATTGATTGGGACGTTCGAGCCAGGTGAGTAGCCGATGGGGCTCGGCCGGCGGCCGTCGCTCAAGACTGGGGAGTATCACCACATCAAATTCCAAGCCTTTGGACTTATGGATCGTCATGATTTGCAAACGCCCGTCAGCGTCGAGATTGGGGCTGGCAAAGAGTTGGCTGAGCGCATCATCGATAGCATTAATATCCTCAACATCGTTAGCAGTCTCTAAACGATCTAACAAATCAAAAAAGGCGTCGCAATCCGCAATATCAGCTTCGCTGGTTAATAGATTCGGGCCTTGTAGCGCAATCCAGGTAGTTTCAATCCATTCCCGCAACGGTAAACGGCGACGTTGTGACAATGCCTCTTGTAGCACTGCTTGGATAAAGTGGCAGCGAGCTTGACCGTCGCTTGTGAGTTGTTCTATCAGTGTGGCTTCATTGAGGCTTTCCCATAACGTCTGGCTTGCATCATCGGCTAACAGGTATAGATCATTCAAGGTTAAGCCACACCAGGGTGCCCGTAGTAGGGCGAGCCAGGCAATCCTATCAGCAGGGTGTAGCAGTGCCCGAGTTAGCGCTAATAAGGACTGAATACTGTCGCGACTGGCAAGGTTTTCGATCTCAATCGCTTGATAATGCAGTTGGGCTTGTTGCAGGGCTGGCAAAATATCCAATAAGTGACTGCGAGACTTGACTAAAATTGCAATAGACTGGGTGGGATCTGTTTCGCGGATGTTTGTAATTAATTTTGCAATAGCTTCTGCTTGATGGTGGCCATTAACAACGTTGTGATGGAATTCACAATGCATTTGTATGGTTGCCTTGGGGTTGTCTGCTTTGATAGTGTCAGATGCCGAATAGCTAATGGCACCAGCGACATAGTCATTATACTGTGGCAACACATGTTGGAAGGTTTGATTAACCCAATCAACAATCGATTTTTCGGAGCGGAAGTTCACCGTGAGCTGTAATGGCTTAAGTTGGATATTGCCAATCCCTTGTAGTTGAGATTGTAGGAACAGCCCTACTTCAGCCTGGCGAAAACGATAAATAGACTGCATCGGATCGCCGACCACAAATAAACTGCGGCCATCATTGGTTTCCCAGCCGGCGGTTAATTTGCGCAGCAAGTTATGTTGCGTGATCGAAGTATCTTGAAACTCATCCACCAAGATATGTCGGAGTTTCACATCGAAATATAACGCCAAATCGGTAGGGGCGTCATCCGTTCCTAAAGCTGTGAGAGCGGCCAAAGAAATGGCGCTGAAATCCACACTGCCCCGCTCTTTAAACACGACTTGCAATTGCGCGACTAACACCGGTAGCAATTGCCGCAAGGCCAATATGATTTGCTCTGAGCCTGTATCAAATGACGCAGGTGGGGTTGCTTGGATTTCAATCAGACAATGGCGTAACGCTTCAAAATCGCGTAAGTAAGCCAGCAGTTCCACCATGTGATTCTTCATGGCTTCGAATAAAGTTTTTTGTTCTTTGTCTTTGGTTCTTGAGGGCGCCGGGAAGCCATTCTTAGCTGTGACGGTTTTGCGCCACTGTTGGGATTTGGTCAGTAAAAAATCCGCGACTGCTTGCCACTGCTTGAAGGCATTATCGCCTTGGGGTAGCGTCTCTAAGGCCTCACAACAACGGATCCCAGTATTAGATGTAGTATCAGTGAGATTGCTCGCGGCAAAGCGAATAGCAAAGAATAATTCATCCAGACGTTCTCCCGGCAGTTGCGCAATTGCAGTTTCGAGTTTTGCGATATTTTCTTGTTGGATGCCTTGAATGACGTCATAAAAATAATCAATCAATGTGGCGTCATCATCTAGGTGCACGTAAGGCAACCACTGTTCGCGCATAGCCAGTAATGCTACCAATAAGGGTTTAATGCGAGCAAAGTCATTGTCTAAATGGGCAAGTAAGGCGGCTATGGCGTCAGACCAGGCTTGTTCAGATTCTAAATGTGTTAATAACTCATCCACGGCAGCTTCATAACAATGCTGGGCTTCATCCGTGATATCCGGTTGGCAACCAAATTGAGACAAAATAGGCATTTGCCGGGTTAAACTGGCGCAGAGACTATCAATGGTGCGAATTTGCAAACGATTGGGGTTATCCAACAACTGCCATTGCAGCTGCTTATCCCGGTTGAGGGCTTTGTTAGCTAACTCCCAGGTTAATTGGGCATGAGCTTCAACAGGCTTAGGCTCGCTAGCTTTTAACAAGGCTTGCAAAATCCGATGCCGCATTTCACTGGCAGCTTTTTTGGTGAAGGTAATCGCCAGAACTTCTTCCGGGACAGTTTCGCAATGGGCGAGGGCATTCAAGAAACGTTGACTGAGTAATTCCGTTTTACCAGAGCCCGCGGGTGCTTGCACGATATAGGATTGTGAGACATCTAAAGCATTGTTGCGTTGCTCTTGGTCGGGGATCATCGTCTCAGTCATCATTCACCTCATCGGTATTGATACGGCAAACACTGTGCAGTTGGCAATAGGCACAGGACTTCATGGGGTTGGCTGGGGTCACAGCAGCATAACCGTCAGCAAAATCTTCAGCAAGCTCAGTGAGATTGGCTTGCCAAGTTTGTAATTGACTGTGCCAAGAGTCGGCTTTGTCAACAGCCTTGACTGCTTCAAAACTTAAGGCATCAGGCAAAATATCTTCGCTGACGGTGATGCCTTTGAAGCTCATTTCATCATTGCGAACTTGGGCAAAGGCTAAGCCTGAGAGGCTTTTGTCAATGGCAAAACTGTACAGTGGCAATTGGGGATCTTCCGGGTGGTCACTGAACCATTGTTGGATATTGGGTTTGCCGGTCTTGTAATCAATCAAGACAAAATCACCATCGGCAAGTTTGTCGACCCTATCCACCTGCAAATCAATTTGTAAGGGACCAATTTCTGTGCGCATTCGTTCTTCAGTGGCAGCAACAGTAAAGGGTTCGCGTTGCTTTTCGTAGTTTAACCAATTAAACAATAAGGTTATCAGGCGTTGTTTTTCGATATGCAAAAAACGACTTTGAGTGGCTTGGCGGTCATAGGACATGGTCTCGCAAATCTTGGCATCGGTGATATCTTCGAGTAAGTCATATAAATCCTCATCACTACAGGCCACTAAGGCCGCATGCGTGCGAAGCTTTTCCCAGACCGCTTCTAAGATATCATGGGTCAATATGCCGCGGTCGAGATAAGTTAACGCAACACTTGGCGTCTCGATGGTTTGGGCATGCAAACGGTATTCGGCAAAGGCCTTGAAGGGACAAGCTGCCTGGCTTTTGAGAATGCCGCTACCACCTTTGACGTATGTTTGTGTAATTGGCGGGCCCTGGTTATCGTCCAATGTTTCAAGTGTTGCCGTTCGAATATCGTTAACCAATGGTTTGTCGATGTGGAGCTTTAAGTCTTCGGCATGAGTAATGGTCATCTGTTTCACTAATGGACTCGGTGACAGGCTGCGGTCGTCTTCTTGTTGCGGGTAACTAAAATAGACAGCACATTCAGCATGTTGACAAAAAAACTGGGTCAAGCGCTGGGCGAATTGAAGTTCTCGTTCATAGGACGCATGGGGCAGTCCTAGTTGTTTTTGCAGTTGCAAGGGTAAAAACGGATTAGGTTGCACTGGTGCGGGCCAGGCTTCATCATGGTTATTGCTCACCCAGATTTGGCTGAAGGGAATGCCGGTAGCTTCTAAGATCCCAAGTACTTGTACGGCTAGTGAGTCGGTTTTTTTCTGGAATAGGCAATCATCAATATACTGGTTCAATAAATGCAAATAGTCACGATAACCAAGGGTCGGGGTAATAATATCGTCGCGACTGGTTTGTTCCAGTAATTGCTGCCATTTATCCACTAACTGATATTCTTCACTATTGAGGCTGCGGGGACCAGGCCAGCCTGCGGCAACTAATAAATCGCAGATATGCTTTTGCCATTGATAGGGGGAGTGGTTGCCTTGCAATTTGGCTTTGCATTCGGCCAGTGCATTTAAGCCGGCGGCAAGGGCCGGGGTTTTGTCATAACGCGTACTGATACTCAGTAATTGTGTCAGCGATAATTGACTGATATTGTCGGCGCGTAACTGTCTGTCCAACAGTGCTCGAGGCCCCAGTTCTTGTTCCGCCTCTGCGAGATAAGGCGATCGCAATAATATTCCTATATCATTGATGGCCAGTGGGTGTTGACAGAGTTTCAATAACAGGCGCGCGGTGTGAATCAGGTTATAATTACCAAGAGGCTGACCCCCAGAAATATTCACAGTCTCTGGATCAATGCCCGCACGTTTAAAGGTCTCGGTAAAAATACGTTTCACTTGCGGTCGCACGGCGTTAAGATTTGGCACCACACACGCAATAGTTTGTGCAGGGTTTTGCAAATGCTCTCGTGCTGCCCAGGCGGCCATCAATTTGAATTCGCTGTCACTATTAGCACAGGGAATGACGCTGGGTTCAGGTGTTTGTTGTGACGGTTCGACGTATTCACAATCAATGCCTCGTTCCCTTAGTGCTGTTATTAAATGTTGTTGCTGGGGATTCAATTCCGTAAAGCCGATGAAATAGATCTGTTGTGGCAAGTGCAGGTGCTGTTGTTCAATGGCATGGATGAGCCGTGCAGTTAGCATCGCGGGATCAATAAACTGATGTTGTTCACAATAGTGTTGATAGGTTTCAGTCCATGCCAATAGCGCATGGGTGTCAGTTTCGTCGTGGCACGCCAGGAGCTTGTCCTGTAATTGCCATTGTTGTATTAAGCCCCAGGCTTGCTGGACAGATTTAGCGGTACTCTTAACCCGCAGTAAGCCTTGGCCTTGGGGAGATTGACGAATAATGTTTTCCCACACGGTGAGGGATTGTTGTGTTGAAAGCAAATACGCTTGCAGGTGGCCTTGGGTAAGGCAGTCTAGATAGCATTGTTCCAGCCAGGTACTGTAGGCGAGGATGTTGGGTGTTTCCCAGGTAGTCTCACCGCTAGCGATTTGTTGCTGCTGATAACGTAAGCCCAGGGTGGTTGCCAAACGTTGGTTTGCTGTTAGCACCAGGCTAGCGGGGGTTAGTTTCTCAATGAGTTCAGTGAACATCGGTGTCCTTGCTTCAAACTGTAGGCTATTTTACTTGGTTTACGTAGTAATAAATAGCTCTGGTGCGAAATGCCGTCTCTATGCCTAGATATTCAGGCTTATTCACTGTATGGATAAAATATCACCTAGATCCTGTAACAGTGTGATTGTGGATTACCATGATTGTGCTAACCTGATGAAATATATGGATTTTTCGATTCAACAGCAATGACGATAGAAGATGACAATGGGGTTTGTGCACGGCTACCGGCAGGTTTTAAGACCACTGTGCACACAGTTATCCACAGATTCTGTGGGTAGACTTGCGGTAAATATTTGTTCAGTTTATGATAGTCCGGAGTTGTTGTTAATATCGGGTCACTTGGGTGTTTAAGAAGAACATTACGAACAGAGCAAATTCATGGCGGAAATAACCCTGAGTGTGTATTTTAATGGTACGGATCACGACTGTGATACTCCGCACTATCTGGCGATGCTGTTATATAACCACACTGTTGGGATAGCTATTGATCCCGATAGTGAGCACATCCCTGATGGGCTTATAGGCGACTCCCAACTCAAGATGTGTTTTGATGGGTGTGGCGTTACCAACCATCTTCCGGGGCGAGTCTTTGGTACTGGTATCGATGCAGCTTGTAGTAAAGTTGTCAAACAAGTTGCAGCATTAATTACCGCTGGGCATGACGTTACTATAAATGCTTATGGACACAGTCGTGGCGGAATTGCAGCTCTCAAGTTAGCTAAACATATACGAGAGTTAGACGAATCCAGGGTTTGTATTAATTTGGCCTTACTAGATCCTGTGCCAGGTAATTTAGTATCGACACCCATGTTTGACTTTACTGGCAGTACTCAAGCCAATGAAAGTTATGATCAGTCACGGTCAAAACATCTAAAGCGGGTGCTAGCGCTATATACCAACACGAAAATGCATTTTGGTGAATGTTTTCATGCACCACTACTGCCTATATATCCGGTTTCTACGGATTTAGAGGAAGACGGTATCTACGGTTGTCACTCAGCTGCTCAGCGGCAACATGTTGTTGATAACGATAATGCAAGAACTATTACCTTCTATAGAAGTGAAGCATTCATTGCATTTGAGCGCATGAAGCGTTTTATGGAGGAATGTGGCAGTGATATGAGTGGGCTTGAAGGATTTACATTAAAATTTCCAGGGCTTGTCAATGATGGGGAAGACACGCCAATCAGAGAAACCTATAATCGCCAGAATGCAGACATAATCATGTATAGATTGTATAAATTTCAGCAAGACGAGTTCTTTCAAGACTCAGCAAGTCGCTATACTCACTCTAAACCAAATCGTACTATTACCACAGTGCCAAATGCGGTTTATCTTAACAAGCATCATCAAAAATTAGCTGAACAATATGAGTTGAGTCAGGATGCTGAGAGTACTAAACCGATATACAACATAACCATTACCGGCAGCCCCAATAAACGGCCATCCTATGGCAACTCATATTCATTATCATTATTTCATGAGCATGAGGTCTCATCATCCACTATGTATGGCAAAGCTATCGGAGAGATTGTCGGTGCTATCATTGGCACAGGTATAATAGTACTGGCTATGACCACCGTACCGCTTTTGCCTATCCTTGCATTTGCTATTGGTGTCGCTGCAATGCTTATTGGCTACTATGGGGGAGGTCAAGCCGGTCGCCTCATTGGGACTGCTGTTGCTAATTTGCGAAAGGAGCATGAAGCAACTGATAAACAGCCTACGCTAGCTAATTAATAATTTTTATTTTCATTTAATCGGCTTTTCGCACCAGAGCTATTTTTACCCTTTTATGCGCAAAAAGGGACCGGTCTGGAATGTTGGATTTAACAAACGCTTAAGTTAATACCATGGGCATACTCAGTATTTCATCAGCCAGATATAAAATATACTCTATTCTTATAGGATAGGAGTTCATTATGCAACGAATTGTCCAGGCATTTATTCTTACACTGTCGCTATTATTGGTGAGCAGTGCCTATGGGTTGCGTTGTGGTAACCGCGTCATTGTCGAAGGCTATAGTCAGGCGCGGGTTATGGCTTTTTGTGGTACGCCGTATTGGCAATGGCGGTCTAATACGTTTGTTAATCCCTTCGGTACGATTACCACCACACCAACGTCATTAATTGATGATGAAGAGATCTGGGGCTACAACTTCGGCCCACGACGATTTTTTTATTTGTTAACATTCCGTGATGGCCGTCTGGTGAATATTGAGACGGACGGCTATGGGTTCTAGTTTTAATCTGACCAGCGGTTCCCGCTTAACATCTCGCGATGGGGGTTTCCAAAGGGGGAAATCGCGATTTTCCCCCTTTGGTCGCCGTACATGCGGCTTTGCCGCATAGGCGATAGTACTTGGGAAGCAGCTTTCCGGCTTAGCCGGGAGCTGTTGTAATCTGACGCTTTAAATAGTGGCTTAATGAGTTTACTATAGACATGACAAAACCCACCACGCCTCTAAATCAGGATGATATGCGTACCAGGGTGGGTTGTTTGTTTATTTTTTGCGCCTCAAATGACGGGTGTTGGCGGTATTTTGGGGCTTGACGGAAGGTGCGGTGAGGTCGATAATCACACCATCCATACCCGCCACGCCTCTTAACAATGCGCACCTCGGCGGGTTATTTGTTTATGGGATCTATAAAAAACCTCTTTTCGAATGGACTCAACAGTTGGAATCACTTATCCAAAAAGGATTGGTTGTCAATGATCCAGCTCACAGTTGCTTTAAGCTTGTTAGTTACCAGCATTCAATAAAGCTGAGGAGAATAGATGAAAAATTCAATTATGGTAGAGCTTTTTGCTCATGAACGAGATTTCATAATAGATTTAATGGGCTTTTATATGCTGGACGAGTTAAAGGAAAAACTTTCTAAGCCAAAACCCAATAAAGATAATTTCATCAAAGTGAAATTAGATCTGTACGAACTTGAAACTTTAATTGGTGATCTAAGCCTAGAAGCTAACCATAATAAAAAGCGACATGTTCAAGAAATGGCTTATGAAATAGCAGAAACGTTAGAAAGTGCTGAATTTAGTTTAAAGCGTAAAATGGCTTAATGTGCATGGAGGGGGATCTGACAGCCGCGCCACTAACGATGGAAAAACTGCCTGAATACTTGAGCTCGAAGAATGGGAAGCAATGCTCGAAATCATAAATAGTATGCCTGAGGCAACTCCTCACGAAAAAGACGAGAATTACCAGCTGCGGTTTATCGTAGCCATGTTGTACTTCCTGGGGCTAGGAGTAGGGGGGCTGATCAGCCATACCTGGAATGCCTTCCAGCGAATTAATGGTCAATGGTGGTTTATTGTTAGGGGCAAAGGGGATAAACTAGGCGAAGTACCAGTGAATATTGCATCATTAGAAGTGGTGCGGGAATGCAGGAAGCAGTTGTGAATGCTAGACCTACCAGTGCATGGAGAAGATGCCCCATTCTGGCTGCGGCGACTATCAGCAGCTATGCAGGATAGAGCAGGGATCCCATTTGCGCATGTGCGGAGTAATCTGCGACATGAAAGTGATGAGACGACGAGGGTTTATGGACATGCAAACGATAAAGAACGAGCCAATTTTATAGCTAGATTAAATTGGGAGTCTAGGCCTGGTGTGTGGAAATAAAACACACCGCTTAACAATAAAATCATGGAGCTGTGATGTGTATGCTAACTGAAATTTCACGAAATATTTTTAGTTTATTGGTAGAAGCAAGTGCAGTTATTAGCGCTGTTGCCACACTTGGTATATTCTACTATTCAAGGCGTGCATTAAATTCCTATCAGATGCAGCTATTGATAAATAGAACGCTAAGGTTAAGGCGAATACTAGGAATGCTGAAACCTTATAGTAAGTTAGACGATGATGCTAACCATACTATTAAAAGAATATTTTTACTGCGTCCATCCACTCCTGGCAGGTATCTCAACGAGGCTGATAAGGAAGAAATGACACAGCAGAAGAGGAAAGTTGAAAAAATTCTTAGCGAACAAAAAAGCGCAATAAATCGCTTTATTGAGCAACTAGTTGAGCTAATTGAAGAAATTAATATGTTAACCTCAAATAAAAAGCTGTCTCTACCCCAATCATTTGACAAACATAAAAATGAATTTGATTCAGCCTCATATCGATTAATAACATTTATTCTAGGAAATAAAATAGATTGCCTTATTCTTAATGGGAAGCCAAATGTTGATTCTCCCTACGGTGAGACAGTTCAAGCCTTGGAGAGGATCAGCAAAGATATTTTAGATGCTGAGGCTTGGAGTTTTAATAAGAAATAATATTAATGTAATAATGCCTCCAGATTTAAAATTTTTTAGCAAGGGTAATTAAAAGAGTATAATCAGCGTCCGTATTGAAGTTAGAACAGATTTTTAAATCTTAAGTCACGCTTAAAAAGTAAGGGGCAATGAAGCTCCTCTTAATTATGGCATCATTGATCGGCATCAGACTATTGACTACCCAAGAGTTTATCCTTTAGGTATTCGTAGATAGATCTCGTCATAACAACCGATAATTCCTGTTGCTATCCTAACGTTTAAATTTCTACATGAAATTAAAATCGCAATTTGTTAAAAAAGTATAGAGACCTATTAGCAACTATTCACTCACTCATCAGTAGCTCTTATCAGTTGCTGTTTTGGTGTGAGGGTGGTGCCTTCAGTTTCATAAATCAGATAAAGATGCCCATAGCCAACGCGCCATTGATGGTTGCAACTGGTGACCAGGGTAGCTGTTTTTTGATTTAGACGAATGATGGTACCACTGATACTACGGCCATCATGGTTAAAGCCAACAGTATCACCAACTTTGAGGGTATTAGCGGTTAATTTGTCTCTATTATTGGCGGGGTGTATGTCAGTATCAATACCATCACACACGTCAGGACTTCGTCTAAATCAGGCACAATGCCCAACTCGCTACCCACCCTAGCAATTTAGCTTGCAAGAGGTTAGGATTATCAAAGTCTATCAGCAAGGAGCAAGCAAGCTATGAGCACAAAATGTCCTGTTATGCACGGCGGTAATACGGCCCGCGGCAAATCCAATATGGATTGGTGGCCTAACTCACTGAACCTGGATATCCTCCACCAACATGACGCGAAGACCAACCCCATGGGTGATGATTTTGATTATCGCGAAGCGGTTAAAAACCTCGATGTTGAGGCCCTAAAACAAGATTTAACTAACTTAATGACCGACAGCCAAGACTGGTGGCCTGCGGATTGGGGCCACTATGGTGGCTTGATGATCCGTATGGCTTGGCATGCTGCAGGTACCTATCGTATTAGTGATGGTCGTGGTGGCGGCAACAATGGTAATCAGCGCTTTGCGCCGCTTAATTCGTGGCCGGACAATGGCAATCTCGACAAGGCACGGCGTTTGCTGTGGCCTATCAAAAAGAAATATGGCAATCAATTAAGCTGGGCAGATTTAATCATCCTGGCGGGCAATATAGCCTATGAGTCCATGGGCTTTAAAACCTTTGGCTTCTCATTCGGCCGTGAAGATATCTGGCAGCCAGAAGACGATATTAATTGGGGACCTGAAACTGAATGGCTCGACAAAAAACGCTATACTAGCAAAGCTGAAGACAGCCTTGCTGATCCCTTAGCTGCCGTGCAAATGGGCTTGATTTATGTCAACCCTGAAGGGGTAGATGGTCAACCTGATCCCCTCAAAACCGCGGAAGCGGTACGGGTGACTTTTGCGCGGATGGCGATGGATGATGAAGAAACCGTTGCTTTAACCGCAGGCGGTCATACTGTCGGCAAAACCCACGGTAATGGCGATGCGGGAGATTTAGGCCCTGATCCAGAAGGCTCAGCAGTTGAAGATCAAGGCCTTGGTTGGCTCAACAAAAAACATCGAGGCATTGGTCGTGATACGGTTACAAGTGGCCTTGAAGGAGCCTGGACGACTCAGCCCACGCAATGGGACAATGGTTATTTTGAGATGCTCTTCAACCATGAGTGGGAGTCGAAAAAAAGCCCAGCGGGCGCGAACCAGTGGATGCCGGTTAACATCAAAGAAGAAGATATGCCGGTGGATGTTGAAGATCCATCGATTCATTGTATGCCAATGATGACGGATGCGGACATGGCAATGATCACTGATCCGGCTTACCGTAAAATTTCTGAACGGTTTCACCAGGATCAGGCTTATTTTGAAGACGTCTTTGCCAGGGCTTGGTTTAAGTTAACCCATCGTGATATGGGGCCAAAGTCCCGTTATATCGGTCCTGATGTACCTGCAGAAGATTTGATTTGGCAAGATCCCATTCCTGCCGGCAATTCAGACTATGATGTTGATGCCATCAAAAAACGCATCCATGATTGTGGTTTGTCGGTACAGGAATTAATCTGTACCGCTTGGGATAGCGCCAGAACCTTTCGTTGTTCTGATATGCGTGGTGGCGCTAATGGCGCGCGTATTCGCCTGGCACCACAAAAAGACTGGCAAGGTAATGAGCCTAAGCGTTTGGCGAAAGTGCTTGCTGTGCTGGAACCCATCGCAAAGGAAACAGGTGTTAGTGTTGCAGATGTGATTGTTCTGGCGGGTAATGTCGGGATTGAACAAGCCGCCAAGGCTGCGGGTGTTGATGTGCAGGTGCCATTTGCTCCTGGACGAGGAGATGCCACAGCCGAAAATACAGACGCCGATTCGTTTGCTTATCTTGAGCCCATTCATGATGGTTATCGTAACTGGCTAAAAGAAGACTATGACGTGACGTCTGAACAGCTATTGGTGGACCGTAGTCAGTTGATGGGGCTTACCGCTCCAGAGATGACCGTATTGTTAGGTGGAATGCGCGTCTTAGGTGCAAACTACGGCCAAACAACACACGGTGTCTTTACGGATAATGTGGGTGTGCTCAGTAATGATTTTTTTGTGAATTTGACGGATATGCGTTATGAGTGGGTACCTGCTGAGAAGGGACTTTATCATGTTCGCGACAGACAGTCTGGTCAGGTAAAATGGACGGCTACTCGGGTTGATTTGGTATTCGGTTCTAATACAGTGTTACGTTCTTACGCAGAGCTTTATGCCCAAGATGATAATCGCAAAAAATTCATTAACGACTTTGTTGCTGCCTGGACCAAAGTCATGAATGCTGACCGCTTTGACATTGCTTAGGCTCTCAAGTAACGCCTCGGGCTGAACTTCTTGCTTGTAGCGGGAATTGCGGGCTCTATAGCGCTTGAAAGACAAGTTTAATCTCTAAACCCTGTCCAGTGGGCGGGGTGCCGAGCAGTAGCTCAGCTTTGTGTAACGATGCAATTTGCTGAACGATAGCAAGACCTAAGCCGCTGCCTTTTTGTTTGGTGCCTAAGACCCGATAAAACCGCTCAAATACCCGCGAGCGTAATTCGGCAGGGATCCCTGGGCCATTATCAGTGACTTTGAGGATAGCCCGTTTGCCTTCACGATAAATATCCACTTTCACGAAACTATTCTCAGGGCTATAGCGTATGGCATTATCAATGAGATTGCGTAGCAAAATACCTAGTGCCGTGAAATTACCCATGACTTTTAGCTTCTCGTCTTTGCAATTCAGTTCTAGATCGATATTTTTTTCGAGGGCAGTTGGGGCTAATTGGGCCATTTGTTCGATAGCAACATTGCGCAACTTGATTGGGCGGGCATCTTGAATGCGTTGTTCTTCGTCAGGCACAATGCGGCTTAAGGTGAGTAGCTGCTGTACGATGTGAGTACAACGGTCCACGCCTGTAATTAGCTTGCTGAGGGCATCGTTGGCTTCTTTGGGATCTGTGGCTTTGATAGCTAATTGTGCCTGGCCTTTGAGTGCTGCTAGTGGCGTTCGTAATTCATGGGCAGCATCGGCAGCGAAGCGTTTTTCTCGCTCCAGGGCGCCTTCAAGACGTAGTAATAATTTATTTAATTCATCAACAAGCGGTTTGATCTCTTCAGGAACGGAGGTCAAATCAACCGGTTCCAAATTACTGGATTGGCGTTTGGCAACTTCGATGGCGGCTGTTTTTAACGGGCTCAAGCCTTTGCCGATAATGATCCAAATCAACAACCCCAACAATGGGTAAGTTAATAACATAATGTAAATATCATCGCGGGCGATGCGATGGCCCAATTCAGCTCGTGTGTCATAGCGCTCAGCAACCACAACAATTAAATCCGACTGTGGCGCGCGCGTGGTAAATACCCGCCAAGGTTGATTGTGTATTTTGGCATTACTGAAGCCATCCGCAAAATTGGATAGTGGTTCGAGCGGTGAATTAGCCGAATGGATCAATAGCTCGCCACTGTCATTCCAGACTTGGAATTGAAATTTGTCTTCATACTCAAAATCAAACGGTGCATCATCAGCATATTGCTTGCCAATATTAGGGATGCTGTTAAGCTGACTTTGCATACGCAGCAAATCAGAGGTATCAAAGTCCTGATTGAGCAAAGCCATAAACGACATTGCCGACTGGCTTAGGAGTGAGTCTAAATGATACTGAATGTCTTTTTGGTCGAGGATATAGTTACCAATCGCCGTTAATGTGGTGGTAACCGTAATGCTCAACAATAAGTTGATCAGCAGGAACTTGCGAATGGAAGGGATCATTTTTGTTCTTTTTCAACCATATACCCAACACCACGGATGGTGCGAATAAACGTCGAGCCAAACTTTTTGCGTAAATTGTGAATGTGCACCTCTAGCGCATTACTGTCTACGTCTTCATCCCAGCTGTAGAGACTTTGGTTCAACGCTTCCCGAGAGAGTGCACGACCCACATTCTCGAGGAGTTTTTGTAATAACGAAAACTCCCGGCGGGGGATATTTAAATCTTCGCCTTTGTAAGACACTGTATGTGCTGCGGGGTCGACAATAATCTCACCATAAGTGAGTTTCGGATCGGCGCGGTCTGAACTACGACGATGAATGGCACGGATACGGGCACAAATTTCATCTAAATCGAATGGCTTAACCATGTAATCATCCGCTCCCTCATCAAGGCCTTTGACCCGGTCTTCGACATTTTCACGAGCGGTTAAAATAAGAACAGGAACTTTGGAACCGCGGGCGCGGAGATTCTCCAAGACTTGTAGGCCGTCCATTTTAGGTAAACCCAAGTCCAAGATCACTAAATCAAAGCTTTCGTTACGTAGTGCCTCATTAGCGGACTCGCCATCTTTGAGCCAGTCTACCGCATAGCCCAGGGGAGTAAGTCCGCGGGATAATACATCCCCTAAATCTAAATCATCTTCGACTAATAATAAACGCATTGGGAACCAGTCCTTATCGGTTAAGAATTATTTAACTTATAGTATGAATTAACCCTTCATGCAATGTTTTCATGACTTCTCCAGCAAATGAAAAGGACCAAAGAATTCAAGCACTTGGGGGTTATTGATAAAACTGACGTTATAAGGATGTTCAGAATAAAAGCAGTCAAACTGCTTTGTTGCTGTGAATTTATTGATTTCTTTAGCGATATTTCCCAGTAAAATCAACTTGATATCAGGCTTAGTTAAAGCAATTTGTTGTAGTAGCTCAGCCATGAAAGGGCGCCAGTGTTTAGCATCGTATTGCACTTTGTTCTGGCTCAAGACGAGGCTGGCATTCAATAACAGAATGCCATGTCGTTGCATATTCTCAAATAGCTCAGCGAGGCTATGGATGTAGTTTGACTTATCGGTTTTAGCAATCGCTGCTTGGCTAGTGTCGCTAGGCATGAGTTGATTATCCGCCACCAGTAACATTTTGAGGATATTACGTAGGGAGGTAGCACGGTTGACTGGCTTGCTCAGGCCTGTTTCTGTCCAAATATCTCCCACGTTGGCATCCCAAAAGGCATAGCCATTGGCGGACTCTGCCCGTGGATAAGGGGATTCGCCAAATAGGATATATTCAGTCTGAGCTAAGGGCAGCGAAAAAGCATTAAATATTTTATCTTGGCCTGGTAGCCAGTTTGGATTTTTGTGCAACTGTTCCATATAATGGGGCTCGACGGTCGATAGGGCTTGCTGGATGATTGTTTGCCAGCTCGCGTCTATCGATTGCATGTTAAAACCAGTCTGCATGAGTGAGTAAGTTCCATGGATAAAAAATTATTCGAGATTTTGGCATGTCCTTTGTGTAAAGGAAAGCTTGATCACGACAAATCCCGTGATGAATTAATTTGCCGGGTTGATAGATTCGCTTTTCCTATCCGTGAGGGGATCCCGGTAATGTTAGTGGATGAAGCCAGGCAGCTAGAGTTGGATGAGTATTGCCGATGAAATTTCATGTCGTTATTCCCGCCCGTTTTCAATCTTCCCGTCTACCAGGCAAAGTACTATTAGACATTGCAGGCAAACCCATGCTGCAGCATGTGTATGAACGCGCGCAGGAAAGTGGTGCTGCCAGTATCTTGATTGCCACCGATGATTTGCGTATTTACAAAGTCGCCCAAGAGTTCGGTGCCGATGTTTGTATGACGGACATTAATCATATTTCGGGGACAGACAGGATTGCTGAAGCGGTTTCGCAAAAACGATTTGCCGATGATGATATCATTGTGAACCTGCAAGGGGATGAAGCGTTAATGCCGGCGGAAGTGATTCACCAAGTGGCCAGTGATTTGGCAGAGCATGAGCAAGCCAGCATGACTACTGTCTGTGAAGCGATCAAAATTCCTGATGAAATTTTTGACCCCCACATTGTTAAGGTCGTGCTGGATGACCAAAACTATGCGATGTATTTTAGTCGTGCGCCTATTCCTTGGGTGCAGGGTTTATTCGGTTATGGTGATATTAAGTCTGACATTAGTTTAAACCATTATCGTCATGTGGGGATTTATGCGTATCATGTCGCGTTTTTGCAGCAATTTGTGGCTTGGCCCCATTGTCCGATAGAGAATATGGAATCCCTCGAGCAATTACGGGTGATTTGGCATGGCAAAAAAATTCATGTCGCTAAAGCCTGCAAAGAAACCTTTATCGGTGTCGACACCCAAGATGATTTAGACAGCATTCGCGAATATTTTGGTAACCATGTCGCTGCTGATACCTAGAGGATATTGCAATGAAGGAACATGCTACTTCAATGGGCGGATAGTCTACCTAAGACCCGCTCTGGCAAGATCATGCGTCGAATTTTGCGCAAAATCGTCGAGAATGATTTAGACAATTTAGGGGATACCAATACCCTGGCGGAGCCTGAAGTCGTTAAGGCTTTGATCGAAAATGCCGTAACCTTATGATTTTTAATAAGAAATTATGGTTAGACAAATTTGTCTAGTGCTCATTAGACAAATTTGTCTAATGGCTGCTAGACAAATAGAGGGCCGGGTGCTAACCTTTGAGCATATTATTCATAGGTGATTATTTATGCTGCCTTCACAAGTCAATCAAAATCTCTTCCACCGCAGTACAGAAGAATTTTTACAGTCGGATCCCCATCTCGTTGCTTTGGCAAAATTGCGCTGTCAGCATGCGTTTAATTGGTGGCAAGATTTAGATTTATCAATTCCGGGAATTTATATACTTACTGGCGGGCGGCAAATTGGTAAGTCTACCTCTTGCAAATTACTTATAAAGCAGTGCCTTGAACAGCGCGCATTTCAGCCTGAAATGATGCTTTACTTGCCCTGTGACGAAATTTTTGATGCTAAAGAACTAAGTCAAGTGTTGCGTAATTTTCTTGCTAATATGGGTAATGACCGATTTTTGTTGATCATTGATGAAATTACTTTTGTAAAAGATTGGGACCGGGTCATTAAGGCGCTGGCAGATGAAGGTTATTTTACCCGCGGGCTATGTTTGCTGACCGGATCGGATACGTTGATTCTGAAAGAAGCGGCGATGAGCTTTCCTGGTCGCCGTGGTATTGCCTCACAAACAGATTTTCATTTGTATCCACTGACGTTTCGTGAGTACGTTGATTTGCGCTCACCAAAAGGCGTTGATAAGCCTGAACTCATGGCTGATTATTTTCAAGATTATTTGCAATGTGGAGGATATTTACGGGCGATCAATGATCTTGCTGAGTTCGGCGAAATCTTACCAGCCACCTATATCACCTATGAACAATGGATTCGAGGCGATTTTTTAAAGCAAGGCAAGAATGAAGATTATCTGCTTGCTATTCTTTCAACCTTGATGTTGATCGGTGTATCTCAAGTTTCTTACACTAAAATTACGCAGAAAGTTGGCATGATGAGCAAAGAAACCTGTATGGATTATATGCGTTTGCTCGAGCGAATGGATGTGTTATTTAATCTACAAGCATTTGATCAAAATACCAAGCGTGGTTTTCCGCGCAAGGAGCGTAAGTTTCATTTGCTTGACCCGTTCATTTATCAGACACTTTATCGTTGGCTGCAGCGCGAGAGTTCCTTTAACCATGTGATCGATGAAAGTGTGCTAGTTGAAAGCTGTGTTGCAAGTCACTGCCAACGCATGAGCAAATCGTTTTACTACAAAAGTGATGGTGAAATTGATGTTATTCGTTTGTTAGAGAATGATATTCAGGCTGTCGAGGTAAAGTGGGCCGAGCAAATTCGTGCAGGTGATTTGAAAGAGCTGAAGAAGTTCAGTAACAGCGTGATTCTTGGCAAGCTTGCTCAAATTGGACAGGTGGACAATATTAAAAGCATGCCGGTCTACCAATTTCTTTATGAGTTATCGTTTGTACCCTCGTTTTGAAGAATCACCTCAATCACCGTATCAGCCGGTGCTGGTGAGAAGACTTTAACAGTCTCGATGGTTCTTGCTATGGAGGGTAAGTAAGCGGTGCCAATGATTTGTTGGTCGGCTATCCAATACAGCTGCAAGTCAAAATGGGTATTCTTGTTCCAAAATAAACGCTTGCGTTTGTCATCGAAGTAAAAAATCATTCCATCCGCATTCGGCAGGGATCTGATGTGCATTAAACCTTGTTGCTGTTTTTGAGCGGTGTCTGCCACCAAAAGCTTGAATGTTTTGCCGTTCAGGGAATACTGGGTAGTTTGATAGTCAGTGATAAGGTGATTAGGCTTGAGCCAAAACCAGCAACTAACAGCAACAAGAGCAATAATCGCAAGGATTATGAATAGTCTACTGCGTGTGCTCATAGGGCCATCCTTGTTTGAGAGAACAAGTTATTCTGCGTGGGTTGACACAGAATAACTTGTCGATAGCGAATATTTACGAATCAGCGTTGTCATGATTTTTAGTTTCAACCATCTGTAGCGGTTTGTCGTCCTTTTTGACCGGAACTTTTGGTGCCTCAGTCGTCATTGGAAGGTCTTTTTTGACAATATTCAAGTGAGTTGATGGTTTATCAACGCTTGCGGTTGTCTCCACCTGATTGGATAGTGGTTCGCGACGTACAGGATTAACTGGCGCTGGTTGCGAGACAGGAGCTGCTTGTGCCGGCGTAGATGGCTGTTGCGGCGCTGTTTGCTGATGTGCTGATGGTTGGCTTGGTGCCGGTGCACTCGTTACAGGCGCTGGCTGAACACGATTTTCCACAGGCTTATTATTATCCTGTTGGGGCTTAGGTTGTTCATGCTTTAGCTCTTGCTGTTGCGGCTTAGGCGCTTGGTATTGTTGGTCTGTACGCTCAGTTTCACGACTATGATCAGGGTGACGGCGACGATTATCAGTACGTTGGCGTTGATTGCCGCGTCGATTGTCATTACGGCGACTATCGTTACGATTATCATTACGGCGATTGTCACGGCGATTACCACTGTCACGGCGTTGGCTGCTAGATTCATTACCATCGCGACCGCGATTATCTTTGCCCCGACGGTGGCGTTGTTGATTGCGGTTACGACGTTGACGCTGATCACCGCCACGGGAATCACGACGGCGGCTATCCTGTCGACTACGACTACGGTGACGCTGATGACGTTGTTTCGGTTGTTCGACTTTTTCTTCTTCTTCGCTACCAGAGAAGAGCTTCAACAAGCGGCTAACAAATCCGCCTTTAGAGGATTTGATGTCGGGTTTAATTGGAACATCAATATCTTTGACTGCTGGCTCAATATCGCTAACAGCATGGACGCGGCGGTACGATGTATCTTCAGTCTCAGGCGAGTACTTCAATTGGTAGCTAGCCGACGTTGGTTGGCCTGAACCTTGTTTGTCCCGTACACGAATAATCTTGTACTGCGGTGTTTCAAGCTCAGGATTAGGGATAATACGCACAATGACATCGTTGGTTTTTTCGATCTCCATGGTCGCATGGCGTTTTTCGTTGACAATGTAGGTGGCCACACTGACGGGCAATTGTGCTTGGATTTCAGAAATATTTGATTGTAGGGCATCTTCACGAATGATACGCAAGATAAACAAAGCCAGAGACTCTGTGCTACGAATGGTGCCTTCACCACTACAACGGGGGCACACCACTTGGGTGGCATCCATCAGTGATGGGCGTAGGCGTTGACGGGAAATTTCGAGCAAACCAAAACGTGAGATCCGGCCCCATTGGACACGGGCTTTATCGATAGAGACGTGTTGTTGGAAGGTGTTCACTACATCGCGTTGACTGTCAGAGGAAATCATATCGATGAAGTCCACGACAATCAGACCGCCAATATCACGCAAACGTAATTGGCGGGCAATCTCTTTAGCGGCTTCTTTGTTGGTATTAAGGGCAGTTTGTTCGATATTGCCGCCTTTGGTGTCTTGGGCAGAGTTAACGTCAATACTGACCAGAGCCTCAGTGCCTTGGATAACCACAGAGCCGCCAGATGGGAGCCGTACTTCAGATTGGAATGCCGTTTCGATTTGATTTTCAACCTGGTAGAAGCTGAATAAAGGCAGAGTACCTTGGTAGAGCTTGATATTGTCAATGAATTCAGGTCGCACGCGAGAAATGTGCTTTTTGGCTTTCTCGAAGACCTCAGGGCTGTCGATAACAATTTCGTCAATATCTTTACGCAGATGATCCCGGATAGCACGGATGACCATATCGCTTTCTTGTAAAATTAGAGCGGGGGCATCCGTTGACTCAAAAGCTTGCTGGATGGCTTCCCATTGGTTAAGGAGAATATTCAGATCCCACTGTAATTCGTCTTGCGAGCGACCAACGCCGGCAGTGCGAACAATGAGGCCCATACTGTCTGGCAAATTAAGCCCATCAAGGGTATTACGCAGTTCATCACGGTCATCGCCATCAATGCGACGGGAAATACCACCGGCACGTGGGTTGTTAGGCATCAAGACGATATAACAACCAGCGAGGGAAATATAAGTAGTCAGTGCGGCGCCCTTATTGCCACGTTCTTCTTTGTCTACTTGGACCAAGACTTCTTGACCTTCGACTAAGGCATCAGCTATTGACACCCGTTGTCTATCAGACAGGTCGTCGCGGTAATAGCTGGGAGCGACTTCTTTGACCGGCAAGAAACCATGACGGCTAGAACCAAAGTCAACGAAAGCGGCTTGCAGGCTTGGCTCAATACGTGTGACCGTGCCTTTGTAGATGTTGCTTTTGCGTTGATTACCGGGATGCTCGATAAAAGCATTCTCTAGGTAATGGTTGCGGACGATGGCAACGCGCATTTCTTCGCTTTGCGTTGCATTGAATAACATTAGAGTTTTATCTGTTACGCTCATTGTCTATCCTTTATTGTGTTGCGCGTAACAGGCATGGAGCCATTTAACGGATCAATAGGGCACACTGATGCAGTGATCTGACGATATTGTGTCGGATGATTGCTTGTGTCTACCCTCGTTCTCTTAAAAAATAATCAATCGTTAATTCGGTTAACTGGCCCTACCTGTTAGGGGCATTGTTTACGTTATTTCAGTTGTGGGTAGCTGTGGTGTGGGTCAGTCCTCAAAACAGTTGGGTTGACTATCATACATCCACCTACCGTACGGCCTCTTAGTGTCCGGGACTCACTTTGGCGAGTAGTCTCTGCCACCATAAACGTCGGACAGGCCGTTTCATTATCGCTGCCACTTAGACCGACCAGCGGTAACCCCTTGATAAGCGGGCAGGCCAGCGAACAGCGAGAGTGTAGCAATAAAACCTCCGGGAGGCAATGAAGGGGTCGTCTTTTACTGCGGCATTGTTATGGTCAATTTATGAACTGAGACTGCATCTATGTGGTCTCGTCACCAGAATTTCCCGGCTGAGGGCTTCGATAGGTAGTAAAGGACCCCAGAGACTCAGATGTCTCACCATCAGCAGTACTGGATGCTGCATCATTTGATGAAATGACGTTCATTTCTAGAGCATTGGCCGCAGCGTCTTGACCCCAGAGGGTGCAATTGAGGCTATAGCTCAAGCATTCTTGAGTCGGGCTAAACAATTGATTGTAATAAGCCATGGGGGATGGATGTAATAAACTGTCATAGTGGAAAAGCTTACCCAAGCGTGACTTTGGATTGCGGATAGCAGCGATTTCATCCGCGTAATTGTCGGCATTGATAGAGAGAAAGTTCAGGATTGCGACACGTTGATTGAGGAGGTTATTAACATTAGATTTCTCAAATAGACCCAGCTGGAACAAGAACAGCATGGCGTCGTAGTCGTTAAACGCGATGGCCAGTGCTTCGAGGTAATGACTGGGCGTGGATCGGGTGTCTATCAGTGATGTATCGACGTCGTAATTAGCATCGCCAGCTTTTGGACTGAGATAGTTTTGCCTTACCATTTGTTTCAGAGCCTGTTTAATTTCTTTGAGGATAACTTCTTTAAAGGGGTTAGGATTTGTCGAAGCATTGTATACTGATTGTAGAATTCTTATGGGGCTGACCATGGCTCTAACTGGATCACTCGAGAAGAACACTGCATTATGTAGCGCTAGCCCCACTTCTTGGACTGGGTTATCAAATGCAAATAAGCCATGTTGAATATGGGTAAAAATATCAGCGGCCAAGTTTTCATCTTTGTCATCTAAGGTAGCATTGCTATCTAAGCAGGTCAGCAAAAATTGTAAGTACTGTAATACTGGTTTGGTTCTTTCTGACTGTAAGCTTTGAGCCACAAAAGAACTAAATAAATTTAAACGTGGTGTGTTGGTATATCCTGTTTCATCAAAAGATATATGGCTCATAATGCCAAAAACCCTGCTGATGAGGGATGGATCAACTTTGATGAGTGCAGTAAGAGGCGGAATTAAAATGTCTAAATTAGTAAGCTTTTCGGTCTCTCGGCAATAAAAAGCAGGATGTTGATATAATCTAGCGAACATAAGTGACTCTACAAGGAGGCGATAGTATCTCATTGCCAAATCAGGGGCTTGTTCATGTTCGATATGCTGTTTAATCGCTTTGAACAATACAGGAATAGCCACTCCCATATTAAAAATTTTCTTTATAGTCTTAAAATCCACAGCTGAAAGGGCTTCTGCCAGTAAGCTGTCGGCTTGGGGAGCTCGCTCTAGAATTAAGCTCAACAATAATGAATCATGTTCGTAATGCTTATCTTCCAGATATTTTTTCATTGCTTCAAGAGAAATATTTGCATTGTAATCAGCAAAAGACTGAAACCGTTTCAACATGCGGATTTGTCTCATTTGACATGTTTCAGTAAAGCGCGAGTGTGGTTGTTGTGCGTTCTTATCGTCGAGATAAGTTCTTAGAATTGGATGATAGCGAAGGTTTGGTATCAGATAGAGTGTGTTAGCCTTGTAGCTTATAACTATCTCAGCGAGATAGCTAAAATTATATTGATTGGACTTGACAATATATTCTATCAATTCAACGGGTAATCTGCTAAAACCTGTGGCCTCGCACGCTTGATCTTTTTGCAGGAGTAATAATAGAGCAATATCTCTTTGCCAGCTAACTATTCGAAGACAAGCTTGGACCAGCTCATCCATGAAGCTCTCATAGGCTTCAATAGCAGCAGAACCATTAGGAATGCTAGCAAGACTGAATCCTTTGGCCTCATGAGGTTTGGCCGCATGCTCAAGTACTGCTAGCGGGGCTTTCTTGCTCCATTCCTTTAGCTTATTCAGATGTTGTTCGAAGGGCCCATCGGCTGAACGGTTATCGTACAGTCTTTGCAATATTTCGTTATGGTTCTTGGTTAAAAACGCAATGACACTTGTCACGGTTAGTTCTGTTTCGGGGTACATGTTATTATCCTGCCGGTATTTTTATTGTGCTACTATACCATAGCCATAAGGCTGGTCAATATTTTGACCAGCCAGTGATGCCTATATACAATAGAGAGAACACTATGTCCGACAAACCGATAACAACATCCGTCACTTGGGACACCATCGATGTTAATTATGCTGGTCAGCGTATCGATAACTATCTGATGAATAAACTAAAAGGCTTGCCGAAGTCGCGGTTGTATCGTTTGTTGCGCAAAGGCGAAATTCGCGTCAACAAAAAGCGTGTTAAGCCGGATTATCGTCTCGAAGAAGGGGATATATTGCGGATTGCCCCCATAAAGCTCGAGGATAAACCTGCTAAAGCCAAACCGCCACAGTCATTATGCGATGATTTGTTGAGCCGCATCCTTTACGAAGACCAGGACCTATTGATTATTAACAAACCCTCAGGCCTCGCTTGTCATGGTGGTACAGGGGTGGAATATGGCTTGATTGAGGCACTGCGCCAGGCGCGACCTGAGGATAAATTCCTCGATTTGGCCCATCGACTGGATAGGGGAACTTCCGGCTGTTTGATCATTGGCAAAAATCGCACTGTCTTAAGCCAAATTCACGATTTACTGCGTAAGGGTGAGGTTGATAAACGTTACTTAGCGCTAGTCCATGGTCAGTGGCCAGTACATGTGAGTTTAGTAGATGTGCCACTCATAAAGAATCAATCCCAAAGTGGGGAACGCATGGTGATGGTTGATGAGTCAGGTAAGCCGGCTAAGACAAGGTTTCATATTGCGGAGAAATATCGCTATCACACCTTAATAGGCGCGTCATTACTAACAGGTCGTACCCACCAAATCCGGGTTCATGCCGCCCATGTGGGTTGCCCCTTAGTTTGTGATGATAAATACGGTGAGCGGCGCTTCGATAAAAAACTCCCTGCCGATTGGCCTAAACGTTTGTTTTTGCACGCTACCAGCATTAATTTCATATCACCTGCAAGCGGCAAAGACATTCTCGTCAATGTGCCTTTGGAAGCAGAGCTGCAGGGATTATTAGATCGTTTGTAACAAATTGTTACGGCTAAGCTTCCCTTAAGCAAGTGGGCTTAGCATCGACTATGATTAATGTATAGAGTCAGGTGAGGATATTACTATGAAAAAGCTTATTAAACTTTCTTTAGCAGCAGCTATATTATCGGTCGCTTTCCCAACATTTGCGGCACCAACAATGGGTAAAAATGGAGGCACAGTTGAAATGGCTGGTTTTCAAGATTTACTAATTGGTACCAGCGAAGGCCGAATTCATCAAAGTGAAGATGTAAAACTCTGTGTCACTGTCGCCTCAGGTTCAACTACTCCTAATGAACAGCTCGAAGGTAAAGCCACTGTTAGAGTTGATTATGGTCCTGGCAGTGCATCTGGTGGTTCTGGAATTACTGAAGGAGCGGTTTTGAATGCCACACCCCTAGCTGACAAAGAATCTATCAAGATTTCGTTCAACAAGCCTTTTGATTTACACTTACAGACACCAGAAACGGGAAATGATAACGACACCTGGATCCTTGATATGAATTTTAGTAATTTAAAATCACCAAGCAGTCACTCCACCTCGAATCTCATAGTTACGGCTAAGAAAGGTTCTTGTTAAATCACTTTAAGGGATATTCTAGTAAGGCAAACCCTCGGGTTTGCCTTTTTTTGTGCGCAATTGCGCTACAAAGGCCTGAGTGAATTATGACCGAAGTTTAACATAGTCTATTGATTTTAAAGAATATTTCGCCCAAAAGGGAGCGAGAAATTAATTTCTTTTGACAGTTTCCCCAGATACAGTATAAAATTCAGCCCTTGTGTTAGGGGCTAAGCCAATAAATATGCCCCAACTCGATGAAATATCGAGAAATTAATCAAATGTTAGGAGTATTCCATGGCTGTCCAACAAAACAAAAAATCCCGTTCAAAGCGCGATATGCGTCGCTCTCACGATGCCTTGAGCAATGCTTGCTTGTCTGTCGACAACGAAACCGGTGAAACTCACCGCCGTCACCACGTGACTGCTGATGGGTATTATCGTGGCCGTCAAGTAATCGCCCCCAAAGTTGACCTCGCTGACGACGACGAGTAAATGCTCGTCGCAGGGATGTTAGCGCAGAAAATACACAAGAGGGTATAACGACTTGTCTACGATGACTATAGCGCTCGATGCCATGAGTGGGGATAGCGGAGCCTCCGTTATCGTCCCTGCTGCAATTCGAGCAGCCAAAAAACACCCCGATCTGACGTTGATCTTGGTCGGAGATAAAGCCACATTAGAATCAGAGCTTGCTAAGTGCAAAGCCAGTAATCACCCTCAATTGATTGTTCACCATGCCTCCGAAGTGGTGGCGATGGACGAATTACCCTCTATTGCTTTACGCTCCAAAAAAGACTCTTCCATGCGGGTTGCCGTAAATCTTGTTCATGAGGGTAAGGCTGAGGCCTGTGTTAGTGCGGGTAATACCGGTGCTTTGATGGCGACAGCCAAATTTGTCTTAAAAATGATACCTGGTATTGATCGGCCGGCAATACTTACGGCATTACCCACTGTCCAAGAAGGGCGAATTCTAAGGATGCTGGATTTGGGCGCGAATGTAGATTCGAGTCCGGAGAAATTACAACAATTTGCTGTCATGGGATCTGTCGTATCAAATTTGGTTGATAAGATTACCAACCCTAAAGTTGCGTTGCTCAATAACGGTGAAGAAGCCATCAAAGGTAATGAGCAAGTTAAAGCAACGGCACAACTGCTAGAAGCGTGTCCAGCAATCAATTATGTCGGCTTCATTGAGGGTACGGATATTTATTCTGGCAATGTGGATGTTATCGTCTGCGATGGTTTTGTCGGTAATGTCGCCCTAAAAGCTAGCGAAGGCGCTATCAATCTTATCAGTACTTATATGCGTGATGAGTTCACCAAAAATCTTTTTTCCCGCTTGATTGGCTTAGTGACAATGCCTATCTTTCGCCAACTGAAACGCCGTATGGATCCCGGGCGTTACAATGGGGCGAGTTTTGTTGGATTACGGGGAATTGCTATCAAGAGCCATGGTGGTGCTAACGAAGTGGCGTTCGCTGCCGCTATCGAAGAAGCCATCACCCAAGTAGAGCAAAATGTACCGCAAAAAATTACGAGCACAGTTGCGGAAATACTAAAGCGAGTTACTTCATGAAATATGCACGTTTAGTCGGGACCGGTAGTTATCTTCCCGAAAAAGTTCTTACCAATGCTGACCTCGAAAAAATGGTCGATACTAGTGATGAGTGGATTAAGCAACGCACCGGTATCGAACGCCGTCATATTGTTGCGAAGGGCGAAACGTCTTCGAGTATGGGTGAAATCGCTTCCCGGCAAGCTATTGAAGCCGCAGGCTTGACCCCAGACGATATTGATATGATTATCTTTGCGACGACCACCCCGGATGCGATATTACCGATTGCAGGGTGCTCGTTACAGCACCGCCTCGGCATCCCTGGCATTCCAACATTTGATTTATCAGCGGCTTGTGCGGGTTTCCTTTATTCAATGGCAGTGGCGGATCAATTTATTCGTTCGGGCAACATGCAACATATTCTCGTCGTTGGCGCAGAAGTCATGTCCAGCGTTGTGGATTGGGAAGATCGTAACACCTGTGTGTTATTTGGTGATGGTGCTGGTGCCGCAGTATTCAGTGCGTCGGATGAACCTGGTATTCTATCAACTCATTTACATGCTAATGGCGATTACAAAGATATTTTGCGTGTGCCAAGCAGCTTGCCTGGCCAAGCGGATCCGGCTCAACCGGCTTACGTGAATATGGAAGGCAAAGAAGTGTTTAAATTTGCCGTGAATGCGTTGAGCGACGCGGTGGATGAAGCGTTATCAGCAAACGACATGCAAAAGTCTGATATCGATTGGCTCATTCCCCATCAAGCTAATATTCGCATTATTGCTGCGACCGCCAAAAAATTAAATTTGCCCATGGAGCGCGTTGTCTTAACTGTACAAGACCAGGGTAATACCTCTGCCGCGTCTATTCCTTTAGCCTTGGACAAAGGGGTGCGCAGTGGCAACATCAAACCGGGCGAGACCTTGCTGTTTGAAGCCATTGGTGGCGGCATGGTGTGGGGCTCGGCTTTGGTGAAGTATTAAGAGAGTAACGACGATGATTGATAACAAACTTGCATGTGTATTTCCCGGTCAAGGTTCCCAATCAGTAGGCATGTTAGGGGAGTTGGCGACAGCTTATCCCGTTGTTGAAGCGACTTTTGCTGAGGCGTCCGAGGTCTTAGGTTATGATCTATGGCAATTAACCCAACAGGGTCCAGAAACAGAACTCAATCAAACGGCCAAAACCCAACCGGCATTGTTAGCTGCCTCTGTTGCGATTTGGCGGATTTGGCAAGCACAACAGTCCAGAATGCCGGCGTTACTTGCCGGACATAGTTTGGGTGAATACAGTGCACTCGTGTGTGCTGACAGCATGGCATTTACCGACGCTATTAAATTAGTCGCGTTACGGGGTGAATACATGCAAGCCGCTTGTCCTGAGGGCAAAGGCGCGATGGCTGCCATTATTGGTTTGGATGATGCTGTAGTAATTGCTGTTTGCGCTACAGTCAGTGAAGGCGAGATTGTCACGGCAGCGAATTTTAACGCTATTGGTCAAGTTGTTATTGCCGGTGAAACGGCGGCGGTAGAGCGTGCGATTATCGCCGCAAAAGACGCGGGCGCCAAAATCGCAAAACGCATTCCTGTCAGTGTGCCATCTCATTGTGAATTAATGCGTCCAGCAGCCCAGCGTCTTAGTGAAGCGTTAGCAGATGTAGCAATCACAGCGCCGAGTATTCCTGTCATTCACAATGTGAACGTCAGTGAAGTAACCCACGGCGATGATATTCGTCAAGCCTTGGTGGAACAGCTTTATAGTCCGGTGCGATGGGTGGAGACAATTCAATTATTTGCCGAACAAGGTATTCTGCAATTAGTGGAATGTGGGCCTGGTAAAGTATTAGCAGGTCTCAACAAACGGATCGTAAAAACAATGACGGTGCAGACATTGACGGCACCTGAAGCATTTACAGCATAAGCGAGGGGAGATCATGAATCTAGATGGTAAAGTTGCATTAGTTTCTGGCGCAAGCCGGGGTATCGGTCGTGCTATTGCCATAGAGCTTGGCCAACAAGGGGCAACAGTTGTGGGTACAGCGACCAGCGAGTCCGGGGCAAAGAACATTGCTGAGGGGCTTAAAGCCGCTAATGTCAAAGGCACGGGACTTGTGTTAAACGTCACTGACAGAAGCTCTATAGATGAAGTCATCAAAACTGTCACTAGCGATTTTGGCAATATTGATATTCTCGTCAACAATGCTGCCATTACTCGGGATAATATTTTGCTGCGTATGAAAGATGATGAATGGCACGATATTATTGAGACCAATTTGAATTCGATTTTTTATATGACCAAAGCCTGTATCCGTGGCATGGTCAAAGCCCGCTGGGGACGTATCATCAATATTAGTTCCGTGACCGGGCATATGGGGAATCTGGGACAGGCTAACTATGCAGCGGCTAAAGCAGGCATGGTGGGTTTTAGTAAATGCCTGGCCCATGAAATTGCCTCTCGTAACGTGACTGTGAATGTGGTTGCTCCGGGTTGTGTCGAAACCGACATGACCAAAGAGATCCCTGAAGCGCATATGGATAAATTACGCAGCCTTATCCCCATGGGCCGGTTGGCACAACCAGAAGAAATTGCGGCCGCGGTGGGCTTTTTAGCATCCCCCCAAGCTTCTTATATTACTGGTGAAACGATTCATGTGAACGGGGGGATGTATATGAATTAAACCCCTGCGGGGCGTATAAAACGAATTTTAGGCAATAAAATCCACAAAAAGTGTCCAAAATCGGGTTTTGTTGCTTGCAACTTGTGATTTTTTTTATAAACTAAGGCCTTCAAACTTTGGCTGAGGGCCGCAAACTTAGGAGAAAATATTGTCATGAGCAGTATTGAAGAACGTGTAAAGAAGATTGTTGTTGAACAATTGGGTGTTGAAGAAAAAGACGTTAAAGCCGATGCATCCTTTGTTGATGACTTAGGTGCTGATTCTTTAGACACCGTTGAGTTAGTAATGGCTCTGGAAGAAGAATTTGAAGCAGAAATTCCCGATGAAGACGCGGAAAAAATTGCGACTGTTCAAGATGCCGTCAACTACATTCAAGAGCGCGCAACAGAAGCATCTTAAATGTACAGTGTCAGCGCTCCCAGCCTTGGGAGCGTCGGCGTTTTATGGACCGAACGATAGCGAGAGAGGGGCTGAGGTTGTCTAAGAGAAGGGTAGTAGTAACTGGATTAGGCATGTTGTCGCCATTGGCGAATAACGTGGAAGATTCCTGGCGCGGTATTGTCGAAGGCAAAAGTGGGATCCGTCTCATCGATAGCTTCGATGTCGCACCATTTCCTTCCAAAATTAGCGGCTCAGTGCGGGATTTTGATCCCAGTCCCTATATGTCTCCGAAAGAAGCACGCAAACAAGATATGTTTGTACAGTTTGCCATGGCTGCCAGTGTGCAGGCGATGGAAGACGGTGGACTTGAAGTGACCGATGCTAATGCAGACCGTATTGGTTTAGCGGTTGGCTCGGGTATTGGTGGTTTGCCTTCTATCGAAAAAAACTATATCGCTCTCGAGAAAGGTGGCCCTCGACGATTGTCACCGTTCTTTATCCCTGGTGCCATAATTAATATGGCGCCCGGTCTTGTCTCTATCGCTAAGGGGATGCGTGGTCCGACGATTTCGATTGTGACGGCTTGTACCACGGGAACCCATAACATTGGCCATGCGGCTCGTATTATTGCCTATGGCGATGCTGATGTGATGTTGGCTGGTGGTAGTGAAATGGCTACTTGCCCATTGGGCTTGGGTGGTTTCTCGGCGATGCGAGCACTGTCTACCCGTAATGATGATCCTGCTGCTGCCAGTCGGCCTTGGGACAAAGACCGTGATGGCTTTGTTTTGGGCGATGGTGCAGGAGTATTGATGCTTGAAGAATACGAACATGCCAAACAACGGGGTGCGAAGATCTATGCGGAAGTAGCAGGCTTTGGTATGAGCAGTGACGCTTCCCATATTACGTCACCTCATCCTGAGGGTTTGGGGGCATGTCACTCTATGCAGTCAGCCTTGAACGATGCAGGTTTGAATCCTAGTGATGTGCAATACATCAATGCTCATGGCACCTCAACACCAGCAGGTGATGAATTAGAAGCCTTAGCAGTAAAACGGGCCTTCGGGGAGCATGCGAAAGATGTTGCAGTAAGCTCAACTAAATCCATGACCGGGCACTTACTGGGTGCAGCGGGGGCTGTAGAGGCTATTTTTAGTATCCTTGCTATTCGCGATAATGTTGCTCCGCCAACATTGAATCTCGATAACCCGAGTGACGGTTGTGACTTGAATTTTGTACCTCACGAAGCGCAGCAGCGCACTATTGATGTGGCGCTTTCAAATTCATTTGGTTTTGGTGGCACTAACGGTACGCTCATCTTTAAGCGTATTTAGTGTGACTCCATTCCTTTAACGGAGAGAAAGGAGTCGAGAATAATGGCAAAATTCACTAAACCCATCGCTTTCCTCAGTTGGGGGCTAGCTACGGTACTGTTGCTGGCAGCGATTGCTATTATTGTTTTTACGCTCAAGATTTTTGTTTTTTATCACAGCAAAATTATTCCGGCAGATGGGTCATTGGTCTATGAATTGCCCCGGGGTGGCAGTGCCCATCGCATGGCGTCGGATCTTTATCACCGTGGTTTGCTCTCAGAACCGGACAAATTTGTCTGGGCAGCGCGTTTGAGTGATACAGCGCATTTATTGCAGGCGGGAGAATATGAATTTCCTGCTAACGCGACAGTAAAGCAAGTCCTGCAACAAGTTGCCAAGGGGGATGTGGTAGATTATAAGTTCACCATTGTTGAAGGGGTGACATTCCAGCAAATTCTTGCTGAGCTCAAACAAACTGATAAGCTGCAACAGCAATTGGCCCAGCAAACATTGCCGCAGATCTTAGCGGCAATTGGGATCACTGAACATAGCAATGCAGAAGGCTTGTTGTACCCCGATACCTATATGTTCAGCAAGGGTGATACGGATGTAGCGCTTTTGCAACAAGCAAAACAATCCATGGATGCGGTAATTAATGCCGCATGGCAAACTCGCGCTGAAGGATTGCCGTACCAGTCACCTTACGACGTCTTAATTGCCGCGTCGTTGATTGAGAAAGAGTCTGCTGTGGCAGATGAACGCCCTTTAATTGCCAGTGTGTTAGTGAATCGTTTGCAGGCGAATATGCCATTGCAGTTTGATCCAACGGTGATTTATGGTTTAGGGGATGCTTACACGGGCAAACTTACCAAAGCAGACATGCGCACAGACACGCCTTATAATACTTATCGACATCGTGGCTTACCGCCCACACCCATTGCGATGCCTAGCAAAGACGCGATTAATGCTGCAGTGCACCCGGCAGAGTCGGATTATTTGTATTTTGTGGCGAAGGGGGATGGTAGTCATGTCTTTTCGACAAACTTGCAGGAACACGACAAAGCCTTGCGAGCCTATATTGAGCATTTACGCACTGTGGAGCAAGTAGCAAAGGAACCACAACATGACTAAAGCAAAGTTCATAACCATTGAAGGCATTGAGGGTGTGGGTAAGTCCACAGCGGTGGAGAATATCGCGGCTACCTTAACTGATGGCGGTATTGACTTTATTACTACCCGCGAACCTGGCGGTACCGAAATCGCCGAGAAAATTCGTCATTTAGTATTGTTGGAACAACACAATGAACCCATGCATATGGATGCGGAGCTATTATTGATGTTTGCCAGCCGTGCTCAACATTTGCAACGGGTCATTAAACCAGCGTTAGCGCGTGGGCAATGGGTGCTATGTGACCGCTTTACTGATGCCAGTTTTGCCTATCAAGGTGGTGGACGCAATATTGATATGGCACGTATTGCGGCCCTTGAAGATTGGGTACAACAAGGATTACAGCCTGATTTTACTCTTTTATTGGATGCTGCTCCTGAAGTTGGTCAGAGCCGAGCTAGTGAGCGCAGCGCACCCGATAGAATTGAAGCAGAAAAACTCGATTTTTTTGCCCGCGTGCGTCAAACCTACCTGGATAGAGCTGAATTGTATCCTCAGCGATTCCATATCGTGAATGCGGAACAGTCACTTGAGGCAGTGACAATGGATATTCGTCGACTTATCGAGGCGTTTATCGGCGGACAATAATGATACGTAGCGTTATTTACAAGAAGTACCACGCGTATATTAATATTGAACCTCGCTGTTTAGGCAATGATGCTTACCCAGGCATTCGGCAGGCTGGGTTGTTCGGTAGCGCAAAACAAATCTAATGGCATCCTTATAGCCATGAAGTCACGGGCTATATACTTTTTTGATGTTTTTTCTGTTTTCCAATTGACAATGCTTTTCTGTGATTGCCATAATAAATCTTCTTTTTATCAATAATAAGGACGTTTCATGGGCAAGCAAAAATATACTGTTGCCACAAATAAACTTGCTCGGCAACTTAATTATGCTGATGAGACTCTAGCGCAATTACTCCGTATTATTGCAGCGGCGGGGTTTAATTATACTGAATTGGCTGAGCGCGCCCGAAAACTCAAAAACAAACTAACTTATCTGCATACATCCGCTGGCTTACTAAGCCAACTGGCAAAGACCGCAGGGAATATGCCTGTTGTACAGCGCGTTACTCGTGACGGCGAAACATTGCGATTGCCAAGTTGCCATCGCCAGGTTGATTTGTGTGAACAAAACCTAAAGCAGTTGGCAGGTAACACTGAGCAATCTTTACGTGAATTTCTATTGGCTATGCTTGATGGTATTCATGGAATTAAAGCAGTAGCCGAACAGATTAAGCCACGCCGACAATCCATCACCAAAATAATCCGCCCATCTTCGAAGAGAAAGCCACTAGATTTAGAGTTTCTTGACGATGCTACTCCTAAGCTATCCACTTATATCGAGAGAGATGTATCGAAACAAGTCAAAACATGCCTTGTTGATATTAATAACGAAATCACTAAGCACTTATCAGCAGTTAATGTGTACTCCGCTAGCGCTATCGAAGCTGCAAATGCAGCGGATGCTGCTACAGTACATCGTGAAAATCTTCAAATAACTTTTCTGCGAGATTCAGAGCTGAATGGCTACGTGCAAGACTTTAGGATAGCCCTAGGCGGTTTTCCTGAAAGTTTTAACATGACAGAGAGACAGGTGGAATTAACTGAAAATCTTATAAAAATCGCGTCACAGGTAAAAGAATTATTGCAGCAGTTTGCTACTGATGAAGCATTTCAGTCTATGTCCCGCGAATACTGCGAAATGGTAAATGTTTTTGTCCTCTGTGGCCGCTCTGATGTCTTGCAAATTGCAACGATCCGCTCAATCTTATCTGGTGCAGAAACTAACGAAATGGTTTTTGCCTACCATTTAGGCCGTTCACTGATACAGCCGTTTGAGGCATTTTTTAATTTATTTCCCTGTGATGAAGCGGATCTTGAGCAAAACTCACCATTACGAGGGCTCTATGACAATGGCTTTATCGTAAAGCTTAACAGGGCTAAGCTTATCTTTAGTAACTTTCAAAGTATAGATGCTGATCCGGGATTGAGTTTTAAAGATTCTAGCGATATCACCAGCAATATCAAAGAATTCGACACCTTAGTTCATGATTTAATGCTAGCGTTTTTTAAAGAGCTAGATGCTGTGCGTCAAAATAAATTCCAAGGCTGGCGTGAACGTGCAACGACAGCACCTGCTGCGATGGCAACCCAAGCGTCTGAAAGCAACGTGATTTTGCAAGATAAAATGTGCAGAGAAGTGCCCAATTTATTTAAGCGTTTTCAACGCTTATCAAAACGATTCGAAAAAATGTCACTGGCAAGCTCAACGGGTGACAGGGAGGCTGAGATAACATCAGCTGAACAAAGCATCACTGCTTTTGTTGATAGCTTTATTCAACAGTATCAGGACTTACAAGCGCCACTACGAGCACTTGATGAAGGTCAATGCTTAGATGATATTTTGGGTGATGATTGTCTTGATCAACCGCCAAGTCGCCCCCCGCCGAAGGCACCGGAGCGTGAGGCTGATAATGCAGCGTCTTCTGCAACAAATTCTCCACAGATGCGTCGATGGCTCGATGAACGCAATAAAAAAACACCAACAGTAGAACGTTCTGCATCGGGTTTTTTAGGCGCAGTGCACCGATCGCTTAGGGAGCAAATGCCAGCAGCATCTTCTGGACCTCGACGCCATACGGTATCTACATGGGCCCCGGTGCGCCAGGCAAGTCAAGAACTAGCAGCAAGGCGCAAGCTGGTAATCAGTCCCCGCCGTCAATGCCCTGGGACAGAGGAAGGGGAAGTGGCTGGTACTACTGCTGCCTCTGAAACTTGTTTACGTTCCCCATCACCACAAGGAAGTTCTTCAGATGGGTAGAGCCGGCTTTTCGCACCAGAGCTATTTTTGATGCAGAAAGGGGTAAAAAATTAACGAAAAAGCGGAATGTATATACAATACCTGAGCA
>PAPY01000016.1 GCA_002709565.1 Legionellales bacterium | reverse complement strand
CTATGCGGCAAAGCCGCATCAACGGCGACCAAAGGGGGAAAATCGCGATTTCCCCCTTTAGAAACCCCCATCGCGAGAAGTTAAGCGGGAGCCGCTGGCTTAAGGGTAAATTCCCTGAGAGCGAATATTACGAAACAGGGCGCCTTTACTGTGATTATTCTCAGTGATCCAGTATTCGCCCTGAGAACTTAGCATTACTGGTGAGACGGCCAGTTCACAGGCGCGGATAACATCTGAACAATTATAAGGCATCCCATAATAATCATTGCTGCTCTTGCAGGTTAGAGTGAAGTTTTGCTCATTCACCAACAAAGCTGACCACAGCTCTGGCTGCAAAGTTGAAACCATGCTGTAGGAGAACTTGTTCGCGGGTGGGGTGTAGTGCAATGATATGGGATCATACGAGATATTCTTGAAGACAAAAACTCGGTACTTATGATCACTGGGAGTTGCCCCTAGGATAACATGATCTCCTGAATATTGGACCGATTTGTCATTACAGCCACGAGGATAAAATCGTTCTTTTTGCGCAGCTGAGGCGGTGGTTAAATAGCTGAATGATAAGGCTACAAGGCCAAGTATAAGGCGCATTTTCATCGTGTTACCCATTATTGTTGTCTGTAGATATTAACCACAGTATAGAGCATGAATTACTGTTTTGCTCGACACGGATTTGCGTATTAATAAATTATGTTTAAATGACATTGGATTGCCATTGAAAAAAAATCCTTTTTACTCAGGGTACTATCTAAAAAAATAGACTATACTGATCGTACGTTTATTGGGAAACGGGTTTAATCATGCAAGGATGCAAAAATGGCGCCCCCAAGTAATGAGCAACTTTCAACACACAGCGAGCAAATAACCGGGCAAGCGTTATTGTTTGATTGTGCGGGAACGAAGATGGCTGTTAGCCTGGATAAAGTTTACCGTGTACTGCCGCTAGTTGAACTACAATTTGTCCCCGGTCTCGCATCCTATCATCTCGGGTTAATGAATTTCCATGGTGAAAATATCAGCGTAATTGATTTAGCCGACAAGATTTACCAACAACAAGCCTCAATTAATCTCGACACACCAATAATATTGTGCAAATCAGAGAATAACAAACTTGCTTTTGTAGTGGATAGTATTGATGGAATCATAACGGTAGATTTGGATAAAATTCGACAAAATCAACAGTTATGCGAAAACTCAAAAGCCTTTATGGGTTCAATCAATCGAGACAACGATATTGTATTAATGCTGGATGCTAAAATGCTGGTAGGCGAGGGGGAATGATGAGACAGCATTCTGACAAGTTGGCTCATAGTATCGGCATTGGTGAAACGAGTGTTGCTGAAATTGCTATTGGAAAATATATTAAAAATAATTATGGCATAGCCTTAGCCGAGCACCAGCAAGCAACACTTGTCTGCGCAATTAAGAAAATTTGCAATAAATTCAACTATCCAGATGCGAGTGCCCTTTATCTTGATATGGTTGACAATGTTGTTACAACACAAGTTATGGAGCTCTTAATTGATGAAATTACAGTCGGTGAGACGTATTTCTTTCGTGACAGCAAACAGATGGCATTATTACGTAATAAATTACTGCCTGAATTAATTCAAAACAAACAACAGCAGCAAAACAAAACACTTAGAATATGGAGTGCTGGGTGCTCGTCAGGCGATGAACTTTATAGCGTAGCGATTATACTTCGAGAGTTGATAGCTGACATTTCAGAGTGGAACATTCATTTAGTAGGGACTGATATCAACTTGGTATTGATACAGCAAGCGCTGGCTGGGAAGTATAGCCATCATGCGCTACGAAAAGTAGACAACACGATCGCTAGTCGCTACTTTAGCCGGTCGGGAGATAGCTATCAGCTGACATCTGAAATTATGCAGATGGCAAAATTTTCATATCTGAATTTGATTGATGACTATTATCCAAGCTTCATTAATGAAATCAATAATATTGATTTGATACTCTGCCGAAATGTATTTATTTATTTCAGTGAGCCTACCATAAGGGATGTTTTAAACAAAATTACACAATGTTTGACAGAAAGCGGTGTGTTAATGCTAGGAGCATCGGACTATTGGGGGGAGAACATTTCAGGACTTGAAAAATTAGTTGCTGATGACGTATGTTACTTCCAACGAGGAGTGCTAACACTGAATGATATAATTGAGGCAATTAACCCAGATAAGAAAAAATACACAGCAAACACTACTCACTCAGTTACCGGGAATAGATTAAATGCCGAGGGTGAGCAGGAAATAATATCAGAAGTTACTAACGAAGACGCCCAAATAAAGCTTGATAAATCAGATAAATTGATTCAAGTCTTTGAGCAACAACACAGCAAAGACAGTATTAATGCAATAGTTGAGGCGAGTCAACAGCTTGCAACTGCTGGAAAAGTTGACGAGGCAATAGCTAGTTGCAAAAAAGCTCTAGAAATCGATGAAATGGATATAAATTGTAATTATTTATACGGACAATTGCTCGCAGAAAAAAATTTGACAGAGGAAGCAGTCAGTGTTTTCAAGAAGATAGTCTATTTAGCGCCAAAAATGCCAGAAGCGCATTATTATTTAGGGGTGTTAAGTTTTCGCAATGGTAACAAGGATAGAGCCATTAAGCATATGATGAATACGGTAACGCTGGCTAAGCAAAAAGCTTCAGATGCACAAGTGCTTAATGAGAGTAATATGACATATAGTCGATTAGCTGAGATTGTTGAGCATGAAATCACAATATACAGTGAAATTAGGTAGGTAGCAGCTTATGAGTGAACATCAATCTATAAAATTCAAGCGAGATAAAAAGCCGAGTGATGACAGTACTCAGGGCTCAGCCAGTCATAGTAATCAAGGCCTAGGCCTTGATGAACATGCAAGATCAATTATACGGGAACGGGCAAAATTATTGGCAGAAGCAGATGATGCCTATGAAGAGTCTTACGAACATGATTATCTATGCTTTAAAGTTGGAGCTATCGAAAAATATGGCATCCCATTTAAATATCTTGATGAAATTCTCGAGCCGATGGAAATAACACCGATCCCAGGTATAAGTAAGGTTATTGCTGGTGTTGTAAACCGTAGAGGCACAGTGCTAAATGTTATTGATGCCACCACACTGCTTGGTTTAGAAGCGAGTGAGAATGGTCAAAAATCTATTTTAGTTCTTCGTAGTAGATTCGGAGAAATAGGAATATTAATTGATGAATTAGTAGGTATGTCAAAATATGATGCAAGTAACTTGCATCCTGCTATGCCATCAGAATTAAATAATACTGCAGCATATGTCGAAGGGATATGGGAGTCAACAATTGCTATTCTCAATGTAGATGCAATGATGGACAGCCTTAATACGCAGCTTAATGAAGTGAGTTATAGTTAATCGTTTTAGTGATAGAGGAGTTACCATGAAAACGTTAAAGGGTGATAACAACAAGATCTCATTATGTGAAATGATGGGAATTGACGGAACTGAGCGGCAGTTACGTAAGGATTTTATCAATTTCAATGATGAGGATGTGAAAACGCTAAAAGAGCTATCACCCATTATACGTGGAGAAGTTGATTGGATTATTGATAAATTTTATTCGAACCTCGAAAATCACAAAGAGCTTATTAATGTAATTGATAATGCTGGATCAAATATCACCCGCCTAAAAGAAACCCAAAAAAGATACCTAAATGAGTTGTTCATGGGCGAATATAATGAAGATTATTTTGAGCGACGATTAAAGATTGGTGTTGTTCACAATACGATTGGCTTGGAACCAAAGTGGTACTTAGGTGGCTACAGTGTCTACTTAAATTTAATTATGGAAATTGTTAAGCGAAAGTTTCGGTTCAGACCATGGCGTATCAGTCGATATTTTCTTTCAATCTCTAAACTGTTAGCGATAGACTCACAGCTCGCTATTGAAACTTATGTCTTTGCGACCCTTGAAGACTTAAAAAACATGTCAGTCTCTAAAGGTGACCTTGAAGGTAAAGTAAGTAGTTATAAAGACTTTATCGAAAAAGTCTCTGCTGGTGATCTCTCCCACAGAATTCAAATCGAAGGCGATGATGATTTATCACAAATGGGTCATCAGCTTAATGAGATGACAAAGAAATTATCATTACTGACTAAACAAACAACGAAGTCGACCAATGTTGTCTATACTAATGTTGAGCAACTCGAAAAAACAGCAGAATCACAAGCTGCAGGCGCTGCAGAGCAAGCATCTTCGGTGAGTGAGACAACAACCACACTAGAAGCTATCATGGAAAATGCCAAGCAAACACTCGAAAAAACCAAAGCATTGGGCCAGTTAGCTGAAAGAACGCGCACCGAAGGTGAGAAAGGTCAAGCAGTATTGCAAAAAACAATTGCTACGATGAAAAATATACGTGAAAAAGTAGAAGCAATTGCGCAAACCATCTTGGCACTAAGCGAACATTCACAGCAAGTAGGTGATATTACTAACTCTGTGGGTAGCTTAGCCCAACAATCTAAAATGCTAGCATTAAACGCCTCTATTGAAGCAGCAAAAGCTGGTGAAGCGGGTAAAGGGTTTGCAGTTGTTGCAATAGAAGTCAAAGATCTTGCTGAACAATCTCAACAAGCGACAGACCAAGTAAAGAAATTGCTGCAAGATATTCAACATGCTACTGATCAGGCTGTTATGTCAACAGAAGAAGGTTGTAAGGGGGTTGATGAAGGGGTAACATTGATTGATGAAACCGGGAACGCTGTTAATCAGCTTTCTGATGTTATCCATGAAGCGTCCGTTTCGAGCAAGCAAATTGTTGCTGCTGTCCAACAACAAGCGTCAGCAATTGAGCAAATTAATGCTTCTATGCAAGAAATCAAAACAGCAACGCAACTTTTTGTTACATCAACGCAAGAAACAAAAGATGCAACTACAAGTATTCGTACTGTAGCAAAAGAGCTACATGAATCTGTTAATGTTTATATTTTAGGTAATGAAGATGGAGCTTGATCCAGAGTTAAAACAAAAGCTCATCGAGACATTTACTCTAGAACTCGATGAGCAGCTGGCGTGTTTCTCTGATGGGTTACTGAAGCTAGAGAAACCATCTGCTGATGAGAACATCGAAGAGCTTCACAACCTCTTATTCCGCACTGCGCACAACATTAAAGGTGCTGCGCGTAGTGTTGATATTCAAGATATAGCCGAGCTGTCTCACTCATTGGAAAGTTTGTTCACGCAGTTCAAGAATAATGAGCGCAAACCTACCAAAAAAATTATTGATATCTGTATGCAAGCGGTATCTCAGATTCGAGAGATTATGGCTTGTTATCCAGAACCATTTGAAAAAGTAATGGACATAGATTCATTGCTTGCTAGTGAAGAGACTGATAATAATAATCGGCCAGCAGCTGATATCCCACAAGACTCTGAAGAGTTACACCAAATTCCTCGCAATGTTGAAAACAAAGAACATATGCGGGTGAGCGTTGATAAAATTGATCGTTTTTCGAGCTTTGTTGACGAGATGCAAACAATAAAGCTTGTTATGAATGATCATTTTGAGCAATTGGCATATCTTTGTAATCTTATCCGAAAAGGTGAAGTCCAACTCAAAAAAAACATCAGCAAACACAGCTCTACAGCTGATGAGATGATTACAGTCCTTGATAATTACGCTGAAATATCCAAATCTGCTAGAGATTTAAGTCGCGATATCAAGAACACAAATAGTAATCTTAATTATATTACTAATACTTTGAGTGATAGTATCTACTTCCTTCGTTTGGTTAAAGTCAAAGATGAACTATTACAGCTTAAGTTAACTGCCCGAGACATCAGTGCTGAGCTGGGTAAGGATATAACCTTTAATATTGAGGGTGAAGATCTTGAGGTTGATAGAACATTACTAGAACAACTAAAGCACCCATTAATTCACTTGTTACGCAATGCTATTGACCACGGCATTGAATCTCCAAAAGAACGTGTATCTTTGGGCAAAAGCCCTACTGCCACGATTGATTTGTCGGTAGTAAATGATGGAAGTAAAATTATTATTACTCTGTCAGATGATGGTGCGGGAATTAATATTGATAAGGTCAAGAAAAAAGCACTAAAGTCAAAAATATGCAGTGAAGTTGAGTTGCAAAAACTCAATGAAGATGAACTGATTAACTTGATTTTTAGACCTGGCTTTTCGACCAAAGAAATTATTACTGATATTTCTGGTCGTGGTGTAGGAATGGATGTGGTGAATAATTTCATTGAAACCGTCAAGGGGAAAATATCAGTCAGTTCCACTGCTGGGCAAGGTGCGAAGTTCACTATGATCTTGCCGTTATCTGTCTCTAGTGAACACGCAATTGTATTTAAAGTTTCAAATCAAATGTTCGCAATTCCAACAGTATTTGTTGAGTGCGCACTACAAATTCATAAGAAAGAAATTTTTAGCGTGGAAGGTAGTAATGCAATATCTGTCAATAATGCTACGATTCCTTTAAAAGATCTTGCTGATATAATCACCTCAAATTCATCTGCTAGCCAATTGCCCGATAGTATAAGTGTTATTATCGTCAATAAAGGCTGGAGCAAGGTTGCTTTTATTGTCGATGAGGTAGTAACTGAACGTGAGATCGTTATCAAGCCATTATCCGAGCCACTATGTAATATTGACAATATATCTGGTGCAACGTTAACTGGCAGAGGAGAGATTATTCTCGTACTTAACGCTGTGAATTTAATTCAAACTTCACTAAGACAGTCGCGCTCATCTAGAATATCTACACTATCGGATGATGGTGCATCGCATTCAGCCCCAAAGATATTAGTAGTAGATGACTCGATAACAACTCGCACACTCGAAAAAAACATTCTGCAAGCACGGGGCTTTGAGGTTGAGACTGCAGCAGATGGGGAAAATGCATGGCAAAAAATCCAAGCCAATAAATATGACCTGCTCGTAACAGATGTAGAGATGCCTAACATGGATGGCTTTACCCTTACTGAACGCGTCAAAAATATCGATAAAGATAATGTCTTGCCCGTTGTAATTGTTACCTCCCGTGAATGCGATGATGATAAAAAGCGTGGCATTGAGGTTGGCGCGGATGCTTATGTGGTTAAAAGTCAATTTGAAACAGGATCTCTGCTCAGTATAATCGAGCAGCTGATATAGTGGTGACATCAATGATTAGGGTATTAATTGCTGAAGATTCAAAAACCGTAGCAACATTATTATCTGCTATCATTGACAATGATCCGGGTATTGAGGTTGTTGGTCATGCAACAAATGGTCAACAAGCGGTTGAAATGACATATAAACTTAAGCCTGACTTAATTACGATGGATATACGTATGCCAATCATGGATGGCTTTGAAGCAACACGGATGATTATGTCTACTCAACCTACTCCGATTATCGTTGTCAGCAGCAGTGTTAATAATGAAGAGTTACGGATTACATTTAGGGCAATTGAAGAAGGCGCATTATCAGTTATTGAAAAACCTCGAGGCTTATCCCATGCGGAGGCAGATGATATTCGACAAGAGTTACTCGAGACCATCTATGCCATGGCTGATGTAAAAGTCATCAAACGCAGCCGTACTATAAAAAAACCTGACGCTAATAATTTTAAAAAACTACTCAATATTAAACAGCGTTCATATGATATATTGGCAATTGCAGGCTCTACAGGTGCTCCGGCAGTATTACAAGAAATCATTTCGTCACTACCTGCAAATTTCCCGATTCCGGTTGTCATTGTCCAACATATATCAAAAGGCTTTATTGTTGGACTTTCTAGCTGGCTCCAGGGGAATACACTATTAAATGTAAAAATGGCCGAAGCAAATGAAATTTTACAACCAGGCACCGTATATTTCGCTCCTGATGATAACCATCTTACTGTATCTAAAGTAAATAATGACCTTATTGCCGAATTATCTCACAGTAAGAAAGTAAATGGCTTCATGCCTTCAGGAGATGTATTATTCGATTCAGTTAGCGAAGCCTGCGGCCGTAAAGCAATTGGCATTGTATTAACTGGAATGGGTAAAGATGGCGCTAAAGGATTGAAAAACATGCATGACGCTGGCGCCCACACTATTGTACAAGACAGTGAAAGTGCTGTTGTTTATGGTATGCCTGGTAAGGCTTTAGCATTGGAGGCGGTTGATAAGGTCGTCAATGTTGACACCATGGCTGCTTATTTATCGGGTATTTTACAGGGATAGAGCTATGACAAATATCAATAGTAGTTTTTCTGAAGAGTCTGGGATACGTTTATCTCAACTCAAATCTCTGCTTGGCAAAGGCTCTAATAGTGAAATATCGAGTCAAACATGCCTTAGTGCTTATCAAGAATTCGATAGTCTTTATGGCGCAGCTCGCGCAATGGATATGCCAGACTTAGAAACCCTATGCCAAAATCTAGCTAGCTATATGCTGTATATTAATAGCCTTTTACCGGCTAAGTTAAGCCAGTTTCAACAAGCACTATTGCAAGATGGGTTAAATTTGCTAGACGATGCACTATTAACACAGCGATATTCCACGTCACATATTCATGATTTTTTACATGAGTTATCTACTGAGATCAATAAAGGAGGAACTATATCATGATGAAGATCTTAATCGTCGATGATAGTGCAACGGCCAGGATGCTGTTTAAGGCTTATATACCTGAGTCTGTTAAATGTGAAGTCCATGAAGCTGCAAATGGACTCGATGCTATTGAAATTGCAAATCAAGTTAAACCTGATTTAGCCGTCATTGATTATAATATGCCTGGTTTGGTTGGTACGGATGTTGCCAAAAAACTCCAGTCACAAGGCATAACACCGCGATTTGTCTTAATTACAGCGAATACACAACAAAGTGTATTAGATAGAGCTGAGGAAGTAGGTTTTAGTTGGGTACTCGAAAAGCCTATTACTAAAGACAAAATGGCTGCTTTATTTGCGGGAGAGTAATAATGAATTTATCTCATGAGCAGATTGATGTGCTGAAAGAAGTTACAAATATTAGTGCTAGTCGAGCTGCTAAGCAACTTTCAGCATTACTTGATGATGAAATTATCATGGAAATCGAAGATATAGAGTTATTAAATCAAAAGCAATGTTATCAATTAATGTCTCATGACCATACTAATGCTAGCTGCATTAGCCAACAATTCGATGGGGGACTTGCGGGTTCTGCGATATTATTATTTCCCAATGAAGATAGTAAATTATTATTAGGTTCTTTAATTGGCAAGCTTGACACAATTGGCGGACAGGATTTGCGCGTTTTAGAACACGAAGCTATGTCTGAGATTGGAAACGTCATTATTACTTCAAGCATTTCATCTTTTGCGGATCTTATTAATGTTGAGCTTGATATTAGCATTCCTCAATATTCTGAAGGTGAATTTGGCGCTATCCTGCAAGATAAGGAACAGCAGTCACCTGGTGATGAAACCGTTATTCTTTTGATTAAAACACGATTACAAGCGCGTAATCATAATATCGCTGGTGTATTGATAGTTATGTTCTCGGTGTCATCAGCAGAGGCGTTATTTTCAGCGTTACAACCCAGTGGAATTAATATAGTAGAGTAATTTATGGATAATCTATCGATATATCAAAAGTCTTTTTACTATGTCCCTATAGGGGTCTTTATTGTGGATAATAACAAAAAGATAACGCATTGGAATAAGTGGCTTGAGGAAAAAACTAAAGTCAGTGAACAAGATGCGATAGGCTCAAGCTTACCTGATATTATCCCAGAATGTAATTATGAGCGGTTCTCTAGTGCTGTTGATCAAGTTATCAATAATAATGCTCCACAACTATTGTCGCAAACACTTAACAAATATCTTATACCGATTGAAGTTAATACCTCCAAACAGTACGGCGTCAGTTTGATGCAACAACAGGTCAAAATCGTTCCAATTAAACAAGATAACAATATTAATTTTGCGATGATAAGTATACTGGATGTAACAGAAACCATCGTTAGATCAGTTGCCTTAACAAAACTAGCCCATAAACTTGAAGAAGCCAGTATCAAAGACGAACTAACAGGACTTTATAATAGACGTTATATGTGGGAGTGGTTAATGAATCAACTTAATCAAGCAAAACGTTCAAAATATAATATTGCTTGCCTAATGATTGATTTAGATCATTTCAAAAAAGTCAATGACACCTATGGCCATGAAGTAGGTGACATGATTTTGCAAGAATCATCACGCATTGTGGGCTCGCAATTGCGTCGTTCTGACGTCATTGTTCGTGTGGACACGGATTTTGGTAATGGTAATGAAGGAAATATTGATGTATGTGTGCGATATGGGGGAGAAGAGTTTGTTGCCCTACTGCCGTATTGTGACCTTGCCGGAGGACTTATATCAGCAGAACGTATACGTAAAGCAGTTGCTGAGATAACAATACCGGGCACTGATAACCATATCTCTTGCAGTATTGGTGTTGCTGAATTCAATTATGGTAATCCTGCTGATCCGGAGGCCTTATTACGCGAAGCAGATAGACAATTATACTTAGCTAAAGACTCTGGTCGCAACTGCATAATGCCAGCGGTTAAGTAGATTTTGTTGACGCGTTACCTTCAAGGGTGTGAACTTTTTGTAAGAATTCTTGTGCTTTTTTATCATTTGGATGATGATCAGAGTACTGTTGTAGGCGCTGTTCTAGCCCCTCATAGCCACCTAAGGCTTGTAACTGTAGTTGGAGTTGATAATGTTCTGCACCCTGTTGTTGCCATTGTTGTTGGCCTTTATAATCACTGACAAAATAGTAAAGAATACTACTAACTATTATAATACTTATACTCAGTGCAAATGGAGCTATCTTCCTGCTGATAATTGGCAGACACACGACAAGACATGAAATACATGCCAGGAGCAGTAATAGTATTATCAGCATGGCTTTGCTCTTTGTCTAACAATGATTACTACCAATCCGCTACTTCCAAGTAATAGAGTTAGTAGGGGGGCTAACCAGATCAAAAAATTTGCTTTATGGAGATCGGGTTTAAGATGAATATAATCCCCATACTGCTCGGTAAGACTATTGATTATCTCTGGATTCGTTTTGCTATTACGCACTTGTTCATAAATAATCTGACGGATATCGCTAGCAAAAGGGGCATTCGATTCAGCGATGGATTCACTTTGGCAAACCAGGCATCGTAATTCGTGGCTTAATTTGTTAAACTGTGCCTGTTGTTGAGCATTATCGAATGGGTAGATATCATGGGCAATGCCAGCAATCGGTATAATGAGCAAATGCACGATTAATAGCCCAGCAGCTGCTGCCCGTCTTCCAGCAGGAATTATGCTTAATAGTTTAGCCATAATCATGCTCACTTGTAAGTTGCTCTATCAGTGGCTTAATTTCTTTATTATAAACCGCTTCGTCTATAGGGCCTATATGTTTGTAACGAATGATACCCTGTTTATCGATGATGAAGGTTTCAGGCGTTCCATAGACACCAAGCTTAAACCCAACCTGGCCATCATGATCAAAACCAATGATTGAATAGGGGTTGCCATAGTTTTGTAGCCAATGTTCTGCAGCAGTGCTGTTATCTTTATAGTTGAGCCCGACAATCTGTATTTGTTTGTTTTGCGACAATTTTAACAACTGCGTATGTTCTGCAAGACAAGCTTCACACCAACTGGCCCAAATATTAAGGATAGTTATATGGCCGGTTAAATCATGACTCGAAACCCACTGCTGCTCATTCAGCTCTTTGAGTTTGAAATCAGGGAGCGGTTTATTAAGCAAGGGTGAGGGTAACTGAGAAGGCGTCAAGCGCAGGCTCATCCAGAGAATGAGAAGTATTGCGATAGCAACTCCCAGCGGTATGGCGTATTTAAATCGTGCTGTCATTTGTCTTCCCTATATCCGCGAATAACAGTTAGCAAACCGCCTAGCGCAACCAACAATCCTCCCAACCAAATCCAACGGACAAAAGGCTTAACATATAAACGTACGGCATAGCTGCCATCATCATATGCATTACCAATAGCGATATAGATATCACGCCAAAAATTATAGTTAATGCCTGGTTTCATTAGGCTGCTCTGGTTATCGGGATATTCGCGCAAGGCTGTGTTTACAGTCAGGGTAGGCTTATTGGTTTCGCTAATGGAAAACTGCAAAATATTGGCAGTAAAATTTGCATTATGAGTACTGTGTTGGCCAGTCAGTGTTACATGTGTTTGTCCTAGTATCACAGGCTCTTGGGCTGAAATTTTCACAAAGCGGCTAATGCTGTAATTGCTGGTTATGGTGATTGCCAATATAACAATGGCAATGCCGGCGTGTGCCAACACCATTGCTGTCTGACGCAGGTTCAATGGCCATCGAAGGGATAGGGCGGTGCTTGTTATGAGCCAAATCGCAAGAAATATACCCAGCAATGCCATCCAGTGAAATCCAGGTAAGCTATAAATTACCATGGTTGTAACACCAAGGCTGATAAGTAATGGGGGCAGTAGTTTGTTCCTTAGTCGAGAAAGTGCATCTTGTTGATAGTGCGTAATAGGGCCTAATCCCATTATCAGTAGTAATGGGACGATGATAGGGATAAATACTACGTTATAATATGGCGCGCCCACAGAAATTCGACCAAGACCAATGCTCTCTAGCACAATTGGATAAAGTGTGCCGAGCAAAATTGTCATAATGGCGACAAGGATGATTACGGTATTAAGCAATAAAAAAGTTTGCTTTGATAGCAATTTAAAATAGTGGGGGCTAGTCATGCGCGACATACGCAGCATATATAAGAGCATGGCAGACACAAAGATAACAGCCAGAATTAACAATAAAAATATCCCACGTTTAGGATCGAGCGCAAACGTATGCACAGATACCAAGACCCCAGAACGGACCAAAAATGTCCCAAGCAAACTTAAGGCAAAACAGAGTATCGTCAATAATATCGTCCAGCCCTTAAATTCCCCATTAATTTCACTAACAAAAAGGCTGTGTAGTAATGCAGTGGCAGCAAGCCATGGCAGCAGTGAGGCATTCTCTACGGGATCCCAGGCCCACCAGCCACCCCAGCCCAATTCACGATAGGCCCACCAACTGCCCACAACAATACCAATGGTCAATAATACCCAGGATAATGCAATCCAAGGCCTTAATGCTAAACACCAATCTTTATCCAGTTTCCCTTCTATTAGCGCAGCGATAGCAAAGGCAAAACCAACAATAAAGCCAACATAGCCAAGGTATAATAGTGGTGGATGGAACAGTAGTCCGGGATCTTGTAATACTGGCGTTAACCCTAATGGCTTAATGGGCACTGTTGGAAAGAATCTGACGAAGGGATTGGAGGTGGTGAGTAAAAATAAAATATAACCAGCATTCAGCCAACCTAACACCACTAAAATATAAGTGCTGGTATGCTTTTTTAATCGCTGACGTAGCAATGCAAATCCCAATGTCCAGGTGCTGGTTAATAAGCACCAAAATAACAATGATCCTTCATGACCACCCCAGGCAGCACCAATACGGTACAGCAATGGTAAACTAGCATTAACCTGGTTTAAGACATACAGCACAGTGATATCATTGTCGACAAGAGACTTGATAAGGATCACAAATGCAATCATCAACATTAACCATTGTGCTAATGCTGCGGTGCTCGCGATTGCTATCAGCGAAGTACTCTTTCGCTTAAGGCCAATGGCTGGCACTGTGCCTTGAACCAGAGCCAGACTAAAGGCTAACATCACTGCAAAATTACCTAGTTCAGGTAGCATTATGGTGCTCCTGCTTGATACTCTTGGCGACGCTTGCTGGCAAATAGTTTTCATCATGTTTTGCCAATACTTCGCTAGCAATAAATTGGCCGTCTGCATTTTGCCTGCCCTGAACAATGACGGTTTGATTTTCACGGAATAAGTTTGGCAATAGGCCATGATAATGTACAGGGATCTCTGATGTTCTATCGGTTATCCTGAACGTCACATCTAGACCAGATTGTTCGTAGCGAATACTGTTCGCAGCAACATAACCGCCCAGTCGTACCGTTTGCTGAACTGGCACCCCGGCACTTATAAATTCAGTGGGGGTATAAAATAAATTGATATTCTGCTTTAACGCATAAAGCACGAGAGTAATGCTAATTGCCACGAGTACTGCACTAATGCTAATAATAACCAGCCGTTGGTGTTGGCGAGTATTCATTGGCCGTGTTCCTTTGGTTTGCTGACGCTGAATCGCTTATAGGCAAATACAACATTAGCTGCGAGTACAACTGCAGTGACTGAATATGCCGGCCATACATACCCGCCATAACCTCCCATGGATAAATGCAGCCACTCAGTCATGGGTCACCTGTTGCTGCAATTCAGCACCCATACGTAAAATCAGAAGTAAAGCAAATAACCCCAGAAATCCAGCCAGCATTGCTAGCAATGGCGCAAGCATGCTCGAGGCAATGCTGGGATGAAGCTTTGTTATCGTTGAACCTTGATGCAAGGTGCTCCACCAGACAACGGAATAATGAATGATCGGGATATTAATAAATCCAGCGAGGGCGAGTAGGGCGACAGACTTTTCACGTGTAATACGTTCAGCAATAGCATCATTTAATGCGATAATGCCGATATACAAAAACAACAACACTAACATTGAGGTTAAGCGCGCATCCCAAATCCAATAGGTGCCCCACATGGGTTTACCCCATAATGACCCTGTGATTAATGCCAAAAAGGTAAACCAAACCCCAATTCTCGCGCTATTAATCAGAGCGAGGCTAGCGAGCTTCAACCGTAATACCAATACGCCAACAGCACACAACGCCATGAAGCTATAAATCGCCATCGCCAGTAGTGCGCTGGGAACATGGACATAGATAATGCGAAAACCATCGCCTTGTTGGTAATCTGCAGGGGCAATAAACAATCCGCCGATGACGCCATATATCAGTAATATAGCCGTAATCACACTAATCCATGGTAGCAAGCGTGTGCTCAGTCGATAGAAGTGAGGCGCAGATAATAAATGCTGTTTTATCCACTGCATGTCGCAACTCCAGATTTAAGACTAATGGTAGCAATTAGACTGGCAAATACACTGGTGAATAATAACAATGCAACAATAATAGCAATATAACCATGAATAGCGAGGTGTAGCTCGCTGGCATGAATAGCGCCTAGCGCAAATATCAGCACAGGCAAATAAAGTGGTAACAATAGGATTGGCAGTAACAAAGTTGATTGCCGCGCCGCTAAGGTCAGGCTTGCTCCCATGGCGCCCAATAAGCTGACAATAGGTGTGCCAAGCAAAAAGGTTAGCCCTAGAGTTAGCAGGGTCGTTTTAATGAGTCCTAAGCCAAACGCCACCAAGATTGCAGCAATACATAATGGCAACACATGAACCAGCCAGTGACAAAAAACTTTGGTGATGACAAGGGGTAACAATGGATAGGGGCTTAGTACGTAATGACTAATAAAGCCATCTTCGGCATCATTGGCAAATAAGCTCGGCAGCGTTAGAAGTGAGGCCAGAAGTATACTCACCCATAACAATGCAGGTAGAATGTCGGCAGCCACGGCGGCATTATTTGTAAAACTGATCATGCAGACCATGATGACTAACACCATGAAGCCCAATGGCGTTAGCCATTGACTATAATTACGTGCCGCTAGTAAAACCTCTTGCTGAATAAGTGTCTTAAGCATCTATGTCTCCCAGCGCCAGGGTATGACTCGATATATTGTCAATGCTGATAGATTGGTGCGTCGCAATGATGCCAAGGCCGCCTTGATTTAAATGTGCTGTTAACTGCTGAGCAAATAAGGCTTGTGCTGTTTTGTCTAATGCAGTTAACGGTTCATCTAAGATCCAAATCGGTGCCTTTGCTAACTGTAATGGTGTCAATGCCACCCGCCGTTGCAGTCCCGCAGACAGTTTTGAAATCATCACATCGGCTTGAGCACTAAGTCCAGCATTGCCTAACGCCGTTAATATCTGTTGTCGCGTTATGGTATTGCCGCGCAATCGAGTGCTACAACGTAAATTTTCTAACACAGTTAATTGCGCTTTGAGGCCATTACGATGACCAAGGAAATGAAAGTCACAGCCAGTGAGGGGATTACCTTGCCAGGTGACAGTGCCACGTTGTTTAGGTAATAATCCCGTTAGTAAACCTAAAAGGCTAGACTTGCCCGTGCCATTCGCACCAATGATTTGTAATAGCTCGCCGGCTTTAAGGGTAAAATTAAGATCACAAAACAGGGTTCGCGTTTCACGTTTACAAATCAAATCTTTTGCTTCAAATATGTCCATCAGTTGCACTGGTAATTTGTTTGGCACAGTGTAACGAAAATTGTCATGTATCGCTAGCTACTCAGATTACTCATGCCATATACCATTGCACTTAATATGGACAAAAAAATCAGCATCAGAGCTTTTTCAAGCCAAGGGTGTTTGTTGTACACACGTTCGGGCGTTAACGCATCGATAATGGCACAAACAGCCAAGCCCATAACGCCAAATACCGCGATTTTGACCCAGAGAGTGGTGAGCATATAGTGCATCATGCTAATTATCGTGAAGCCACTGACCAAGAGCAGCAGCGCACAGGGTAGGATAATGCCCCAGAGAGGCAGCTGCAGTGATGATGTCTCAGCAGAAGTTAAGCGTTTGCTAAAATACCAAACAATGCTTGAGCAAAATATGCCTGCCGCCAGGATGTGAAAAATTTTTAAACTAAAGTAGGCCATTCACTCACCTTAATGTAAAGGCAAAAAGGTTTGCCTTGTCACTGCATCGTGAATAATTGACACAATAATGACTAAAAGCATGCCATAAGCAATGTTACTGAGCCACTTTGATGGTTTTTTATTCGTTTTGAGAGCAAAGGCAGCTAATATTATGGCCAGCCCGACAAAAATAAACGCTGCCATGATCCAAGGCGTGGTAAATTGATAGCCTTTTGGCAATACCATCAGACTACCGGTAATGCCACCAAAAACCAGCAGAGCAATTAATGTCCAGTCTAAACGACCGGCAATGTGATCTAATTCAGCAAAACGCCGTTGAGCAAGAAATAGTCGGCCTGAGACTATGCCGATGATGCCGAAGATGCAGAGCATATGAAGAAATTTAATCAGTGAAATCATTGCCTTGTCCTGTCCATGATGAGTTACGCATACTAACGCAGGTTTAGCACGAACACCAATTGAGGTGTGTCATTTATCAATGATTTATGCTTTAATCCTCACCCAACTAGCGTTTATTTTAAGGTTAACATTCATGCAGTCTTGGTGGCGAAATGCAATCGCAGTATTGGTAACATTGTTATTACCACTACCGGCAGTTGCTGCATCCATCTGGAACATGCCCAAGGGCGTCACGCCTATAAGTCACCAGATCTATGATATCCACATGATCACATTCTATGTTTGTTGCGCCATTGGCGTGGTGGTGTTTGGGGCATTGTTTTATTCCATCATTCGCTATCGTCGTTCGAAGAGTCCTACTGCTGCTAATTTTCATGAACATTTATGGGTTGAAATTGCGTGGACTGTTATTCCTGTGCTTATTCTGATTGCACTTGCCATTCCTGCGACATTACTGCTGAAACAAATCCATAATACCCAAGCCTCCAGTCTTCAGATTAAGATCACCGGCTATCAGTGGAAATGGAAGTACGAATATTTAGACGAAGGTATCAGTTTCTTCAGTAATTTAACCACACCAAAAGATCAAATCGAGGGTGCAGCAGCCAAAGGCGAGCATTACTTGCTAGAAGTAGACAATGAAATGGTGGTGCCGACGAAGCAAAAAATTAAATTACTGGTGACCTCTAATGATGTGATTCATGATTGGTGGGTGCCTGAGCTAGGCGTGAAGCAAGATGGTATACCCGGCTATATTAATGAGAATTGGGTCTACATCGATGAGCCTGGCACCTATCGTGGTCAATGCGGTGAGCTATGCGGGGTTTATCATGGCTTTATGCCGGTGGTTGTTAAAGCTGTGCCGCAAGCGGAGTTCAACCAATGGGTTGCAGCCCATCAAACCGTCAAACAACAAAAAGCCGCTGCCAAAGCAAAAGCCAAACAAGAAGCCGCTGACAAGCCGCCGGAGAAAATGACCAAGGCAGCATTATTAGCTATCGGCAAACCAAAATACCAAGCCACCTGTGGTATGTGTCATCAAGCCAATGGCCAAGGCTTACCACCCACGTTCCCAGCGCTCAAAGGCAGTCCGGTAGCAACGGGACCAGTGGGCAAAAATATCGATATCTTATTGCACGGGGTATCCGGCACAGCCATGCAAGCTTTTGGTGAACAGCTAGATGATGAAACTCTCGCCAGTATTATTACCTATGTGCGCGATGCCTGGGGTAATGGCGAAGTTAATCAAAAAGCGGGCCATGCCATTGAAGTACAACCGAGTGAGATTGCTAACGCACGCAAAGAATAGCAAAGGAGAACCATATGTCAGAAGTGGCAGTGAGCACCCATGGGGTAGGGCATAATAATCCGCCAAAAGGTCTTTTGCGCTGGATAACCACAACTAATCACAAAGACATTGGCACCTTGTATTTAGTGCTGAGTCTGATTATGTTTTTCGTGGCAGGCACCATGGCCTTGGTGATTCGAACCGAATTGTTTGAGCCTGGCAAAGTATTAGTAGATCCAGAATTTTTTAATCAAATGACCACGCTTCATGGCCTTATTATGGTGTTCGGTGTGATCATGCCAGCCTTGGCCGGATTAGCAAACTGGATGGTGCCATTAATGATTGGCGCGCCGGATATGGCATTTCCGCGGTTGAATAACTGGAGTTTTTGGATCTTACCTTTTGCGTTTACCTTATTGATCAGCACACTGTTCATGACTGGCCCCGCACCGGATTTTGGCTGGACATTCTACGCACCACTCTCTACTACCTATGGGCCAAAGAGTACGGATTATTTTATTTTGTCTATCCATTTGATGGGGATCTCTTCTATCCTGGCTTCGCTGAACATTGTGGTGACTATCTTTAATATGCGCGCACCGGGAATGAAATGGTTTGAAATGCCTATCTTTATCTGGGGCTGGTTAGTGACCGGGTTTTTGCTGTTAGCCGTCATGCCGGTGCTAGCGGGTTGTGTGACCATGATGTTGATGGACAGGCATTTTCATACCAGTTTTTTTAATGCAGCAGGTGGCGGCGATCCGGTGTTATTCCAGCATATTTTTTGGTTCTTCGGTCATCCGGAAGTGTATATTTTGATTTTGCCGGGCTTTGGTATTATTTCAGCGGTAATCCAGACTTTTTCCCGTAAACGATTATTTGGTTATCATGCCATGGTCTATGCAACTGTCGTGATTGCTATTTTGGCCTTTGCGGTGTGGATGCACCATATGTTTGTAACCGGTGCGCCATTAGGGGCGCAGTTATTCTTTATGTATACGACCATGTTAGTAGCGGTGCCAACAGGCATTAAAGTCTTTAACTGGATTGCGACTTTGTACAAAGGCTCTATTACTTTTGAGACGCCAATGCTGTTTGCACTAGGGTTTTTGATTTTGTTCACCATCGGTGGTTTTAGTGGCTTGATGTTATCGATTGCGCCTAGCGATTATCAGTATCGGGACAGTTATTTTGTGGTGGCACATTTTCACTATGTGTTAGTGTCGGGATCATTATTTACACTCTTTGCTGGGATTTATTATTGGCTGCCAAAGTGGACCGGACGCATGTACAACGAGACACTCGGACAATTGCACTTTTGGTTAACGGCTATCAGCATGAATTTAACGTTTTTCCCCATGCATTTCCTGGGACTTGCCGGAATGCCACGACGGATCCCTGATTATGCGCTGCAATTTACGGACTTTAATCAAATTGCCAGTATTGGCGCCTTTATCTTTGGTTTTTCGCAATTAATCTTTTTGTATATCTTATTTAGAGCCTGCATCCTGCGCCGGGGTGAGCAAGCACCGGCTAAACCCTGGGACGGTGCCCATGGCCTTGAATGGTCTGTGCCATCACCTGCACCTTATCATACATTTGATACACCACCGAAGGTGGTGCCCGCTGAGGCGCACTGATGAGTGAAACGAAGGCTAGCAATAAACGCCTCGTCATCAAGTTAACTGTTGGCGTGGTATTGATGTTTGGCTTTGCCTATATGTTAGTGCCATTGTACACCCTGGTATGCAAACAAACCGGCATCAATGGTGGCGGTAATACTGCTGCTGTTGCGCCCAAAGATATGGCGATAGATTATTCCCGGACCATTAAAGTCGACTTTGCTTCCACCGTGCATGGGAATATGACGTTTGATTTTCGCCCGTTGAATAAGCATGTTGAAGTTCACCCGGGAGAAACCAAGCTCATTTATTACTATGCCCAAAATACCACAGGGCACCCATTGACGGTGCAGGCTATACCGAGCATCACTCCGGATGATGCAGCTCGGTTCCTAAAAAAGACCGAATGCTTTTGTTTCACCCAGCAGTATTTCTTCAAAGGGGAGAAAGCAGATATGCCCGTGTATTTTTATGTGGATCCCAAGGTGCCCAAAGATATCGAAGAAATTACCTTATCCTACACTTTGTTCGACGCGACTGGCTTTGAAAAGTCTGAAGAGCATTTCACCAAGGGCAGAATAGAGCTATAATCGGCCACCAATAAGGAGGCAGAGGTGGAAATCGCTTCATTTATGTACAGAAATAAATCTTATAACTTTGATATTCGGCTACTGCCGACGGTTTTCTGTGCATTATTTTTACTGCTGTTTATCATTTTAGGGGGTTGGCAATACCAACGCTACCATTGGAAGCAGGATCTATTAACTAATTATCATCAACGTCTCTCTAAACCGCCTGTTAGTTTGAGTTTCAACAGTGAGCCTCAAGCGTTCCAAACCGTCTCCGTGCGGGGGCATTATGTCGGGGAGACATTGCTACTGGATAACCGTACCCGCGATGGTGTTGCAGGTTATGAGGTATTGATGCCATTCAAGCCTCTAGATAGCAACCGTGTTGTCTTAATCAATCGTGGCTGGCTTGCAAAGGCGCAGATAGAGAGTCAACCTGAATTACTCAAACCCAAGACGACCCCTCAAACCCTGCAGGGTTATGTTAAAACGCCACCGAAGCATGTCTTTATGCTAGGGGATACCATACCTGAGCCGAATAAACGGCCTTTGGTTATACAAAAGATAGATCTACAGCAATTACATGAACAAACAACTCTGGATTACCTGCCATTTGTGTTACGTCTGCAGCCACAAGCGAAGAGCCCTTTTAAACGAGACTGGGAAATTGTCACATTGTCACCTGCGCAGCACTTAGGCTACAGCGTACAGTGGTTTGGTATGGCAGTAGCCTTATTGATTGCCTATTGTTGTTTGAGTATTACGAGAGTGAAATCTGATGGAAACTAGAACCCATACATCGAAACATCGCCGCCTAATTATGGTTGGACTGTGGTTGTTATTTGCCGTGCCGGTTATTGCTGCTTGGTTAATTTATTACAATTATGACAAATTTCATTTTGGCACCACGAATTATGGCACCTTGATTGAGCCGCCGGTGGATCTGCAAACCCTGGTAAAGCAACAAAGCCTTAGTCACAAATGGCATTTGCTTTTCAGTGATAACGCTTGCTGTGATGCAACATGCCAGCAACATCTTGAACAATTTTCCCAAATGCGTATTGCCTTAGGTAAAGACCGTGACCGGCTTGATTTACATTATGTTAGCGCGAACAATAGTTGCAAAATTACCCAGGCTAGAGACTTTCACCAGTTGGTCTTAACAGAAACCGAACGTGCTGGTTTACAACAAGTGTTGCCGAGCGGGGCGCAAACAAACCAAGTCTATTTAGTTGATCCTCAGGGGTATTTATTTATGCTCTATGCACAAGACACTGATCCAATGAATGTCTTGAAGGATCTTAAAATTTTACTGAGGGCATCACAAATTGGTTAAGCAGCAATCTCTTGCCCTATTGGCCTTAGTGGCCTGTGTACTTGCTGTCGGGGTAATAGCCTTGGGTGCTTATACGCGACTTAATGACGCGGGTCTGGGCTGTCCTGATTGGCCCGGTTGCTATGGCCAAGTGACGGTACCTCAAGGGGAGGCAGCCCATTATTTATATAACAATAGCTCTTTCAGTGCAGCGAAAGCCTGGGCGGAAATGCTACATCGTTATTTTGCCGGTAGTTTAACGTTGTTATTAATAGGGATTTTTTTTGTTGGTGGCTTACTCAGTGTTGAGCAACCCAAGCGCAGTAATATTCTCTTGCTAGGTGCATTAGCATTATTATTGCTTTATCAAATTGCCTTAGGACGCTGGACAGTTACCTTGAAGTTACTGCCGATCATTGTTACGCAACATTTATTGGGTGGGCTAGGAATTTTGAGTTTACTGTGGCTGCTCTATCTCAGTAATCGTAAGCTTCCTTTTACGGCATTACCAAACAATAGAGGGTTACGTTGGGGGGCAGGGGTTGGTTTAGCACTCGTTCTTCTGCAATTATTTCTTGGCGCTTGGACTAGCACCAACTATGCTTCTCTTAGTTGTCCAGATTTTCCTTTTTGCCATAATAGCAGCCCATCTATATTTGCTTGGCGGGATGCATTTCATTTATTACTTCCTGCGGGGGTTAATTATCAAGGTGGGGTGTTAGCAGACACTGTGCGACAATCCATTCAGATGGCCCATCGTATTGGTGCTATGGTTGTATCAATCTATCTATTAGGCTTTGGTTTGATAGCGCAACAACAGTTAAGGCGTGATGGTGCCGTACTTAGTAGTCTAAACCTCATTATGGTTTTAGTATTATTGCAATTATCCTTAGGCATGGCCGGGGTAGTATTTCAATTGCCGTTATCTATCGCGCTGGCCCACACCTTGGTCGCCGCAGGCATTTTACTTTCACTGATTACATTCAACTACAGGTTATACCGATGACAACATTGACAGAATCTCACTATAACAACAGCGTAAAAGCAACCTGGCGTGATTACCTCGAGCTATGTAAGCCACGCGTTGTCATGCTGATGGTGTTAACATCTATTGTTGGCATGTGTTTAGCAACGCAAGGGGCGGTGCCATTAGTGCCATTAATTATTGGTAACATTGGTATTGCTTTGGCAGCCTGTGGCGCTGCTGCAGTGAATCATGTGGCAGATAAACATATCGATAAATTAATGGCGCGCACCAAAAACCGCCCCATGGTCAAAGACAAAATTGCCCCGCGTCAATGCTTATTGTTTGCGGGTGTATTATGTGCTGCATCGATGATTTTACTGGTGAGCATGGTAAATACCTTGACCGCTATTTTAACCTTCGCGTCAATGATAGGCTATGCCGGTGTCTATACCCTATATTTAAAGTACGCTACACCCCAGAATATTGTTATTGGCGGATTAGCGGGTGCCGCACCACCATTATTGGGATGGACAGCAGTGACAGGGCAGGTGAGCCCTGAAGCGTTGATGTTGGTTCTGATTATTTTTGTCTGGACGCCGCCGCACTTTTGGGCTTTGGCTATCCATCGTTATGATGATTATAAAAATGCTGATGTGCCTATGCTGCCGGCGACCCACGGTATTCGTTATACCAAAGTGCAAATTTTGCTATATACCGTATTACTGATTGCTGTAACCTTGTTGCCTTATGTCGCAGGCATGTCTGGGTTGCTTTATCTCATCGGTGTTATGGCACTCAACGCTCGATTCTTGTATTGGGCAATTAAGCTATTTCGCACCACAGGCCCAGATAGAACAGCGTTCCTAACCTTTAAATATTCCATTGTATATTTGGGATTGCTATTTATTGTTTTATTGCTTGATCATTACATATAGAGGAGAAATATTATGAATTCTACAGACGTTAAACGCAAAAACAAAAACACCTTACTTGCCATCATTTTGCTGGCGGCAGTTGTCGTTGTATTCGGTGTGTATTTTGGCATTATGGGGCATAAATCGGGTCCTGTAGATGTGAGCGAATTGAAGATTGACGGCACTATACTTAAAGAGCCGGGTATGTCGCCGACCTTTAATCTAACTGATAACAATGGCCAAGCGGTCAATGAAGAAATATTTAAGGGGCGCTGGAATTTGGTGTTTTTTGGTTTTACTAACTGTGGCTATGTGTGCCCAACCAGTCTTGCTGCTTTGAAGCAAATGTATGAACAGTTGGATAAACAATTACCGGCAGAAAAAATGCCGCAAGTGATTATGGTGTCTGTCGATCCGGCGCGTGATTCTTATCAGCGTATGGGCGATTATGTCCACAGTTTTAATTCTCATTTTATTGGTCTTAGGGGTGACGATGGCGCAACAGATGCTATTAAGAAACAAATGAATATTGTTGCTGTGAAGATGGCGGCTAAGAATGGTGACCCGAATAGCTACAGTATTAACCATACTGCTGAGACCTTTGTTATCGATCCTGAAGGACGCTTGCGGGCCTATTTATCCTTCCCACATACGGGTCCTGAGTTATCAAAGGATTATTTAACCATTGTCAATAATCTGAGTTAAGCCTATGCGCGTATTGATTCTTGTGTTGTTCACGGTTATTTTGTTAGCGGGTTGTGGTTCTGAGACCCGCTATCAAGATACATCGGGCAAAACCATTACGCAGACGTCTCTAAAAGGGCATTGGGTTGTTATCAATTACTGGGCTCCTTGGTGCCACAGTTGTATTGAAGAGATCCCTGAGTTGAATAGATTTTCAAAGAATCATAGTAATATACAAATGCTGGGCGTGGATTATGATGGTGCTACAGGCGAGCGGCTTAATAAAGCTATTGCTATGATGGGGATCAATTATCCGGTATTGACGGCAAATCCTCAGGCAGATTGGCAATTAGACAAAGTTAGCGTGCTGCCAACTACTTTTGTGATTAATCCGGAAGGTAACGTCGTCAAGACTATCGTTGGTCCAACTAGAAGTAAAGACTTAGCACAGATTGTAACGACGAATCCGACGCTATGAACAAAATCATCACTCGCTTGCTAATGATAGTTGTTTTTGCCCTTAGCGCAGCAGCTGGATTATGGTTCTCAATACAGCAACACAAGCTAGCTAACAATCAATTGCCAGCACCCGGCAGTACAGCCACCATGCGCACGTTCCATAGTCCAACGTCTTTTGTCGCACAAATCAAAAATGACCCGAATGCGGGCGAGAAAATCTTCATGCAGTTCTGTGCTGCATGTCATGGGCAACATGCCTCTATCGATGTGAATGCGCCAACCATTGGCAATCGGCGGCAATGGCAAGGCTACCAGCAATTAGGGACAAATAAACTTGTCGAGCTCGCCAGTCATGGTAATGGCGCGATGCCTGCAAGAGGAGGGTGCTTTGAGTGTAATGACGACGAATTGCGCGAGGCCATCGATTATATTATCTCTTTTTAAAGACAGGTATGCTATTATATTTTTGTAATTGTCTTTTTTGTTCCATGCCATTTTTTACAAGGATATCTTTCAAGCAATAAGAGTCATTCTCAAGAAAATGTTTTATCAAATGTATTCTTTTTCGGGCTGTGTACTGCTTACCAGTCTCGTCAATATGTCTTTCACAAATATACCTAAGTACAGTTTCAGCTTCATCTAATTGTAACTCTAGCTCATTATCTCCAGCAGCTAGCATTGCTGCTGATGTTTTTTTGTAGAAATCTGGCTGGATAGAATAATGACAACATACATAATGCGCTAGAGAGTTTAAATGGCTCAGTTCTTGATTATCGCCGGTGATGCTAGAGTGGCAATATTGAGTATTTGTTTTCTGCATTGTTATCTCTGCTGTTGGGATCTCATTTATGTGGTCAAAAGAGTTTCCTGTATAGCCTGCCAACATGGACATAGCAAAGTCACTTTTTGAGCCATGAGTGACTAATTCAGCAGGCACTTGACCTTCGTTATTCTGGGGCCGTATTTGAATAGTGTCACGATAAGTAAAGCATAGCCAGTGCGCTGCTCGTTCATGATTAATTTCGCAAAGGTGGTGAAGCAGTGTATTGCCATTAGCGTCTTTGTAATTTATCCCTACCCGTTCCACGATATTTGTTAAAAACGTTGTTAACTCACCTTCAAAACGACCAACTCTCAACATGCTAACCGTCGCAATAAAATACCTCCTCGCCTTTTCACCTAGGAACATTAATCATGTCTCCACAACTACCTACGCTTATCCTTACGTATTTTTTACAAAGGTTCAACTATAAACTGGTCGATAGGTTGCTGTTTGGTTATAACTTGTCCCACAACACACCGAGCTCAGTGTCTATTTGTTTTAGCTCATCTTGCATATTCTTTAGTTTATCGGCATTTTCTGGTATATAAAGTTCCGTATCATAAAGCTGCTCTTTAAGTGATTCTTGCTTCTCTTCTAATTTATGGATTTTGTTCTCGATAGCTTTGATTTCTTTTTGCCGGGCATAGTCAGGTTTGCTGGCAGTCTTAGGCTTACCGCTTGGGGCAGGGGAGCTGTCTGCTTTTTGTCGTTGCCAATCACTATATCCACCGATATATTCAACAACGTTGCCGTCACCTTCAAAAGCGATACTGCTGCTGACCACATTATCGAGGAATTGCCGGTCATGGCTAACTAATAATAATGTGCCTTGATAATTAACCAACAGCTCTTCCAATAACTCAAGGGTTTCCAAATCTAAATCATTGGTGGGCTCATCCATGACTAACAGGTTGGCAGGTTTACTAAACAGGCGTGCTAATAGTAATCGATTGCGCTCACCACCCGATAGAGTGCTGACTTTACTGCGAGCGCGCTCAGGGGTAAATAAAAATTCTTGCAGATAGCCCATAATATGTTTAGATTGGCCATTAAATTCAATATACTGATCGCCATAGCTGACGTTATCAGCCACGGTGGCATCTTCATCAAGTTGAGCGCGAGTTTGATCAAAGTAGGCTATCTCTAACTTGGTGCCATGTTTAATCTTGCCTGTGTCTGGCGTTAAATCGCCTAATAACAGTTTCAATAGTGTTGTCTTACCGATACCATTCGGACCAATGAGGCCAATTTTGTCACCACGTAAAATAGTGGTTGAGAAATCACTGATAATGGTACTATGTTGGTAGGCAAAATTAACGGCTTCGGCATCAATGACAATTTTACCGGAGTCTGCGATTGCTTGGCTGCGAAGATTGGCTTTGCCTATCTGGTTACGACGTTGGGCTCGTTCTTCACGAAGTTTTTTCAGTGCGCGCACTCGACCCTCATCGCGAGTACGGCGGGCCTTAATGCCTTTACGGATCCAGATTTCTTCTTGGGCGAGTAATTTATCGAATTTCTTGTTCTGGGTTTCTTCAACCACAAGCTCATGCTCCCGGCGTTCGAGAAATTGCTGGTAAGTGCCAGGATAACTGTAGAGCTTGCCTCTGTCGATTTGAATAATGCGCGTCGCTAGGCGTTGTAAAAAGGCCCTATCATGGGTAATGAATATCACAGTGCCCTTAAACTCAAGAATAAATTTCTCCAGCCATTGAATCGCTGCAATATCTAAATGGTTAGTGGGCTCATCCAGCAATAAGATATCCGGTTCACACACCAAGGCTTGGGCCAGTAGTACCCGGCGTTTCATCCCGCCTGATAACCCATCAAATAAAGCATCGCGAGGTAAATCTAGCTTCGAGATAACCGTGTCGACTTTATAGGCTTCATGGGCAAGGGCAGCAGCATCTAAGCCTTTAGCAACTATGTCATAGACCGTCAGCCCAGTATCTTCGGGCATCTCTTGCTCGAGCTTCGCGATAATACAATGCTGTTGTTTAATGATTTCACCATCATCGGGAGTTAGTTCATCATTGATGAGTTTTAGCAGAGTGGATTTACCCATGCCGTTGCGCCCAACGATACAAATACGTTCCTTGGCGTCTACGGTTAAATCGATGCCATCAAGCAGTGGCTCATGGCCAAAATTAAGGCTGATGTTACGTAGGGTGATGAGGGGCATTGTTCTCGAGACTCCCAAACACTGTCTTTGCTAAACTTATTATTTTTTGCCAATGCCTTGCAGACTGTCTGCGTAAATTTTTGCCAGATCAGCCCGTTTAAAATTGTGGTTTAACACTTATTGACTCCCAATTACGTATAATTATGTAAAATTACATAATTTACGTAAAATACAATAATTGTACGTAATTCACAAGATATTGATAGATCCTTGCTCCCAACTTTACTTGCCATGACTTTGTAAATTTGCTGCTTGATGAAAACATAAAAGTAAGCATGGATGGCAAAGGGCGCGCAATTGATAACATATTTGTTGAGCGGTTATGGCGAAGTGTCAAATACGAATGTACTTATTTGGAAGAGTGGGAAAAGGTAAATGATTTAAAAAAATCATTGACAGACTGCTTCCACTTCTATAATTTTATTCGTCCGCACCAGGCATTAAGTGGAAATGCGCCAGCAATGGTATATTTAACATGAGAACCTCCTGCGGCGGACAAGGGGCCAGCCCCTTGAACCCCGGGATATTTCAAGACGCGATATAGGCTGAACTGTGATATATCTCAGGTACAGAGAACAGCTGATGCTGCTCTCTGTATCGCGTCACGGTCATCGCCGTCCCCGGCTGTACCGTGGCAAAAGTGTAGCATAGTAAGAATTTAATTTTTACTGTGCTTTAAGTAACCATAATTCGGGGTCGGATTTGTATCTTATTTCTTGAAAATAATGGTCTAGTTTCTTAACCCGCTTCAATACTTATATTCTGATTAAAGGAAATTTGCATGAAGATTTTTGACTTAACTACCAACCACGATTCTCTTTTGTTCAAAAAAAGCCTTTTATGGGCCTGTGTATTGTGTTCTATAGCTGATCAATCAAGTGCTCAAGATAGCACAAACAACACAATAACAATTGAAACGCCTGATTCAGATAGCTCAGGATTCTCCGCAAACGATATATTCACAATAGTTGTGAGTGTTTCTCTTGTATTCACACTATGTGCAACATTATGTGCGGCTTGCTACTGGTACCAAAAGTATTGTAATTATGATGATGAAGCTGCCAAGAGACTTTTACTCAATGCTAACGCGGCAAATACTGCGAGCAAGGTTGGTAATTGCTCAGCATGATTAAAAGATAGCCATGAATCATCTATAGTTATCTGGATAAACTAACCAGGGCACTTACTATCAGACATAAGCCAAGATCACTAAGAGGCCGATAATCATAAATATTAATTGTCCAACGAGTTGTTGGACAATTAAATTGGTTAGGAAATGATCTAGAATGACACGCTAATGACATTGATAACACGAACCTCCTTAGTTCCGATAAGAAAGATTATCGGTTATTTTAACAAGGCACAGAAAATCTATACGCCCTATTTATTTTTCTCAGCCATAATTATAACAACGTACATTTACTTCTAGGCAAACTGAATGTTTCACCAATATCACCAGGATATAATGGTTCATATTCATGTGTACAATTAAGAGCTGTAGCTTCATACAGTTTAACCTCCCCCAAAATTTCACTGATCCTGTCAGGATTATTGGGAATAGAGTCTTTTGAGCCATCAATCGACTTCTCATGCATACGTTTGTTATTGATGCGTAACTCCTCAATCCCTCCAGACATTAACAAAGTATATGCTAGACTCGCGCAACTATGTGTATTACTATGAAGCAAATTAGGACCGAGAATATTCCACCCATCTAAGCTACTTGTGATTCGGTTAAATTCAGTAAAAATCATATTAATATCTAAATGGTAAAGACAGTAAAGGACTTCTGGCGAGCGATTTTCTGCATGATAACGATCTTTCGCATAGGTCGTTAAGTTTTTTCCTGGCTCTGGTTTGAATAAGCCCATAGAATCTCCAACTTCGTCACCTTGACTCAATAGAGATTGAGGCAATGCTCTCGTTGGCCACAAACTGACATAGAAGGTTTTACCATTTTCATCAACTATTTTGGGTATTTCGATAGATACATGGCCTACATCATGCCCTTGGTGTGTGGGATGTTTATCAGAGGTCCAAACTCTAACAATTACACGATTATCAACTGACCCTTTTTCACAATTATACATATGATAACCTCCCGGAATAAAATCACATTAATTTACAATTCCCTTTCTTATTGCTCGCATTTGTATCTGGTACATGTAGAGATGGCACAGCGACGAAAGCGTCCAGCCACTTCCATGCAGAAGATTCACGGCGAATACCTAATGACAGCAGATGTTTTTCACACCAAGATACACAGCTGTGTTGTTCAAGCTGACTCTTGCCAATAAAAGGCGAATATAAAGCCGATGAACCCATCTCAAGGTACATTATATCACTTTCTCGGTCGAGCTGAATAGACCTAATTAGCAATAAGCCCTGTTCGCTCGTAATATTCCAGGGGCCCGCATAGCAACAATACGGTCTAACCTTATTATAGAATTGCTCATAATCAACCTCTAGCAATTCGATTAATGCATAGCCGCATTTTCCAAATAGAGATTTTTTTCTTTGTTGGTCAAATAACAAATCTGCTTTCATTGATATATAGCGATTGTCAGAAACGCCTTCAATAAAAAGAGAGGTATGTTCTTTATTATTTCGTCTAAATAAAGTTACATACCAATTACTATGATCAACGATATTTTGTTGACTAAACATATCATGCCTCACTATGTCATCACTAAAACTAGTAGGAACATATGGCTGTGGATAAATATCACGTGGCTTGTCCTTGGAGGGTGCGCCTAAAGCATTATTCTCAATAAAAACATTTTGTGCCTCTGTGGCAGAATAAGATTTACCATGTTCGCTAGTTTTTGAAACCCATAGCCCTGTAGCCTGAGAAAGCCTGATATCATTGCATTGTAATTTTCTTTGTGAGCCCCATAGAATCTCAGCGCACATTGTGTGTTCATTTAGCGTGAAACAATACAGTACCATTTCGTCTTCCTCCAGGATAAAGAAGAAATCTTTGTATAGCTGCATGTAAATTGATTCAGCGTGATTAACATTATCAACTGTAAACTCTTTAACATCTAGATTTGACCATTCCAGAAGGAATAGACGCCTGATGTTTTTGGCGTAAATAACTACCGAATCTGTTCTACTGGCAAAACATATATCGTATTCAATATCTGAATTAAAAGGTATTGTAAATTTGCACAAAGTTTTGGGAGGACATTCTAGGGACTCTATAACAAGATATTGATTATCAATACAATAGGCGATCAAGCTCTTTTCTTCATGAAACATAAAGTGAGAACGGCGCCTTGGAGCAAAGCGCGATTCCCTAATATCGGTTGATAGTGACGTGGGTGTTATTTCTGGGTGAGAAAGCATGAAGTAACTATATCTATCATCGGGTATGATGTTAAACTTACCATACCCTCTATCTCTAGTTATATAGTATATGCAGCCGCTAGAATCGACTTTCAAATGGCTAACATTAATATCTCTTACAGCCATCGCCAACTTTCTGTCGCCTAGCATATCAAAATACCATATACATGTTGCAGTGGCTGCTACTATAAAGCGGGCATTTCTGCTAATAGATACTAATTCAATTGGCATTCTAAAATCAACACTGTCATTAATCTGGAAGCTCACGTCCCAAACTTTAACAGCTCCTCTGCAGTCGACTGTAATAAATTGTTCGGTACAATCAATAAAAGTGATAAAGAAAACTGGATTTAGATGCTCCTGACCGGTGTATAAAACATACCGTCTTTGGATATCCCACGCACGAATCACCCCATTATTATGCCCAGTAAGCACTACTGAAGATTCTCGAACCATAAAAAAACAAGTGACGGTGTTATAGCTTTCAGCGAATTGAATTTTGGCAGATTGGTCAAGGCATTTTATAGCAATGCCATCATATGAATAATATAATCTGCGTGATGAATTATCATAAGCAAATAATGCTCTAACACCAGTTAAGTAATCCATCATTGAAAAAACCTTTCTTTTATTGTTTCTTCCAATATTCCAACATTCAATTGAACGATTATCACTTATATACACTTCTTCCGCATTGTCACCAAAGATAATTTCGCTTATGTGGAAATCTGCAAATCTTTCTTCAATATTGCTCGAAATAGGAAGCAGACTCTCTGTTTTGAGATCATATAGCCACAGCGAATTGCCTACTACAACCGCCATTACATTATTTCTCGAAAACGCAACCGCATCCACAAATCTAGACTCTAGCCTCGACAGATCCACTGAAAATGCTTCTACATATGAATTAGTATCTAAAAATATCATTTGGTTTTTTTCATTATTATAGTACACGAGCATTTTGCCACCTGGGACACACCATAATCCATCAGCATCAAACAAGAATCTTGACTCAACAACCTTCCCTGATGTTAGACTCCACACAACCAATTTATTTATATAAGACCCGCGCTTATACTCTTTGTGACCAGGACACAAAGAAGCAACAACATGCTCTTCACCCGAAGAATTTACTAAGCAATCAACAAATGGTGGAAGAGTATCAGATAAAGGTTTGTGCAGGACGTGTAGTAATTTATCATTTATTAGATCAAACACATATATTAAACTGTCATGCGATGAAATAATAATTTTCGTGTTATCACTAGAAAAGGATATTGATATAACTTTAAGCCCTTCGTCATAATGGCGACTTAAGTCATGAAATAAAGTGTTTAACCATCCTCTAACACTTGATGATTTAATCTGTCTAATACGTATGTTTCTTTCTGTATCATAGACATTTACCTGCCCATATGTTGTACCAACCGCTAAGTAACGACCATCACTAGAAAGCTTTAATGTGGAAATATACTCATATTTAAACGTTGAATCATCACGTGTTAAATGGCCATCACATCTTATCGAGGGACCTTCTCCTAGGACAATTCCTTCTAGCATAGCACCAGTTAAATTAGCATTAGTAATGTTTGCACCGCGTAAATCAACATTTCTTAAGTCAGCTCCACTGAAATCTGTTGAACAAAATATGCCACCAATTAAACTGGCACCAGCAATTTTTACTCCCTGCAGACATTTATGGCTGAAATTTATATTTGCCCGCACCATTATTGTGATAGCATTGGCTGCAGCACAGGTGAGTCTAGACTCACTCCGTGACTCATCAATTATGCGATAAAGCAGCTCTAATTCATGAGGATTTTTTTGGATCTGTTCAGCTAGAAATTCTAATGTTCCAGCATCTTTTATCAAGGCACAGTTTAAATCAAAATTACTAGAAACTTCATACTTATAGACTGAGCTACTGAATAGTTGCTTAGCACCAAAATATTCACGTAATGTATCATGAATAAAAACAAAGCAATTATTACCTGCTTCTCTTATTGGGCAAGCAGATCTTATTATAGTTAAATCTGGTTCACTATCGTCCCAAAAAAACTGCCACCATGGATCCTGATGGTGATACAATCCTCGAGCGCCACTGCCAGCGCAAACAGCCATTCGCTCATTACGCTGTAACATTTTAGCAGCCAATTGCTCAGAGAACCTCCTAAAAGCCCCTACAAGCCCCTTTTTTGTTTTGTGCTTCCCTTTAACAATACAGTTGTTTTGCGCTAATACTTTCATCGCTCTTCTTTCAAACCAACTACTTACAAATTGATCATATATATCAATGCGCATTAAGTATAAGCGTTCAATTTTGTCTTTTTCCTTATATTGCTTCATTAAAGCGGGTAGTTGTTCGATAATAATTGAAAGAGCATAAGCAGATTCAGATAATCTGAATAATGCTGGTATTTCAGCAAAGCATTGCCAATATGTCTCCCAACAACCCCATTCCTCGCCATCTGATTCACTATCAGTATCTATTAATTTTTTATAGTTAATATAGCTTTTTATGTAATGTTGAATTTGATTTTTGTCAAAGCAATTCAGCTCTATACTCATATAATTACTTGAGGATATGCTTGAGCTAAAACGCTCCCTTAATTCCTTTGTTACTAATACTTCTTTTCTGCAAGAGGCTATTACCTTTACATCCGTCCAAGAAGAAAGATCATTAATTTCCCAAAGGTCTAGCTTTTGACTTAGTAATTTAGGTTGCTCATCATAACCGTCTAAGATCAGCAGGACAGGATGCTTCTTTAACCAATAAAGCTCATCGTCGATCAAATTTACTACGTCGGTTAAGTACTTATTTACAAAATTGCTTTTAACGTCAACAACCTCAATTAATGGCAAATAAATAGGTATTCTCGCAGAATTATTCTTTTGAAATATATCCCATTGAGTTCTGAAATAATGATGAAGCAGCATGGTTTTTCCAGACCCTGACTCGCCGTATAAATGAGCTACTCTATAGTTATTTGATATAAACGCATCAAATACGCTCTCAGCTTCTAAATCTGAGTCTGAAGATAATATCTGGCAAGTCGGAACTATATACAATTCAAAGTTCATTGCCCGTATTAAATTATTCCAGTGCATGAATATCTTGCTTGAGACAGAACTTGTTACATCTATGCTATTGACGGCAGTATTATCAATACTGGAGTTATCAGCGCGCTCCATATCTTGCCCGAGGTATGACATATAAAATACTCCTCTCACAATATGGATATAAGCAGCAACCAACGTTCCTTAGACGTTCTAAAAAAATTTTGCTGTCCAGGCTCAATGCAGTCACTAAGAATATAATTATAGAATAATCAAATATAACATGTAAATCAATATAGCCTGACACAGAGAGAAACAAAGAGCCCGGCTTGTATTAATTACCGGATTACATTTTCTAGTCGAATCCGTGGTAAAATTTATAATCACTAAATCTGCTAGTAAACTTTATCGGATATTTGGGCTCATGGTTGCTAGAAGAAAATGCCCATCAAGATAGCGATCGCTTGGGTTGTGCCGACTCCTACCAATGCCCAAGTTAACCAATACATCCTTCTGGAATGTTCCTTTTCCGCGTCTAACAATTGCTTATTCGAGACTATAACTCTTTCCGCTGACAGCTCTATTTCTTTGGCTAACAAAATATTAGAAGCAAATTTTGAAAGTGAAATATCTGCTGTTTTCCCTGTCTCTACATACCTATGCTAACAACATTCCGAGTTTTAAGTAACCAGACCATATCATACAAATCAAGAAATCTTTTATTGAAGTCATAATTCACCTTACTAACTTACTTACTTCACCCTCAACCAGCGATTTCGAACACTCGATGAGCTCCATTAACTTAACGGACAAAGGATCGTCGTCCCCTGAAGACTTAATTAGATTATATTCTATATTCTCAAGGTCACCTGTATTTGGATCATATAATCTATATGCTGTTTCAAGATCATTTATTAACTGATTACATTGCTGAACTTCTTTTGACAGAAAGCTCTTATTTTTAAATTTCGAATAGACGGCATACATTTGCAATAGTCGGTTTATCTTCACCAGGATGCCTGAAAGAATGCGCCCGACTTCATATGCATGAGCATTAATTTCTTCTTGGCTAGGCAACTTGAAAATTACGTATCTGAATTCTTGGAATGTATCTTTAAAAAGCTCAAAGTTGAAATAAATATCTGCCAAACACTCGATAACTTTACTGCTTGTAAGTTCTTTTGGCCAGCGCCGGTATACTAAAACTGCAACCACCGCGATTACAATGGTCGCCAGAGAAGGTAGGTAATTGATTATATTGGTCATTAATTTGAAACACACATGAACTCCTAATTATTTATTGATAAATATCTGCATGGCTTGCTACCATCATAGAGAAAACTTTCCAAACGCATTAATAGAGCTGGCTCCTGTATAAGACCATTTTGCCAACTCCTACCCTATCGCATAACACCTATGTTAATCATCAAACGTATAAAAATACTCTTTGTCAATAGGACAAAATATACTCTGGCACGATGGGCATTTTACGGCATTATCCATACCGGAAATTTTGTCTAGCTCTTCAAAACGTAGTCCTGTGTCGACTCGATAGTCTGCCCCATGAGTAACAATCAGCATGCCTTTTCCAGTAACATCCTCAAATAGCTGGCAACGAGAACACTCGGCTAAGCAGCGATGGTTAGCAAACATCCCTAACTCTTTCATTTCAGATTGTAATTGCACAATCCTTTCTGCTAATGGTTGTATCTTTTTAAATAGCTCTGTAGACGCTTTTTCAATTTTATACTCGTCTATATCAATAATGCTGGCCATGTATAACCTCAATCTGTAGTATTACAATAGTCGGTTTGCTCAAAGCTACCAAATTAGTTTTTGGCTTTGCTCATATCTAGACAAATCATCCCCATGAACATAAATTCTCGTCGTTTCATCGCTCTGGTGCCGTAAATTACTCCGCACATGTGCAAATGGGATCCCTGCCCTATCCTGCATAGTTGCTGATAGGTGCCGTAACCAGTGAGCAGAGAATTTTATCAACTTCGCTTGCGTTGCAGGCTTATCCTGAAAGTACTTCTCAGCTGTTTCAATAGCAAGCTTCTTTAATTGCACATTCACTGCGCGCGACTGCAGCCCGCCAGCATGGCGCCATGAAGGCACCAAGGGAGCGTCTTCCCCTTGTACTGGCAGCTCAGGCATTCGCAATTGCTTCCTGAATTCTTGCGCCACCTCTAGCAGAACAGTATTCACTGGCACTTTGCCCAGTTTATCGCCTTTCCCCCTGACAATAAACCACCATTGTCCATTAATTCGCTGAAAGGCATTCCAGGTATGGCTAGTCAGCTCCCCTACCCTGAGCCCCAAGAAATACAACATAGCAACGATAAACCGCAGCCGATATTTATCGTCTTTTTCGTGAGGTGTCGCCTCAGACATACTATTCATAGTCTCAAGCATGGCTTCCCATTCTTCGGGCTCTAATATTCGCGCCTGGACTTCGATTTTACGCTCCTCAAGCTGAAGCTGTCGCTTGGCTTTGCGTAGCAATCGCAAGGGGTTAGCCTGTAGATAACCTGCATCAACCAAATACGTCATGAGTGAATTGATAATGCTGATTGCCGTAGTAAGACTAGCCTGATTGAGCGGTGATGAAAAAGGCTTCCAGTGACTACTGCCGCGCTTATTTCCCCTGCCGCCTTGACGGCCGCACCATAGTGCCCGCGGTTGGGGATCCAGCATAAACTGGATATAAGCCTCAAAATCGTCCCTGTTGAGACTTGATAAGGGTTTCTTGTGTTGAAAAATACACCAGAGTAGTAGCCTCTCAGCTTCTTTCTGATAAACACGATATGTACTCGGAGTATGGCTATATTCATTAAGCCAGGTATTCATCGCACTCAAATCATCCTCAGCAGCTATCTGCTTATGACCCACAGGTGCTCTATTGCTACCTACCTTACTTAATAACTGCTTAGCCTGCATCGTATCAGGCAGTTTTTCCATCGTTGGCAAGGGGATCATTGTTAATTCCATTACGCTTCTTCAGTAGTTTCAACTGACTCCTGTTGAGTGGTGACTAATTCACCATCTTCGATTTTCTCATAGATGGCATCAAGCGTGCTTTTACAGGACTCTTGCATAAGGAAGCACTCTGACTGTATGTTGCATAGTCGTGAGATATGATCGATAGCACCATCAACTGCAGCGATACTTTTCTTAACACCTGCGTCAACATTTTTGCTATGTTTACTGAATGTTTTTTCTAAGCTTCCCATTTCCTGCAACTGTTGTTGTAGATGCTGCACTGAAGCCTCTAACTCTCTCTTCGCACACTGTAGTTCAGATACGTCAGAAAAAAGCTTTTTATTTTCGGTTTTGAGTTGATCATTATCAAGCATAAGTCTGTGACGCTGCTCTTCTGCGCTTTCCCTAAGATCTGAAACCTGCTGCTGATAGTTTGTCTTGAATTCTTCTAAAGCAGCATCAAATAGGCTCGATAGTGCCTCTTTCTCTTCCAGATACTGCGCCTCACGCTTGTCTAACAGATCTTGTATGGCTGCTAGCTGCTTTTCTTGCTCGCTGACGCTTGATTTGAGGCTGATATTCTCTTCATGAATTGATTGAAGATTGTCAGATTGGATTTGATAGCGCTGACTGAGATTATCATTCTGTTGTTGGCTGTCTTGAAGCTTGATCTGCAATTCACTGCACTTTGCTTGCCATTGATCCGCTTCAGCTTGCCTTTCCGCTACCAGCGCCTCTAGTGACTGATATTTCTGCTCATATTCTTTTTGTAATTCACGCTCCAGCCCTTCTTTATAAACAGCTGTTGCTCTGGCTATAGGATCGGTGAGCTCATTGGGCTCAAGGCTTCGCACATCTTCACGACTGAGTCCACGCGCTGCCATCCACGAGTCGCGGAATTGATAACGTTGCGTCGTGCTACCCGCTTTATATTTTAGCTCACGCAACCTTACACCGATAGCCTCGCCAGTGATTTCCTTTATCGCTTTACCCATAGCCAACAGGTCATCACAAGCCTGCCACACCTCTTGCTCTTTGCGAGTTCTTGGCATATTACTCATCCTTATCCTTATCCATTAAAACATCTAATAGCTCGTGTCGAGCTTTTGCTTTTTCAATGGCGGCATGGAGACGCTCCTCAAAGACCTCCTTGGGCGGTAGCTCTGTCATAAATTGTGATATGTGTATCCCTGAGTCATTTAATTGCAGCAACTCAACTGTCTCATCAGACTTTTCAGAACAAAGAATAATTCCTATAGGTGGATTTTCATTTGGCTGCATTTCATTTTTCTCCAGCCATCTCAGATATAGCTCAATCTGACCTTTATCTTGGGGCTTGAATCTACCCAGCTTCAGCTCAATAACAACCAAGCAATTCAATCGACGATGATACATGAGTAAGTCTATATAGAAAAAATCACCGTCTATCTCAATTGACTTTTGCCGCTCTAGAAATGCAAAGCCATTACCAAAACTTAAAAGAAAATTTTCTATATCATCCAAGATGGCTTGCTCTAAATTTTTTTCTGTTGGAAAATCACGACCGACCAAGTGCTCAAATATTATAGGGTCCTGTATGACATGATCCGTAGTAATTTCGCCAGTCTTTTTAAGTTTTTTTAACTCAGCCTCAATGATAGTATCAGGCTTTTTGGCAAGACCTATCCTTTCATAGTACATGCTACTAATTTTTTCTTTTAAATCACGACTTCGCCATCCTTCTATGCGGCACATTTCGGTATAAAATTCCCTTTTCAACGGGTCTTCAATTGTCACCAGGTATACAAAATGCGTCCATTCTAATTGTGTCATCAGCGATGACACAATCTGTTTATCCGGGTATAAATTGGCAAACTGCACCATTCGATGCAAATTTCTCGAGCCATACCCTCGTCCATACTTAGCGGTTAGTTTCTTAGATAAATTATCGATTATTTTTTTACCATATGCGGCTCGTTCTTGATTTAATACATCAATTGATACACGATGGCCAATTTGCCAGTACAGAGTAATCAAAGTATCATTCGCATGCCTGATTACTTTTCTTTTCGCTTTCTCAATAAGGCTTTCGACGTCTGTCGCTAGCTTATCCTCATTCGTGCTAACTTCTTGTTTTTTCATGTTTTTTTCCAAAAATTTAATTGTGTCATCATGATGACACAATTAGGGAAATTCTGTCAGCATGCTGACAGTATCTAGTGGTAAACTAGCTCAATTTTAACGAATATTATCAAAAATACTACCAAGACACCATATAACCTATTGATATTATTACGTAATATTATATATTCCCTATGGTTTAAACCTAAAATAACCATTATCAGAAATATATTGCCATATACTTACTGCTTTCCAACGCTTGCTTTTTTATAGATATATTATATAATATATAGTATATCTAACAATCTGGAGTAAATAATGAGTAAAGTGCTGATTTCTATGCCTGATCCCTTAGCAGCAAGGATGCGGGCAACATTGCCCCCCAGGCAACGCAGCCTAATCATCTCACGCCTAATTGAAAAAGAGATAGAACGGCGTGAAAAAGCCCTATACGAATGTGCCCTCGCAGTTGAGAATGATAATGCCCTGCAAGAGGAAATGAAGGACTGGGATATAACATTGCAGGATGGACTTGACGATGAATCGTGGTGATATCTATTGGGTTGATCTTGAGCCAACAAAAGGCTCTGAGATTCGAAAAAAACGGCCATGCGTACTAGTTGGCGCAACTCCGATAAACAAGGCACGCAAAACCGTTGTTGTTGTTCCACTTTCTACAGCAGCGAAAATTCATCCTCCAATCACAATTGGCGTTAAATGTCTTCAACAAAAAGTCGCTGCTATCTGCGATCAGATCCGAACAGTTGACAAAAGCAGACTTACTAACCAAGCAGATGTGCTATCAGAAAAAGATCTAAAAGCCCTCGATGAGGGTTTACGCAGCACCCTTTGTTTATAAATCAGATCACATGATTGAACAACAAATAGACGGACATGACTGACGTGTCAACACTTTTCCGAACACTAATTAACTAGAAACTTACACTAGCCTTAAATTCTGCTGGTGACAGTTAATCATTAGCTGAGTGTATCCGCTTTCTGTTGTAAAGATTTCGACAATACTGATCAATTTCATGCAATTACCTGATCAACATCGTGCAAATACGCAGTTGGACATAATTTACTCTCCTGTAGATTCATACAGTTTAATTTATATGTCCGGAATAGTGTAGCCAGGTCAATCCACAACTTTAATCAACTGTCACTTTGCAATTAATTTAATATAAATATGTAAATTAAGAATGTTGGCAATATCTCTTTTGAGAATAGGCTTTGCGATAGTAGCACCTATCCCCTTCCTATAGGACGTCGATCCTTAGTCAATAAACCGCTTCTCGAACTCTTCTCTAATCAACTGTAGCTCCTCCATCAATTTATCGATGGCGTCTTTTGCATCATTTATACTATCTGCGCGCTGCACCTGATCGTATGTCACAACAATGGCTTCTTGCAGACGGGTCACGCCGCAATATGACGCCGCGCCCTTGATAGAATGCATTTCGCTCAATAGCCCACCCTTGCTCTCAGCTTGCATCAGCGATGTGAGTTTTTCAATCCGTGCCGGGATATCGTCGACAAATTCTTTGAGGATGCTTGTGGCCAACTCCCTGTTACCATCAAAGCGGCTTGCCGCATCGGTGATATTGATGATGCCATCGTCGACCGGGGCTTGCTCATCTGTAGTTTGCTCAAGGTATTTAGCGAAAATCATTTGTGCTTTATCACTATCGATAGGCTTGGTGATTAAGTCTG
>PAPY01000015.1 GCA_002709565.1 Legionellales bacterium | reverse complement strand
TCTGCGATGGGAGTTACTCAAGAGGGAGAATCGCTATTCTCCCTCTTGAGCGCAAGCGCGAATTGACTTCGCGCGCAGCGTAATATTCGGCTAAATCGCGACTTTCTCCCTTTGGTCGCCGTCCACGCAGCGAAGCCGCGTAGGCGATAGTTCTCGGAAGGCAACTTCACGCTTTCAGCGGGAATTGCTTATAGCTCTTGTTGCTTATAAGCTCGTGCATACAAATCCATTTCGTCCAATAGCTGGGTAATCTCCCCTTTTGCCGCAGCAATATTACCCGCCTCGATGAGCAGATGGTGGGCCTCTTTGGCCCTCTTCCCTAAGCGAGGTGCACCGCAATAGGAAGATGCCCCCTTCAGGCGATGAACAACCGATACCATTGCATCATGGTTATCATCAGCAAGGGCTGCTTCGATCTGTTGCTTGTCTTCAGGTAATTCATCATAAAGCATGGTTAACAATTCCCTGGCTGCATCTTCATGACCATTGACCAAAGAGATACCTAAGGCTAAATCAATCACGCCCAGCTCTGAAGCTTGCTGACGCTCACGCTTAACTCGTTCGCTTAATTTCATAGCATGTTGAGCGCCCTCAACCCCTAACGGTTTGACGTATAAATGACTAATACCAACGGCATCAAGATCATCCTGTGACATATGCCCGTGACCTGTCAACGCGAAAATAGGCGTGGATTTTGCCTGGCTGATTTGCTTTGCTGCTTCAAAGCCATCAATACCCGGCAATCCAATATCCATGAAGATGAAATCGTAATCATTCGATGCGGCCTTCATAACAGCGTCTTCACCTGTTGTCACGTGGTCCACCAGACAAGCCTCAGACACCAACATCATTTCCACAGGCTTCGCTGCCACTAGATTATCTTCTACAAGTAGCACGCGAAGCCCTTGTGATGTTACCTCAGGTGTAGCCGCTGGTTCAGCAGAGTCAGCAAAAGTTTTATCCGCGGTTTGTTCATCTTCTTCACTGATATAGTGTGGAATAATAGCAGGAACCGCTTGGGTTAAACCTACAGGTATCGTACAAGTAAAGGTAGAACCGACGCCTTCTTCACTTTGCATCTTAATACTACCATTCACCTGTTCAAGATAACGGGAAATAATCGACAACCCTAAGCCAGCACCGAGGTTATTGTCTTTGTAAGAAGGTGTTACGCGCTCAAAGCGTTCAAAAATCCTTTGCTGCTCACTCTTAGGAATGCCAGAACCATTATCGCTCACAGTAACCACCAGCCGTCCCTGGTCGGTGTCACCCGATTCATAACGCACATCAACGCTGATTGTTCCTTGCTTTGTGAATTTGATACCATTACCCAACAGGTTCAGGGTAATACGATGCAGCACCATACCGTATCCATAGACACACTCAGGGACAGAATCATCCATAGTGAAGACCAACTCATCTTCTTGCAACAAAGCTTTTGGCAAAAACATCACGCGCAAATCTTCCATCACCGTTGCTACCGAAAATGCCTCCGGCTCACCCAAGTGTTGCGGGTCATCACTGTTCATGTAATCCAAAATTTGATTCAACATTAATTGTAAGCGTTGACTAGACTGGAAAATGATATTCAAATTCTCACGGGTAAAATTCTCTGGCACCATCAGCATGATTTCTGCCATACTCAAGATACCCGTCAACGGCGTTCGCACATCGTGACTCATGTTGGCGAGAAATTCGGATTTGGCAATGTTAGCTGCATCGGCGGCAGTGAGGGCATTAGCCAGTTGCTTCTCAAGATTCTTCTGGTGGGTAATGTCCATTGAAATACCAAGCAAACCAATAATTTCCATTGCTCGATTTCGTAGAGGTACCTTCTGTGATAAGAAAACTCTAACTGTGCCGTCTTCTAAAGTCAAAGGTTCTTCTATAGTTTCAGAAACACCCGTACGCATAACGCGCCGATCAACATCATCAATCGCTCTCGCTTGACGTCGTCTATCTTCTTCAGGTTGGTTTTTGGCAATAATATCAAAGGCGCATAGACCTACGATATCATCTCGAGATTTTAAGCCAGCCATACTGGCTTGGAGATCATTGCATCCAAGAAATCGACAATTCAGATCCTTCCAGTAAATATGACCTGGCAAATGAGCAAGAATGCTCTCCATATATTCACGAACGTCATCAACGCCTGAGCGTTCTTCCCTTCTGTTATAATCCATCACTTTATCCTCCTAACATGCTATAGCAAGTTAGGCGACATTATAACTGATGTTAGGGTTAATTTTCCAGCTTTTTATGTCGGAATAGAAAATATTTTTATTAATTTTATTTAATTGGCTTTCAGTAATATCAGCAAATATATGTCTGATAAAAAACAAATAATTATTACTTTCCAGACAACCTATTGATTCTGCTATGTTTTTATTAAGTCGCATTGCTCTTTCAAGACTTAGCGCTTCATTTGCGATACCTCTATGGTCGCTAGCAACTAATGGCGCAAACGGGTTGTACTTTAAGCCTGATAATTTTCTTCCGCTATATTGAGGATGACCTGCCATATTAGCCATAATAATATTAAAGAGACCTAACTCATTGAATCTACTGACATAACTATCTAAATCAATAAACGGCGCCCCAGAAACCCCATGAAAAACAATACATTGTCGCTTCATAAGCTTTTTGTCATCACTTGAACTATAGACATAATGCTTAGCATGCTTGTCATATGAATACAGCATAGGCAATAAAGCATTAGGCTTATTTTCGAAACGTAGAATTATGAGAATATTGGGCTTCAACTGCAATAAACGTCCCAATAGAATTTTCATTACAATATAACAGGGTAAAGTATAACGTCCATCTTCATCGTTATATTGCAACAAGTTCATCACTTCATTGCTAATATTTACCCTTGCCTTGCTAGCCGCTTCGTAGCTTACGTAGTTATATGATGCATACGATAATTTTTTCTGATAAACATGGACAAATCTACGCGCCAAGTTTTTTGAAATCTGTAGCGCATCTATTAAACTTATATAATCAATAGTCATGTTTTCATTGCTGTCAACAGTTTTATGCTTTGACAAAAAGTGTGACAAGGTCAAGAAAAAGGTTGATTTCGACAACAGTATGTTCAATTGATTTTTTTCTAGATATTCAAGTAAAGTACCCCCAGCAGCCAAGAAGTCAGCTTCATATTCACCACTGATTAGCTCGTTGACTTTTCTTATGGCTAGTTTTACTTTTCGTTTTTCTGCATAAAATTTAAAGTTCACTAACTTGTATGGTCTAAGCTCCTTCTCATAAATTTCAAGCAATTGGCAAGCTCTAATCTGACAAAGATTTTCGCCAACATGAGGATCAAACTGGCATAAATCTTCGTAAACATAAAAGTCATTTAAAGATTCAGCAACTTCTTCTAGTAGAGACTTTGTTAATGATAAAACGCGATTTCTTAGTTTAGGTTCAAAAATACGAATTGATGGCTTGTATGGTAAAAGCTCAATAAAACTTGCAGTCATAGTCGTGACTCTTTGTTACCCTGTTAGTTTCGCAATTGTATTTTGCAGTGGTAATTATACATCCACTTTTCTTATAATGGTGAGAATGCCTTTATACACAAAGTAAAACCAATGGTCAACCCTGACATCCGCCGTTCAAATTTAAATCGCACCGACAAGTCATTATACTCTCGTAAAATAACCATATCTGTCTGGCTGCTCAAAAAGGCCGCCTAACAAACTCCAGCTTCTACCCCACCCTCGAGCTCAAAAACATCGCATCACCGTAGCTGTAAAAACGGTATTGTTGCTCGATGGCGGTTTGGTAGGCTTGCATAATGCGTTCGTGGCCAACGAAGGCGCTGATGAGCATTAATAAGGATGATTTGGGTAAATGAAAATTGGTTACCATGGCGTCGACACAGTGGAATTGGTATCCGGGATAAATATACAAACGGGTTTCGCCTTCAAAGGCTTGGATAGCGCCTGTTTGACTAGCTGTCTCAAGGCTGCGAACTGCCGTAGTACCAACAGCAATGACACGCCCGCCGTTGGCTTTGGTCTGGCGCACTTGTTCGCAAACATTTTCGGGTACTTGTAACCATTCTGCGTGAATTTGATGGTCTTTTATATTCTCTACCCGCACCGGCTGAAACGTCCCCGCCCCAACGTGCAAAGTAACATACGCGGTATCCACCCCTTTATCCATTAGTTTTTTTAATAATGATTCATCGAAATGTAATCCTGCTGTCGGTGCTGCGACGGAGCCTTTATGCTTAGCGTAAACCGTTTGATAGCGTTCCATATCGCTAGCTTCATCAGGACGTTCAATATAGGGCGGTAATGGCATGTGCCCCAAGGCTTCGATAGTCTCAAGAGCATTGCCATTAAGGAATCGTAAACGAAAAAATTCACCGTCACGGCCAATCACCTCAACATCGGCCTGATCTTCTAACAGCAACCGCGAGCCAGGCTTAGGGGATTTGCTCGCGCGCACATGGGCTAGCACTTCATTTGTCGCTGTTATACGTTCAACGAGGACTTCAATTCTGCCCCCTGAAGCTTTCACGCCAAATAACCGTGCTGGGATCACTCTTGTGTCATTAAATACCAACAAATCACCTGGCCGCAGATGCTCGACAATATCGTGAAAATGCTGATGCTTGAGACCACTCTCATCCACCACCATCAAGCGGCTCGCTGTACGCTCTTTGGTCGGGAAGCGGGCTATTAATGATTCCGGTAGTGTGTAATCAAATTGTTCTAGCTTCATGACAAATCCTGCATAAAAAGTAGGCAGATTGTAGAGGATTTCTCTGGAAAAAGAAAGCTGGCCTACCGGACATTTCTATTTAGCAGCAACAGCCTCCCTATTTTATCTCCCGAAGCTCGTAGAGCGTAGGGAGACCCTACGCTAAAGTTACGGTGGGTAGAATAACAGCCTCCCTACGCTTTATTACCCAAAGCGCATACGCGCTTTGGGTAATAAAGCGTAGGGAGGCAAGCAGAATGGGGCAATCTCAGCAAAAGCATTACAGTTCGTCAGTTACAAGAGATTGGTGCTTCGCTTGATATGCCGGAGGTCGGACTCGAACCGACACGGTGTTGCCACCACCGGATTTTGAATCCGGCGCGTCTACCAATTTCGCCACTCCGGCAGGAGTATTGATGGGGCGACACTATAGCAAATACTAAGGGGAGAAGGAAATACTATTTCCGAATTTGTGAATTTTCTGTATAATTCTAGGCCAACATGACAAACAGAGCCTCTCATGGTTAAACCACTACACATCGGCAATCGGCAGTTTGCCAGCAATCTCATCCAGGGTCCCCTGGCAGGGGTTAGCTCGGCCCCCTTTCGCCGGCTCGTGTGGCGCTATAGCCAACCTGCCTTCACCTATACCGAGATGATATCCTGCAAAACCTTATTGAATATGTCCATCAAATCCCGCCAGCGGTTCATTACCCGTGCGCCCGATGAAGGCACGCTGTGCTTCCAATTGAGTGCCAATGACGCGAATGAACTGGCCGAGGCAACGAAACTTGTCACTGATCTTGGGGCAGATTTGGTGGATTTAAATTGTGGTTGCCCAAAGAAAAAAATCCGCACAAAACACGCCGGCTCAAAACATCTCTCAGATCCCTCTCGATTAGCGCAGTTTATCAAAGCCATGAAAGACAACACGACTATCCCCGTTTCGGTTAAAATCCGCGTTGATGGCGATAGTGACGATAACTTTAATCGCGACATTGGTATGGTCATTCAAGATGCTGGTGCAGATGTATTAGTTGTACATGGCCGCAATTGGCGGGATGATTATGACAAGCCAGTATTCTACGATCAAATTCGCTATTTTACTGAAACCCTTTCTATCCCGGTCATCGGTAATGGTGATGTTGCTTGCCATGATTCTCTACAAGCAATGCTCGCCACCGGTTGTGCTGGCGCTATGATATGCCGCGCAGGCGTGGGACAACCGTGGTTAATCGGAGCGTTAAGCGCACACCTCACTGACGTACCTTTCACTAAACCTGTACCGTCTGCAATCGGCGCGTTGTTTGTTGAACATGTTGCGGGTTTGGCAGACTTACTGGCCAGTGAAAAATTTGCTTTAATTCAAGCACGCAAATTCGCTAAATATTACGGCAGGGAAATACCCGAGCGACGTAATTTTTGCGAAGCGGTTAATAACTGCGAAACTCTGTCAGATTTGGCCTATCAATGTCGCAGGTTTTTTGTCTGAAGCGCAGACTTCTCTGGTACCATACCCCCTGTTGGTGAGACAGCATGACCATTCAAATACAATTCATTCTTCATGTAAGTGATGGAAAATAAATAATCCTGCGCCTGTTCCACTAATAGATGATTTGCTTTCCAGCGGTTAATTTGTGCTTGCACTTGGGACTGCAAGCGGGGTGCTAAGGGTTGTTGTTGCAAGGTCTTTACCAACGACATATTCAGTTGTTGTTTTGCATCGCCGACCAATAACAATGCCAGCAAATGCTTAAAGCTTCGCTTTGGCATTTTAAGCTCCACCGCGGCATCAGCACGACGAACCATGGGACGTAACCCCTGTCGCGGAATGGTTTGTCGCCGCACATCGGGCAAGGTTACCCATGCTTGAAGCATACTCTTACCATTGGGGCCATGTAATACAACGGGCAACATTTGCAACTGAAAACCTCGCCCCAATAAGCCTGGCAATAAATTCAAGGTTTGCCCAAAGATTGCTGCAAGGCCAAAGCTATTGGCATTAACATCGATATTTGTCGCAACCAGCTGACTCAGCGCTTGTAGCGATTGGCCGTCAATGTTTTTCATCTTTACGGAATAAACGCCAGGGCCAAATTCATAATCATTCAGGATCATTTTATCCAGGTTAATTGTCAAGTCAGCATTTACCACATGACTTAATGCCTCATCGTTAATGCGTAAATTGACACCGTGAAAGATCATTTTATCCTGACCATGAAAAGCAACTGTTGAGAAAGGCAGCTTTAGTGTTGTTTCACCATACCAAAATCCGTGCGGACCCCGTTGATACTCACTCACCATTTTGATATTTGAGCAACTGATTTCATGGTCTGTTCCTGTCATTGCCGCATCCGTTATGAGAACCTCGCCACGAATATGCTTCATGCCCTTACTGAGCTGCCAACGGCTAAACAAATTATTCCAACCTGCTAGTCGGGTTTTAGCCTTGTCCTGGTACATCAGACGTGGCGAATGTAAATTAATATTCATCGTTCCATCGTAACTCAGTACTGCTTGGCTATTTAATTCAATAGGTAATTCAAAGTATTGATTCAAGAATGCTTCTTCTTCAGCGGGGATGTTGATATGAGACTCAACCAGACCAATGGCAAATAGCACTTTCATCGCATCAAAATGACGGTTATGCACCACTATTGGACCATGATAAATCACTTGTTTCACACTGAATCCTAACGGATGACTAGGCTGTGAGTCTTTTGCAGACTGGCGATATGCCTCATTAACGGCATGCTGATTGATACTCACAAAGTACGTCGCCTTCGATTTATGCCACCCCCTCTGATAATCCAATAAACGGATGTCAATTCCCACTGATTGGGGCAATGTTGTCGTAACTGCTCTTAGCTTACGTTCGATGATATAACCGCTGAGATAAGGCGAGATGAGCACCCCTCCTAAAAGTAAAACAGTGGTAATTATGATGATCCCTTTGCGCATGCGGCTCTGCTTCTACTAACAAAGCTAGCGATTATACATTAGTTATGCAAATGAGGCTATATTACTGACAAAAAAGCGGACACGAGGCCCGCTTAATTTTGACTGAATTATGTACTATCCGCTCGAAGCTTGATTACCATCCATCGCTGCTAGACTGCGTACCCATGGGCCCTTGGCTCGGACATCATCCGGTAATTGCTTGATAGCATCTTTTGCTTCTTGCATAGAATTGAATTGTCCGTACGTTAATACATACCATTCATGGCCGTCTTTATTGGTGGTATGTTGCTCTACACCACCATCAATATGGTGGTTCTTGGCATAAGACTGAGCGTCAGATTTATGTTGGCTTGCCATAAGCTGCACAGTGAATCCTGCCGTAGCAGGGGCTTTAGCCGGTGCTGCCTTGGCAACCGTAGTATGGGTCTCAGCATTTCCCGCTGGCTTAGCATCTTTGTTAGCCGCTACCTTCTTCGCGTCACCTTTGTCATTGCTAACTTCAGGACGCATCATCGTGGGTGGTCCACTAGGTTTGCTAGCCGCAGGCGTTGAAGTCGCTGGCACAACATCACTACTGCTGGGTACTGGTGGCACATCTGCAGCTGTTGATGCTGAATGACTTTGTGTAACCGCACCGGGTTGGCTATTCACTGAGGGGGGTGGCCAATGGGACATCATTCGAGAGCTGTTTAAGCCTTGACCTTGGGTTGAACCTTCATTGGCATGCCGCTCTTCAACGGCAGGTCCTGAAGCGGCAACAGCACGACCACCGCTTCTGCCTGAACCCATAGAACGAGCACGATAAGGCAGATGTACTGAACCTGTATTGATATGCTGCATAGCTTCCTTAGCTAATGGCTGGCCATTGTTAGCTGCCATCTGCATCCAGTGAATGGCCTGGCTACGGTCAATCGGTGTACCCAAGCCGTAATAATACATGTAACCAACCGCATATTGAGCATCAGGATTGCCCTGCTTGGCCAATGGCTGCAGATCCTTGAAAGCGGTTTGGTAATCACCGTTGATAAAACTTTGTTTACCCGCTGAATAATTCTGAGTGGGATTTGAGACGCCGCAGGATTGCAGTAACAGGATACTGCTGACGGCAACGGCAAAAGTTAAGCCTCTTGAGAATTTCATCATCGTTCACTGTCCTTAGAAATAAGTACTGCTTAGTAAACATAGCACTAAAGTCAAAAAAAAAGTAGCAAATAGCAAACTTAAGTGTATGAAAGAACACGCTAAACGCCAAGAACACGAATGGCTGTTAACATTTGCTCAACTTTTTGAGTTTGTTGGTCAATTATTGTGTTGGCGTTACCGAGCTTATCTTGCAATTCATTCACAGCAGCGATACTGACTTTACCTGAACGCTTGAGTTTACGCAGATTTTTTACAATCGCTTTACGTTTTTGTTGTTCAGAAATTAACAGCGCTTGCTCTACCAGCAACTGCGCCCCAAATGCTTGGGGATTCTGTTGATTAATCATCAATAATTGCGCAAAATCATTACGCGCCCGCATGACAACCTTACAATGAGAATCGTTCAGTAATGCTTCCCCCGATAATGACTTACAACGATTGATCGCTCGAGCTAACTGATCAGGATGGGTCATAAAATACTCATAAGACTGCTCGCCACTCTGGCAAGCTGTAAGAACGCAAGTGCCGAGTATCAACCCAAAAATAACGCAGAGAGTGGGGACTCTGTACATCACTGATTGCCCAACATAGCCAAAATGGGGATCAGAATAATCACAATGGCCAGTATGAGATAAAATATCGGCGTGCTCAGGCGTACTTGCTGAGGGTTTTTGCGATGATTGCGGTATTGAATGATAGCACCGACAAAAAATACACCACCTGTGAGATAGCACAATGCATTGATGATATCCATCAAGCCTTTAGCTGGCCCCATCAAACTCTGCGCCCACTCACCCACCGTCGCTGAGGCAAATACTTGAGCACCATAAAATAATGATAAGCCGATCAACAGTTTAAATAGATTTTTCAATTGCCCCCCTTTTGTGGAATACTCAAAACTATGTAAGTTATATCAGGCTGGACGCTTTATGCCCCCAAAATTAGACATACGCTACCATCCCACTGGATTAAATTCAAATTTTCGCTTCGCGGATATGAGCTTTGCCGACTATATCGAAGCCAGCCGCCATATTATCGCCAACGGACGTGCGGACTTAACACCAGCAACCCAAAACAAAATTATTGAAGCAAATAGCCCTTTCCAATGGTTACCTGAGAATAGCCCAAAATCTCCTTCTGGTAAGCATAAGAATGGCATCCTTTTAGTCCATGGCTTAATGGATTCACCCTTCTCACTGCGGGATCTGGGACAATACTTCTATGCCAAAGATTTTTTGGTGCGCTCAATCTTGCTGCCAGGCCATGGCACAGTGCCAGGCGATTTGACAGAAGTAGATGCTATGTCCTGGCATCGGGCTGTGAGCTATGGCATAGAAGCGATGAGTATGGACGTGGAAAATATCTACCTGCTTGGCTTCTCGGGGGGAGCTACTTTGTCTTTATGTCAAGCTTTCAATAATGCACCAATCAAAGGATTATTTTTATTTGCCCCTTCGGTCAAACTCACCGCTCGCTTTGCTTGGATTGCCCGTTGGTTACACCACGCTGGCAAACTCTTTCCGCGCTGCGGTTGGTATGTGTTAAAAGATGATAGCAATTATGCTAAGTATGAATCTTGCCCGTACAATATGGCTTATCAAGCTTACCGGATAACTCAAGACTTAGCGAAGCTACGTAATAGTAGCACGCTAACTATTCCCATGTTCATGGTACTCAGTGACGATGATGAAACCATCGATAGTGATGCTGCTAAGCGGTTTTTTCTGCGCCAACCAGAAGAGAAGAATCGCCTGTTGATATACAGCAAAAAAGAACAATCCTGCGATGATATTGGCGTTGAATACCGTAACAGCAGTTATCCAGAACAGCAAATCCTGGATTTTTCCCATGTATGTTTGCTAGTACCACCGGACAATCCCCACTATGGTAAATACGGTGATTATTTTCCCCCGCCACGTTTTTTAGGCAAGGCGGATAACCGCCCTGTTTATGCCGGTGCATTAAGCAAAGAGAATATGCGCAGCTATGCAACTCGACGATTAACTTACAACCCTGATTATGATTACATGACTCGCTGCATGGATGACTTTATTGCAAAGGTATGTGACTAACAAGCCACTTCAGTCACTGTCGCACGTCCCGTGTTCGCAATCGACACTTGGCGGCCGTGATTACCGGTACAACCAGTTGCAGTAAGATTGTATACTCCTGCTCCCGCATTAATGAAACCGCTACCTGCATAGGTGATACGCGGTTGTGTTGTGGTAATAGATGCACCTTGCCTCAACGCTGCATGGGTCATCAGCCGGTCATTTTGATTAGCGATATTGCCATCACCGTCAGGATCAGCAAAGATAATCCAACCATCGCCCCAATTACCCGCGTTACCACAGCTGGTGAAGCCCGCATTGCCTGCAGCACACATCGTTACCGGAGTACCACGTTTAACGGCTTCACTGCGAGTATAAGCTAAGGCTTTAACAAAATCAGATGACAATGTCGCAGCGCGCTGGTTTTGCCGATAGAATTGATAACTGGGCACACCAAGCGTAATCAATATACCCGCAATAATAAAGCCCATTAATATTTCGATAGCACTTAAACCAAACTGTCGTGAAAACACTCTAACCCCCTAAATCGTGATAAGCTCAGCCTGTCACCCGAAGCTCGCAGAGCGTAGGTGTGATGGGAACCGCTGCTTATTTGTATAAGTATAGATCTAAACACAATCCAGAGACACCGTTTCACCTGAAACAACCCGCAGGCGGCCCGTTTGGTTAAAAACTAAAGCACGCCTTAAGTGACTATCTGGCTGGCTTGGACAGTAAAGAAATGTGCCATTTTGTCCTGCTAAAGGCCGTGTTGGCGACCATTGCAGAAACCCTTGCTGGGGGAAAGCGCGTAGCCAAAGCCGCCCATGGCTAAGCTTTGGTGCGACACGCAAGATAGCTGCCTGGTTATTGGGCTGATGGGTATTATCAGAGTCAATGAATACCATTTGACCCGCAGCCCAATCCCCGCCACAAGACTTGCCGTCAAAGCTTGGGCAGAGGCTTATCTTGACCCCGCGCTTGAGTGACTGAGTCTCGGCGAAACGGAACAACGACTGCAGACGGGATATCGTAGAATCTGCACGATGCTTTGCTAATTGTGTTTGCAGTGACGGCACGCCAATGAGGCTAATGAGAGTTACTAGGGATACAACCAGCAGCATTTCAAACAAACTAAAACCTGTGCAGCGGCTCCCGCTTAACATCTCGCGATGGGGGTTTCCAACCTCATAATACCTCTGCGATGGGAGTTTCCCCCTGTGGTCGCGGCCCAAACAGCTTGGCTGCACAGGCGATAGTACTTGGGAAACAGCTTTCCGGTTTAGTCGAGAGCTGCTGAAACCTGTGGTGCGATTCATCCTGCCATTCCCTTATAATAGTGTTATACTCATCACTTGAGTTTGGCACATTGAGGAGAACAATTCCATGGAACGCTTCATCAAACAGATGAGTATTTATCACCAATACCATCAAAAGCTTATCACCCGTATCAGTCATTACATCGGTGTCCCACTGATTGTATTTTCGCTAATGATTGTGTTGGGTTGGTTGCAGTTTGGTATTACTGAAGTATTCACTACTCAGCTAGACTGGCTGTTGATTGCAGCACTGGTTATCTATTACCTTTTTTTTGAGATAGTCATTGGCCTCAGTACCGGCGTTGTATTAGTGATCTTAAATGTACTGGCTGGTTTAATCGGTGGCATAAGCCCAAATTGGAACGGCTTTTGGATCTTTTTGGTGTGTTTTGCTGTGGGCTGGTTATTCCAGTTGCTTGGCCATGTGGTCGCGCGCAATAAACCCGCATTCATGAATAACCTTTCACAAATTTTTATCGCTCCGTTCTTCTTGGTAGCGGAAATATTCTTTCGCTTTGGTTATCGCAAATCATTGCGCGAGAGAGTTCACTCACATCCACCAACGACCACCAACTAAGGCTATTTTTTCTTATCTAGGCCTAACTTTTGTAAGCGGTAACGTAATGCACGCAAAGTTAGGCCTAGTTGCTTTGCCGCAGCTGTTTTATTCCAACGATTATCTTCCAGCGCTTGGATGATTTTTTCTCGTTCAATATCACCAAGGACTTTTCCAAGGTTATCTTCAGGTGCTGCTGGTGATGTTGTTTCGCTTTCACTCATTGTAGCAGATGTCTGCAGTTGGATATCGTCAACATGTATGACTGCTTTATCACTCAGCGTTACTGCACGCTCGAGGATATTTTCTAACTCTCTGACATTACCAGGAAACCCATAGTTCATCAGCAACGCTAAAGCAGGCTTGTCAATTTTTGGTTTTTTGATGCCAAGGGACTTGACTAATCGATCGAGAATGGCATCACAAAGGATTGGTATATCTTCGGTGCGTGTATTCAGTGGTGGCAACGTCAGCTCAATGACATTGATCCGGTAGTACAAATCTTGGCGAAACTCGCCGGCTTGAATCATCGCGCCAAGATCTTTATTTGTGGCACTTAAGATACGCACATCAACATTGATTTCTTTTTGGTTGCCGATAGGCAAAACCGCTTTTTCTTGGATTGCACGCAGTAGTTTAACTTGTAGGTATAAAGGTAATTCCGCAACCTCATCAAGAAACAGCGTGCCACCATTAGCCGTTTGAAAAAGACCTTCTTTATCTGCAATAGCACCGGTAAAGCTGCCTTTCTTGTGGCCAAAAAACTCACTTTCCATCAATTCCCGCGGAATTGCGCCACAATTAACGGGGACAAAGGGCTTCTCAGCTCTAGGACCTTGTTCATGAATCAATCGCGCAACGAGCTCTTTCCCCGTACCTGATGCCCCAGTGATAAGCACGGGCGCTTGGCTGCGAGCTAATTTTGCTATCATCAAACGCAGGCTCTTAATTGCTGTGGATTCACCTAATAAACGTGGCACAGTTGGTGTTTGTGGTACTTCGGCTAAACGCATTGCCGTGTTCACAAGGTCACGCAAGATACCAAGATTGACAGGTTTAGAAACGAAATCAAACGCCCCTGCCTTCAATGCAGTTACAGCCAAATCCATATTCCCAAAAGCGGTAATCACTGCAACCGGAATACAGGGATATAATTGCTGCATAGTGCGTACCAAGTCAATGCCATCGCCATCTGGCAAACGCATATCAGTGAGGCATAGATCAAAGCTTTTCTCTGCCAATAATTTATTCGCTTGAGCAAGATCAGCTGCTCCATGGCATTCGATTCCCATGCGTTCTAGTGTCATGATGATCAATTCACGAATATCAGGCTCATCATCAACTATGAGTGCTTTTTGGTTTGTCATTACTGGTACCTTTTCGCCTTATTTCATTGAATATTACTCTGCTGAAAAAAAGTAATTCTAAAACAGCTGCCGCCTTGCTCTGTGGCATAATAGGCAATTCGCGCCTGATTAGCTTCGCATAACTCACGGGTTAAGTATAAGCCCAAGCCCGTGCCGCCTTTTTTTGTTGTAAAAAACGGCTCAAATATATACTGTATCGACTCTTCCGGGATCCCTTCGCCAAAATCAATAATCTCAATAAACGGTTCATTTTTGTCGGGTGTAAACCCCGCTTCGATTTGTAACTTTGCTGTACCCGACTTATCAGCAGAATAGCGCAGGCCATTTTCACAGAGATTCGTTAAAATTTGGTGTAATTGACTCTTATCGATAAAAATCTCTAAGTCCTCTGGCTCAACATTGACATTGATAATAGGCTTTTGATATTCATGCATTTTAAACTCTACAAAAAACTGAGTAAGCCATTCTTTTAGCTTTATTGTTGTTGGTTTAGCCTGTTTGCGACGTGATAGTTGTAACACGTTTTCGATAATCATATTCATACGTTCAGATTGGTCACGTATAATGGCATTAAGGCGAGCATCACTTTGGTGTAAATACTCAGACTCCTCTAGCAACTGAGCTGCATGACTGATAGCACCAAGGGGATTACGTATTTCATGCGCTATACTCGCCGTCAAACGTCCCAGTGATACTAGCTTCATTTGTTGTGCTTCTTGAGTCATCTTTCCAGAGTCCTCTAACAAAATCAAGGTCCCAAAGTTTTCCCCATCCACATGCCCCAAGCTAACAAAGTATGCAATCGCATCTTCTTCCACGAGCATTGACTTAAATGTCCGTTGTTTAACGGCTTCGAGCTTTTGCCAGGCAATATAGTATTCCGCCAGCTTTTTTGAGAGTGTATCTAACGCAACATCGCCTTCAACCTTGGTTAAACCTAGTAAATACTGTGCGGCAGCATTAATAAACCGAACATTAGCATTTTCATCAACTACAATAACCCCAGAATTCATGCGCTGAATGATCATATGGTTGAGTTTTTCGGACTTTTCGAGCTCTTTACCTCGAAGCTCGGCTAATGCTTCACTCACTCGAATCCGACGCGCTAATCCATAACTAATGACAGCAGTGATAAAAAACGTCGCACCTAAAATACCTGAATGAATATACCCTTCACTCATAAACCAACTGAGCTCTGTAGAAAGGCTGTATCCTAAGAGCAATACAATAGTGGCAAAAGCCGCAAATAATAACGAGATCTGCCCCGCCGTGATAATACTGCCTGCCGCAATAGCCACATTGATCAGGATACCAAAACCATTAGTCATCCCGATACTAGCATGCATCAAAATCGTCAACACCGTGATATCAACAAATACCGCAACAATAGCAAGATGGATAAATCGGAAAGTACGCCGGCTAGCAAACCACAAAATAGCAATGCTTAGTAAGATATAACACGCATCAGTAATGACATAGGTTAAAGGCCAATGTTGCCCAACCGTCAAAAAGCCAATCCGCGCATAATGCAGAATCAACAAAACCACCGCTAAACACAAGCGATAGAGGTTGAATACCCGTAGCGTATCCCACATTGCGCTATACTCTTCAGGCTTCTTGCCAATACCAGCCAATAATTGCATATTCACGGCCCACGAAGTATGGTTTAATACATATTTATAGTGTAGACCACCATGACTGACTAATATTTAAGCATGGTTTAGCAACGAGAATAACTATGACTGATACATTAACCATCGTCATTGGGCAATTAAACCCAACTGTCGGGGATGTCCGCGGTAACTGCGACAAAATCCTCGCAGCTATTGCCCAGGCTCGTAATGAACTCAAGGCTGATATCATCGCCTTCCCTGAATTAATGTTGACGGGTTATCCCCCTGAAGATTTATTGTTTCGTCCCGATTTACACGTACAAATACAACAAGCTTTAGCGACCATCCAAGACCAAGCTCACGGTATCGATGTGTTACTGGGTTTTCCGCAAAAAACCGAAGCGGGCCTATTCAATGCTGCTGGCTATTTTCAGCACCAGCAATGCCTCGCCATTTATCATAAACAATGTTTACCTAATTACGGTGTTTTTGATGAAAAGCGTTATTTCACTCGTGGTGAACAAACCTGTACTGTGGATGTAAAAGGCCACAAAATTGGCTTATTGATCTGTGAAGATCTCTGGCAACCCGGTCCCTATGAGGCTTGTGCTAAAGCAGGCGCTGAACTAGTGATTAGTATCAATGCATCCCCATTTGATATGTCTAAAGTCCAGCAACGTGAAGCCATTTTACAAACACGCTTGCAGGAACAACCCTTGCCCATCATCTATGTCCACTGTATTGGCGGCCAAGATGAAGTGGTATTTGATGGCGGTTCTCTTGCTATCAATCGTCATGGCAAAATTTGTCAACATGCGGGCTTTTATTGTGAAGCTCTCCATCCAGTTACCGTACATATGGGCAATGATTTACGGATCCCAGAAGCTGACGTCCCCGCCCCGTTGTCAACGGAAGAAAGTGTCTATCGCGCCTTAGTCCTTGGGGTCAAAGACTATCTACACAAAAATGGCTTTAAGCAAGCGCTATTAGGTTTATCCGGTGGAATCGACTCGGCCCTGACCCTAGCCATTGCTGTTGATGCCATTGGTGCAGAGAATGTCGAGGCTATCAGCCTACCTTCCCGTTATACCAGTGACATGAGTAAAGACGATGCAGAACTTATGGCAACAGATCTCAATGTCAAATTTAATGAGATTTCTATTGAGCCAGTATTCTCAGCATTTTTGCACAGCCTTACTGATGAGTTCGCGGGAGCGGACGTAGATATAACCGAAGAGAATCTGCAAGCCCGTGTGCGCGGCACACTGTTGATGGCAGTTTCAAATAAATTCAATAAACTCGTATTAACCACGGGTAACAAGAGTGAAATGGCGGTGGGTTACTCTACCCTCTACGGCGATATGGCAGGAGGCTTCGCGGTACTGAAAGATGTACCCAAAACCTTAGTGTATCGTTTAGCAAATTATCGTAATCAACTGAGCCCCGTGATCCCACAACGGATCATTGATAGAGCACCAACGGCTGAACTGGCTCACGGCCAGGCGGATCAGGACACCTTGCCACCTTATGATATTCTTGATGCCATACTTGAACGTTATGTGGAATTGGATCAGGATTTGTTAGAAATTTGTGGGGCAGGTTTCGACAAAGCAACCGTACAGCAAGTCATTAATAAAGTCGACCGTACAGAGTATAAACGCCGCCAAGCACCACCGGGGATTAAGATCACCCGTCGCGCCTTTGGCCGCGAGCGTCGTTACCCCATCACCTCAGGGTTTAATCATCATTTTGATGGGGCTTGATGCGAACTTTCAGTGTCTCTAGCTCTGCTTGGGGGAAAGCTGTAACCTCACGGATTAAAGCATCATCAAGACCAAATAGAAGCATGTTTTGCGCTACTTTATGACGGCTCAGTTCAATACCTTCTTTGTAGCCCTCCTCACGCAGGGTATCTAAATAGGACATACTATCTCCGACATTAATGCGTTTTGATTAATTCTAGTTCAGCTTGTGATAAATGGGTCAACCTGAGTATTAGCGGTTCATCAATGCCGACTTCAAGCATCTCTTGTGCCATTTCATAGCGCGTTTTGTTGGCACCTTCTTCTAACCCCTCTTCATGGCCCTCATGCCATCCCTCTTGATGACCTTCTTCACGCCCCTCTTGGCGCCCCTCTTCACGTAAGGTTTCTAAGTAAGACATCGCAACACCTCCGAACACATTATCTAATTGACGTAAACCTGACCGAAATTCTTTGCCCGCGGAGTCTGAAAAACGACTCATGGCATAATCTAACACAGAATTGACATACTCACCATCATCGATGGCCTTCACATGTGGATAACATTCCGCTAATCCATTGATTAATGCCGTCACATTTTGTTGATCACTGTGCAACATCGCAAGCTGAAAAAAACTAGCTGCCCCCTGACGTACAAGCTCCTCATCGGGCAAGCGATGCAAATCAATTAACTGTGTCGGACCAAGCAATGCTGGAGCCACAAATTGGCGCAAATCCGGATGAAATAATTCCACTAAGTCCAACGGTGCTGAATAGCGCACCCGCCCATTGTAGTAAGTCAAACCAATAATAGGTGGTAAATACTCGAGATTATCGCAGTTTTTTGCGATCTGCTCCCAGGATAATACACTGTAACAGATATCCCGTAATGCCTGCAGCCGTACTGACTGTGCTTGTTGTTCCGTGCGAAATAATATCACCATTTCAGCACTTATTGACGTCTCAACTCGGTAGACAACATCACTATGGCGATGCAAAAAGCCTTTGCTAATGTATTCATTCTTGATAAGGGTTAATGTCTCGAGTTTAATCAATGCCAGGATTTCTGCGGGTAAGTAAGCTTTGAAAAAATCCCGTGCGACTGCGACATTTTCCATACTGCGCTTAAACAAGGAGTCGTGCAATATTCGCTCAGGCGAATCGGTTTCATCAACAGTGATCATAAAATCCTTATCCCCTTTTGTGTGGATGGATTTTTATAATATAATCAATTGAATAGTTAAACAAGCAATTAATACATAAAGATTATCGCGAGCTGGCAGTCACACTACCAGCACTCAATACAGTAGAACGATTAAGCCTGATCAAAAGTCCAAGAACGCTTACGCGGCTTCTTCTGCCCAGAAAGTACTTTGTAAGTCTCAGAATTAGGGTAGTTAACCGCCAATACTTTCAAGGTTTCGTCTGCTAACTTGTCCATATGTAACTTACGGTACGCTTGTACCATAATACCGAGAGCTGGCACTACCGCAGGCGCTTGCTGGTAATGGTTAACAATATAGTTTGCACGGTTAGATGCGGCCACATAGTCTTCATAGAGCATATAAAATTCAGCAACGTTTAGTTCATAGGACGCCATTAAGTTACGCAGGTAAATCATTCGCTCCCGCGCATCCGGTGCATATTTACTCTTTGGAAAACGCTGAATCAAATCCGCAAAGTCATCGAAGGATTTTCGCGCCGTGCCTAAATCCCGTTGCGACAGATCCACATTGACATACTTTTGGATCACACCACGGTTTTGGTTAAAATTCGATAATCCTTTCATGTAGTAGGCGTAATCTACATGGGCACTTCGCGGATACAAACGAGTAAAACGAGTAGCAGCAGCATTTGCAGAAGCGTAATCCTCATCCCTGTAATAGGCATAAATAATATCAAGTTGGGCTTGCTCTTCATACTTACTGAAAGGGTACAGTGAGTCTAAACCCTCAAAATGTTTAATGGCGTCTTTGTAACTGCCTTTCGCCAAGGCTTTTTCACCGCCCTGGAAAATTTGTTCAGCCGTTTGGCCTTTGAAGATGTCGGCGGGGGTTTTCTTCTCACCTGAACAAGCACTAAGAATGACTGTCAATCCAATAATAATGAACAAGGCAATTTGTCGCATATCTGATATACTACCGTTGAAATTTAAATCAGCCCGGATTATAAAGCATCCCTTGGTCCATGGAAAATTTTTCTGAACATATTGAACTCGAAGCCACCGTTCCCGACGACTATGCCGGGCTACGTCTTGATCAAGCACTGGCAAAGTTATTTCCACAATACTCCCGCAGCCGTTTACAAACCTGGCTCAAAGATGGCCAAGTCCTCGTTGATGATAAGGTACTGCGCAGCCGAGACAAAGTGCTGGGTGGTGAACTCATCACTATCAATGCAACCCTTAAGACTGAGGCAGCTTGGGAGCCGCAACCCATTGATTTAAATATTATTTTTGAGGATGACGCGCTTATTATTGTCAACAAGCCGATAGGCTTAGTCACCCACCCCGGCGCTGGTAATCCGGCGGGAACATTGGTAAATGCCCTGCTTCACCATACCCCTGAATTAGAAAAATTACCCCGGGCTGGCCTCATCCATCGACTGGATAAAAATACATCAGGACTACTGGTGATTGCCCGCACCCTAGAAGCACATACCCATCTCGTTGCACAATTACAAGCCCGCACCATGGGCCGTGAGTATGAAGCTATCGTCTGCGGTGTGATGACTGCAGGCGGTAGCGTCGATGCGCCCATTGGCCGCCATCCCATTCAACGCAAACAAATGACCGTCATTGAATCCGGCAAGCCAGCAGTGACTCATTACCGCGTGCTGCAGCGTTTTCGCCAACATACCCATATTCATGTCAAACTAGAAACTGGTCGCACCCATCAAATTCGTGTCCACATGGCCCATATCCATTATCCAATCCTAGGAGATGCTACCTATGGTCAACGATTGCGGTTACCCCCACAATGTGATGAGGCTCTAAAACTTGCGTTACAACAGTGTAAACACCAAGCACTGCATGCGCGCCGCCTGCAAGTAGAACATCCCATCAGTGGAGAAACGCTGCAATGGGAAGCACCATTACCGGAAGATTTACAACAGATCTTGGCGTTGCTGGAGGAGGACAATGAACGTCATTCAACCTAACTGGCCAGCACCGGCTAACATCCATGGGTTTACCACCACGCGCTTAGGTGGGGTAAGTGAGGCACCGTATGACAGTTTCAACTTAGGTGACCATGTGGGTGATAGTGAGGCCCATGTCAGCCAAAATCGACAATTACTAGCAGAATGTTTTAATTTACCGAGCTCCCCTATTTGGTTGCGACAAATCCACAGCCCCGTCTGTGTCAAAGCCAACGCCAGCCATCTGCACAACGAAGCCGACGGCAGCTACAGTCGCACCCCAGGTGAGGTATGCGCGGTATTAACAGCAGATTGCTTACCGATACTGATCTGTAACAAACAAGGCTCTGAAGTCGCTGCCCTCCATGGCGGATGGCGTGGTCTTTTTGCCGGGATCATTGCTAATGCCCTAACGATGCTTGATTCCTCTCCTGAGGAACTGCTGGTATGGCTTGGCCCAGCTATTGGTCCTAATGCTTTCGAAGTTGGGCCTGAAGTACGTGATAACTTTATCTCCCTGATACCCACCCTAGCAGAAGCCTTCAAGCCCGGTAACGGCGACCGCTGGTATGGTGATATCTATGGGATTGCCCGCCAACAATGCCAAGCGCTTGGCATTACCGCTATCTACGGCGGCAATTATTGCACCGTCAGTACCCCAGATTTATTTTATTCTTACCGCCGCGACGGTACCACCGGCCGCATGGCAAGCCTAATATGGATGACTTAAGCCCCCTTTTGCGCTAAGCTACAGTTCTTTTGTTAAACATTCGGAGACCACCCATGGCCAAGCGTTTGCTGTCGCTACTCATCAGCGGTATTCTGCTCGCAACTGTTACCCCTGCATTTGCTAACTTACCCCAACAGGTAGCAGGACAAAAACTCCCAAGCCTCTCGCCGGTGCTAGAGCGTTCCATGCCAGCAGTGGTGAATATTTACGGCAAAGGCCGTGTGCAGCGACATTTAGATCCCTTTGCTCGTCCCCCAGAAGAACGTGGCATAGATGAAGATGACAACCCCCGTGGTAAGCCTATTCGAGCTGTTGGCTCAGGGGTTATAGTCGATGCCCAAAATGGCTATATCATCACTAACGCCCATGTGATTACCCAAGTTAAGACCATTACCGTCACCCTGAATGATGGCCGCAAATTCGATGCCGATGTTGTCGGCAAAGATGTGCAGTCAGATCTAGCAGTGCTACAAATCAAAGCCTCAGGCCTAAAAGCCATCCCCTTTGCCGATTCCAGCCAATTGAATGTTGGTGACTTTGTTGTAGCAATTGGTAGTCCTTTTGGTCTTAATCAAAGTGTCACCTCAGGAATCATCAGTGCTTTACAACGTACCGACATTGGTATTGAAGGCTATGAGAATTTTATCCAAACCGATGCACCTATCAATCCTGGTAACTCCGGTGGCGCATTAGTGAATTTAAAGGGCGAACTGGTTGGCATCAACACCGCCATCTTAGCCTCTGGTGGCGGTAGCATTGGTATTGGATTTGCTATCCCTTCTAACATGGCCAAAAATGTCATGCACCAACTGGTCAAGTACGGCGAGCTTAAACGCGGTGTGGCAGGGATCATGATCCAATCCATGACCCCAGAACTAGCCCAAGCGTTTAAAGAACCCAATGCAAAAGGCGCCATCATCACCCAGGTGAGTCCAAATTCTCCGGCCCAGGCAGCCGGTCTACGCCCCGGTGATGTTATACAGTCTGTCAATGGTGAAACCATCAAAACCGCCGGACAAGTAAAAAATACTATTGGTTTATTGCGAGCAGGTAGCACCATGGACTTAAAGGTATTACGAGATGGCAAAACTGTCGCACTCAAGCTCACCACCGTAGAGTCTAAGCAATACAAAGTCAGCAGCATTGCCAAAAACCCATTCCTCTATGGCATGATCTTAAAAGACTTTGATGCAGAAGTACCAAACTACGGTGAAGTAAAGGGTGTACAGGTGCTGAAAAGCGAAGACAATACCCCAGCCGGCCGTGCCGGATTACGTCAAGGTGACATCATTATGAGTGTCGACAGACACCCAGTCACTAACATGAAACAATTAGAAACATTAACTCACAAAAAATCACCTGAGGTTTTACTCAGTGTTTTTCGCGGTAATGGCGCCATTTATGTGGTTGTGAAGAAGTAAGTTCAGGCAAAAACACACTTAGGGCTACCAATCGGTAGCCCTTTCTTTTTCTGGCTCAGATTATCTTAAGACTTTGAACTTATGATGGCTTAGATGTTAGCTGTTGACACAGAAACACTAACATCTAGACTGATCATATAACGTATAATATTTATCGGAGTCAACATTATGAAAAAAACTTTAATTACCTGTTTAGCTCTAGCATTTTCTTCAGTTGCATTTGCTGCTGATTATGTCCCCCAAAGTCAACTAATCAACAATATCAACTTCAGTGGCAGCGATAAAAGCATCATGTGTGTTACTGGCTCCGATAACGCGAGCAATTATAACTTACAACAAGGTGGAACCTTTACATTTAAGGCCGGTGGCTGGGCCAACTTCAATGTCTATAAAACAAGCGTTGCTACAAACTGTGAAGGAGATTATATCGGTAATATTGATATTCAGACCAATGAAATTAAAGATAGCAATAAAAAGACAAAAATTGAGTTACGCTTAGTTGGTAAAGACGCCGAAAAATTCACACTGACTGACAAGGGCCAAGTCGCAGCCCAAGGGCCAGATAAAATTCCCGTTTACAGATATACCATTACGAAAAAATAGCGCAGAATAGTAGAGCATTATACTCTACTACTAAACCGGATTTTCCACATCAATAAATTGGTGCTGTACAGGGAAGTACTCTGCCAAATGCTCACCTAAAGCCTGAATGCCATAGCGCTCTGTAGCATGGTGACCAGCACTGTAGAAATGAATACCCGACTCTTTTGCCATATGAAAAGTACGTTCTGACACTTCACCGGTAATAAACGCATCGACTCCCGCATCTATAGCATCAACAATGGCATCTTGTGCAGCACCGGTACACCACGCCACAGTCTGGACAATCTTATGTTGGCCAGCAATATGCAACGGTTTGCGATTAAGGCATTGCTCAATATGATTCGCGAACTCCGCGCCGCTTAATGGCTTTGCTAAGTTGCCTTTAAACACCAAACTGGCCATGCCATTCTCGGACACTGGACCGTGATTGGTTAATGCGAGCACCTCGGCCAACTTCACATTGTTGCCATAACGGGGATGGGCATCCAAAGGTAAATGGTAAGCCAGTAAGTTTAGATCATGGCCTAGTAAGGCTTTGAGGCGTTGGCGTTTAACACCGGTGACAATGCTTGGCTCACCTTTCCAAAAAAAACCATGGTGTACCAACACTGCATCGGCTTTAGCAGCGATAGCTTTGTCGATAAATTCTTGGCAAGCTGTTACCCCAGTAACGATTTTTTTGATAGAAGATTTGCCTTCTACTTGCAAACCATTGGGACAGTAATCACGAAATTTGCCGGGTTCAAGAATTTGTTCTAAATAATCAACAATACTATTGATACTGGTCATCCTCTCCCCCTGTCAAACTTAATCAGTATCGCGACGAATTTTTGCCCCAAGGGCTGCAAGCTTCTCTTCGATACACTCATAACCTCTGTCGATATGGTAAATCCGTTCCACGCGGGTCTCGCCTTGTGCTACAAGACCGGCTAGTACTAAACTCGCAGAAGCCCTCAGATCTGTCGCCATCACTGGCGCACCATTTAGCGTCTCGACACCGGTACAAATGGCTTTGTTACCATTCAGTTCGATTTGCGCTCCCATACGCAGGATCTCTTGCACGTGCATGAAACGGTTCTCAAAGATATTTTCTTCAATCTCAGAAACACCCTCAGCTACCGTATTCATCGCCAAGAATTGCGCTTGCATATCGGTTGGAAAATCAGGATACGGTGCCGTACTGATATCAACAGCTTTCGGTCGATTACCATGCATATTCAATTCAATGCTATCAACATCAAGTGTTATCTCAGCACCTGCTTCTCTGAATTTATCCAATACGGATGCCATGGTGCTGGCATCGACATTTTTGAGTTTGATATGGCCACGGGTACAAGCTGCAGCAGCCAAGTAAGTCCCCGCTTCAATCCTGTCTGGCATAACAGAGTATTCACCACCATGGAGTGACGTTACACCTTCAATAGTAATCGTCGCTGTGCCTGCGCCCGTAATTTTTGCGCCCAGAACATTGAGAAAATTTGCCAAGTCGACAACTTCAGGTTCTTTGGCAGCATTACGGATGATCGTGGTGCCTTCCGCCAATGTTGCTGCCATCATAATATTTTCGGTGCCGGTTACGGATACGGTTTCCATCTCAATCTCCGCACCTTTTAAGCGTCCCGAACTGCGGGCTTTAATGAAGCCTTCATTGACAGTAATGATAGCACCCAGTGCCTCCATACCCTTGATATGCAAATCAACAGGCCTTGAACCGATTGCACATCCCCCAGGAAAAGAAACATCTGCTTTGCCAAAACGGGCGAGCAACGGCCCAAGCACGAGAATAGATGCGCGCATCGTTTTGACTAACTCATAAGGCGCTTCAAAACGCACAACGTCACTAGGATCAACTTCGACTTGCATCTTGTCATCGAGAGTAAAGCGTAGCCCCATACCACCCAATAATTCCATGGTGGTACTAACATCATTTAGTTGCGGCACATTACCGATAGTAATCGGTTCTTCGGCTAACAAGGTTGCCGCTAAGATTGGCAATGCCGCATTCTTTGCGCCAGATACTTTGACTTCACCCTTAAGCGGTACACCGCCGTTAATAATTAATTTGTCCATTTACTCGCCTTCGCCTTGTTGTAATGCTTGCCACTCGCCCGGGGTGTGGGTACGCATGGATACTGCATGAATATCACCACGCTGAATCGCCTCTCCCAACACTTGATAAACCATTTGTTGGCGTGCAACCCGTGATTTATCAGTGAACGCATCACTGATCACTATAATATTAAAATGATGGCCATCACCATCAACTCGAATGTCACTCCCCACTAATTGCTCGTGGAGTAATTGTTCTATATCAACTGCATGCATCGTTTATTGGTAAAACTCGTTCTATCCCCGTCACCTTCGCAATGGCCCGCATTTGTTCCGGCATATTGTGGTAAACCAGGGTTTTATTCTTACTACTCGCAAAGCGCACCCACTCAGCGAGGAGCGCTAATCCCGAACTATCACTGTAATTCACGTCCGATAAATCGATCGTGACTTGAGCATGTTCGGCCAGCTTGTCACAACCGGCCCTGTGTATACCAGGGACGGTAGCAAAACTCAAGGTGCCTATCAGTTTAAGTTGTCCAGGGGCGACGGTTTTAAGTTCAACCTGATTAGTCATTGCTAACTCGAAGCGTTATGTTTTTTCATCGCAGCCAATAGACCATTAATACCGCCTTGCGATATCTCATTGGCAAATTGCGACTTAAAGCTTTGTACCATGCTCACACCATCCACGGTCATGTCGTAGACTTTCCAATTATTGCCCCGTAATAACAAACGGTAGTTGACGGGGATTGATGGACCGCCAGATTGAATAATGATGCTTTTGACTTGTACTCGTTTACGGTCCCCAACACCACCACGTATTGGATAGAATTTAATTTTCTCATCCGTGTAGGCATTCATTGCTGCGGAATACGTTCTAATCATCATCGTCACGAACTGTTCAGAGAATTCCTTACGCTGCGCAGGTGTTGCTTTATTCCAGCCATCGCGACCTAAGGCTAAGCGTGACATTGTTGCAGTGTCAACATGAGGTAACAGTATTTGCCGAGCAAGGGTTTCGACATACTTGGGGTTGCTTTTGATTTTGGCGCGGTTTTTCGTTAACGAACTGAGCATCTGCTCAGAGGTTTTTTCGAGCATCACCAACGGCGATTGCGCCGCATAGGCCACCCCAACAATACAAAATAGGGCAATAAAACTAGCTATTATTCGTCGCATCGGTTTCCTCCTTCTTGTCGTCTTTACCCATGTTAAATAACAATTGGCCGATCATGGTTTCTAGCATTAATGCCGGATGGGTCTCTTCAATCTGACCGCCATTTTTCATGAAGTTATCTTCAAAACCTGGGCTTATTGAAATGTAATTCGCGCCCAACAAACCCGCCGTTACAATACTGGCCGATGAATCCACTGGGATGTTGTCGTCATCAGCATCAATTTGCATGGTTACCACTGCCTTGTACGACTTTGGATCCAAATCAATATTGGTCACTTGCCCAATGCGCACCCCGGCAATCGCCACTGGCGCGCGGGGTTTAAGATCCCCGATATTATCGAAGTCTGCGGTAATTTTATAACTGTTAGCAACTGTGTAAGTCGTCAAACCACTGACCTTAAATGCTAACACCACCAAGCAAGCTATCCCTGCTATCATAAACAAACCGACTATGGTTTCTACAAATCGTTCACCCACGTCTACCATCCTCCCATCATGACGGTTGTTAATACAAAATCTAAACCCAATACCGCCAGTGATGAATACACCACACAGCGGGTTGTTGAATGGCTAATGCCTGCGGCTGTTGGTGTACTGGCATAGCCTTGATACACGGCAATCCAGGTACAGACAAAACCAAATACCACACTCTTAATGAGGCCATTCACCACATCATTATAAAAATCCACTGACGATTGCATATTCGACCAGAACGTACCGGCATCCACACCGAGCCATTGCACCCCAACGAGATAGCCGCCAAAAATCGCGACGGCACAGAAAATTGTTGCCAACACCGGCATAGTATAAAATCCCGCCCACAGCCTTGGAGAAATCACTCGCCATAGTGGGTCAACCCCCATCATTTCCATACTGGATAATTGTTCCGTGGTTTTCATCAAACCAATCTCAGCGGTTAAGGCTGAACCCGCACGGCCTGCAAATAATAGGGCCGTAATCACCGGCCCAAGTTCCCGTACCACACTCAAGGCAACCAGTTGCCCAAGTTCAGATACCGCGCTGAATTTATTCAGCACATTAAAGCCCTGCAGTGCTACCACCATCCCAATGAACAGGGCCGACACAACAACAATCGGTAATGACAACACACCAACAAAAAAACATTCTTTGATCAAAAATGGAAACGAGCGCACCACTCTCGGCCAACGAGCAAGGGTTTTTAACAAAAAGATCCCGGAAGTTCCTACTCCCGTTAGCACATGGACACCCATCCGGCCCACACCACGCACCCGTGCCATCATCCTTTATCTCCATTCAAAATATCGTCTTGGTAATCCTTTGCAGGATAATGAAAAGGCACGGCCCCATCAGGTAAGCCATGCATGAATTGTTTTACATAAGGATTTTCATCGGTGGCGAGAGCTTCTGGCGCCCCTTGTCCGACAATTTCAGCACCCGAAATCACGTAAATATAATCAGCGATGCTAGCAGTCTCTGGCACATCATGGGAAACCACGATACTGGTCATACCGAGAGCATCATTCAGCGACCGTATCAATTTGACTAACACGCCCATCGAAATCGGATCTTGGCCGGTAAACGGTTCGTCATACATAATCAGTTCCGGATCCAAGGCAATGGCTCGGGCTAGGGCAACCCGTCTTGCCATCCCACCGGATAATTGGTCCGTGCGCAAATCACGCGCCCCTCTAAGACCTACCGCCTCCAGCTTCATCAACACCAAGTCCCGGATCATGGTAGGAGATAAATTCGTATGTTCAATCAGGGGAAAAGCAACGTTCTCAAACACGCTGAGGTTGGTGAATAACGCCCCTGTTTGGAATAATAATCCCATATCCCGGCGGGCTTTGTAGAGTTGTTTACGGCTCATCTCATGGATACATTGGCCGTTAACCTCGATGGTCCCAGCATGAGGCTGCAATTGCCCCCCAATCAGACGTAAGAGCGTGGTTTTGCCGGTGCCACTTGGGCCCATAATGGCAGTCACTTTGCCCCGACGAATATCTAAATCCACATCCTTGAAAATTGGCCTATCACCACGGTAAAAGGACATCCCGCGGATTTTCACCAAAATATCGTCTTTTTCGCCCATGAATTTCCCAAAAATGAACACGCACAAGGTATTAATTATTGCTTGGCCCCCGTGATTAAGCAAGCCCGGCAACAACGAGCAGGCCGGAAATATCTTTCAGGGCCCCCCTCGCCTGTACCTTAACAGCATTTTCCGGTAAAATGTGGCCAACTTTTGACTATTTAATGGATAGAACCATGCTCGACAGACAAAAAATCTGTGGATTAGGCTTAGCGGTCATCGAAACCGAAGGTCGTGTTATTCAAGACTTAGCCTCCCGCATTGATGATAACTTCGCCCATGCTTGTGAAATCCTGATGGCCTGTGAGGGTCGGATTGTGGTGATAGGCATGGGGAAATCCGGCCATATCGGCGGCAAAATCGCAGCAACCTTGGCCAGTACCGGCAGTCCTGCCTTTTTTGTCCACCCTGGTGAGGCAAGCCATGGCGATTTGGGCATGATCACCCGCAAAGACGTGGTGATCGCCTTATCCAACTCCGGTAAAACCCCCGAAATTTTAACTATTTTGCCTCTCATTAAGCGGCTAAATGTGCCCTTTATCGCCCTGACCGGCAATCCCCGGTCTGAATTAAGCCGGGCTGCTACCGTGAATATCGATATCAGTGTTGAGCAAGAAGCCTGCCCATTAGGCCTTGCCCCCACTTCCAGTACCACTGCTGCCTTGGTGATGGGGGATGCGCTAGCGATTGCCCTACTTGAAGCCCGTGGCTTTACCGCCGAAGACTTTGCCCTCTCCCACCCTGGTGGCAGCCTTGGGCGACGGTTACTACTCAAAGTCGACGATGTCATGCGTACTGGCGAACGAGTGCCCACGGTGAAAAACACTGCCAGTATCCGTGATGCATTAATAGAAATGACTCTCAAAGGCCTTGGTATGACATCAATCACTGATGATGAACACAAATTGTTAGGGATCTATACCGATGGTGACTTGCGTCGTACTCTGGATAAAGATTTAGATCTCCACAATACCCGAATAAGCGAGGTCATGACTGCTAGCTGTAAAACTATCCAAACCGGCATTTTGGCTGCTGAAGCCTTACAAATCATGGAGTCTTTTAAGATAACCTCACTGATGATTATTGATGATAACAACACGATTATCGGCGCGGTACACATGCATGATTTATTAAGCGCCGGCGTCATGTAACTGACTTTAACCATAAGGAACCACCATGCAAGAAATACACACACTCGCCAAAAACATTCGCTGCTTGATTCTCGATATTGACGGCGTTTTAACCGACGGCAGTTTATACTACACCGATGAAGGCACGCAGTTTAAAGCGTTCCATTGTCATGATGGCCAAGGTATTAAAATGCTACAACAGTCAGGCGTAGAAGTGGCTATCATTACCAAACATGACTCTCCTTGTATTAACGTGCGCATGAATGCTCTGGGTATCAAACATGTATTTCAAGGACAAGGTGATAAACTCGAAGCTTATACTATCTTGAAACATCGCTTGAACCTTGAGGACGAGCACTTCGCTTACCTGGGTGATGATTTACCTGATGTGCCGGTTATCAAAAAAGTCGGCTTAGGCATGGCGGTCAACAATGCCACGGGGCGGGTGAAGGAATTTGCCAAGTGGCAAACCACCATCAACGGCGGCCATGGCGCGGCGCGGGAAGTTTGTGAATTGATCATGACAGCCCAAGGCACGCTTGCGGAAATGGAGCAATGTTATTTTGGCGAATAAGAGCAAATACCTCATCAGCTTTGGCTTGCTGCTGTTGCTGATTTACACCATCTGGTTATTGAAACAAACCAGCATGAATCAGTTCGCGCCCAAAGCGGAGGATACGTCTCACCCTGATGCCTTTGCCGAACAAGTCGTAGCAACTCATATCGACAAACAAGGCAAACTCCACAGCCAGTTGATTAGTCCCCGTATTGTTCACTACCCTGACCACGACAGCAGTGTGGCCAGCAACCCCCATGTCATACTCTACAACGACAAGGATGGCAAAAATCCCTGGCATGTTACCGCATTGAATGGCAAAACTATTGATGGCGATACGCAGATTATTCTGTGGGACAACGTTAAGATCCATGAACCACCCGGGAATAATAACGACGACATGACCATGACCACCAGTTATTTAGAAGTCTATCCCGACAAAGATTTCGCTAAAACCGACAAGCCCGTAACCTTCTCTGAAACCGGTGTCGTGGTAAAATCCGTTGGCATGAAGGCCTATATCAACGAAAAGCGGGTAGAGTTACTCTCCCGTGCCCAAGGAGTGTATGATGCCGAAGTGGCTGACGCGAACAAACACAAGTAGCTGGCTTGCGATCATCAGTTTGAGTCTGTTGCTGCCTGGCATCGTCTTTGCCCTGGACAGTGACAAACAGGAAAAAACATACCTCTACGCCGACCAAGCTGAAATCAACAAGCAAACCGGCATTGGTGTTTACACCGGCAATGTTAAAGTCGACCGCGGTACTACCCATGTTACAGGTGATAAAATCATTACCCACAGCAGCAAAGACAACAAAATCACCCGCATTATTATTCATGCTGGCAAACACCAGCGCGCCCATTTTGAGAGTAAAACCAACCTCAATAAGCCGCCCTTGATTGCCGAGGCTGATCTCATTAAGTATTTTCCACAAAAACACTATGCCCTACTCATCGGCAATGCCAAAGCCCGTCAAGGTAATGACTCGATTGATGGCCCTTACCTTAAATACGACACCGAAGGCGAAGTCCTGACGGCCATGAATAAACCTGGCAAAAAAGGCCAAGCAGGCCGTACAACGATTATCATTGAACCCGACGACATTAAGTCCAAATAAAAGGAACCCCATGCATACCCTAAAAGCCAACAACCTCGGCAAAAGCTACAAAAATCGCAAAGTCGTCAAAGATGTCTCCTTGAACATCAGCAGCGGCGAAATTGTCGGCTTACTCGGCCCCAATGGTGCCGGTAAAACCACGAGTTTCTACATGATAGTTGGCCTCATTCCCAATGAAGAGGGTTCAGTATATTTCGATGATACCAATATCACTCACCTACCCATGCATGAACGGGCACGATTGGGTATTGGCTATCTGCCTCAAGAAACCTCGGTCTTTCGTCGCTTGACGGTGGAACAAAACATCATGGCAATCCTCGAATTGCGCAAAGAATTAGACAACCAGCAACGGCTCGATTTAACCGACCAATTACTACATGAGTTACACGTCAGCCACATCCGCGATACCTTAGGCATGAGTTTATCAGGCGGAGAGCGACGTCGCGTAGAAATAGCCCGCGCCCTAGCAACAGAGCCAGCATTTATCCTGCTTGATGAGCCTTTTGCGGGCGTCGACCCGATTTCGGTTATCGACATCAAACGCATTATTACCCATTTATGTGAGCGAGACATAGGTATCCTCATCACCGACCACAATGTCCGAGAAACCTTAGATATTTGTCAACGCGCCTACATCGTCAACGAAGGCCAAATCATCTGTGACGGTAAGCCTGAGGCCATCCTCAAGAACAAGAAAGTACGTGAAGTATATCTAGGCGAAGACTTTTACCTCTGATCCCTATAAATAAGCCCAAGGACCATCAAGCTAGCTTTTAAACAGACACCTCCATCTGGGGTAAATATTGGGCTTGACAGCTCTGGTAAAGTAATAATAAAGGTCGCTAACGGGGCACGCAGCTAACAAATGTTAGCCCGTAACATTAACATCATCTGACATGATGTAGCTACATAATAGTCAATAAAAAAGAGGGCAGCACTATGGGTTTCGATAACAGTCTATTCACACTCGACGATGTCGTGGATGTTGAATTCACCCAAGAAGAGTTAGCATTAGTTCCTGATTTTGCAGAACTAAATGATACAACACTTATTAATGTCGTCATTGCTAACCTTGATGAATACTTCGGCCATCAACGTGCAACAACACACCCTATTATCGCTGCTGAAGCAAAAATATATTCGTCGCTGCGACGTAATTTAGAGGCCATGAGAAACGCCCAGAAAGAGACTTTAGAGTGCGACTTCACTTCACAGGAACTCCAGCAACGCCAACTGAGTATAAGTTCTAGCTCAGACGAAGGAATAATGATTGACACCGTTGAGCCAGTTTTCACTAGGTTAATTAAGATTCTTAGAGAAAATATTGATGTGCTGAATAAGCTAGAGGATAAAAAATTCAATGAGCGACCATCACCCTATAGGGAACGCTCATGCCCCTCTTTCCAATGGGGGATACACCGCTATAAACCACTCATCAAAGTGCTTAGAGAAACCATCGCTGAGTTTGCTGCCTACAAGGTATTGAAAAATAATCAAGCGACAACTGATAAGTTGAAACATGGGCTGTTCCCCGCAAAGAAGGTGGTCGTCAAAAACACGAAACAGTTGCTGTTAGACTTGTTAGCTGACCGGATATCGTGCTTAGAGAAAAGAGAAAATAGCCCATCAGGCTATTTCTACTTTACCTCTACTCATAAAATATCAGCACTGAGTGCCCTTAAAGGTGAAGTGGAACAAGCAGATGGCAATGCTGACTTTGAAACTATCGTTAGTGGCTGGCTAGATGGAAATCACTCATCTATAAACACTGAGGGTGTTACAAATAGAAGCGTCATTAACAGCAATCTATTTTTCTTCAGTACCAATCTATTTTCATCAAAAACAGAAACATTCATTGCCGAAATGAACAAGATACTGCACGATCAAACCGTTTCAGGAAATTTGCCCTCCTCAGACATTAATGCAACGCCAAAGCAAGCAAAGTATTCATTTAAATATTCACGTTAAATAGACAGCCACTGCGTAAAGCTATCACTATCCCGCATCTACTAACCTCTTGTTAAATAACAACTATCCGCCCCACCCTGCCAAATCCTCAATTCTCTATTACACTTAAAGTATTATGAAAACATCACTCTCACAACGCCTGCAGCAATCACTGCATTTAACGCCGGAATTAAAACAGGCGATTTATTTATTACAATTATCCAATGATGAACTAGCCCATGAAATTAGCGAGCAATTGGCCGATAACCCGCTACTGAGCTTGGCGGAAGAGTCTACCGCGACAGACGCCGACAACGAGCTTGAAAGCAATTATCAAGACAGCGAAGAAGCTTACTTCCGTGACACCATTGAATTACCCAGCCACCCAGGCCAGCCCTTGAATCTGCGAGATAAATTGTTTGATATCACCGATGATAGTGAGCAACACTTACATCAACACATATTGCAGCAACTGAATTTATTACCCTTATCTGATCTCGATTATTATATCGCCCTTGCAATCATTGATGGGATTGATGACCACGGTTACTTGACCATAGCTTGCGATGATATCCGTGCAGCCATCCCACCCCAGGATGAAACCATTACCGATGCTGAGATTGAAGCGGTTCTCCAGCAAATCCAACACCTTGATCCTATCGGTATCGGCAGTCGTAATCTACAAGAGTTTTTATTAGTGCAGTTACAAGGCCAAGCGAATAATAATGAGGCCGTGCATCACGCCAAAACAATTATCCTCGAACATTTTGATTTATTGGTAAAACATGACTTTAAACACTTGCGCCAACTGGAACACCTGAAACAACACGAGCTTGCCGCAGCCCTAGACGTAATTCACCACTTAAAGCCCCGACCTAATTTTGACTATACTGATATCAAACAACACTATATCCGACCCGATGTCTATGTCATGAAGTCGAATGGTCAATGGCATGTTGGTATCTATGACGACTTGAGTCAATTAGTCAAACTCAACCAGCAATATGCTGATGTGTTAGCTAATGATCACAGTAAAACTTGCCAAGCCCTCAAAGAAAAACTCCAACAGGCCCGCTGGTTCATCAAAAGCCTTCAAAATCGCAACGATACCCTGCTAAAAGTCGCGAGTGCCATTATCCACTATCAACAAGATTTTATTGAACAGGGCGAAACAGCAATGAGACCCCTCACGCTACAACAGATTGCTGAAATCACCGACTTACACGAATCCACTATTTCGCGAATAACCAATCACAAATATATTTATACACCGCGAGGCCTATTTGTATTAAAATACTTTTTCTCCAGCCATATTGATGGTGAAGATAAAGCAAGCTACTCAGCCACTGCCATCAAATCCCATATTAAGCATTATATTGACAATGAAGATCCCACTAAACCGCTGAGTGACCAGGCAATTGCTGGCTTATTGCAAGAGCGTCTCCACATAATAATCGCTCGTCGAACCGTAGCGAAATACCGCGAAAGTCTACAAATTTTACCAACCCATTTGCGTAAGCAATTTAAATCTCAACATTAAAGAGGAGGGCTAGACAATTTCATTTAAAAAACTACAATGAAGGTGAGAGAGGCAGCATATGACTGTCCCTCATGAATGAATGATTAATTGATTAGTGGAATGCTAATCAAATCTATCTAAGGAGTCTACGATGCAAATTAATCTAACTGGCCATCATGTTGAAGTAACACCGCCACTACGGGAATACGCCGTCAAAAAATTCGAACGCATAGTTCGGCATTTAGACAAAATTATCAGCATTAATGTGGTATTTGAGAAACAAAAAGTCAATCAAGTTGCCAAAGCCACCATTAGTGCTCCTGGCGCACAATTCTATGCCGATGAACACTCAGAAGATATGTACGCTGCCATTGATGGCCTTGTGGATAAACTGGACAAACAAGTCAAACAACACAAAGAACGTCAATCCAGTCACAAAGGCTGATCCTAACATCAGTAAGGGGCTTTAGCTTGCTAAGGCCCCTTTTTCGTGCCCATAACCGACATTCCGCACCAGTCTCTTTTTGCGCATAAAAGGGTAAAAACTTAACTCAAAATGCTCAGGTATTGCATATACATTCCGCTTTTTCGTTAAT
>PAPY01000014.1 GCA_002709565.1 Legionellales bacterium | reverse complement strand
TCTATCCGGATTTAGAGTCAAATGATGATCCAATGGCTATGGCCTCTGCCCCTCCTGCTGATATCACTCCATCTCTCTATCCGGATTTAGAGCCAAATGATGATCCAATGGCTATGGCCTCTGCGACTCCTGAAATTCTCTATCCTGAGTACTTTAATCGAATCATTACGGAGTATTTGTTCCTCAACCTGCCTCAGGTTGAAGCATCTCCACCACCGTGGGAGCATAGACATGCTGAGACCTCAGTTCCGCCGATGTCAGCGTTGGTTGGCAAAAGCTCCCTATTTACCCCTGAGGACATTAATCGTATCACTAACCCCCTGTGTCAGGTTGAAGCATCTGCGCCACAATTAGAGGTTAGACAAGTAAAAAGTAACTTTGGCTTCTAAGCTATCGTTATCTACACTGCGGACTCTTGGCGCTGAGTAATAACACAAAGTAGCCCAGGAGTCCTGACAGTAATGAACCTGAAATCACACCTAAGCGCACCAAGTTAGCATAGCTCGCTTCACTGCCGGCAAAAGCTAATGTGCCGATAAATAAACTCATGGTAAAACCAATCCCACAAATGAGTGCAACACCGTAAAGATTCCACCAATTCGCCCCTTGCGGAAGACTGGCGATACGACACTTAACACTCAGCCAACTGGCACCGAATATACCGAGCTGTTTACCAAAAAATAACCCACAGGCAATCCCGAGAGGTACAGGCTTGATAAAGCTGGCCAAATTGATATCGGCCAATGGAATACCTGCATTGGCAAAGGCAAAAATAGGCAAAACCCCAAATGCTACCCACGGGTGCAATGCTTCTTCAAGGTGATGTGACGGTGAATAACCGGGTCGTTTGGGATCGGTTGTCGGATATGCCAGCGCTAACACCACCCCGGCCAACGTGGCATGGACGCCTGATTTTAATACACAGACCCACAATATTACGCCTACAATACCGTAGGGCAAAAATCGCATCACCCCTAAGCGATTAAATACAAACAATACTGCCAAACAAATTCCTGCCATGCCTAAGGAAAACATTGACAGTTGATAAGTATAAAAAATCGCAATAATCACGATCGCACCCAAATCATCCATGATTGCCAGTGCCGTCAAGAAAACTTTTAATGAGACAGGTACACGCTTGCCCAGCAATGCCAAAACACCTAACGCAAACGCTATATCCGTCGCCGTCGGGATAGCCCAGCCATTGAGATAGGCTTTGTGCTGCCAATTAATAGCGACATAGATAGCCGCGGGCACAAGCATGCCGCCAATGGCAGCAATCCCTGGCAGAGTGGCTTTAGCAAAACTGTTTAACTCCCCAGAAATCATTTCCCGTTTGATTTCGAGCCCTACCAAAAAAAAGAAAATCGCCATCAAACCATCATTGATCCAAAGAATTAATTCTTTGGATAATTTAAAGCGCTCAAAACCAATGGTAAATTTTATTGACAATAAATCTTGATACCACGGGCTCAACGCTGAATTATCGACAATAAGTGCTAATACTGCTGCCAGAAATAAAACAACCCCCCCTGTGGATTCGAGTTTCATGAATTTAGTGATGGCCTTTAACATGGCCGGGGTTTCGTGATTGTAAAAGTCACTCATTAGAATTCTTCCCGCTTGAGTTCTGCCATATAGGCGTTATGTTCTGCCAGCTCGGTATCATTTGCCATGACAACCGGCAACTCTTTCGCAAAAGCAAGCTTCGTCCCCTGCTCTTCAGTGCCGGTTTCTTCTTGCGTCCCACCCCCGCTAAACAAATTGCCCTGGCCTCCGGTCATCGCTAAATAGACTTGAGCTAATAATTCCGAATCCAGCAATGCGCCATGATAATCACGGTTAGAGTTATCGACATGATAACGCTTACACAACGCATCTAAGTTATTTTTTTGACCAGGGTGTTTTTTGCGGGCATAGGTTAATGTATCAAAGATGGAACAGTATTTATCGACCTTGCCGATCTTCTTGTCATATAAAGCAAATTCATGATCGATAAACTTCACATCAAACGGCGCATTGTGAATAATCAATTGGGCGCCATTGATAAAGTCAAAAAAGCCTTGGAAAATCTCAGCGAATAGCGGCTTGTCTTGCAAGAACTCATCACCAATCCCGTGGACAGCATAAGCGCCTTTGTCTACTTCTCGCTCCGGATTGATGTAGACATGGTAATGCTCTCCCGTCAACCGCCGGTCAATCATTTCGAGACAGCCAATTTCGATAATACGATGGCCATGTTTAGGATCAATACCCGTGGTTTCAGTATCTAAGATAATTTGTCGTAATTTCATTTTGCCTGCTTCTGTAATAATTCGTCGATGGCTAGATTGGCAAGTTCATCGGCAATTTCATTCTCGCGGTGACCTGAATGGCCTTTAACCCAATGCCACTCAATATCATGGTTAGCCACTTCCGCCTCCAGCCGTTGCCATAGATCAGCATTCTTGACGGGCTTGTTATTGCTAGTCTTCCAGCCTCGTTGTTTCCAATTGTGGATCCATTGAGTAATACCATTGCGCACATACTGTGAGTCTGTGGTCACAATAACATGACAGGAGCGATTCACAGCGGCCAAGCCCTCAATAGCAGCCGTTAATTCCATGCGGTTATTAGTAGTCTCTGCCTCACCACCGTAAAGCGACTTCTCGGTGTCACCATAGCGTAACAACACTCCCCAGCCACCGGGACCAGGATTGCCACGACAGGCACCATCAGTAAATATTTCGACAGTTTGACTCACGTTAACTCCGCGTTGTTGGTTCAATGATCCGCCCTTTTGCCGGGATCGATTGCAACGTTTGGCGCACTGGCACCGGATCAACTGGCGTTAGGGACTTACGCGCAACAATCAAATAAATTCCCCCAAGCGTCGGCCATATGGTCTGCCCCAGACTGTCCATATAACTCCAATGCTCCTGCATTGACGGCGATTGACGTGGCACACGGTAACAAAACACTTTGTAGCTATCAATAGTGCAATCAAGCTTAGCTAACCATCGACGAATGCGGTACAAGCTGTGAAAACAACCATTCCACGGCATTCCCCCACCAGAGCCCTTAAACCAACGGGCCACACCCCAGAGGCTGCCGGGATTAAAGCCCAAGATCAACAACCGTCCGCTCGCAATTAGTGCTTGGGCAGCTTGTTGCAAAACCACTTCTGGTGCTTCGACAAATTCCAAGACATGGGGTAATAACACAACATCAACACTGTTAGGTTGCAGAGGTAATCGCATAAAGCTAGCAGCAATTTGCTGCCCTAAGACGCCATTTGCTTGCTGGTGATTGATTAACGTGCGTTGACGAATGGGGCTGGGAGCGAGCCACGCTAAATCCGTACCGCCACCCACTTGCACTATATGGTAACCGACGAAATCTGGCAAACAATGTTCCAATTCACCCGCTTCAGCACGATAGACATACTGGCCCAAATCGGTCTGATACCAAGCATGTAGCTGTTCAAAATAGTCGGCTTGTTGCAAGTCCTTGCCCTCAGTGTCGGTGGCCATGAGGTAAGAGAGTCTAGCAGATTTGGCCATTGAGAGAAATATCATGTGGACTATCAATGGGTTATACAAAAATTGTCCAAAACCAGTTGCTTGTGCTGCGCAAATTCTATATGATGAGCCAATTTTGTGAACAAACATTAGGGAACAATTATGGTGGACGTTGTTGCAATACCTGCACTCTCAGACAATTACATATGGCTGCTAGTGGATAGAGGACAAAATGCCTGTGCCGCGGTGGATCCGGGGCAAGCCGAACCCGTGCTGGAGTACATTGCAGCCGAAGGATTACACTTAACTGCCCTACTCATCACCCACCACCATTGGGACCACACCAATGGCATCCCCAAAATCCATGAACAGCACGATATCCCCATCTATGGCCCTATGTTCGAGCAGATCCGAGGCGTGACCCATGGTCTCGAAGAAAACACCGAACTCAGCCTCGATGGCCTGGGCGTGCATTTTCGGGTTATTAACACCCCAGGCCATACCGATGGTCAAATTGCCTATTATGGCGGCGGCATGGTATTTACTGGTGATACCTTATTCTCTGGCGGCTGTGGGCGCTTATTTGAAGGAACCCCTGCACAAATGCACAATTCACTGCATAAACTGGCCAATTTACCTGATGACACACTGCTGTATTGTGGCCATGAATACACGCTCAAGAATTTAGAATTTGCCAAACTGGTTGAGCCTGACAATGCGGCTATCGATAAACGCATTGTTGAGGTAAAAGCCTTGCGAGAACAAGGCTTACCGAGCCTGCCTTCGACAATGGGCGTCGAGAAGCAAACCAATCCTTTTTTGCGTTGCCATGTGCCTGCCATACAGCAAGCGGCGATGGATTACGCCGGTGAAGAACTTGTCGAAGACGCGGACGTATTTGCTGCGATTCGACAATGGAAAGATAATTTTTAACGAGAGGTTTACCCTTTGATCACTTATAAAAATAACTTGAGCTCGCGCCTGAAGCATCTTTTAGTCTTTACCTTAGGGATCAGTGCTGTCACCGGTACGGCGGCTATCACCTTGGCTGAACACGAACAAAAATACCCGAATTACAAACAAGCAGAACAACGGGCCGCATCCCATCACAGTGCTTACCATACCTACTCTGATAATAGCGATGTCTGGCACATGGTCGTGGACGACTTTAAACTTCCTCATTATTCCAATACCCCTGAGGTACAAAAACAAATTGATTGGTATGCTTCGCACCCAAAATATCTCGAAAAAATAGCCAAACAAGCCACACCTTACCTCTATTATATTTACCATCGCACCCACAGCCGTGGATTGCCTGGCGAGTTAGTCTTGTTACCAATGATCGAAAGCACCTATGATCCCTTTGCTTACTCTGCCGTCGGTGCTGCTGGGCTTTGGCAATTTATGCCCGGCACCGCATCAGGATTTGGTATCAAACAAAATTGGTGGTATGACGGCCGCAAAGCTATCGTGCCATCAACAAAAGCAGCCCTGGATTATTTAACCTATTTGGATAATTTTTTTAATGGCAATTGGTTACTGGGTATTGCCGCCTATGACTCTGGTGAAGGAACAATTCAACATGCCATTGATCGCAATGCCAAAAAAGGCCGGCGTGGGGATTTTTGGGATTTGGCAGTGCCAGTAGAGACCGTATCTTATGTGCCTCGTCTGTTAGCGTTAGCAACTATCATTGAGAACCCCAAAAAATACAACGTCCATTTGCCCCCTATACCGAACACACCGTATTTTACTGAGGTGGATGTGGGCCATCAAATTGATTTAGCCGAAGCTGCCAAAATGGCAGACATGCACGTGAATAAGTTATATCAGTTAAATCCCGGTTATATCCGTTGGGCCACCGATCCTGATGGACCCTATAAATTATTGATTCCCGTTGAGAATGCCGAAACCTTCAAAGCCAATCTCGCCAGTGGTAACAAACATTACACCAAATGGCGCCACTACAAAGTTCAGCCTGGCGATACTCTTGGCCAAATTGCCCAACAGCACCATACCTCGGTATCTGCTGTGCGCAAAGTCAATCACTTAACATCCGACAATATCCGCGTCGGCAGAACCTTGTTGATCCCAGGCAATACCAAACAGGTGAGTGGCAGCAATCCGAGTGAGCATAGTGCTTACCCCGACAAAAAAGTCGACAACCATCCAGGCCCCGAAAAAACGCTTTATACCGTCAAGTCTGGTGACAACCTCTGGAGTATTTGCAAAACATACCACGTTAAGCCCGCAGAAATTCGCTTTTGGAATAAAGATCTAAAAGGCAACAATCTTAAAGTCGGCCAAAAGCTGGTGATTTGGCAGCGCAAACAACATAGCACAGCCCATACCAAAGCAAAGCCCGTGACTTACACCGTCAAAAGCGGCGATAATTTGAGTAAAATTGCCAAGCGCCATCATACGACGGTGAGTAACTTACGCAAGCATAATCATTTGACTTCAGATAAGCTTAAGGTTGGACAGAAATTGCAGATTAGCTAAATCTTTTTTTAGCGATTATCCATGCAAACAGACCCCGAAATAAGATTAATTTAATCTGGCATACCTATACTCCTTTATACTTATAGAATAAACGAATAACAAAGGTGATTATGATGCCGATTACTGTTGATCTACGCGCTAAGAGACTTGATGAAAGCGAGCTCAAACGTCAAATTAGAGAATCAGATGCAGCGGACATTCAAGCATTTTTTGATATCTACCGAAATGATATCCCGTTACTAGCCTATCTGGCTAATCTCAATCTGGAACAAATATCGAGGGACGATATTCGGAATAACTTTTTTCACCACCTCAATGATCCTGAACGCGCGGCTCGAGCTTATCGCAAACTGATGATGTTCACTAAATGCTATAATTATCTTACTGAGGACGAAGCTGCGCAGCTAAAAAACATAAAGTATAATGCTGAACAAGGAGCATTTCAGATTCAAAAATACTTAGAAAACCAAGTCCGTCCTCTGGGAGTGGAAGCATTTGAAAGAAGAGACAGGATAGAGCGTGCAGCGGATTCTAATCGTCTACCAATAATGAATATCCGTAGAAATTGTCGACAAAAAGGCTTAGCGAATGCGATCGAAGAAACTTCTCAACAAATATTAATTAAATGCTCTGTTGCTACACTTGAGCCCGCCATTCGCTTCTTGCATGACTTGATTCAGCATTCTGCCACTGAAATCAATCTTGCTAATCGGTACACAAATAAGGATGCCGAGAAAGTTAATGCACCGTCTCCTAGTGAAATAAATCACTACACCAAGCAAATTCTCGACGCTGCATTTAGCAATAATAATTTTAACACGATTGGCAAAGGTGTGTTTGGGCGAAAAACGCCAACGGCTATTGCCGAGATAAGAGCGGAGCTAGCAAAAGACAATGTAGACTTGGCAAAAATCCAACGCATTATAGATAAAGCAATAGCGGATCGACCAACGTCCTTTTTAGGGATGGGTGGCCGTGAAGAAAGTCTGCATGATTTTTATCAAGCTATTAGTGAATTAGTCAAGATGGCAAACAACCCCTCTCTAGAAATGCAATCTGTTGCTGGTGCTCCTTCTATGACCCACTCGGGTGGTAACGATGAAACTTGATAATCATAGTTGACGATATTTTTACTAACGGCGCTATCCGCGCTCTACTAATGCCGCTAGATACGCTTGCGGCGTGATTATCCGACCTTTAAGACCAAGTTCAGCCTCAGCACTGTCCAGTGCTCGCTGTTCACGCTCAGCGGTTGTTGCATCGGACATATCCCAAGTCACTTGAATCAACTCACGTGTTCCGTCTGAACTTACTGCAACGAAATCGACTTCATAACCTGCTTTGGTTTCATAGTAATAAACTTGCTTGCCGGCCCGGCGTAAATCGAGATAAATTAAATTTTCAAAACATTTATTGTAGAGATCATTCACACTCAATGCCATGGCATTAATTAATCCGGTATCAATAGCGTATATTTTTTTGGTGCGATTCTGCTTAACACGTTCGGATTCTGCATAGAATGGCACGGTGAATACCAGAAAAGCATCTTCCAAGTATTCCATATAATTATGCAGAGTATCTTTGCCAATCTTATGCCCCTGGCTTTTGACATCATTATAAAATTTATTGATTGAAAACTTTGTCGCGGCATTCTTCAATAAGGTATTAGTTAAGTATTTTAGCAGCTTTATGTTAGAGACATTGTAACGTTCAATGATATCCCGCAGAATCACCGTATCAACATAGGTCTGCAATGTAGCACGCCACTCCCGTTCAATTAAATCCTGTACTCCAGGGAAACCACCCAAGATAAAATAATTCAGTAAATTCTCCTGTAGGAAGTCGTAATCACGTTTGCTAAGTGGTTTGTTAGGTAATGTGCGATCGTTTGCGCTAAGGAATTCACTAAAATCATAGGGCCAAATTTCTGTTGCTAAGGAGCGGCCTCGTAATGAAGAGGCAATTTCTTTACTCAGTAATTTTGCCGATGATCCGGTTAGATAGAGTTGCACGTTCTTACTATCAAAAAACCGTCGTACTACTAAATGCCAATCTGGTACATTCTGTACTTCGTCCAAAAATAAATAACAACAACGATCATGATTCTCTGGATAAAGCGTATAAAAATCATCTAACAATGCCCCCATTTCTTTTGCTGTCATGGGTAGTAGCCGGTCATCTTCAAAGTTAATCAGCAGTATTTGCTCTTCTGCCACACCCCCATCTAGTAGCTGATTGATCGTCTGGTAGAGAAAATAGGTCTTGCCCACCCGTCGCATGCCAATAGCCACTTTAATAACATCGTCGGCAAGAGGAAAGTCACAATGACGCTCTACACAATTTCCAAGCTGGTTAAGAGCGGTAAATGTTTCGTCAATTAATGTCGGTAATAGTGAGTTCACAGTCTATGTATCCTTTTCTATAAGGACAACTATAGCTCATTATATCCCTATATACAAGGATATAATTTCATAAAAGCATCCTTATGCATAAGGATACCTTGCTTTTGATAATCATAATACATTGAAAAATAACAATTATTTACCAAAGAATCGCGGATACTCCCGTACAAACATATCCATCTCCCCTATCATTTGCCAGATTAACTCGCGGCAGGGGTGTAGCTCTTTGTGGTGGGACATGGCACTGTAGGCGCGATTTGCCGCCCGCTGCAGGCATGGCACCCCAGCATTGGATACGGTATCTCTGATCACCTCTACAATCTCATAGAGCGCCTCAAAGTCCTTTTTGGTGAATGCCTCAACCATTCGGTGCTTTTCATTGGGTAACTCTTCATAAAGCAGGGTGAACATATCAATAGCCCTGCTTTTAGATTTGCCCATCAAATGGGTACCGAGCTCGATATCAATGGTGGCTAGGCTGGTTTTGAGCTTGTTGTCCGGAAGCTCTCGAGTTGCATAAAACAGCGCATCTTCGGCCATTTCTCGAGAAAGTGGCTTGCTATAGACCCTGGTGATGGAGGAGTATTCTTTGTCCTCGTCGGATAAGCCGGCATGGCCGGTTAACGCATAAATTGGGACGCTATAGCTGTAGGATATCTGACGCGCGGTCTCAAGACCATCAATGCCAGGCAGACCGATATCCATGAAAATAACATGGTAGCGGTCTTCTTTGACCATCTCCAGGGCTTCTTCGCCGGATTTGGCGAGCTCTACCTCAGCCCCAAGAGCTGTTAGCAGCATGGTAGCCGCTTTGGCGGCAATGGCTTGATCTTCAACGACTAAAACGCGTAATGATTTATTAGACATGGGGTCTTCCTCCTCTGAAAACATGCTACCCACTATACGCCCATGTGGCAAATAAATCAACAGCCTTCATGGAAGTGTCAGCTTTGCTTCAGAAATCCTTATTCTTCATGGAGATAACACCTCACCTTATGCGCCGCCCCTGTTTCCCTGGGATAGGCTTGTTTACACTTATCCATAGCCTTAGGACAGCGGGGATGAAAATGGCAACCTGACGGTGGCGCCATAGGAGACGGTTGCTCGCCAACAAGAGCTGCCTCGGTAATGGATTTATCGAGACGAATTTCAGGCACTGCTTGCAATAAGGCTTGGGTGTAAGGGTGTTTTGGCTTATCGAGTATGGCCTGTACGGGTCCCTGCTCGACGATGCGTCCTAAATACATCACCGCAATATCATCCGCCATATAACCAACAACCGAAATATCATGACTGATGAAGAGATAGGCTAGCCCCATTTCCCGTTGTAAGGATTTAAGGAGATTGAGAATTTGTGCTTGCACTGACAAATCGAGTGCACTGGTTGGTTCATCACAAATAATGACATCAGGTTGCATGGCAAGGGCTCGGGCAACACTCAAACGCTGGCGTTGTCCACCAGAAAACTCATGGGGATAGCTGTACAACATCGCTTCGGTTAAACCAACGTGTTGTACTAATTCCCGCGCATGGGCATCGAGATCATCAATTGCATGACGGCGATGGCGTAAACCTTCAAGAATAATGTCTTTTGCCACCATACGTGGATCTAACGACGCATAGGGATCTTGAAAGATAATCTGCAATTCGTGACGCAAGTGACGCAACGCTTTGCGTGACATGGTTTCGATAGAATCGCCTTTAAATACAACCTCACCATCGCTGGTGGGCAATAATCGCAGTAATGCTTTGCCCAATGTCGATTTACCACACCCCGACTCCCCAACCAAGGCCAAGGTGCGGCCTGCTTTTAATTCAAGACTGACACCGTCCACAGCTTTGATGTCAGCGACTTTGCGCTTTAAGATCCCCTTGCGCACCGGAAAATACACGCGCACATCAAGGCTCTTTAGTAGTATCTCATCAGATGGGGATGCCACAGGGTGCAGTGCGGTTTGTGTGGATGGTTGCGGGTTGTCTGGCTTGCCGGTATTGTCGCTATACAAAAAACAAGCCGCCTCGTGGTGCGAACTTACTTGATATAATTGTGGGACCTCACTACGACACGTATTCCAAGCATGCTGACAACGATTTGCAAAACGACAGCCTTGTATGCCGGCCAATAACGGTGGCACATTACCTTCGATGGTTTGCAACAATGACTCTCGTTTAGCTAAATCAGGAATAGCGGCAAATAAGCCTTGGGTGTAAGGGTGTGCTGGTGCCTGAATAAATTCAGCCACCGGTGCGTGTTCGATAATTTGACCGGCATACATCACACCCACGCGATCGGCTGCTTGGGCGATAACCCCTAAGTCATGGCTGATTAATAATATCGCCATCCCCATATCTTGTTGCAAATCTTTCAACTGCCGTAATATTTGTGCCTGAATAGTCACATCCACGGCTGTGGTTGGTTCATCAGCAATCAGTAATTCCGGTTCCCCTGCTAAACTGATGGCAATCATGACCCGTTGCTTCATACCGCCAGAAAGCTGATGAGGATATTCATTAAAGCGTTGTTTTGCCGCCGGTATGCCAACTGCATCCAATAACTCAATAGCGCGGCGCTTCGCCGCTCCCCTATCGTGGCTGAAATGACGGTATAGCACTTCAAGGATTTGTTGCCCCACAGTCATTACTGGGTTCAAAGATGTCATGGGCTCCTGGAAGATCATGGCAATACGTCGACCACGCACCTCGCTCATCGCCACATCAGAGAGGGTCAATAAGTCTGTGCCATTAAGTAATATCTTGCTGTAGCAGCGCAATTTAGCAACAGGGGGTAAGAGTTGAGTGATCGCGAGTGAGGTAAATGTTTTGCCGCAACCAGACTCCCCGACCAAAGCAAATGTCTCGCCGGGATCGATAGAGAAATTCAGTTTATCCAACAAATCGCGATAACCATCGCTAGTATTGATGGCAACGGATAAATCTTGTACTTGTAAAAGCGGTTTATCGGCCATAGTCCCTGGTACTTCACGTCATAATTGTCTATCATCTCACTGTTGTGGACAGGAATTCAAGCAGGACAAAAGTGAAGCATTTTTTGACAAAATTACTGTTACTTCTCGCGCTTCCAAGTACATTGTTAGCCGCCCCTGTCACTTGGCAAACCTTGGAGCCAGGCCTAGAGTATACCCAACTCCCAATCACCGACATGAATACCAAAGGCAAATTGCATGCCTTTCAGTTTGATTTGAATAATTATCGCATGAATATGGTATTCGCGAGTGATGACCAGTCCAGCGGTGCTTCGGTTAAAAAACTAGGCAAACAAAGCAATGCCGTGGTGGCAATCAATGGTGGCTTCTTTACCCCGGAGCATACGCCGTTGGGGTTACGGGTACAAAATGGCAAAATCAAGAACCCCCTTAAACGCACCAGTTGGTGGGGCGTATTTTATGTCAAAAACAATAAAGCCCACATCGTCCCACAAAGAGACTATCGCAATGACCCGAAAATTCAATTCGCTGTGCAGGCAGGTCCCCGACTCGTGGTTAATCGCCGCATTCCTCGCCTTAAAGGTGGCTACGATGAGCGTAGTGCCTTGTGTATCACTGAAGACAAGCATATTGTCATTGCCGTTACCGAACATGCCCCGATAACAACAACCCATTTAGCCAAAATTTTACAACGCCCCGAAAAAGACGGCGGCTTAGGCTGCCGTTACGCCTTAAACCTCGATGGGGGCAGTTCCAGCCAGTTATACGCCAAGGCAGGCAAATTTTCCCTCTCGGTCCCTAACTTCGCCCAAGTCACCGATGCTATTGTGGTTAAGCATCGGCGTTGATAACTCAAGCAGATTAAAATTATGGTGACGGTGTGATATAACTCAACGCACCCCGTACAACATCACGCTCATCCTGTGGTTTGTCATCAATCACAGGCCCAGGACCAAACAAAGTCACTAAACCCGCTGTTGTAAGCGTTGCGCTACCTGCAAACAAACCTAGCGTGGCAAGTGGCGTTCCTAGGGTAGCAGTTATCGGGGCAGTCACTATCGCCGCCCCCATACCTAACACGCCTGCGACAGTCGCAAGAACACCGAAAATACTAGTACCAATTTTGATTAACGTCTCTTGCCATGAAGTGTAACCATAAGCATCGGGCTCAACGTCTGTACACCATTTCGCAAGATTGTGGGCATTTTGTTGGTTTGTTTTATTTTTGGGATTTTCTAAATGCGTAGCTGTCACGGAGACCGCACTTTTTAAAAGTTTCAACCTAGCAGTAGCCGTCTCATCCGTGGCGCTATTTAAAATAGCATCGAGCAGTTCTGCTATTTCATCCGTGAGTTTTTTTGCAGGCTCAAAGTTATCCCGATACTGATAATACTTTTGGTGCTGGGCAAGTAAACGCAGACTTTCGCTTGCTATTGACTGACGAAGATCATCAGAACTTGATTCATCTGCTAGGTTGACATGATCAAATCTCGAGCTAGAACGCATTCTCTCGGACAAAGGCGTTCGTAATTGAGTGATTTTGTGCTGCCAGTTTAGGATTTGTAGATAGGGACTAAGACTTTGAGCCCAATCTAATTGTTTCAACCTTACAAAAAATTCACTATCTGGGTCAAAAGACAAATTGGTCTTTAGTTGTTCGTGCAATTCCTGAAGCACCTGGTAAGGATAAATAGGGATAGTAGCGCCAAATACATCATTCGTATCTTTGTAAGTATTCTCATTATTAATGGCTTTTAATTCTTGGATAATTAGCTCACAGACGTCAGTCAAGCCCTTATTAAAAGCTAATTCCTGTAATTGCCGCGCGTAGAAATCAAACGAACGATATTCATCGATCATTTGTGGGTTATCCGTACTGAATGATACAATCTCTGGCTCAGCATGAGTAAATCTGATGACAGCTTCTACGTTAGCATCAGAATCATCATGGAGTCTATATGCTGTGCTAGCCCTGACTATTAAAACATTATTCTCAGTTATGATAATTTCGGATTTTCGATCTTTTTGAATTTCTTGGGTAGTACTAACAGTTGGGTCAACACCCCTTGTATTCTGAGCATTGATTCTTAGAGCCTCAGGCAACCCAAGAATCCCACCCTGGTTATAATAGAGTGATAGAGTCTCTGTTGCGTTTTCGCCAATCATCTCTACCAGCATAGCGCGCATCATTCTATGTGCTATTGGAGATACTTTGATACTCTCAAATGCCTCGCGAAGCTTGCTTAATTGCTCTTCCTTAGTTTCAGCGGTTGATGACACATCATCATAAGCGTTTATAGCTGCTTGCATTTCGGCGAGATGACGCAACACAGCCTCATCGCTGATGTCTTCAGGCTGTTTTTCCAAAAAAATCCGCACGCACTCAAGAAATCCTTTCCCATCAATGATCATTGCGTTACGCTTGAGATCCCTCATCATTTGACCATAAACAGCTTTCAATGTATCTTCAGTGTTTTTTGTGAGAAAATGATTGGCAGTCGATGATGCCGATTGGTCAGAATTAATCAGTGAGAGGAAATCATGCTGGTGTTTGGGCGCAATATCCACAGCTCTGGGAGAATCTGAGCTGCCAGCAGGAGAACCCTCAGCATCAGATGAGTCATGCTCAGTGCCCGATATGCCCACTGAGCTAGCTGAATCATAATTCACCCCATCTCCATCACTGGAGTCAGAAGAAGATTTGCGCTGTGGTTGCTCAGGCGTAGGAATTTGCAGGTGTTTACTGCTCTCTGGCGGAACAACAGGTTTTGAAGTCCCAGTTACGTCCCCTTGGCTAATTAATGGCACAGTTTCGGCGTAGTAGCTCATAATGACTCCAGGTTGTTATCAACATTGGGCAGATGATAAACATAAAAGCTTAAGTTTTTATTAAGCAATTTTATCTCGAAAAAACAGACAGTTAACCCACATTTGGTTAAAAGAAATTTCACCTGGAGCATTTATTTTCAGCGTTTCGCCATTCTCGGGTCAAAGGCTTCTCGAAGGGCATCGGCGAATAAGTTCGCTGCCAAGACAAACACGAACATAAACAAGAATGCTGCCACTAAGGACCACCAGACTACCGGTTCACGGGCTAATTCAAGGCGCGCACTGTCAATCATATTCCCCCAACTAATGGTGGTAGGATCAACCCCGACGCCAACATAGGTTAATACAGCTTCCGCCAAAACTAACATGCTGAAGTCAAGGGCGATGGCTATCAAGACAATATGCATGACATTGGGGATCACATGGCGTGAAATGATCCTAAACCACCCAACGCCTAGCGCACGGGCTGCTTGAATGAAATCCACTTCTCGGAGCTTTAAGGTTTCACCTCGCAATACCCGGCACAAACTGGTCCAACTGGTCACCCCGAGGATAATACATAGAGCAATCAATCGTGCATCCGCACGCCCAGCAATAGTAGTGAATGCTTCAGGATGATTGGCAATATATATCTGAATAGAAAGAATCGCCGCGGCAATTAACAGCACGCCTGGGATAGAACTCAGAGTCGTGTAGACATACTGAATAATATCATCCACTATGCCACCAAAATAGCCCGCCATTGCACCAAGAATCAACGCAAACGGCAACATGACCAGTGTGGTCAAACTACCAATCAACAAGCCCGTACGGATGCTCTTCAAGGCTTGGTACAGCACATCGTTGCCGACTTTATCCGTGCCAAACATATGATACTGACCACTCAAATGTGCAATCAACAGTATTACAAAAATAATCACGCCCAACGTCACCAGCAGCAAACCCCAAGGCTTGCGTGCTCGCCCCATCAAGAGCTGTCGCCATTGTTTCGAAAATGTTAGTGCTGATTGACGCCGTAAATAAAGGCTGAATATCAAACTCAAGATCAGTGTTAGCACGATCCCTTCAATAACACTAACGGCAATACGTCCAAACACATCTTGTCGCCGGTCCTGGGCTGTTTTAACACTGGGGTTGATAGAGTGTAAGCGCGGGTAAATTTGCTCCATTGTACCCGTATCATTCCGAGCCAATTCTTTGGCATACAGGTGTAGGGCAAAAGGTGCAGAATAGGTTTTTTCACTATGGTCCCCAAGTCCACCTAACGCCACATCCAATAAACTCTTTACTTGTGCTGAATAGTAGGTCTTACCATTGCTGGCTGTAGTGACTTTTTGTTGAAAATGAATTGAGTCCAGCAATCCCACCGCAAGATACGTTAATAACACCACCAAGGAGACCAAAGCCAATGGATTTAAGACAACCTGACGCCAGGACTCGCGAAAATTACGCTGGCGACTAGCCCAACAGCCAAACCCAGCGAGCATTGCCAACAATAGGTAGAACAAAATATCCGAGGCTAGGAAGACCGGCTGTATATTCATCTAATCAAACCTCACACGTGGATCAACCAAGGTATAGGAGATATCCGTTAGGATTAAACCAATGATATACAAGACTGTCCCCAAAAAAACCATAGCACGGACAATGGAGAAATCCTGCTGACGAATCGCATCGATGGTATAACTCCCCAAGCCCGGGATCCCAAAAAATGACTCCATCAACAAGCTCCCCATGAACAAACTCGGAATGATCACCACTACACCGGTAAGAATCGGGATCATGGCGTTCTTCAATACATGGTGAAATAACACAAACACTTCAGATAAGCCTTTTGCACGAGCAGTACGCACATAGTCTTTGTTGACTTCTTCGAGAAATATCGTCCGATACCAGCGCGCACCGGTACCAATCCCAGCCACCACACCGATAGCCACGGGCAATACCAAGAACTTTATCGCTTCCCAACCATAATCATAGCCAGAGATCGGAACAAGATGCAGTAATTTACCGATAAGAAACTGTCCCATAATGATATAGAACATGCCAGACACGGACATCATCACAATACACAAAATCACGCCGCTTAACTCTAGGTAAGTTTGCCGAAAAAACACCATCAACATGGCGAAAGTAACATTTAACATTAGGCCGACGAGTAATGTCGGCACAGCTATGGCTAGACTTGGCCACATCCGTTGTTTGATATCATAACCTATAGGGCGACCTGAGTCTGCTGAGCCAAAATGAAAGCTAAATAATCGCATGGACTTGGTATAAAACAAGGTATCGCTAAACTGATGTACACCTTGCTTTTCACTATTATAAAATAATGGTTTGTCATAACCATGGGTATGTTTCCATCGTTGAATAGCTGCTTCAGTGACATGCTTCTCACCTAATTGTGCCCGCGCAATATCATCAGGCGTATTCACCATAAAGAATAACAAAAAAGTAATCACATTCACCCCAATAAGAACTGGGATAGCATAAATCATTCGTCGAACGATATAAGCAAACATTTCTACACCCTCTTCGCTGCTTTGCGCACTTTGACGTGATATGCCCAAATAACGGGAATCAGCACGACTAACAAACCCAAGACGATAAGTAGCAGTGGCCAATACAAAGGTTTATTCCACGCCTTGTGCCGCTCATCCCTTATCCGTGGGTCAAGCTTAATGTACTTCATACTGTTGTTGGCCATGGCGTTTAGTTTGCGTGGCGTAACCCAGGCTTGGGTCAGGGCAAACGACTTAGGAAAAAAGCCCCAGATCCATGGACTATCGCGACGTACGATTTCAACCATTCTAGCAATGACTTGGTCACGGGCTTGGCCTTCAGGCATATTTTTCATTTGCTCAAATAACTTATCAAACTCAGGGCTGGCATAATTGCTGGCATTCTCGCCCTGGTAGTTGACTTTGCCATGGGGCCCGTACAAGAGAAATAAAAAATTCTCCGGGTCAGGATAGTCTGCATTCCATCCCCAAAAAAATAACTGGGCATTACCTGTGCGCATTTTTTCTTGAAAACGGTTATATTGAGTCGCCCGCACATGGAGCTGGATCCCCAGTTTCTCAAACTGTTTACGTAGCCAATCAAAACGCGCTGCATCATCAGAACCACCCGTCACCGTATCAAAACTCAGCACCAAAGGCTCACCGGTGTTTGCATTAACGCCGCCAGGATAACCTGCTTCCCGTAACAATTGCTTTGCCTTATCGAGCGAATGGCGCTGAGAGTGGCCCCCCTTCCATTCGTAGACATAAGAGTTAATCCCTGCTTCACCATCCACATGTCCCTCTATACCCGGCGGTATAGGACCATTGGCAGGGATCCCCCGGCCATTCAAGAAAATAGACACAAACTCTTCCATATTAACCGCAATAGCAATCGCTTGGCGTAACTTGCGTTGCTTATCACTATAACCGCCAATCACCGGATCAAGCATATTAAAACCAATATAAAAAATACTGGGACTTGCTTCCGTGCGTAAGTGCACGCCTTTCTTTTGTAGGGATTTTGTTAGTCCTGCTTCACCCGCCGCAGAAATTGTAACCGCTTCATCAAAATTATCCGACGCGATCCCTGAGGCATCATAGTAGCCCTGCAAGAATTTATTCCAACGAGGGATAGACTCCCGCTCAAGCGAAAATACAAATTTATCGATAAAGGGTAATTCCTGACCTGCATCGGCTAATAAGCCCGCCGCCCCATCTCCGGCTTCACCTTCACTGGGATAAACATCACCGTGGTAATTAGGATTACGGGATAATACCATTTGCCGGTTTGGATTATTCTCCGTTAGCATATAAGGTCCAGTACCAATAGGCGACCAATTAAAACCAATGTTCTTTTTTGCCATCCCTGCTTGGGAATAAAATGCATCTGCCTCCCACGGCATAGGCGCAAAAAACGGCATCGCCAGCCAGTATTTAAATTGCGGGTATTTGCCTTTTAAGACCACATCATAAGTGTAATCGTCAATTTTAGTTACCCCTTTTAGCGGGTATTTGCGTAAATCTAAATAGCCATGATTACCTTGCTGTTTGATCACTTCATCAAAAGCTATCTGTAAGGTTTCAGCATACTCATCCATGCCATCGATATATTGTTCCATGAGTCCGAGAATCGGCGATTGCGCCCGCGGATGGGCTAACCGTTTAATTTCATAAATATAATCATCAGCCACTAATTCGCGGCTTCCGGTTTCGGTAAAATCCTCAAGCTGACTAAAATGGTGCAACGCTTGTTGCGACAGATCATGGTAGCGGTATTGACCTTCGGCATCTTTGGCAAATGCAGGATGGGGTTGGTAACGAATCCCAGGCTTAATATGAATGCGATAACGGCTGTAGGCCACTTTGTCATCCGCAGCATTATCATCAAGCACGTTACCCTGCTTATCCAACAGGGTCACCGTTGGCAATGCCGTTGCCGTCAATGGCTCAAGCGTATATGGCCGCTTCAAAAAATGATACTGCAATGGCGGCTCATAGATTTGTCCGGTAAACACCACTTCGTCTGCTGAATAGGAACGGGCCGGATCAAGGGTCTTGGGTGATTCCGAAAAAGCCGAATAATAGATATTCGCCAGCTCATCCTGGCGCGGATAAGGATTATTGCGCGGTTGCTCATCACAGCCAGTCAGACTGACAATAAGCCCCAAGCATGTTATCGCAATGACTGTCCGTATCACCATGTTTCCTATTTAACAGCAATTCCCGCTAGAAGCGAGGAATTGCTTCCCAAGTACTATCATCTCTGGTACACCAGACATCGATATTTAAGAGGCGTCGCTATCTGCACCACTATCTGTTGTATTAAGTACAGCTGGATTACGCTTGACCTTGATTTGTTCCATCACCCCTTTAAGGTATAACTTATAATCGAACTGGCCATATTGTTTTGCCAACTCTTGCTTGAAAGCGTCACGTTGCTGTTTGCTCGCTTGTTTCGGATCTCCTGGGCTTACTTTGGTTAGCGCCGCCACCGCAACATCACCATTCGGTAATAATATCGTCGTGGCTGATGGGTGCTTTTGCCCGCTGGGTTTTGGCAACTTAAATACTGCGGCAAGAACATTGCTATTAATGCCTTCTTGGTGGCGGGTAATATTAGCTTTCGTTTGCCAAGTGAGATCATATTGTTTGACCAACTCAGGCCCTGAGGCGCCTTCTTTTAGACGTTTAACCAAGGTATCACCGAGACTGGCTGCCCTCTTTTGTGCAGCATCTTTGATGAGTTGGTTTCTGATCTTGCCTTCTACTTTATGTATGGGCTGATAACTCACAGGCTTGTGAGTCTTCAAACGCACAACAACTTGTTGGCCATCGTTAATGGTGATCACATCACTGTTATAGTTTTGTTTCATTACATCATCGCTGAATGCCGCTTGCGCCACTTCAGGTACTTTTGTGATACCGGTCTCCCCACCGGTACGAGGGAAAAAGTCACTGGTTTTGACTTGTAAACCCAATGCATTCGAAGCGGGTTTGAGGGATTCAGGGTTTTCGTAAGTTAAGTTAGCGAGTTTTTCACTATCCTCAGCATAGAGCTTTTCAGCCTTGCGTTGCGCCATGATAGCTGAAACTTTTGATTTCACCGCCTCTAAGGGCTGGGTTTGGCCATCTTTGGTGAATAAATCTTTGTGCTTGTTGTAATAATCCGAAATTTCAGCATTGCTGAAATGCATCTCTTTAGCTAAGTTCTTGGAAGACAGCTCAATATACTCAATCTTAACCATCTCTGGGATCTCGTATTGTTCCTTGTTAGCCTTGTAATAATCTTCTACCTTCGCATAAGGCACAGTGACTTCGTGCTTGAATTTTGCACTTGGAATAACAACATAGCCAACATCACGTTTTTGGTCGACAAGCTTGATGGCATTATTGACTTCTTTGGGGAGTGAAAATGCCGTGCCAATAAACGCCGACTGAATTTGGCTCGCTAGCATTTCTTGGTTCAATTGTTGCATGAAGTCTTGGTTAGAATAATTCAAGCCGCTCAAGGCCCGTTGATACAATGCCGGCGAAAATTTGCCATCTTGTTGGAACGCTGGAATATTCGTTAATAACGCCGTCACCTGCTCAGGAGCAATGCGGAAGCCTGATTTTTGTGCTGCTTGCACCTCAGCTTGGGTTTGGATCAATTGCTCAAGAGTAAGTTGTTTCAGCTTTTGCTCAAGTGCCGGATCGTTAATCTGGCCCCCCTGGCGCAACGCTTGTTGCTGGCGTACTTGCTGATAGGCAAGATTGAAGGTCTTATTGGTGATAGTCGCCCCACCCACTTTGGCTACATACTGCGGCCCTGAGGATTGGGTCAAATAATAGTGTATCCCCCATAGGGCAAATGAAAAACAAATAACGGTGATAACAATCCAAGCAAACCAGCCCTGAGACTTATCGCGAATATCTTGTAACATGAGATGACCTTTGTTCCATAAGATAAATTACATCCGACATTCCACACTAGTCTCTTTTCGGCATCAAAAATAGCTCTGGTGCGAAAAGCCGGCTACATGAGAATATACCATAGTTAATTTTCGTCTACGAGAGGAAAATATTCATTACGAGGCAGTAATGAAACAAAAACGGCCCTTGCTCTACCCTCATAAATAAGGAATATAGCAAGGGCCGTTTTCATAGCCATATGGCGGAGTGGACGGGATTCGAACCCGCGACCCCCGGCGTGACAGGCCGGTATTCTAACCAACTGAACTACCACTCCAAAATAACTTCGTCTTTAAATAACTTCGCCTTTTAGCTCATCTCTTCGTTGCTCAGAGTCTCATCGCTCAGTCACTTACCTAAGTAAGCTCCTTCACTCTGAACTCTGTGCGCCTCAATCTGAGCTAAAATGCTCGTTCTTTACGAGCGCTATTTAGTCGTTGCTCGGACTATCATCGTTCAGTCACCTACCTGATGTAGGCTCCTTCACTCTGAAGTCCGTGCGCCTCAATCTGAGACAAAATACTCGTTCTTTTACTTAAGCGAGTATATTTTTCCTCTTAGCTCATCTCTTCGTTGCTCAGAGTCTCATCGCTCAGTCACCTACCTGATGTAGGCTCCTTCGCTCTGAAGTCCGTGCGCCTCAATCTGAGACAAAATACTCGTTCTTTACGAATATCAGTCTAGAGCTTCTCTAGACTTGCCTTCTGGTCCGTCCCGTGGGATGGGCCAGAAGGTCTTGAATTATGGTGGGTGCTGAGGGGTTCGAACCCCCGACCCTCGCCTTGTAAGGGCGATGCTCTCCCAGCTGAGCTAAGCACCCAAATTCAAAAGGTGCGCTAGTTTACTTCATCTTCCAGCGCTTTACCAGCTTTAAATTTAATTACATTCTTAGCCGGTATTTGCATTGTGAGACCAGTAGAAGGATTACGGCCTTCACGGGCTTTGCGATGATTCACAGAAAATGTGCCAAAGCCTACCAACGTCACTTTATCGCCACCTTTAAGGCTAGTCGTGATGCCATCTAAGACTGCTTTAACAGCGCCTTCTGCTTGATTTGATGATAAATCAGCAGCTTCAGATACAGCTTTAATTAAATCGTTTTTATTCATCTTGTCCCCTATTTCCTTGATAAGTTATCGCCTCTAACGACCCTCAGGATTACTCCTCATGTGCCGTAACAGGCTGAATTTTTACACCTTTTTCGTCCATCTGACAAAGAGTGACTTTATACCAATCCCCCCAATTATCGTCAAGGAAAAATTACGCTATTCGGGAAAAAAATCGTTATTGTTCATTTGCTTGGCAGGGATTTTAGCCATCCAGGGGCAATTGACTTTCTGATGGAAAACCATTTGCCCTGGATAGAGAGATCCTAATGGGGTGGCGCCTCATTGCGCTTTTTGCTGCCTTTGCGAGTCTTTGGCGTTGTGATTTTGGGTTCACCGACGTCAGACTTATCGAAAGGCTCTATTTCATCATCCCTAAGAGAGGTAGGCATTTCCTCAAGAGCAATCGCCAAAACTTCATCAATCCAACGTACTGGACGGATATCCAGATCACCTGTGATATTCTCTGGGATCTTTGTTAAATCACGCTCATTCTCTTCTGGGATGACCACAGTTTTGATACCACCACGGTGAGCGGCCAGCAATTTCTCTTTAAGACCGCCAATCGGTAATACTTCACCCCGCAGAGTAATCTCACCGGTCATTGCCACGCTGGCTTTGACTGGGATACCCGTCAAGACTGAGACCAAAGCAGTACACATAGCCACACCGGCACTAGGACCATCTTTCGGTGTAGCGCCTTCCGGCACGTGAACATGTATATCTTTTTTGGTGTAGAAGTTTGGTTGAATACCCAACATTTGTGCGCGCGAGCGGACAACAGTGAGTGCAGCTTGGATTGACTCCTGCATCACATCCCCCAGTTGGCCTGTGTAAGAGGTTTTACCTTTACCATCAACACAAACCCCTTCAACTGTAAGGAGTTCGCCTCCCACTTCTGTCCAAGCAAGCCCAGTGACTTGACCAACACGGTTCTCAGCTTCAGCTATACCGTAACGGTGACGTTTAACACCAAGGTATTCCTCGATATTACGTTGAGAAATGTTCTTTTTGCTTTTGCGTTTGGTCTTGCTGCCGACAATTTCTTTGACCACTTTGCGGCATACTTTGGCAAGCTCACGCTCTAAACCACGAACGCCGGCTTCGCGAGTATAATAACGAATAATTTCGCGTAACACTGCTTCAGAGAAGCTGATCTCTGATTTGGTTAAGCCATTTTGTTCCATTTGTTTTGGGATCAAGTGTTGAATCGCAATATTCACTTTCTCGTCTTCGGTATAACCCGGCAACCGAATCACTTCCATTCTATCCAATAACGCAGCTGGAATATTCAGGGTATTAGCGGTACAAACAAACATGACATCAGACAAATCAAAATCCACCTCGAGATAATGATCGTTAAAGGTGTTGTTTTGTTCCGGATCTAAGACCTCTAGTAACGCTGACGCCGGATCGCCACGGAAATCCATGGCCATTTTGTCCACTTCATCAAACAAAAATAATGGATTGCGCACACCGACCTTGTCGAGTTTTTGGATGACTTTACCGGGCAATGCACCAATGTAAGTACGGCGATGACCACGGATCTCAGCCTCATCTCGCACACCACCGAGTGCAACTCGCACATACTCACGCCCCGTTGCGCGGGCAATAGACTCACCCAAGGAGGTTTTACCCACCCCTGGCGGGCCAACAAGGCAGAGTACCGGACCTTTGATTTTTTTGACCCGTTGCTGGACAGCGAGATATTCAATAATACGTTCTTTGACTTCCTCTAAACCATAGTGATCGGCATCAAGAATATCTTCCGCATCACCCAAGTCATGATTAATATCAGATTGCTCTTCCCAAGGCAGATTCACCAACACGTCCAAATAATTTCGGGACACTGTCGCCTCAGCTGACATTGGCGGCATCGCTTTAAGCTTGCTCATTTCGGATTCGGCTTTTTCACGGGCTTCCTGTGGAAGCTTCTTGATTTTTTTGTTGAGCTCTTCTAATTCGTTATGGGCTTCATCACCATCACCCAGTTCTTTTTGGATAGCCTTGATTTGTTCATTGAGATAATATTCTTTTTGGCTTTTTTCCATTTGTCGCTTAACACGGGAACGGATGCGATTCTCAACTTCGAGCAAATCCACTTCAGACTGCATTTGCTTAATCAGCTCTTCAACCCGCCCGCCTATCTCAACCGTCTCGAGGAGTTTTTGTTTTTCTTCGATCTTCAAGGTCATATGGGAAGCAATACTATCCGCCAAGCGTCCTGTTTCTTCGATTCCTGCAAGCGAGGTCAAAATCTCCGGCGGGATTTTCTTGTTGAGTTTGACGTATTGGTCGAATTCAGTGAGTAGGGAGCGAGATAACACATCCCCTTCTTTGCTTGCCAGCTCAACGCCGCTCAACTCTTCCACAATGGCGGTATGACAAGGATCGCTGGTAGTATAACGCAATACCTTACCACGCTGGGTGCCTTCCACTAACACCTTAACGGTACCGTCAGGTAATTTTAATAATTGCAAAATAGTCGCAATACAACCAACTTCATAGATATCTTTGACATCGGGATCATCTTGGGAAGCGAATTTCTGTGCTGAGAGAAAAATTTGCTTCTCAGTACTCGTCGCCATTTCTAATGCTTGGATAGACTTTGGCCTACCAACGAATAGTGGGATAACCATGTGAGGAAAAACCACCACATCCCTAAGGGGCAATACGGGTAACTCGCTGACTTTATCTGACTCTTTGACTTTACGTCCCATTGGCTAACCTCATCATCTTGTTATCTATAAATGCTTACATGGGGGTAGCATTTACGAATTTAAACCGTTAGTCAAAAGTTTTTTAGAAAAACTATGGCTAACAGTCATGTCTCCGCCTGGACGAGGGCACTACTCCTTCGCCCGCCGGGCCTTGCTTGTCTGTTCATAGATGAGTAGCGGCTCTGAGTCACCAGTGATACAGCCTTCATCGATAACCACCTTGGCTACCCCTTCCATGGACGGCAATTCATACATTGTTTCAAGCAAAATCTGTTCGATAATAGAGCGCAATCCCCGCGCTCCTGTCTTACGTTCCATCGCTTTATTCGCCACAGCCCGCAACGCTTCAGGACGGAACTCCAAGTCCACCCCTTCCATCTCGAACAATTTACGGTATTGCTTGACCAGTGAATTCTTTGGTTCAGTCAAAATATTGACCAGCGCTTCAGTATCCAGCTCTTCAAGTGTCGCAATTACCGGCAAGCGGCCGACAAACTCTGGAATCAAGCCATACTTGATGAGATCTTCTGGCTCAACTGTCATGAGCATTTCGCCCAAATTCTTGTTGCTATCTTTGCTACGCACTTCAGCTGAAAAACCAATCCCCGTACTGGATGAACGGTTCTGAATCACTTTGTCGATACCCGCGAAGGCACCGCCACATACGAACAAAATATTTGACGTATCCACCTGCAAAAATTCTTGCTGTGGGTGCTTACGCCCTCCCTGAGGTGGAATCGAGGCCACTGTACCCTCGATCAATTTAAGTAAGGCTTGCTGAACCCCCTCTCCAGAGACATCACGGGTAATGGAGGGATTATCTGATTTGCGCGAAATCTTATCAATTTCATCGATGTAGACGATACCCTGTTGGGCCTTTTCAACATCATATTCGCACTTTTGCAAAAGTTTTTGGATGATATTCTCCACATCCTCACCCACATAGCCCGCTTCTGTCAGGGTTGTGGCATCAGCAATGGTAAAAGGCACATTGAGAATACGTGCCAACGTTTCGGCTAATAGGGTCTTACCACTACCGGTAGGGCCGAGGAGTAAGATGTTACTTTTGCCCAATTCAACCTCTTGGATTGCTTTACCGCTCAAGCGCTCTAACCGCTTGTAATGGTTGTATACAGCAACAGAAAGGATTTTTTTGGCTTTTTCTTGGCCGACCACATATTGATTGAGGGTATCATGGATCTCTGATGGCGTAGGCAGCTGGCTGCTCGCCTCCAAGGCCTGCTCCTGGGCCAGTTCTTCGCGGATAATATCGTTACACAGCTCCACGCATTCATCACAGACGAATACCGAGGGCCCTGCTATTAGTTTCTTGACCTCGTGCTGGCTTTTGCCGCAAAAGGAGCAATAGAGGACTTTGCCGTCGTCACCGTTATTATCTTTAAAGTTGTCAGTCATGAGTTTACCTCAGCCCAGCTAATTCACTGTAAATGGGGCAGATTTGTTTAATTTCAAGGGACAATAACTCTAACGTGATGTTTTTATTAAAGTTTGCCGATTTCGTCCATGAGCCAAGCAATTAATCTGCCGCTAGCCTATACCCTAAGTTTGTCTTGTTTTTTGTCTGGGGGCAAGTACTGAATCAACTAAGCCGTAGTTAACCGCCTCTTCAGCATTCAGAAAGTTATCCCGCTCCGTATCTACGTGGATGGTATCTTCCGTCTGGCCGGTATGTCGGGCCAGGATTTCGTCCAAACGCTTGCGAATTTCGGCGGTTTCCCGGGCGTGGATCTCGATATCAGAGGCAACCCCCTTATAGCCCCCCCAAGGTTGATGAATCATCACCCGTGAGTGAGGCAGCGCATGGCGCTTACCCTTGGCCCCTGCAGACAGTAACAACGCCGCTGCACTGGCCGCTTGACCAATACACAAAGTACTAACATCCGGCTTAATAAACTGCATAGTGTCATAAATAGCTAATCCTGCTGTTACCACGCCTCCCGGTGAATTAATGTAGATAGAAATATCTTTGTCAGGATTCTCAGCTTCAAGGAATAGTAATTGGGCCACCACTAAATTGGCCATATAATCCTCAACCTCTCCCACCAAAAAAATAACCCGCTCTTTCAGTAAACGGGAATAAATGTCATATGAGCGCTCACCGCGGGCGGTTTGCTCAATCACCATGGGCACAAGGCCGACATTTTTGGTGGTGAATTTTTCGGGTTGGTAGATAGTATCTGACATAGTACATCCTTAAAGTTAGCTAGGTAACGCTCCATCGTCGTAAAAACAGAGCCCGGCTGGGGCAATAGCCCCAGCACTGTGTCGAATTAGGCCTTACCTTGGTTTCCCATGACGTCTTTATACGTCAATGTCTTCTCTTCGACCTTAGCAGCTTCAAGGATTTTTTCAACAACTTGCTCTTCCATGGCGATAGTTTGAATTTCTTCCAAAAGCCGGTCGTTACGATAATACATCGCGACAATTTCTTCTGGATTATCAAACGCAGTTGCCCGTTGCTCAATTAATTCACGCACTCTGTCTTCATTGTCGTTGAGTTCGTACTTTTTGACAACTTCCGCCAACAAAAGCCCCAATGCGACACGGCGCTTGGCTTTGGGCTCGTAGGTTTCACGTGGTTGTTCTGGGTATTCGAGATCAGCACCAAAACGCTGCTTAAACATCGCTTGGTCTTGAGATTTGAGGGCTTCAATTTCTTGACTGATTAACGTCTCAGGGACTTCGAACGGGTGCATCTCTAACAGTCTGTCAAATACCTGATCCTTTAACATCGACTTCAAGCGCATATCCAACTCACGGCTTAAACCGGTATTAATTTCTTTGCGCAAACCCTCAAGGCCTTCTTCTTCAATACCGTAGAGTTTAGCGAAATCATCATTAAGCTCCGGCAACTTTGAGCCTTGGACCTTTTTGACGGTGATCTTAAAGACGGCTTCTTTGCCCGCTAAATCATCAGAATGATACTCGGCTGGGAATGTTACCGTAATGTCTTTCTGGTCGCCTGCTTTCATCCCAATGATGCCATCTTCAAAACCAGGAATCATGGACTTAGAACCCAATACCAATGCAAAGTCTTCAGCAGCGCCGCCTTGGAATTCAGTACCATCCACAGAGCCGACAAAATCAATAATCACTTGGTCCTTATCAGCAGCAGCCCGGTCCACATCTTCCCAGTCGACTTGTTGCTTACGCAAGCTCTCAAGGGTCTCATCGATATCTTTGTCCGTCACTTCAGCGGTGATGCGATCAAATTCTTCACCCGAAAGTTCCACAATATTGATTTCAGGAAACACTTCATAGGTGGCCTCATAGGAGACTGGTTTGCCTTCTTCAACAGGCAACGCATTGAATGCTGGAAAGCCGACCGGTTTGATGGTTTCAGCCTGGACCAGTTCCATAAAGCTTTTCTGCATTAATTCACCCAGCACTTCGTAGCGTACGCTATCAGCATAACGGTCTTTGATGACGTTCATGGGGACTTTACCGGGGCGAAAACCCTTCATCTTCAACTGCGGGTTGGATTTGAGCTGGTTGAATTTTGCGCTCTCTTGCTCTACGACCTGTTCCCAGGGTAATTCTACGGTTAATTTACGCTTTAGGCCGCCTAAATCTTCAATCTGCGTCTGCATGGGTCACCTCGTTTGGCCAATCCTGATGGAAATCTCGTTAAAATATGGTGCGAAAGGAGAGACTCGAACTCTCACGGGTTGCCCCACTGGAACCTAAATCCAGCGCGTCTACCAATTCCGCCACTTTCGCGAAGCGAGCTATTCTACCCGGTTTTGAGGTAAAAACCTAGGCTTTTCATTCATTAGCGATCATTTTTTTGAGGAATGGGATAAGCGCGATGGCCACGACGCCCAAACCAAGCGTTAACAGTCCATAATTCATAAATGCACTGTCATAAATACCCAGGGCTTGGCTTAGATTAGCAGCATCAGGCACCGCTGAAAAACGGGCTAAAAAGCCCGCTAAGGCTGCTGATTCTGCCTGGGCAAAGAACCAAACCCCCATCATCATCCCTACAAGCTTAGGCGGCGATAACACCGTCACCATGGATAAACCTATAGGCGATATCAGCAACTCCCCTACAGTTTGCAGAAAATAACTGCCAACAAGCCACCAAGGCGAGACTATGCCATCACTGCCACAACACTGCCCGCCAAGACTCAAGAAAATAAAGCCCGCAGCCATAAACAAAACCCCAAAAGCAAATTTCGTCGGGATTGAGGGATCATGGCCATGTCGCCCTAACTTTAGCCATAACCGGCTTAACAACGGGCTCAACACAATAATAAAAAACGGATTAAAGAACTGGGTCATCTCTGCCGTTAACTGGATCCCCATAAAGGGCTTTGCCATATTCCTGTCGGCATACAGCATCAAGCTTGTGAATGTTTGATTATACAGCGCCCAAAAACCAACAGAGATAATAATCAAAATCACACTGGCTATCAGTTTACGACGCTTATCGGCATGCTCGTGAAAGATAAAATACCCCACCACCAGCGCCACCGCCAAGCCTGAGAACTCAAGAATAAAATCCACTGCCTGCGGGTGTTGAAACGCTAAATAGAAAATATAGGTAAAACCAAGAACAGCAACGTAAAATAGCGTATAGAACAGTAAACGACGTCCAGCCAATAAAGGACTACCTCGAGGCACGCTACCATGATCGGCTAACATGCGGCGCCCAACGAGAAAAGTCACCAACCCCAACAGCATGCCAATGCTTGCCATCAAAAAACCGCTGTGCCAACCATAGCGATGCACCAATACTCCCGCGATCAACGGTGGGAATAACGAGCCGATATTGATTCCCATATAGAACAACGTAAAGCCGCCTTGACGACGGGGATCATCACGTTCATAGAGCGTGCCAACAAGACTTGAGACATTGGCTTTAAAGAAACCATTTGCTGTGATCAAAATAGCAAGCCCAGCAAAAAACGCTGCCGAGGTATTGATGATCATGACCCCATAGCCCAGAGTCAGCATGACGCCACCAATGATAACTGCCCGTTGATAACCCAGCACTCTATCAGCAAGATATCCACCAATAACCGGGGTTAAATAGATCAACGCACTAAAGATGGCATACAGTTGATAGGATTGGTCGTCACTGAACAACAGTTGTTTCGACATATACAGAACAATAATGGTCTGTAAGGTATAAAAACCAAAACGTTCCCAAGCTTCCGTGAAGAATAATAAATAGAGACTTTTCGGCTGTTTGTCCTGGGGCTGTAACAAAGAACACCTGCTGAATTAATGCAAACAACCGATAGTAACGGAATTGTCTAGCCGCAGCAAATCATCAACTTTCAGGTCAGCAGCTCCCGGCTAAGCCGGAAAGCTGCTTTCCAAGTACTATCGCCTATGCGGCAAAGCCGCATCAACGGCGACCAAAGGGGGAAAATCGCGATTTCCCCCTTT
>PAPY01000013.1 GCA_002709565.1 Legionellales bacterium | reverse complement strand
TAGGTTGTTACTCAGTCAGGGGATAGTTTGCGCTAAATTGCTGGGGTGTATAGGGGGTTGGTTAATTGACGCTTACCATTCACTTGATACATATATAATTGAAAGTTTGTTAGCGAATCGTGAGATTTTTTTAATAGATAGCTGGTATGGTGAGCAATTAACATCAGTAGAACGCATGCGATTTCGTGATAGATTTATCGCAAAAAGCATCCCGCCCATTGCTGATTATGCATACAATATAGGTGAAAAATTCAAAAACAAGACTAGTGATGAAGGCAATCTGGAAAGAGCATTAGAATATTACTTGTTAGCCAAACGATGCGGTAATCAAAAATCGACAGATCGCATACTAGGCCTTGCTGACCATGGCTGTCACCAAGCACAATATGAGGCGGCTAATATTCTATACAGGCAACGCAACTATACTGAATCAGCTAAGTATGCGCTAGAAGCAATTTATAATCATCATAAAGAATCGGAGCGATTTATTGCGACTTCAAACTTTGATGGTCCTACAGATTTCATGCTTGCAAATTCATTGCTTGAAGAGCAAAATCAAGAAAGTACGTACTCACTAGGAATATCATTGCTGGTAAAAGCGATCGGTAAAGGTAATTTTGATGCAGCGATATATTTTGGAAATCTATGGAGCAGAGACACCAATCCACATTTGAGTGATATTCTAGGCCTTGATCACTTAGATCGAGATAGTGAGTTAAAAAAGTTGTCGCCAATTATATCTGGTTATTGTGAAATTATTCGAAACGATCGAACAGGGAAAGCGATTTCTGCACTAGAGGCATTCGCGACTAGTTACAATGTCACATATGTATCCCTTATTACATGTTATTGTTGGCTAGAGTTTTATAAGGATTATGATAAAGCAGCTATTTGGTTTTATAAAATATTTAATCCAGATAACGAGAGCTTTGTCGGTGATTTGCAAAAGCAGGTTGTTACAAAAAAAGAATTCGTTCTTATGGCTGCAAGGTTGTTTGAATATAAAAAAGACTTTAAACACGCTTGCTTGTATTACGGAATTGCTGAGCAAATGAATGATAAGGAATCATCAAGAAAAATATTAGCTATTATAGATGCGTCTGAATCGAGCGAGACCCTTATAGACCTAGGGGATTTATTTTTTAGTGGCAATGATAGCTTAAAGGCTAATTTTGAACATGCTCAGCATTGTTTTCAAAAAGCATCATTGCTTGGCAGCAGCCTTGCTGAATACTATCTTGGTAGAGTGTATGATAATGATAAAAATAGAAATTTCGATAGAATAATGGCGTTACAGCATTATATGAGTGCTATTTCAAGGGGATGTGAATTAGCCTCTATCGCTGTTGAGCAGTTACTGGATTATCGCGGATTAACAAAAGCAGATGTTGGAAGAGTCGCCAAGCTTTTTCGGGAGCGCTGGGCTACAGAGCATCCACAATGGATGCTAACAATCAATAGACGCGCGTCAGAGTCTGGATGTTTATCGGCGGCTTTTTTTCTAGGTCACTATTACCTTTCTGATCATCCAGATATACCAAAAAATAACGTTTTTGCGTTGGAAGCTTTTATGAATGCAGCGCAGCTCGGATCGCAAGATGCCTTTCCTTCACTTGAACGTTTAGGGCATATAGTTAATTCAGAACAGCAGATGCGACTCAGTCAATTCTATGGCAGCCTTCTCCGAAATGACAGGCACGAAAAATCTGCTTATTGGCAGAAAAAGTCAATGGATGCTACAGAGTTTGTCTTTAAGCGACGTAGGCATTTAGGAAAATAGGATAATCTATGAAAGATTTTTACCAAATATTAGGTTTACAAAAAAACGCGACTCAAAATGAAATTAAAAAAGCCTATAGAGCACAATCAATTATTGCTCACCCTGATCATGGTGGCTCTAATGAGTCCATGGGACTGCTGAATGAAGCCTACGAAGTACTTTCAGATAACACTAAGCGCAGAGATTTTGATGCTAAATTAAACATATTTCAAGAGACGGATATAGAGGATAGCGCTGCATTGGTTGCAACTGAATTTCTTCCTGCAGGTCCAACACCACGATTTTCTGAAAAATTCCGTAATGAACACAGGAGTCTTGTTAACACTTTCAGTATACATCCATTACCCATAAAGCAACCATCGACAGGAGTGGATCCTCAACAGGCTGATTTTAATTTAACAATACGTATAAATGGCGTGATTAAAAGAAAAAAGTACCGTAATGTTTATGCGTATATTTCAGCCAGGAATAGCTACAAATTAAAAAGTCAGATATTTCAGCAACCTGCACAATTTGATATTGCGACAATTACTACGTTGTTTTGCCAGTTTTTAGATGGGAATTATTGTGGGGCAGAACTCAAAAAAATTACTGAGCATATCCATTCTTGTATTTTAACGATAGAATCGAAAAATCCACTAGCACCCGTGATTGGCTTGTTTCGGTCGGTATATTTCATTATTTCTCATGCAGAAGATAAGCCTACAGATACCGATAAAGTAATGGCGGCTTTTGAGGGTATTACCTCTTTTGCGCGCTTATCAAGCGATGATGAATTACAACAGTTGATACCACTTCTCTATAATAGGCGATATCGACAATTTGTTGCACATATCTATAGTACCCATTGGCGTAAGAATAGAACGCCTTATTCTGAGCAATTAAATGAATTATCTGGGTTGAGTGAAGGTCAAGTGCTGTTAAATGTTTACAAAGAGAAGTTGTCAAGTAATGATAGTCAATCATTAAAACGCGTACGCTGGGTTAAATTACTGTGCCTATTCGAGAAAGCGTTTTCACGTGTAATGCAAGCAGCAGATAGCCATAATAATTTTCGAGAGGCCATTTTTGATTTGCTTGACTGGGTGCCAATACTTAATGATTTTGCTGGGCGCGATATATTATCAAATACATTTCTTATATTTGGGGTTTTGTTTTCGAGGGCAGCAGAGGTGTCAGAAGATCAGTCGTGTCGTATGGCGGATGAAGTCCTAGCACTGAAAATGCTGGCAACAGCAATATCACTTGCTAATCGTAGCACACCGAATGTTGAGCTCTATATTAACACAAACGCTATGCATTGCTTAAATCGCTTAGTCTATGAGCATCAACAGTTGAATGAGTTAATTAATGCATACAGTAAGCGCACGCTCCAAATATTAGATTTTTACCCTTTAACTATCCTGAGACGGTCGAATATTGCTTGGCATTCAAGCCATGATATCTCACTAGCATTGATGAGAAGACTACTGAACTCAATGATGTCGATATATCATTACAATAAATCCTGTTCGGAACCCATTAACCTTGAACATTCAGCTGTTGATTTATTGTATCAAGCCTATGAGGCATGTTTAAAAAACTGGTACCAAATAACATATAATCCTGCAGTTGAAACGTCAATTCGGCTTGAACTAATGGAACAATTACTCACTGAGCAAGGCTGGGGTTTTCTGGATGTTGAACGTAATGTTGATACACCTTGGGTGATGGTTCAACATGATGACAATGGATGGATGACTCCTACACGCTCCTTGCCTCTGAGTGAGGATGAACCATACGGTATATATAAGTCAATCGATGGCTTTGCGGTCAATACAAGAACAGGTAGTATTGAATTTTATGTTCACCCATGGCAAAGACGTGATCCACTTTCAATGAAGTTATTTACTGAATTTGATTTGCAACAGATGGTGGTGAGAAATCTGTCTGGCGCATTATTTAGTTTGGATCCTGTAGATCCTGACAAACCATATCACCCGTTTAATCAAATGCGCTATTTACCCTCTACTTTATACGAGAGTGAGCTATTAAACACCATGTTGTTGACTGATTATTTCCTTAAATTTCTGACGACATACCAAGAGGTCCAGGCTCAATATCCTTATGCTGGAAGGCCTGTGCTCGAAATGATTGCACATATGCCTGAATATCTTCGAAAAATTATAACAGATTTTCGTGAAGCACAATCAGGAGAAGAGATACATCGATTTTGGATTGAGGCTGAAGAGGTTAATATTGAATATGATGGTGATATAGGGGACAACGATACCATTCATATGGGTGTTAAAAATATCAGGATGGTGGTTAAACAGCATCGCATGGAACGCAATATTCATGGTGATCTGATAGATACTAGCGACCAAGAGGAAGGCTGGCCGATCTATGTTCTGGATGATGATGAATGGGAACAGCTATTGCGGGGGGAGCGCGTTATTCACGGTCACGCAATGATTTTTATTTATGCTGATTTTCAACTCTATTATTGGGAAAACAATCAAATTGTATATAGTCATGAACCATCAGATGATTTCGAAGAAACATTAGTACGCTTGTTTAGGCAAGAAAAAGATGAGTCAGGAAAATTACCAAGGTCCTATATAAATTACCGATTGCTCTATCGCACTACTCTAACCATGGCTTCAGAGTCAGGGCAGCCGCATCGTTATTCGCCAGAATATATTTTTGCTCACGAATTCACAGAACATTATGATGAATTTTCGATGTATTTACCTGAGTTTGGACGCTTAAAAGAATTGGCTAAGATAGCCTCGGTAATACGTATATTAGATAACATTCGAAAAACAAATAATGAAAATCTTGTTTCCCTAAAATATGCTCTCAGTGACTATGAGCAAGACTCTGATGATATTCCTGAGTACGGAAAAGCGTTAAAAATAAGACTTTCTGTTAATCAAAGTCTAATTGCTGATGAATTTGAGGAAGACCGGAGCAAATTTTCGTGGAATAGCTGTAAGGCGCATTGGGAGGATATATTTAGAAAAGACCGAGAAAGATTTTTATCACAAAAAGAAAAAAATATTGAGCGAGTAATACAAGAAATTTATAATGATCTTGTGCAACAGGCCGATGGCCATATCAGCAATGACGATATTTGGTATGACTATGTTATACCTGAGCGCCCGGAAATTATGCGCAAAATTAGCCATAACTTAACTTCGTCGTTTATCGATCAAATAAGAACGCTATATTTAAAAATTTCACCAGACAGCTATTCTGGATCATGGTTAGATGATGAAGTTTATAGTCTGCTGGATGGCGATATTGAAATGATTTCCAGTTCATTCACACATGCTGAATATAAGCGATTTATAGACAATATGGCAAGGCGTTATTTATATATTGATAGAACTGAACTCGAGTCAGCAATATCCAAAACATGTCGCGAAAGCGCTGAATATATAGGTAAAGAAATTGCTCGCAGTAAACTCTGGAGAAAGCGATTCAGACATGAAAGGCTTGAACAAGCGTTTACTGATATTCACTTTGGTGACCAGGATGAAACTATTGAACTAAGCCGACATTGCTTCTGGGTACCTGCAAGTGTGCGCCATGATGTCAAGACCGATGCGGCCGGGCAGTCACGGTACTCGTTTTTTGTGTATGGAGGTGTTAACCTACAGCCTAATATAAGTATGTCTAAGGCACGTAGCGTACCATTATCGGGTACACGAGTAGGTAGTAGCAGTTTTAGGAAAACAACTGGTGGACCAGCTGCCGCGGGAGGTGGTAAAGGTGGTGGCCGCGGAGGTGGTGGTTCTGGCGATGGTGGTGACGGTAATGATAAGAAGCCGGGGCGTAAGTGGACTAAAAAAGCTCGAATTAAAGCGGCACAACTGCCTAACGAAGGGAAGATTAGGTTTGTTCCAGATGATCGATATCAACCCTCTGAGCCTATGCGAAGAGGGCCGAATAATGGCTTTCTTGATAAGTTTGGTAATGAGTGGATAAAAGGCCCTTCTAGGACAGCTGGACAGGCTTTTGAGTGGGATGTTCAGTTATCTGATTTAGGGCGTAAGCAGCTCGGTTGGGCAAGCAGGGATACACTTCACATTAATGTTTCATTAGACGGTAGAATTACACATAGGTGATATGATGACTAGAGAGCTTAATTTTTATGAAATTGTACGAGTTATTTCCGATAAAGATGATTGTAAAGCGATAAAGAATAAATTGTTTGTGGTACGAGGAAAAGTATATGATGACGAAAAACATGAGTGGCTCTATAGTGCTAGTCTGTTAGAAAAAAAAGGATATGGCGAGATTGTATCATTTTCAGCTTCTGAGCTTGAGGCAACGGGAAAAGAAGCTGATCCAAATGACTTTATGACAGGCGAAAGCGTGAGGGTTCAAGTAGATCCTGAAACTGGCGAAGGAAAAATAATAGATTAGGTACAGTATAATAGCTCTTAGCAGCGGCATCTGTATGCTTATAATGATGACTGACTTTCTTTCTTGTGTCAGGCTGGTTATTGCTTCTGGATTGATATCTAGAGACAACAACTAGCCTGAGGACAGGAGCGATGTATATTTGGGTTGAAATAACGATGTGATTAAAGTTTGTTAAGATCCAAGATCCTGCCTACGGGACCTGGTTCTACGGTGTGATTGGTGCCACTGATTGAGCTTATTGCTCAATTTAGGCGATACACTTGCGAGGATATTATTTAACCGTTTTGAGTTGATAACGGTAGATACGCCATCAGCAATATTATCGAGAAGCTTTTTCCGTTCCTTCTCTGATGATGCCAATTGATAATCATCATAACGATGCCCCAGCAGTCTCAAGTTAGGCTGCTGGTGTGTTTTTAGTTTTTCCCAGTCAGACTTATGATGTTGATTAATTATGTCATCAAGTGATTCAGCAGTAGTTTTTGATGCAAGTCTAGTCGTGATAGCTTTGACGAGATTTTTCACAGACTTAGTTAATGAAAGACCTCGTCGAGTAGCAAATGCTTCTGGCCAATCCATTACATTTTCTTTGGGTCTATTTTTTGAGAGTTGCCCTGATAGCTTATAAATGTCACTGAACTCATCTTTTGAGGCATAAAGACTAGTTGATTCCCTATGCCTGGACAAGGCGACATAGGTAAGGTAGCGATCCCAGCCTTTGTCTGCTGTATAAACAAAAGTATGGTCAAGGGTGGCACCTTGAGCTTTATGTACTGTTGCGGCATAGCCGTGACTGAAGTTTGTAAATTCCTTAGTAGAAAAAGTAATAGAGTTATTGGGCTCTGCATCGAATTTGGCGGTGATGTTATTCCCCTTAATAGCAGTCACAGTAGCAAAGTCACCATTATTGATTCCAAGAGATTTTATTTTTTCACGGAATAGCAGTCGTTCGCCGACTTGGACTTTGGTTCGTCGGTCTTCATGCTGGACGATGAGCTCTTCTCCGGTCAGTTTACCTTGAGCGACTAAGGCTTCTCTGGCTTGTTTGTTAAGGATTGCAACATCTCGATTACGGTGAGTCAGGATCAGGAGCTCAGAGGAGGGAATATTATCATATTGATTCATCCAGTCACTGATAAGCGCCTGTTTGGCTGCTTTCTCATCATCGAGCAACTTGATATGCCCCTTGGAGTCATAGTGATTAATAGCGGATTCAACTTTGCTTTGGGCTAGCCAGCGGGTGGCTTGTCTATCGCCTTCATCACGCTGACGGCGTATTTGGTTTAATTCAGCGAAGCCTATACGCTCGATAATGGCTCTGAAGGGGGCTCCCTTGCCGATGGGCTGTAATTGATCTGGGTCACCGATTAGGACTAGCTTAGCGCCGGTCTTACGAATAGAGGACACTACCTTGGCCATACTGTTCAAATCAGTCATGCCAGCCTCGTCCATAATGACGATATCGCCTTTCTGCCAGGGCGTTTTACCATGGCGGAGTAGGGTTAGGTAATGAGCAATGGTCTTTGACGGAATTCCTGAATCTGAGGCTAATCCTCTAGCTGCAACACCCGATATAGCCATCCCCAGGACACGCTTATTGTCAGCCTCCCACATGGCTTTAGCAGCACCCAGTAGATAGGTCTTGCCGGTACCGGCACGACCTACGATAGCGGCAATATCAGGGCTTGATGCTAGATGCTTTAGAGCTGCAGTCTGTTCCTCATTGAGCGAGTATTTGCTGCAGGCTTTTTTAACGACTGATTTGCGTACTTTACTACTATTGCGAGAAGCGAGAGTATCCGCATCATCAGAAAGCTTGGCCTCTTTCTGTAAGTTTTGTTTTGAGGTGTAACGCAGATGGCCATCATCCCCATGACCTAGAATAATCAAATCATCGAAGGCCTTAAGACCAGCTAGGGCTAACTCGTAGTCCTCGCGGTTGTCGGTAGATTTAAACAGCAGACTAGCAATATCGCGTTCACTGAAGACTGAATATCGTTCACTCAATATGTCGAGTACTTTCTTAGGCTGATAAACTGCCATATGGCGTTCAGCCTCACGGCGCAATTGGTTTTCTTCGCGGATATAATGGGCTTCACCGTTGTGAACACGGCCGTGATGGCGTTGGGTGATGAGGTGATTCTCATCAACGGCCAAATCAATATCAAATTCCTGAAAGAATGCATTCTGACAGTCACGCCATTTTTGTCCCCAATAGTCCTGTTCATTGATGAAAGACTTACCCTTACCAGAGGCAAAGCCAGGGTTTAAATCCCGAGCTTTATATTTATCAAGTTCAGAACCAAGCAAACGGCGAGTTGTCAGATACAGATGGGCGTGAGGATTACCATCGCCATGGTCATGAATAGCCAAATCGACAGGCAAGCCATTCTTCACAAAATTCTCATTGGCAAACAGCTTAGCAAGCAATATTTGTTGATCACCATCAAGCTCACGAGGTAGGGCGAGTACTAGGTCTTTTGCAACTTGAGCATCTTTACGTTTTTCCATCGCTTCAACCGTGTTCCACAGTGTCTCACGATGTTGAAATTTTGGATCTGCACCTTCGGGTAACAACACAGTTTCAAAAACCACATCATCACGATTCTCATAATCATGAGTTTCACCAGTACGTTCATCAACTAAAACTTTACCTGAGCGGTAGGCACTACCAGCAACAGCAGAATGCCCTTTTGTTCTTGTATGTATTGTCATGCGAGCGAATGCGATAGCCATATCTCAAGCTATCACATCTCATTAGAGATGTATATTGCGCCATTAAGTTTTCTTCAGGATTTTAGCAGAGCTGTCATTAATAACAGAATATAGGTATTTTTTACGGATATAATTTTATGGATGTGAGTAGTAATGTTAGTGATGATAAAGGTGGTTTTATATTTTTGCAATGATATTTGATACGGGATATAGACTATAATGAACGCCACTACCAATCGATTTTCTGACAAAGAAGCCAAGCTTCTCGATAAAATCACCAAAGCCAAACAGCAGCTTGTTAGACTCAAGCATAAACAAAAACTTGATCTGGGCGAACTGGCCATCAAGCATGGGTTGGATAAATATAATCTGGATATTCTGAGTGATGCATTTGCTAGACTAGCCGAGGAGTTATTGCATGGCAACTCAGAATAAGATTGCCAAAATTCAGCAACAAATCGCCAAAGATGAACGCAACCTTGCGCTCGAGAAAATCAAACAACGTAAAGCCGATACGCGCAAAAAGATTGAACTCGGCGGCTTAGTTATCAAAGCCAAGATGCATGAATATTCCAAGGCTGTGATCTTAGGCGCGTTGATCGAGGTGGAGTTTCATTTGCGGTGTGATGAGGATCTTAAGAGACTGTATCAGATGACGGGGACAAATAGATTTTTTGAAAAAAATAACATAATAAAAGCTAAATAAGCTTGCAAGTGATTCTAGGGCTTTTTTTTATAATAATGAATATGAGACATAAAAGATGAAATTGAGCTTTCAGGGGAAGCTAACTTATCAGATTTTTTCTGGTTGCAAATATTGCATACGCATTGAAGGTTGACCAAATCATTGTGGCCCCCTTTACTAAGAGGGATTATATGATCTAATGTCATCTCGGATAGGGATAGTGGAATTTTACAAATTGCACATTCCTGATTTTCTCTTTTATATAATGCCGATTTAATTTTTTTAGGAATATTGCACCGCTTTATCCAGTTACTAGGCGGTTCATTGTAACCTCCGTATAAGCCGATGTCTTTGATAAGCTCAGCGATATAATGGCATAATTGTCTGTCAAGAAATATCCTATCAACAACAAAGTTACAATAATTATTTTCATTGGCCATTATGACGGATTTAGTATAGTCTCTAATTACTTTTGAATATATAGATGTAAATTTTCGTTTCCCTTGTCTGGTCGATATATATGCCTCTGGAGTGCCAAATATATCATCAATTCTATTTAAATGTTTGCATATCGAAGCCATATTGTCTGTAGCATAGTTCGCATGGTGTTTTATCATTCCAACGATAAATTCAAGGTGCCAAATCAATTCATCTCCCTTCAATTTATCTATATCGCAAGTCTCAATACACTTTTCCCCTGGGTATGGGTCAAAATCTAGAGGATATATAAACTCCCTGAATACATATTTAGCTAAAATACCAAGAACATTGTGATTTGATTTATTACTATTTAGTAACTCTCCTCTTCTAACGTGTGGTTTGAGGTAGTAGTAAAAGTTCAACCCGCACCAATCGTAATCGAAAATCTTTTCAAGGGTTTTCTGGTATAACTTGAGGGCTAATGGTATATAGCAATTTCCCATATTCTTTTTCAACGCATAATATAGCAGTCTGTTACTGTATTATAGTACAAGTCGAGAGCGCTGACCTGGTGACTTTAGTCTGGTCAGATATTATGGCGTTCGTATACATGAAATTGGCTGTGTGAATTATGTGGAGCTTAGTTTTTTAGTGATAACTAATCGTTGCTGCATTTCATGAACGATGTCCAGGATACTCGGGCTATATAATCAAGAGATTATAACACGATTGTCTTATTCGTAATCAGTCAGCCATGCGCGAATATCGATAATGGAAAATTTATGGGTTACAGTTTCAGCAACATCTTATGCTTTGGCTTTACTTATTTTTCTAGGAATCAGTTTAATGGATAGAGTGCAACCTAGTGAGTGTGCATACTTTTTAAGAGTATTCAGCGAAGGTGATGGGCGTGTGGATACGTTGAGTGACTCAAGTCGAGAGACAGCAGAAGCGGTAGTTCGCATCTTTTTTGCAACATCAGCTTGTGAGACACCAGCTCGCTCGCGAGCTTTAAGCATCTCATTGATGAGTTGGTATTCTTCTTCGAGATCACTATAAGCCTCACGTACTTCAGGATCCTTTAAAAGCTTGCGTTTAAGGCTTTGATGTGAAATATATTTAGCTTTCATTTTTTACCTCTTTCATTCTCTGTTTGGCAAGTTCCAAGTCTTTTTTCGGAGTTTTCTGTGTTTTCTTGATAATCGCATGAAGCACAATAATTTCTTTATCCAAGATGTAACAGAAAAATGCTCGACCAATACCTTCTTGTGCCTTAACGCGTATCTCAAACAAGCCATCACCGAGACTATCAGTAATTGGTGGTCCGAGCTGAGCACCATGTTCTTCAATAAGATCAACGATACGCAAATACTTGGCCATAATTTTTTTAGGCCAAGCTTCGATGTTTTTAACAACATCTTGATTGAAATAAGACACTTTCCAGTTCATATTAATAATAGCATATATGATAACAATAGCAAATCTGCTAATGTTGGTGGTTTAACCTATTGATTTTATTGGGTATAAATCGAGTTCATAATCAGCTTCTTTTCTACTTACCACCCACATCTGCCATATAATAAAGCGCTAGGTCAACTTCAGTAATGAGGACTCGCGCTTGAATCCTAATATCAATCTCAGCTTGATTGAGTAATTCTACTAACATTTCACCGGCGCGGTTTTTTAATTTCGCTTGCAAGTCATGATCTCGGCCAGGGAGTATCTGAATCCCAAGCATGGCAAATCCGTGTCTGGGATTCCCGTCAGCGGTGCAGTGGGTACCAGCAACACTGACATATGATTTACAACTCTCAAGGCTAGTATCAATGAGTTCAACCATCATCTGGTGCAGCTCAACAAAAAATTTTTGTAGTGTTGGTTTTGATAGGGAAATGTTGTCAGTTAGTTCGAGTCTACAGACTGGCATTAGGGTGTCCTCCTGATTTTTGTGGCAGTTTGCTATAGATTGTTGTTGATAGCAATGACGATCTACTTGCAAATAAATTCAGTTTATTATAAATTCTATAACACATCAATTAAATATTATTTTGAAATATTTAATTGGCGCTACTAGTGATAATGACAACGTAGCCAGCGACGATTTCTTTGGTATTCGTCATGATGGATCTTTTCAGTGTTAACTTTATTCGTGAGTACTGGGGCTGGTGACAACACAGCGGAGACTGCAATGAGCAAGATAACTTTCGCCCCACGTCTAATCCGTCTACGAGACGTTTATGCTTACCTTGGTATGGACCGAAATCGCTTTAACAGTGAGGTTAGGCCCTGTCTGACCGAGGTTCCTATCGGTAAACAAGGCGTTGCATTCGATAGACTTGATTTAGATGCTTGGGTAGAGGATTATAAGCAGCGTAGTGGGCGTCCTGCTGTATCGACCAATAGGAGTACAGAACTATGGGACGCAAAAAGGTACCGGGTCTCGTCAAACGTGGCGAGGTCTGGCACATCGACAAGAAAATCTTTGGACGACGACTTTGCGAGAGTTGTGGAACGGCTACTCTCGAAGAGGCCGAAACCTACCTCGCAAGACGAACCGAAGAGTTAAGACAGGCCGTCGTCTATGGCGTACGGCCACAACGCAGCTTCAAGGAAGCGGCAATTAAGTTCATCGAAGAGAACCAGCATAAGCGCAGCTTACGCTCAGATATATCGAGGTTGAAAATACTCATCCCTTATATCGGTGATATGCACTTGAGTTCACTTCATATGGGAACATTGCAAGACTTTGTTGAAGCGCGCCGCCAGCAAGGCAATAAAACGCGAACCATCAATCATGGGTTGAAAATAGTTCGCCGTATTTTGAATCTTGCTGCGACGGAGTGGATGGATGAGCATGGACTAACGTGGTTAGCCAGTGCTCCGAAGATCAAGCTCTTGCCCGAGCATGATCTTCGTAAACCCTATCCGCTGAGCTGGGAGGAGCAGCGCAGGTTATTCAGTTGCCTGCCTGAGCATCTCGAGCAGATGGCTTTATTTGCCGTCAATACGGGATGTCGAGACCAAGAGATTTGCCAATTACGTTGGGACTGGGAAGTACACGTTCCACAATTGGCTGAGTCATTGGTCTTTATCATTCCTGGCGAATGGGTCAAAAATGGCGAAGACCGCCTGGTGGTTTGCAATAAAGTTGCGAGCCGCGTTATTGAAGGCCTAAGAGGGAAGCACCCAACCCATGTGTTTAGCTTTCGGGGGAGACCCATGCAGCGAATGCTATCCACAGGCTGGCGTGTGGCACGTAAGGAGGCTGAGTTAGAGCATGTGCGCGTGCATGATTTGAAGCATACTTTTGGGCGGCGCTTACGCGCTGCTGGGGTAGGGCTTGAAGATCGGCAAGATTTGCTCGGACACCGTTCCGGACGGATAACGACGCATTACTCATCAGCTGAGCTACATAACCTCTTGGAGGCGGTCAACAAAGTGTGTGAAGAGCAACACAGCGGTGTTGTTCTCACGTTACTGCGACGGCCAAGACAAGGCCAGCCATTGTCCGAGAAGCAGGCGTGTTTAAAAGGGCTTGAATTGTGACATATAGAGGGGTCACGCAAATATCACGCAACTCAAGTGACTTGAGTTGCTGATGATAGGGTAAGTTATTGATTTTATTGGTGGGCCCACTAGGACTCGAACCTAGGACCAAAGGATTATGAGGCAATCATCTTGTATATAACCTATTGATTTTACTAGGTATACCTAGAGCGGGAACCACTACATATACCGCTGTAATACATAACAATATAAGACTAATCCCCACAATTTCCCCACAGAGGTTGTGAATGATTGAATTGTTATTGATTGATAGATGTACCTAATAATCTTTAGGAAGTTGTAATGACGCATCGTGATAATAATTGTGAAGGGTACGTATCATCATCATTTTATTCAAGTATTAAGACGTACACCATCTGCGAGCCACAAAGCTTCGAGCAAGCTTTGAGAGCAAATATTGATATTAATAAATCAACCTCACATATAGAGGAAGAGACGCTCAAAGAAGAGCTATTGAACGCCTATGCCTATACAATTAAGCACGCTGACGATACTCAATCACGACGCCGATGATCTTGCACTCAGCAGGATTATCGATAGTTAGCTTTGGCCAGTCAGGGTTAACCGCATTGAGTTCATAAGTCAGTACGTTTGATGCTGATGCCGTACTGACTTTGTATTTGCGCAAGATAAGTGATTTGGACTTTTCGAGATAAGCTAAAACGAGCTTGCCTGGTGTAGGCTCGATGCTATTGTTCACAATGACAATATTACCGGCTAAATATTCTGGGCTCATGCTGTCGTCTTGGATGATGAAACCAAATAGTTTGTCATCGTCAGCCTCATCAATACCGTCAAGAAAAACATGTCGGTAGTTTTGAATGACATGCATTTTAGAGAGCTTTTCAGCATCTTCATTGATATAAGCGAGAATATCTTCGTAATTATCAAAGACGGGGACAGCGGATTCATAAATTAAATTACCGTCAGGGCCATCACCGACAAAGCCAGCTAACCAACTGGGTGTGCATTTTAAGACTTCAGCAATGCGAATAACATCATCAAGTTTTGGCATAGCCCGACCCGATTCCCACCTCACGATAATCGGTTGTGAAGTACCAAGTCTTTCAGCTAGCTCCTTTTGTGTCATACCAAGTTGCTTACGAGTGGATAAAATTCGCTCAGCAACAAGCTCTCGAAGTTTCTTCATATTTTCGTCCAGTCCCCAAATATTGAGGAATTATATCGCAATATAAAAAAAAAGATAATTTTCGGCAATAAAAAATTGACAAATATGACAGATATTTATATTTTATTACTAATGTCGATACCCCCGGCCTGGTAAGCAAAGGGGATATCGACAGGAACACAAGCACGCCGAAGCGGCTTACCTTCTAAGTTTGCCACTTTTTTGCGTGATGTACACCCCTGTTCATGAGAGCAGGGTCAAAATCAATAGCGACGCCAGTCGCTCATGGAGAAGAGGTGGCAATATGTCTATCATTCGCATGCACAAGCGTGATGTACCCTATGTGCAAATCCGCAAATACTGTTTTGAAGATCGCAGACTTTCCTGGAAAGCGAGAGGCTTGCTCGGCTACTTGTTGAGCTTGCCAAGCGACTGGAAAATCTACGTCGCGGACTTGGTGAAACGAGCCCCTGACGGCAAGACGAGCGTCTATTCAGCTCTCAACGAATTGCAGGGTGCGGGTTATGTGAAACCGGTGCAGATCCGTGATGAAAGTGGTCGATTTGTAGCCGGTGGGTATGATGTTTTTGAAGAACCTGAGGAAACTTTTTTTGCCCAAAATAAAGACCCCGAGCCGGAAAACCCGTCACCTGATTTACCGTATTCAGAAAACCAGCCACTAATAAATAAACAAGTAAACAAAAATACAAAAACTAAAAAAACACAACAGCAAGCAGTAGTGGCGGAAAACCCGTCACTGGACAATTCAAGCGATGATGAAGACGTTCAGCCGCCTGTTGCTGCTGCTGATGTGAAAATTTTGTCTGATCGCTTGCTGGGGGAGATACTGACACCAGCGCAAGTCAGCGCGGTCAATGACACGGTGAGTCAGCTATTGGCGGAACAGCCTGAGCTGGGCGATGCGAAATGCCTTCACGATGAAATCACCAAGACGCTCTTGAACCCCAAGAGCTTCAGCCTCGCGGGTAATGATTTTCGTCGCAAGTTAAACACTATCCGCAAAACCATCCGCAGCGGTAAGTGGCGACCGGTGACCCCTGACATCACGAAGCGCGTTAAGCGCTACGAGGATGCGCTGGAGGAAACAGAGCTCGAGTTGCGCTTTGAGCAACAAGAGCGCCTGCACTGGCAACACAAGCTCACCCTCATCGACAGAGCAAAATTTCCCGAGAACTACGAAGTGATGTCACGCCAGCTTCTGAAGGCTGAGGCGCGCATTGAAAAACTCACTGAGAAGCTTGACGCGCTGCGTCAATCGCAAGACAACCACTAAGCGGAGGAAAAAATCATGTTAATTCTTACTCGTAAACCCGGCGAAAAAATTTGTATCGGCGATGACATCGTCGTCACTATCCTCGGCACGAACGGCAGAAGTGTTCGCGTCGGCATTGATGCACCAGAGCACATCGTGGTTGATCGCGAAGAGGTCAGTATCCGCCGTCGCCAGTGCGAGGCTGATGCCGAGTACCACAGTTTGTTCATTTAGGAGGCTAATGTGAAGGATAATAACAATACACGCGCTATCAAAGAGCTCATCGCTTGTGTGGATGCAATGGATGACGTGATTTCAGATTTGGTGCTCTATCGCCCTCACCTCGAAGAAGGCAATGGGGATGCAGCCGCCGTTTGTGTGACGCTCTTACAAATCTTTGTACGCCAGCACCGTAAAGCCTGGGCTATCGACCCGAAAAACCTCATGACGATGTGATAGGGGAGACAGGATAATGATGATAAAAAAACACCTACCAAAAGCCTTCAAACATCCACTCACGTGGCTGCTGTGTCTTTTTCCTCAATTTGCCTTTGCCATGAGCAGCAGTAATACCCTGGAGAAAGTCCTTAACGGATTAGTGGATATTACTCAGTCCAAGATTGCTGCCCTCATCGGTGCGTTAGCTATCATTGGGCTAGGGTACTCGGCAATCAACAACAAACTCTCCAAAGAACGCGCTGTGGTTATCGCACTGGGTATTGGTCTCATCTATGGTGCTGGCTGGGTCATGAATCAATTGGGCATAGGAGTCTAGCGATGAATGACACCCAACTGGCTGTTAGTCCCGTGTTTATTGCTCTCACACGACCACCGGTCATTTTCGGCGTTACGCTAGAAGCACTCTGTGTTAACGTCGTCGTGTGTTTGCTACTGTTCATATTGGCAGGCTCGCCGCTCTATTTGCTGTTGTTCCCACCTTTGCACAGCATCGGCTGGTTAGCCTGTCGGTATGATTGCCATTGCTTCCAAATGCTTGCTAAGCGTTATCTCGTCTGTGGCTTAACCCCCAATCGTCACTTTTGGAGGTGCCAACGCTATGGCTGTGATTGAGACATTAACGCTTGCTCGTAAAGAGGTTGGCGCATCCACCCATATTCCTATCACCCATCTGGTGACGCCGATGGTATTTGAAACCCAAGCAATGCAGTTGGGTACTGTCATTCAAATCCAAGGCGTGCCATTTGATACCCAAACCAATGAAACACTGAATCACTATCAACAGCTCTGGCATGCAGTGATTAAAGCCTTACCTGAAACCTTTGGGCTCTATGCGACCTTGCACCGAAAGCAAGTGGATACAGCCTTACCGGGTAGCTTCACTCAGGATTTCGCGAAGAAGCTCAATGCAAAATACCAACAGCAATTTGAAAGCCAACCCCTGTTTCAAAATACTCTCTACTTGACCTTGGTTTACAAAGGCCTGACGGCAGGCAAAGCCGCCAAAGGGCTGCGCATTGGTGAACGTCTAAAGCGGGCAGTCTTAGGTAGTCGCGACAGTGTACTAACCCATTCACGCCAAGCCCACCGTGAAGCGCAGCTTCAAGCACTGAATGATAAGGCGCAGCATCTTTGCCAATTATTGGCAAACTTCGGTGCTTGTCGATTAGGAGAGAGAGATAATGAGGTAGGACACAGTGAGCTCTTAGCATTTCTCGGGTTGTTGGTGAATGGCGGTGAAACAATACCTTTTCGCCAAGCCACACAATTCCCAGCGTTCGCAAAAAGTATTGATGACACCCCAGAAAGCTTTAGCCAGTACCCCACTGGCAATCTCGCGCAATACCTCCTACAAACGCCACTGTGCTTTGGTGAGGCTATCCAATGGCAGGGCGCAGGCAAAGACCGCTTTGGCGCCATTGTCAGTGTGAAGCGTTACGGTGAGGCAACGTCACCCATTATCTTTGACCCACTGTTACTGCAGCCGTCTGAATTTATCGCCACTCACAGCTATTTTCCAGAACCTAGCGAGATTGTGCTTAAAAAAATCCAACAACAACGCAACAAGCTCTTAGCCGTTGAGGACATGGCACACTCGCAAGTGGATGAGCTGGTATTAGCCTGTGATGATATTGCGTCAGGACAGGTCGCCATGGGTGCGCATCACCACTCACTGTTGGTGCTCGCCAACTCTTTGGAAGAGCTGACCGTCAAGGTCAATGAGGCGATTAAATGCTACCAACAAGCAGGCTTCACCGCTGTGCGTGAAAGCCTGGCTCAAGAGCCCGCTTTTTGGGCGCAGATTCCCGGTAATCAGCGTTATATTCCGCGAGCAAGCCTGATTACCTCTAGGAACTTTGCTGACTTCTTCCCATTGCATAATTACGCTACCGGCTTTCGTGATGGCAATCATCTGGGTGGGGCCGCTATGTTGCTTGCTACACCTTCACGTACGCCATACTTTTTTAACTGCCATGTTCCTGGCAGCCAAGACAATCCCAGCAAAGGTCACACCTTGGTCTTTGGTGGTAATGGTTCTGGTAAAACCGTATTTTTGGCCATGTTGGCCGCTCAGCTTAATCGCTACCAGGGCCGTGCATTTTTCTTCGACAGAGACAGAGGCTTAGACACCTTTGTCCGCGCCATGGGTGGGCATTACAGTATCCTCTCACCCAACCATCCGCAGTCAACACGATTCAATCCATTCCAACTGCCTGATACGCCGGTGAACCGACAATTTTGTCGTGAATGGTTAGGGCAACTTGTTAAAGGCGCTAATGAAGAGACAGTCCCTGCAGCTATTCAAGAAGCGTTAAACGTTTGTGTTGATTATGCCTTTGATGAGTTGGATAACGCCAATCGACGCTTGAGTCATGTGAGTGCACTCTTACCTATCGATTTTCCACGTTGGCCACAATTACGGCCTTGGCTCAAGAACAGTAATGGCCATTACGCTTACTTGTTTGATAATGAGGACGATGCGTTTGTCACACATGACCTCTTAGGCTTTGATGTGACCCATTTCTTGGACAATGAGCCAGCGTCTGTGCGAACGCCGGTGATGATGTATTTGTTCCATCAAATCTCAACTCAGCTAGATGGACGCTTAACGAGTTTGTTCTTAGATGAGGGCCATCAATACTTAGATGATGCTTACTGGGAGCGACAGCTCAAAGTCTGGTTGCCCACCCTCAGAAAGCGTAATGCCCATATTATCCTGTCTACTCAGTCGCCCACCAGTATCGCGCATTCACCCATTGCCTATGTACTGAAAGACAACGTCGCCACAAGTCTTTATTTTCCGAACCCACAAGCAGATACGGGTATTTATTGTGACAGCTTAGGGCTGACTGAGACAGAGTTTTCTTTCATCAAGGATACGGAACCCCACACCCGCTTATTCCTCGTGAAACAACACCATGAATCAGCACTGTGCCGTTTAGATTTGAGCCATATGACGGATGTTTTGCCGGTGTTATCAGGCAGCACGCAGAGTGTGTTGTTAGCGGATAAATTAAGAGCGGAGTACGGTAAGGACTGGTTAACCCCGTTTATGAAAACGATGGGAGGTGATACGGATGCATAAGCTCGTAAAGACCCTGGCCTGGTATTCATTTGTCAGTGTTTGTTTTGCAAAACCTGTTCTTGCGGATATTTACAGCGTTGAAGACGCCAAGAGTATTTCATTGTTACGCCAACAGTTGGGTACTATCAAAGATGAAGCCCACGATGTTAAAAACAGTTATCAACAATTACAAGATACCTACCAAACCGCCGAGGACATAAAACATGACGCAGAGGGCCATTATGAGCTTGGTAGCCTGTTAAATGATTTAGATACCCTACAGCGTCAAAGCACCTGGACAGCCAAGTCGTGGGAAGACGCACTTCACGAGCTCTCTGGTAATAATCCGGCACGCTACAATGAGCTGGTCAAACAATACCAAAAAGACTATCCCAGCTTATCAACAAACGATTACCAAAAAGGTGCAACCGAAGCGAAAGCCCATACCTATGAGCAAAACGTCAGTGTGAATCAAGCTGCCGTCAGTCAAGCATCCTACGAGTTTGAGAATGTGACTACGCTCGCAGAGCAAGTCAAAGCCTTAAGCGACAAGATTGACCAAGCGCCCAACACCAAGGCCGCCATTGATTTGAATTCTCGTCTAGCGACAGAGCTCGCTTACATCCAGCTCGAAGAATTACGCATGCAGGTCTTGCTCAATCAGCAACAAGCACAAGCCTTAGCGGGTGACATTGCTGCCGAGAGCCAAACCGCAGAATTTTTAACCACCACTGTCAAAGCCCCTTAGGAGGAATAATGAAAATACGACTAGCGCTTATTACCGTACTGATATCGTTGCTACTACAGGGCTGTGCGACTGAAGACTTAACCACACCATGCCCTGACTTTGGTAAGCATTGTACGAAACATGCCGTTAATGGCTGGCAAACGAGCTAGGAGTCACTATGGGTATACCTAGTGCAGATACTATCGTCATCAAGCTCTTCGCCGAAGTGGACACGCTGCTCAATCACTACGTTCACGATGGTTATCAAGCATTGGTGAGTATTCTCAAGGTGCCATTGGGGCTTGCTATTGCGCTGTATGTCGTGTTCATGGGGATTGCTATTACTCAAGGCTGGGTAAAGCTCACCATGGGTAATTTAGTTAAATCAACGATTAAGATTGCTTTGATTTATGCCTGTGCGATGAACTGGGATTTCTTCAGTGAGTATGCGGTGGATTTAATCACTAATGCCGCCGATGAAGTGGGTACTGCGATGATTCGTGTTGCTCCCTTACATCTACCCCACAGCATGAAGGGTGGTGTTGAGATGGCGCTACAAACCGCCATGATTGAATTCAGCGAGCTAGGTTTGATGGTGGCAAGAGTTGCCTCATTGAAAAATATTTCGGCTTATTTTACCGCTGACATCATTTGGGGTTTTGGTTATGCCTTGGTGCTATTAGCGATGTTTGAGTTATTGCTCGCCAAAATCATGTTGGCCATTCTCTTTGCGACAGCGCCGTTATTCGTGTCATTCACCTTATTCAAGCCTACTCATGGTTTCTTTGACAGATGGCTAGGCAACATCGTGGGTTTTGCCTTACTGATGGTCTTCGTATCGCTCACCGTGGGGATGGCGCTCACCATTACCGAGTGGGCATTGCCCGCCCGTGTTGTGGGTACCGTAATGAAAGTCGATATCGTGAGCTTTGTGCCAGTCATGGTCATTGGTTTCATGGGTATTGGCATTATCTTGAAGTCCGCGCAATTAGCACAATCCATTGGCAGTGGAGTGTCTACCCTGTCAGGCTCAGCGCTTGTTGCAGGCACTGTTGGCGGCATGATAGGTGCGAGCATGCAATCACTGAACTTGGCGCGGATGGGCATGAAGCCGTTAGGCATGGCCAGCAAGGCGCTTGGTGCTACCCGTCAATTTACTCAACAAGGCGGTAATACGGTGGCAAAAGGTATCGATGCCACCTCAAGCGCTATTCGTAAAACACTACAACGAGGCAAATAAATGAAAAAACTATTCAAACACTGCCAACAACGCTTTCACAATAAAGCACAGGATAAAGCAAAACCCGCGGCTGACTATTTCACCATGGCAACACGGTGGGCTGATGATATCTACACCCAATCATTAGCATCACGAGCGCGTTATCAATTGGCCTGTATTGGGTTAACAGGCTTAAGCGTCAGTCTGGCGCTTGCCTTTCTTGCATTATTTCCTCTAAAAAAACCTGTCCCGTTCATCGTGGAACACTATGCGGGTGGGTATGTGAACATAGCACCCGTTAATTCAGATTATTCCCCACAAGACCAAGCAGAAGTCGAAAGTGAATTAGTCCGCTATATCATCAACCGAGAAAGCTATATCGCCGATGCGTTCGCGGTTCAGTTTGAGCTGGTTAACGCGTTATCCAGTGATAACGTCGCCCAAGATTATCGTGATGAGCAAAGTGTTCATAATAAGTTATCACCCATTAATGTCTTAGGTGATGCAGGCTCACGTCAGGTGCATGTTGAAAGTGTTGTCTTCCTGGATGATGAAAATACACCAAAGAAGCCTCATGAGACCCAAGCCCATCATAACCTGGCGGAAGTGAATTACACCGTGACCACACAACAGGATGGTCACCCTTCTACTCAAGCCTATACCGCACTCATGAGCTGGGTATACACCGGTACCCCAGCGAGCCCCGTTGAGCGCTGGCGCAATTGGGATGGCTTTATGGTGACACAATTTACCCGTAATCAACGCAACCTACAGGAGAAAACAAGATAATGAAAAGAAAGGTATTACTCGCGAGCATACTGGGGATGTCTGTCGTAACCGCCATGCCCGTCTATGCCGCGCAAACGCCACGCTCACTTATTCAGGACTCACGGATTAAGGTGGTATCTTACCAAGCCGATAACGTGGTGCCGGTTCGCGGGACCACGTTTATTACCACGCAATTGGTTTTTAGCCCAGATGAGACTGTGCTTGATATCGAGGGCGGCGATGCCGCTGGCTGGGAAGTCACCGTGAACCCCAATTTGCCTTACATGGTGTTTTTAAAACCTACCATCTTAGGCTCTGATGCGAATATTACCGTAGTGACCGATAAGCATCTCTACTATTTTCATGTCACCAGCAATAAGGCACCGGATAGCAATCCTAAGAATCATACCTATGCGGTACGCTTTATCTATCCGAATGAAGCACACCAACGTTTTGCCGAGGCTCAACATAAAGAGAAGCAGCAAACATCAGCGAATCTGAGTCATCCCACCTTACCGGATGATTTTAATTGGGATTACAGTTTCCATGGCAGTCGCACTATCTTGCCATTGCATGTCTATGATGACGGCACGTTTACCTACCTGCAATTACAACCCCATCAGCCAGTACCGGCGATATTCGCTGTCGACAATAGGGGCGGTAAAGAAGCCGTGGTTAATTTCCGACGCAAAGGGGATACGTTGATTATCCAGCGTACTGCACCGCAATTCACCTTACGCAATGGCGCTTCACAGGTAGCGAGTCTCTTTAATAACCGTGAGATAGCCAAACGCAAGGAGGCTAGCGCATGAGTGAAGATAAGAAGGAGCTTAACAAGGCAAACTTCCATGACTTTGTGCGCCACGTCAAAGTGGCTTACAAGCAGACCAAGCGCAAGGGCTTGATGGTTTGGTGGCTTGTCGGTGGTGTGGTGTTATTTCTTTTCCTGGTGATGGCGCTGCCAGGTGGTAAGCCACATAAAAAACCGACCGAGGAGTCTGCTCGAGGTCACGAACAAGCGTCAGCCCAATCCATGACGGAAAACGTCGAGAAGCTCATGTCAATCCGGCATAAATACGTGGGTAAAAATAACGGAAGTAAAAATTACCCAGGTACGGAAACCCTAAATCCGGGTTTTCCAGAAAAAGCAATCCCGCAAAAATACCTGGGTGAAAAAGACCTAGGTAAAAATAACCCAAGTAAAAAAGACCCACGTATAATTTCCCCAGGTATAAAGTACTTAAGCAAAAATTCACAGGATAAAGAGACCATAGCCCGTCAACATGCGCCAACACAGTTATATCAAGGGCCTACCCTTGAGGAGGCGGATAATAGGAACGAGGGCCATCAAGACGCGCGGACACAAACCATGGTTAGCCATGATAACCGTGGTGTAACGGCGCGTCCGATGGCGGGGGCAGAGTCTAGCATTGCGATGGGTGAATTACTCCATGGCGTGTTAGAAACCGCCATCAATTCGGATATCCCAGGGCAGGTAAGAGCGGTACTGACCGAACCGGTGTTCAGTTATACGGGCAGTCAGCCATTAATGCAGGCGGGAACCCGTCTAGTGGGTGAGTATGCCAATCACGTGGTGCGAGGCCAGTCACGGGTGATGGTGGTTTGGCATCGGGCAATATTGCCAGACGGTATAACGGTCAGTCTTGATAGTTCAGGCACTGACGCCATAGGTCGCGCTGGGCAGGGAGCGGATAAGGTGGATACCCACTTCATGGCCCGTTTTGGTGAAGCGTCATTGTTATCCATTATCAGTGCCGGCGCTGCCAATGTGGGCGTATCAAGCCACGACCAATATAACTCAGCCAGCAATTATCGCTCAGCGATAGCAGATTCATTCAGTGATTCAGCCAATACCGCACTTGAGGATTCATTACCGACACAGGCGACCTTACATATTCACCAAGGGGCGCGAATCAATGTGTTTGTAGCAAAAGATATTAACTTCAGTGAGGTTTTAGGAGGTGCTCATGCTTAATGGTGCACCGAATTCTCAGGGCTTATTAGCACCACTCTCCCATTGGTTACGTGATAGCGAGGTATCAGAAATCATGTTGAACTGCCCTGGTGAAATCATTATTGAGAAACAGGGGCGGATGCAGACTATTGAGGTGCCTGTGATGACCGCAGAGCGCTGCCGAAATCTGTTTCAGCTCATCGCTAATGAAAATCAACAGGTGATAGGTGACGCAACACCATTACTCTCAGGGAGCCTATTAGATGGTTCGCGGATTCAGTTGGTATTACCGCCCGTATCACGCTATCCTACCTTCGCCATCCGGCGACGTTCGATAAAGCATATGAGCTTGGTTGATTATGAGCAGAAGGACTTTTATCGCAGTGTAAAAGGAGCTTCTCTAGCCAGTGTTAGCGGTGATGAATTATCTGAGCAGGATAGAACACTATTGCGCTATTACAAAGCCAAACAATGGGGTGGATTCATTCGTGGCGCAATCATTGCTAGGAAAAATATTGTTATCTCGGGTGGTACCTCGAGCGGTAAGACGACGTTTTTAAACGCCTGTCTGAGAGAGATTGGAGAGGAATCGCGCTTATTACTGCTCGAAGACACCCGTGAAATTGATATTACTCACCCTAACCAAGTGTCATTATTAGCGATTAAAGGTGAGCAGGGCTTAGCAAGAGTTACTATGCAGGATTTAGTGCAGTGCAGCTTACGGCTGAGACCCGATAGGCTCATCATGGGTGAAATCCGGGGCAAAGAAATTTTAGATTTCATCGCCGCCTGTGCCACAGGGCATGAAGGGGCGATGACCACCATTCATGCTAGCAGTCCAGCGATGGCGATGATGCGCATGGTACAGCTCTATAAGCTTAATAACGTCCCTGCAATGACAGACAGCGATATTCGTAATGAATTAAATCATGTCATCGATGTGATTATTCAATTAACCAAGTCTCCAGAAGGTCGGCGTGTTAGTGCCATTTATTACAAGCACGGACATTTAAATGGATAACCGAGTTACTAACACTGTCGTTCACCGACTCCTCCGCGTTTGACAACGTAGGTGGGCGGCAGTGTTGGGTACTATTTTTTTGTTCTTTCCAACCTCATATCAATCATTAGTCAGCCTGTGGTGCTTAAGTCTTGGTGTTGGCATTGTACTGGCCTGGTATCGCGGTGGTTTTTATCAAACCGTTGCGCAGTGGGTATTAGCCGTAGTGATATCGATTATGGTAGCGGCATCGGTTACCGTCGTCGTTGATAACCTTTGGGACGGGTTTGAGTCGCCTTGGTATCCATGGCTCGTAATGACACGTTGGCAACAGTTGGAGCTAGGCAGTCTTGAATGGGGTCACTGGGTGATTGTAGTCATTGCTATTAGCGGTGTGTTCATCATGGCATGGGCGTGGTTTATCCTCTACTGGCTAAATCGTCATAAAGGTGTTCTAGGCAGTGCGCATTTTGCCACAGACTGGGAAATCCAAAAGGCAGATTTATGGGGCAATGAAGGCATCATCTTAGGGCAATCAAACCGTCAGCCATTGCGCTTACCGGGTTATGAGAGTGTGTTGGTCGTCGCTCCAACAGGTTCGGGGAAGACGCGGGGCATAGCGATACCTAACCTCATGACATGGCGGGGTTCTATTGTTGCCAATGATTTAAAAGGCGAGCTTTATGACGCGACAGCTAGTTATCGGGAAAATCACTTAGGCAATCAGTGCTATTGTTGGGCGCCTGCTAACGTTGATGGTAGCCCCCATGGTTATAATCCCTTCTTCTATGTCAGTGATAATCCAGACTTACGCATACGTGATCTGCAATTGATAGCCGAAATGCTTATTCCCCAAGAGCGCGCCGATGGCGGGTTTTGGACGGCGTCATCGCGGGATTTGTTTTTGATGTTGGCGTTATACCAGTTTGAGACCAAGGGTATGGCTACCTTAGCGGGTATTCATGATTTATCTAAGCGGGAGAATTTCTTCGAATGGCTTGAGATGCAGCTAGACGAAGGAATAATGATTGATGAAGCAGGCAGTCAGTTAGCTTATTCATTACTACAAGCGGATGCCGATAAAACCCGTCCCAATATCTTGAAGGACTTTCATTCACGTATGACGCTATTCATGGACCCTCTCGTGCGGGTGGCAACCTCAAGTTGTGATTTTGATATGCGGAACTTGCGGCGCGAGAAGATGAGTATTTATCTGAATATTCCGGATAGTGACCAAGAACGCCTTAAACCATTGGTTACACTCTTTTGGGCGCAGATGGTGCATGTGATGACTCAAGCGATTCCTGATATTGATACAGAGCCCTATGGGGTGCTGGCGGTGCTAGATGAGTTTGGCAACATGGGCAAGATACCAAAGTTGCAAAAGGGTTTGTCATTTCTTCGGGGATACCGGGTGCGTAGTGTTATCTTAGTGCAGTATTTAGGGCAGCTGTACTCGGTCTATGGACAGCATGATGCTCGGTCTTTCTTGAATGCAAAAGCCAAGGTTATTTATGCGCTGAACGATATCGAGGATGCAAAGTATTTTAGCGAGGCCATGGGGTATAAGACTGTGACCGTGCGAAGTCGGGGGGTTAGTCATGGTGAACGTCAGAACACTTCTAAAGCGGAAAATTTACAGAGACAACCATTAGTTTCACAATTCTCTTTATTACACTTGTGTTACCAGCATCAAGTAATTATGTTAGAAGGGAGGCCACCAATTTGGGGGAGTAAGTGTTAGTTTACATATTTCTAGCATGTATCAATATACAGCTGGTCAGCTATAATTGCTATAAGCAGGTTAAAAAGGTTGAGTATAGTGAGTACAACAGGTGACGATGAGCTTAATGCTAAATTGGAACAGACGGGTGTTCAGAAAGTTCGTGAAAAATTAGAAACTGGGAAATATGGGGCGGGGAAAAGGCAACAAGTGGAACATTGGTTAGCAGAAAAAGATAGAGCTGCGGAACGGCGTGATATAGATAGGATGTATAATCTTAAAAAAGACTCTAATAAAATAGCTAGCAGGAGTAATTTTATTGCTTGGGTGGCTGTTTTTATTTCTTTGTCAGCACTAATTGTTTCCGTTATTGCGATGCTAGTAAGTACTGCAGAGTGATACTTCTAAGTATTTTTACATTTATTATTTTGATATTGGGATTCTTAACGGCTGCTTGTTCATTTCTTTATGCATGCCGACCATACATCGGTATAGAAAGCATTGATCCTAATAATAGCCCTAATCACCTTAGGGCAAACGTAACTATGTTCCAGCAATGAACTTGTGTGCCTATGCTGAATAGGAGGGGAAAAAAGAAGAGCAATTTATTACCGAAACAATATGTTGTTGCCAGGCCAATCTATTTCGGGTGAGCCAGTGCTTATTTATGATGGGCTGGATGAATTTCAAAGCGAAGTCTATTTAAATGTGATTGTTAAATATTGACAGGTATTCCATATTTCAATTCATATTCAGCGTCATTTTGCCTAATTCTAATTAACTTGTCAGAATGATATAGCAATTCGTAATCTCTTACAGGAAAAATTCGAGAAATATCTATCTTGCATTTTTCATGTAGTGCAGGAGGGTCATTGTAAGTTAAATCGAACATTACCTCATTGAGGTTAATTGCTTCAGGTTTATCTTTTACATGGTCAATTATTTTATTTTTGTAATCTGATTCGTGTATGAATGTTAATGAGTCAATGTATAAGAGAAATCGTTCTGATGAGGTTTTGCTCCACACTATAACAACGTTATTTTTCCACGCATTTTTAGATGCGGCAATATAAAAATCTGATAGTATTTTATAAAGATTTCTTTTAACGAGCTTATTCATCTTGTTGGCAATTTCGATTATAGCATGATAACTATCCTTGCAAATTGGATTGAAATCACTTTCATGAAAAATTTCAATTAGGTTTTCAGCCTCGATCCGAACGCAAGGTGAGCTGGGGGTAGAGGTGTCAATAAAATGTTCTAGTTCTTCGGTTATTTTAATAAGCTCTTCTTTTTTGTTAGAGGGTAAGTTGGTGATAATCTTTAGGGTTTTTTTAGCTATTCGCTTGTTATTGTTATCAACTGCCTCCCATCGGTCTCTGTTGCCAAAGTTTGCAAGAAAAATGGCAACAATAGCGATTTCAAAAGTAACAAAATCAGTAACAACGTTAACAGGATCGTTTGCCCAGGGCGTGAAGAATATCAGGATTGCTACAATCACCACGGGCGCTAATGTACATAACGTTAAATATAGTTTCATTCTGTTTTCATAGGGGTTCAAAGAATTCTTTGTGTAATGTTTTAAACACATTGTACTACACCATGGTTTTTAAGTTGGTATTTATAGGGTAGACCCATTACTGATATAAAGCTAGTTCTACCGGCTAAGAAAAATGTTTCTATAGATGTATTATCGTGGTGAAGTGAGGCCTTTTTTTTATTAAAGACTAGTTACTGCATGGGTGCTGTTTTTTTACGCGGAATCTCTTGTTCTTAATGAAGAGTAATATAATTTGAGGGTAGGTGAAATTTATATGATGTTCAATTACAGTTGACTTCCCTTTTCGTAGTGTTATCTCTGAATGTCGTGGGATTTCGTAGAAATGTTCACATGTGAATTTTTAATAATATTACCTGTCAAATAATTTGCATGGTTGTACGCTAGGTTGTCAGCTGTTATTCTCATTCGAGAAGAGCACAACTCCAGATAATCTATGGTATTTTCTTTGGGCCGATTTTTAGAGAGTTGCTGAGATAGCTTTTTTATACAACTAAATTCTGATTTTGAAGCGTAAAGCTTGGTTGATTCCCGATGCCTGGACAATGCGACATAGCTTAAGTAGCGATCCCAACCCTTGCCAGCAGTGTAGACAAAGGTGTGGTTAAGGGTCGCTCCTTGCGCTTTATGGACTGTAGCCGCGTAACCGTGGGCAAAATTAGTGAACTCCTTGGTGGAGAAGGTAATTGGCTTGTCAGGTTCGGTATCAAATTTAGTGGTGATTTTATCTCCCTTGATATCTATCACTGTGGCAAAGTCGCCATTATTGATTCCAAGGGATTTGATCTTTTCACGGAAAAGTAATCGTTCGCCGACTTGAACCCTGGTTCGTCGGTCTTCATGCTGGACGATGAGCTCTTCTCCGGTCAGTTTACCATGAGCGACTAAAGCGTCCCTGGCTTGCTTATTCAATATAGCCACATCGCGATTACGGTGGGTTAGGATAAGGAGCTCAGAGGGTAGGAGAGTCTCATACTGACTCATCCAATCAGTGATAAGTTCCTGTTGAGCCATTTTCTCATCATCAAGTAGCTTGATGTTGCCCTTAGAGTCGTAATGATGAATAGCAGATTCGACTTTACCTTGAGCTAGCCAGCGGGTGGCTTGTCTATCGCCTTCATCACGCTGACGGCGTATTTGATTGAGCTCAGCAAAGCCAATACGCTCGATAATGGCTCTAAATGGGGCTCCCTTGCCGATAGGCTGTAATTGGTCTGGGTCCCCGATGAGGACCAGTTTAGCGCCGGTCTTACGAATAGAGGACACTACCTTGGTCATACAGTTCAAATCCGTCATGCCAGCTTCGTCCATGACAACGATATCGCCTTTCTGCCAAGGCGTCTTGCCATGGTGGAGTAGGGTTAGGTAATGAGCAATGGTCTTTGAGGGAATTCCCGAATCTGAGGCTAATCCTCTGGCGGCGACACCAGAGATAGCCATCCCCAGGACGCGCTTATTATCAGCCTCCCACATGGCCTTAGCAGCACCTAGTAGATAGGTCTTACCGGTACCAGCTCGGCCAACGATAGCGGCAATATCAGGGCTTGAAGCGAGATGCTTTAGAGCTGCAGCCTGCTCCTCATTGAGCGAGTATTTGCTGCAGGTTTTTTTAAGCGCTGATTTGTGTACTTTACTACTATTGCGAGAGGCAAGAGTATCGGCATCATCAGCGAGCTTGGCTTCTTTCTGTAAGTTTTGTTTTGAGGTGTAACGCAGATGGCCATCATCCCCATGACCTAGGGTAATCAAATCATCGAGTGCCTTAAGACCAGCTAGGGCTAACTCATAGTCTTCACGGTTGTCGGTAGACTTAAACAGCAAACTGGCAATATCGCGCTCACTGAATACAGAATATCGTTCACTCAAGATGTTGAGTACTTTCTTAGGCTGATAAACTGCCATATGACGTTCAGCCTCACGGCGTAGCTGGTTTTCTTCGCGGATATAATGGGCTTCACCGTTGTGAACACGGCCGTGATGGCGTTGAGTAATAAGATGATTCTCATCAACGGCCAAATCAATATCAAATTCCTGAAAGAATGCATTCTGGCAATCACGCCATCTTTGTCCCCAATAGTCTTGTTCATTGATAAATGACTTGCCCTTACCAGAGGCAAAGCCTGGGTTTAAATCCCGAGCCTTGTATTTATCAAATTCAGAGCCGAGCAAGCGACGAGTTGTCAGATACAAATGAGCGTGAGGATTACCATCACCATGGTCATGAATCGCCAAATCGACAGGCAAGCCATTTTTCACAAAATGCTCATTAGCAAACAGCTTAGCAAGCAATATTTGTTGTTCACCATCAAGCTCGCGGGGTAGGGCGAGTACTAAGTCTTTTGCAACTTGAGCATCTTTACGTTTTTCCATCGCCTCAACGGTGTTCCACAGTGTCTCACGGTGTTGAAACTTTGGATCAGCACCTTCAGGTAATAGCACAGTTTCAAAAAGCACATCATCACGATTCTCATAATCATGGGTTTCACCGGTGCGTTCATCAACTAAAACTTTACCTGAGCGGTAGGCACTGCCAGCAACGGCAGAATGCCCTTTTGTTCTTGTATGTATTGTCATGCGAGCGAATGCGATAGCCATATCTCAAGCTATCACATCTCATTAG
>PAPY01000012.1 GCA_002709565.1 Legionellales bacterium | reverse complement strand
GCCGCTGTTAGCGTTGTCTTACCATGATCCACGTGGCCAATGGTGCCAACATTCACGTGGGGTTTATTTCGTTCGAATTTTTCCTTAGACATTACCGTCTCTCCCGCTATTTACACGCTATAAAGCTTAAAAAACCAATAAAAAGGCCCGTATTATATAGTAAAAAAATACGCCGTCCACTAATAATTGCGATTTTGCCCCAAAAATTTGCTTCTGGAGCCCACAACCGGACTTGAACCGGTGACCTCTTCCTTACCAAGGAAGTGCTCTACCGCTGAGCTATGTGGGCGCATAATCGCTTCCCAACCCCTTCCCTGTACCAAACCACGGGGCTTGATTGGAGCGGGTGATGGGAATCGAACCCACACCATCAGCTTGGAAGGCTGAGGTTCTACCATTGAACTACACCCGCACTCCCCTGATAACCGAAGCCATCAGTCTGCCTATTCGTTCACACTGAATTGTGGTGGAGGGGGGAGGATTCGAACCTCCGAAGGCTGAGCCGTCAGATTTACAGTCTGATCCCTTTGGCCACTCGGGAACCCCTCCAAAATAGAGCGCCGCATTGTGGCGGAGAAGAAGATTTTTGTCAATAAAAATAAGACGATAAGTTGCAGTTATCTTTAATTAGGGGCCGAAACGCTACTAAACCGAGCAATAACGGCTTAATAATAGGCAAAAATCAGCAGTGAGCACTAAGACTTTGTTGGTAGCTCACCATTATCTCTGAAATAGTCTTCCGCAATCACAGAATAAATATACGCATCTTTACACTCACCATGGAGGTAAAGGCGGTGGCGTAATAGACCTTCTTTGACCGCATCAAGCTTCTCCGCGACCCGCAAACTGGGGGCATTGTCGGTACTGATGACGATTTCGACCCGTTGGTAGCCTAAATCTTCGATAGCAAACTTAATTAATAGACGAACTGACTCTGTGGCGATGCCCTTACTGGCACTGTCGGTACGGACCCAATAGCCAATATTAGCCTTACGCTGGTCTGGTTCGATGAGGTTTAGCCCCACGCCGCCGAGGATTTCTTTGTCATTATCATTACTAACCACAGCAAAATCGTAGCTCGCACCAATATGCCAGTACTGCTCACGGCTTCTGATCCACTCCTCGCTATCCACCAGACTGTAATCTGGGTGGCACCAGGGTAAATAAGGGTAAAGCTCCGTCACAGAGCTGTGAATGGCTTCATAGAGAGGAAATACGTCCCGCTGACGAAACTTTCTGATTGTTATTCGACCATCTGTCAGGCTATCCCGCATACTGTCCCCTTTGGATTTATTCACCCAGCCGCACTATATGTGTAATTTTTAATCAAAAACGGCTGTTGGTGGTTTTTTAGCGAACGACTATAACTTATAAGATAGCTATAAGCCAGAGTCGAACGGCCGATACCCTATTAGTATAGGTCAAATAAACAGCTTCACTGGCTAGACAAACCATGGCAAAATGCCAACCACATTAATCAGAGGAAAAACGATGACAACCAAAACCCCTATTACGGTCGCCCGCGGTGATGGCATTGGCCCAGAAATCATGGCTGCAACCCTAAAGATCCTTGAGGCTGCCGGTGCCGAGCTAGCTATTGAAGAAATTGAAGTCGGCCAAAAAGTCTATGAGCGCGGCATCAGCTCTGGTATCGAAAGCAGCAGCTGGGAATCCTTACTGCGTACTAAGGTGGTATTGAAAGCCCCTATCACCACCCCTCAAGGCGGCGGATTCAAAAGCTTGAATGTCACCATGCGCAAAACCCTAGGCCTCTACGCCAACGTGCGTCCTTGTGTGGCATACTCGCCTTACGTTACTACTAACTTCCCAAAAATGAATTTAGTAATTGTGCGTGAAAACGAAGAAGACTTGTATACCGGCATTGAACATCAACAAACGCCAAACGTAACTCAGTGTCTTAAACTCATCAGCCAACCCGGCACCGAAAAAATTGTTCGTTACGCATTTGAATATGCAAAACATAACAACCGCAAAAAAGTCACGTGTTTTAGCAAAGACAATATTATGAAAATTACCGATGGTTTATTTCATCGTACGTTTGATCAAGTTGCAAAAGAATACCCTGACATTGACAATGAACATTGGATCATTGACATCGGTGCTGCCAAAGTCGCCGCCAACCCAGAACAATTTGATGTTATTGTCATGCCGAATCTCTACGGTGATATTGTGTCTGACATTGCCGCTGAAGTCTCTGGCTCAGTGGGTCTGGGTTGTTCTGCTAATATCGGCATGCAATGTGCAATGTTCGAAGCCATTCATGGTTCTGCCCCGGATATTGCGGGACAAGGTATTGCCAACCCATCAGGACTGTTACTAGCCGCTGTGATGATGCTCGTCCATATTGGCCAACCGAGTGTGGCGACCAACATCAATAATGCCTGGCTAAAAACCATCGAAGATGGCATCCATACTGGCGATATCTACGATGAGGCAACCAGTGCCGAAAAAGTCGGCACGGAAGCATTTGCTGACGCAGTCATCGCGCGCCTCGGTCAACAACCCGAGAAGCTTGCGCCGGTGAATTTTGATAACGCCACCGAAATGGCAGAGATCAGTTGCCCTATTAGCGAAAAGCCTAAAGCTGAACGCACATTGGTGGGAACTGATGTTTTTGTGTATTGCCATGATAAAAGTGTGCAAGCGATTGCAGAACTTGCCCAAGGGGCAGCCGGTGATGATTTTGAATTAACGATCATTGCCAATCGTGGTTTAAAAGTATGGCCTGGGCAAATGCCTGAAACCTGTAACGTGGATCATTGGCGTTGTCGGTACAAGAGTAAAAACACCACCGCTACCAATGCTCAGTTAGCAGGGTTGTTAGCACGTATGGATGAACAAGGGCTTGAATTCATCCAAATTGAAAATCTTTATGATTACGATGGCAAACCCGGTTATTCCATGGCCCAAGGTGAGTAGCTGACTCACCTAATTTCGAGTATACTGCTCGCACGAATAATGGAGGACAAGCAATGGCAGAGAACAAACCTTTAGTGGGTGTGATCATGGGCTCAAAAAGCGACTGGCCCACCCTTTCTCACGCAGCGGAATTGTTAGAGGAACTCAACATCCCCTTCGAGACCCAAGTTGTTTCTGCCCATCGTACTCCAGACTTGTTGTTTGAATACGCTGACAGCGCTCGCGAGCGTGGCCTTGAAGTAATTATTGCCGGTGCTGGCGGTGCCGCTCACTTGCCTGGCATGGTCGCAGCAAAAACCTCCGTACCCGTTTTAGGCGTTCCTGTCGAATCAAAAGCCTTACAAGGCATGGATTCACTGTTATCCATTGCGCAAATGCCCGGCGGTATTCCGGTAGGGACATTAGCCATTGGTAATTCAGGCGCTAAGAACGCTGCCCTGTTAGCAGCCAGTATCCTTGGCAATAAGTATCCTGATATTCTCGCTGCAGTAGACGATTACCGCCGCCGACAAACCCAGTCCGTTTTAGAGAATAGCAAACTGGACAAACCTTAACATGACAACCATCGGTATTCTTGGTGGCGGTCAGTTGGGCCGTATGTTAGCTGAAGCAGCACAGCCATTAGGTCTCAAGACGCTCTGTTATGAAACCTACCCAGACTGTTCTGCTAGTCATCGTAGTGACATTTTTGTCGGTGACTTTACTGATAACAAAGCATTACAAAATTTCGCCCGTCAGGTTGATCTTGTGACCTTTGAAACCGAGAACTTACCTATAGCAGCAGCTAAAACCATTACTGAGATTTGCCCACTGTACCCGGCACTTCAAAGCTTGAAGACGACCCAGGACCGCTTGTTTGAAAAAATGTTATTTACCGAACTTGAGATCCCCACTAACCAATACCAGGCTGTCAATAGCCTGGAAGACTTGCACAGTTACAGCCAAGCCATAGGCTTTCCCTGTGTGCTGAAAGTGCGCCGCACCGGTTATGATGGCAAAGGCCAAGCCGTTATTCGTAGCATTGATGATGTGGCCAGTGCCTGGGATCAGTTAAAAGGCCAAGAGTTGTTGTTGGAGTCCTTTGTGGACTTCGATAAAGAATGCTCTATCCTCGCGGTTCGTGATAGGGCCGGCAATGTGGCTTTTTATCCTTTAACCAAAAACACCCACGACAAAGGCGTTTTGCGTTTCTCCCAAGCACCATTCGACGCACCACAATTAACTGAGACATTGCAGCATGCTGCTACCAAGGTATTAGAGAAGCTAAACCATGTTGGCATGTTAGCCATTGAATTTTTTGTGCAAGGCGACAATGCGATTGCCAATGAAATTGCACCCAGAGTCCATAATTCCGGTCATTGGACCCTAGATGGCGCCGTGACTAGTCAATTTGAGAATCACATCCGTGCCATTGCTGGACATGAGTTAGGAGATACTCGTGCGCAAGGCTATAGCGCCATGGTGAATTGTATTGGTGACGAACATCAACGCCAGGCTGCTGAAGCAATCTCCGCTTGTCACTATTACAGTTATGATAAATCACCCCGGGCCGGTCGCAAACTTGCTCATATCAATATACACGATAACGACCCCAGCCTGGTGGAGAAGTACTTAACCCAATTACTGGCGCACTAAGCGGGTGTTATTGATTTTGTTAACATCTTCCGTACTGCGAATTGCGTTAATATCCAATCCACCACGGCGAGTATAGCGGGTGTAGACGGTTAAACTCTCAGGCGCACAGCGCTGCATGATATCCATGAATAACCGCTCAGTGCACTGCTCGCCGAACTCATTGATATTGCGATAGGAAACGATGTATTTCAACAAACCTTCGCGATCAATTTTCTTGCCGCGATAATGAATCTGCACACTGCCCCAATCTGGCTGGCCGGTGACTAAACAATTGGATTTTAGCAAGTCAGAATACAATGTCTCTTCGACGCTGCCGTTGGATGTTGTTGTGAGGTATTCCGGTGTGATTTCGTAGGTATCACACTCGATGTCTAAATCATCTAAACAATCGCCTTTGAGATGAGAAATTTTCTCCCCATCCAAATCATTCAGCGGTTGCAAACTAACATTGGCTACAGCACCTAAGTGCTCGCTCATGTCGCGGGCGATAATTTCTTCAACTGCGGCGATGCTGTCGAATTTTGAATTGTTAAAAGAGGTTAAATAAAGCTTCAAGGATTTAGATTCGATAATATTTTCAGAGTCACAGGGAATATCAAATCGTCCGATAGCAATCACAGGCTTGCCCTTATTATTGAGCCATGAGATCTCAAACGCATTCCAAATATCGATCCCCTTAAATGGCAACACTGCAGGCACGCCAATTATGCGTCTGCCCTTGGTCCGTGGGATTGGATACAATAGGGATGGTGTATACGTAGAGACATAAGCAGTCTTTTTCCCCAACGGATTGTCATTGGCCATGATAGTCTCGGATTCGGTTAACATAGTGTTTCCCCTCTCATTGTTTGCAGGCATTGTAGCAACAGAGCCGGCCTAAAACTAGACTTTTATGATGAACAGGCGTAGACTTATTTGTTCGACTATATTGGACAAATCCCATGAATAAGCCTTGGTTAGCAGAGCATGCCATCAGCCCCGAACATGCGGCTGAGTTAATTGGTCATCAATTCCCTGAATTAGCCCCCGTCACTACCCGCTTAATAGGCGAAGGCTGGGACAATATGGCTTACATGATCAATGATAAATATATCTTTCGCTTTCCACGGCGCAAAGTGGCAGTGGAGCTCATTGAGAATGAAATCCGTCTGCTGCCCTTCGTACAAGATAAAGTAAAATTACAAATTCCCGTTCTACAATTTATTGGTGAGCCCAGTGATGCCTATCCTTGGCCCTTTGCTGGTTATGCCTACTTAGCCGGCCGGGAATCTTGCGATGCCCATTTGTCTCATGACAATCTCTGCCGCAATGCCCCTATCCTTGCTGAATTCCTAAAGACCCTCCATAGCATCCCCATTGCTGAAGCCGAACACCTCGGTGTCACCTATGACAAACGTGACCGTGTGCTCCCCAGTACCCGTCTGCCGATGATCAACACTAACCTTGCTGCTATCAACGCATTAGATCTATACGATATTGCTGTTTTTGCAGATTATGTTAAAGGCTTGGAACACTTAACGTTTGAAGCGCGAACAACCCTTACCCATGGTGATATGCACATGCGCCATCTGTTAGTGGATGACAGTGATACTATTTGCGGCATCATTGATTGGGGGGATGCGGAGCTTGGTCATCCGGCGGTAGACTTATCCATTGTTCATAGCTTTTTGCCCCGTGAGGCTCACTCCGATTTTTTGTCCATTTACGGTGATATCGACGAAAACACCTGGGAACTTGCTCGCATGCGCGCTCTTTACAGTTGCTCCATGATGGCTGTGTATGCCTATGACATTAAACACCAAAGCGTGCTCCAAGAAGCGTTGCGGGGCTTGGATTTTGTCGCTGAGGGATTACTCTAGTAGAACACGCCCCTAAATCCGACACTGGCTACTGAACATTTCGGTAAACTCATCAGAGTCACAAGGATCTGGCTGTTCATCACTGTCAGAATAAAACTCATCACTCTCAAATCGCGCGTATTCTTCAGAATAACAGTCACCGCAATCACTATCGGATTTATAGCAAATCCGATTGGCACTATCGCTAGAGTTCTCGGTATATTGCCAGCCATTTTCAGATAGATAATCAGCCGCTATTGTTGCATAAGGATTGTCACTTTCACTGTCATGACATTCACTATTACGAGCGGCTCTTACTGCAAAATAACGTTCACAGACATCATCAAAACCATGAGCACGGATTAAATCATCAGGATCACTAACAATAACGTCATAGTCGCACTCATGCTCATCATAGAGCTCGATTAATTTCTCAAGCATTTCTGTAGCATTATCCGCATCTTCAAGTAATGATATCGCTTTGGGTCGAACAATAGACTGGAAACGTGAGCTGCCCTCACGATATAAAGCAACAATCTCATCTAGCTCAATACCGCATTCAAGTAATTGTTCCAAATCAGAGAAATAGTAACGCTTCAATTCACGCACAGCAGCAACTTGCCCTAGTTGCCAATGATAGGGATCATCTTCACAAATTTCTTCGAACTCATCGACGCCATAGGCATCATCACTGTCTGAGGTATCAGCCTGCATGCGACGGCCATGACGGATATCTTGCTTGACATAAGGTGAAGCGTTTTTGGATTCGAGGAACTCCACTGCCTTACGTTGCTGGGCTTCATGTAAACTGTCAAAATGCTCATGAGAGGGCATTCCTAGAAATCCGCGTAAGCGTCGTTCAGACTCGCGCATAAATTTAGGCAATACCCAGTCTGAACTTCGGCCATGTACGCCGCGAGTCCGCACTTGTAACGATTCAACGGCTAAACCACAATGGCTGCAACAAAGTTTTGAAACACCGATATAGGTTCCGACGAGTTTATTATTCTCCGCCAAATGCGAAGATAAACGCATCTCGGCATGAACTTTTTTTGCACCTTCACGGATAATGGTAAAACGTTTCTTACTAATAGCAGTCTTTAATGCTCTATCAGCTTCCGAATAACTCGCGCTATGCATATATGAACGCAGCTTAATGAAGTCTCGTGCCAACCGTGCTGTTCTATCAACCAGTTTATTAAGAAAATTGGTGGTATAACCACGATTGATGATCTCTTGATACAGCTCTGTATTGGCAAATCCATCACGCCATGGAATGACCTTATCACCCCCTTCGAATAAACTATTAAGGAGCTCTGTTATCAACGCTTCTAAGTCCGGGCGAGAAATCTCCGCTTGCGTCGCCAGATAACGAAACTCTTGATAAAAATTCAGTTGAATAATTTTTGCTAGTACTTCATTAATAGACTCAATACAGGCTTTGGTGTTCGTTAACAATGCCAAAAAATCATTAATCAATTCAGTCGTTTTATTTTGTCTGCGAGATCCTGAATGAATATTATTCGTTGCGATCAATAAACGTTTATCTTCGGCATCCACCGCCACAGCAGCACAAATAAAATTCTGCTCGAGGATTCGCGCCAAGGCATCCAAACGTCGTTCTGCCCGAGATACCTTGTTCATTACCCGAGTTTTCGTTGCCTCACCAATGTGCTTTTTGAAAGACTGCTTAAACAGCCCTAAATTACTCAGTCCATTCGCCGCACTACTCGACTGCGATTCAATAGTAGAAGATAGCGTTTTGGTTTCAGCTAATTTACTTGGAAACATTTCGAACTTACTCAGACTGTGATATCAATGACGGCATAGTATCAAAAGCAGGCCCAATATCAACACGCACCTATATATTGTGCAAAAGCGTCAGAACTATCACCTCTCCATTGAATAATCGCCGGCACGTCATAGGGATGGACTTGTTCTAGCCATTGGGCCAGTGCGGCTTGTTGGTCCTGAGGTGATTTAAACAAGGCATAGACTTCCTGGCTGCGCTCAAGTTTTCCCTCCCAAGGATAAATCGATACTCCACCAGGAATAATATTGACGCATTTAGCCAAGCTCTGCTGGATAGCTTGCTCCGCCAGTGCCTCAGCATCCGCCAAATTTGCGAAAGTGGTATAGGTTAAGCTAATTGCCTTTGCCATAGTATCTCCTGTGGAAATAGAATTTAGGACTATAGCGGATTAGGGTATTCATGGGAATACATTAACATTAACTTACAACAAAATTGGCCCCATTTTTGCGTAAACGCCAAAATCTTGCGTTTAGACCTAAGTATTCTACCCTTTATATAAGCGTACAAATTTTCGCAATCTAACTAACAGGCAAGAATAGTGAAGTTCTCAACAGCATCAGTAACTAAGCACACTCGAGTAAGCATTTGGCCAACGCCACTGTGCCTGGCCATCCTGGCGATGATTCTCGTAACAATCACGCTTTATCTTGATCACCACTATGTGTTTATTTACCTAAAAACACAACTTGACGACTTAATTTCATCCGTCGCGGCACGAGATGTTCTCTCCGTAATTTCAACCGCTATTATTACGATTACCAGTGTCACATTCTCAATCACAGTTTTAATCCTATCAATTGCCTCAAATCAACTTGGCCCGCGATTAATTCCTAATTTCATGCGTCAACGTACAACCCAACTAGTTCTAGGATTATTCATCGGCACATTTATCTACACAATATTGACGCTATTTTCAATGGGGTTTCAGAGCGAGCATTTTAGTATGCCGTTATTATCGATAGCAACAGCCATCCTCTTAAGTATAATTTGCTTTTTTGTACTCATTTATTTTATTCACTTTGTATGTCATGCCATTGATGTTGATAATGTATTGAATTTACTTGCAAGTGAGCTAAGTGAAAACATCAATCATCAATATCCCTGTAAACAACAAAATAACGACACTTCAACTTCACTACATACTATGGTTAATGATGATAACAATATCACTGCAGCAGTTAAGAATCAAAACAAATATACCTTAACGGCAACTAACGATGGCTATCTGCAATTCGTCAATTATAAAGAGCTATGCTCTCTGGCTAAAAAACATGATCTTATTCTGAATATCGAAATAGCCGCAGGAAAGTTCATTCTGACTGATTCTAGCTTGATGATTGTTTACAGCGACAACAAACTCAATGACCACCTCATATCTAATTTAGAATCTTGTTTTTTGTTAGGAAAACGACGTTCATCAATTCAAGACATTGAATTTACATTCGAACAAATTAGCGAGGTTGCTGTACGCGCTCTTTCACCTGGAATTAATGCGCCCTATGTGGCGATACATTGCATTGACAGGATCATTCAAGGATTAGCTCTATTAAGAGAGAAAACAATGCATAGCCATATTATTTTTGATGATGAACAAACAGCACGGATTTACCGTAAAGTATCTGGTTACAGTGACTTTGTAGAAACAGCATTCTCACGATTTAGACAACAAATGGTCTCCGACCTTGCTGTTAGTATACATGCCATCAAAGCTCTAAACTGCCTTTCTACTCTTAAATTGCCTACTGGGTTACGAAACGCTGTCACAAAACAGGCTGAGATGATTTACGACGATGTAAGCAATCATGATCACACGCGTGCAGACAGAGAGGATCTTGATACCGCTTATAATGATTTTTTGGCATCAAATAAACAACCCATACCCTAAGGAGGATATTATGTTATATTGGGCTATTGTTTTCTTTATTATTGCAGTTATAGCAGGGATTCTTGGGTTCACAGGTATCGCCGCTACAGCAGCTAGCATCGCAAAGATTCTCTTTGTTATATTTTTAGCGCTGTTTGTCATTTTTATTATTGGCAACTACAGACGTGGGAAAAAGCCACCTCTTTAATTTATATGGAATATGGGCATGTATTACTTAAGGGCATTGCTCCTTAGCGCCCCTTGTTCTCCATGTCTTTGATCTTCTTGTCGGTATTGTATTGCGATAAGGAATAAACCGCCCACAGTGCCGCAGGGATCCAGCCGATGATAGTGATTTGTAGCACCAAACACACAAGCCCAGCCAAAGGTCGCTCAATGAAGAAAAAGCTCAAAAATGGCAGAAATATCGCTAAAAATAATCGCATGGGTAACCTCTACTAATTGTTAATAATCTGTCAGCGCATTTTACCTTAATTATGTGATTTAACAAAACTCCCAGCGGTTCCCGCTTAACATCTCGCGATGGGGGTTTCCAAAGGGGGAAATCGCGATTTTCCCCTTTGGTCGCCGTACATGCGGCTTTGCCGCATAGGCGATAGTACTTGGGAAGCAGCTTTCCGGCTTAGCCGGGAGCTGCTGCAAAACTCCCAAATTTTCAACCAGATACCGTTATGTTACCTGCTGACGAGCAAGGCTTATGTTGTGACTTTAGACGATATAGTTAAGTGACCACTACGTTCTCTATAAATATGCGTTCGAGCTAATAGGCATACAATGGATATGTTCTAGGTATTAATTGCTCGAACAATACCCCTATCCCAAAAAAATACGCTACAATTGCTCCCCATTTACCATAATGACAAAAGGGGAGTAGCATGGGCAAGACTAATTGCAATGGCAAGCGACCTCGCGAAGATGATAAGGGTAGGAAGGAGCTCAAACGAATCAAAACCAGCGACTCAGAAGCTGGCGAACAGCCGGATGCGTTAACCCTAACAGGGCTATTTGACTACTATACTAATCTTACCGAGCAATGGGGCATTCAGCGAGAATCCTGGTTAGAACAGCACTATGCTCCCCTCAGCCGTGACGAACAAGCCGTATTTACATTTCCCGATGAATTTATTAATTGTTATAAACGCAGTCTGGATAAAATAATTGATTGCTGCCAGAAAATCCTCGTAGTCGTGCCAACAATAACGGATCAATTAGAACACTATATGGCTAAAAAATTACGCCATAGCTACTTCGCCTCACGAGGTATTAAAGCAGCGCTTGAAGGAAATAATCAAAATGCTGTTAAATACTTTAAAAATGCCTTAGGTTCTGATAGCTCGATTCAACTCACAACACATTGGCTAATGAGCTGTTATTTAATTCTAGGGCAATATCAAAAACTCATCGACGTATACAATAATTGTCGGGGTGAATTTGGCAATGTGCGAGAAATGATGGAATATCAGCTTGCACTGTTTGAACAAGATCCCTTTATTGCTTGGCATCGGAACACTATGCCTGTAGACGCGCCGAAAAATCACATACACTTTGTGGCCTTTTTAACAGGAGGATTCACCGCTCCAGTACAGGCAGCACTCATGCGTAACACATACACCTACAGTGAAATTTTTGTCCTGTATACCTTAGCAAAAATATACTTAGAATTGCACGTAGATGATAGCGATCGTGTATTTGCTCGTTATTATCGCGCTAGAGAGGCTGCTAGTGCTGGTTTTCATGAATATGCAATCCGCCTTTATGATGATGCATTGAGACTTGCACCAATGTCGATAAGAATAAAAATAGCTAGGATTCAGTCATTGCTTGCATGCAGTGGAGAAAATAGCCTTGTTAATTTACTGCATCCCATCAGTCAAGAAATATCAGAATCAATTAGAAATGGTATGCAACAACTTGATTCAGATTCTAGAGAAAAAAGTGACAGAGTCCTGTCATCACTTATTCGTGACATTAATCACTATTTGCAAGTAGTAAAGTTTTGTCTAGCGATCAATGATACCACACATGCTGAGTATTTTCTTTCTGAACTTAAGCAACATCATTTAGAAATTCGTCTTAGGCAAGCAGTGCTATCACACACATCAGACATGCATCAACAGTGCTCGCAAGTCTTATCAGCAATAGCAACATACATTGCCTGTATCGATGTTATTATCAACAGCAAAAAACCGCTAGTTAGCTGGCAAATATTACGGTTTTCTTTTGACACCATTTTAACTGATCTTATTGAACAAAACTATTCTATAGACATTCTTGATCACACCCTTAGATATTGTCTAGACAAAGCATTAGCGTCATTCGGTTTATGCCTGTCGGAGGGAGTCTGGCATAACTCCCAGCGCCAACAAGCACTCCAGTATTTTATTAATAAAATACGTCCACTGATAGCCAATGCTGTGGCGCTTGAACCAAAAACCCATGAAGACGAGCCGCCAACCATTGTTTTTGCTAATCCAAGTCAAGGGCGCGCCTATTTAACTATGCTAACAGTGTGTGTCTCGTCTCTTGTACCTCTAATTGCTAAACCATCAAACAATATGGAATTAACATCACTCATTAGTGAGGCCACAAGATTTGTTAAATATTGTTTAGAAAAAGCAAGGTTAGTAAAACAATCCAATCCAAGAGATATCTATGGTTATAGTACCAGTGTGGACCATATTGAATTGCTGTGCAAAAAAGTTGGTGTTACAGACGATAATGTAGTAGATTACCTCGCGTCTGGCAAGCGCTTATATGCTGAAGAATGGCCAAATATCAAAAACCCATCGCTATGGACTGATAAAAAAGTAGAATCATGTTATTTTTCAACACAGAATGTGGCAATCCGCACAATAACTCAACCTAATGTTTCTTTATGGCCAACGTTATGCACTACTGCACTCAAGTTAGAGACACGTCTATTCTTAACACACGTGAAGTTGTCAGTCATGGCTCATGCAAATGAGCTCAGTTTATCCGACATCCTTGAAATTGAACATGTTTGGCATAGCCATCAAGCTATCATTCAGAAATATATATCTTTATTGGCTGAGTCCCATAATATACAACAAAATGAAGCACATTTAACGGTTATTAACAAAATTAAACAACAGCATTATCCATTCCTCACCCAGAGTCTACTACGCTATCTTAGCATGATACTCGACAGCAATGATGCATTATCACACTTGCCTGAGGCACGAATCATCAACAGGATAATTACTGAGATTATGGCTGAAATTGCAGGCCTTACTTTTGCCGGCCCATCCCATATACCTCACCCACATACCCAGCTAAACGACCTGTACTCACCATTAAAACGACGCTTTGAAGATTTGCAAGACAAAGATTATGTGTTAAAACAACAGCCCCTCGCAGTAACCTGCCGTAAAAAACAATTTGTTGTGCCGTTTCCGACAGAACAATTAATCTCCACTATGCTTGAAGCACAAAAGCGACGTGAAGTCCGGGACTCAGCAAATTTATCTGCACAATGCATTACCCTGGTATATTCCTATAAAAATACGGGCGAGACACGAGCATTGTCTCTACCAATGAATTGTTCCGATGAAACCGTCACTGTCGATAATCTTGGTATCAACTGGCGGGAATGGCAGCATAACATTCTAAATCGCATAAAGCATGGCTATCAACAACGCGATCAGGCTGCAGACAATAGCGAACTAATAACACTTGCCAAGAACCTGCAGATATTAACATCGCCAGCACCTGATCAATATAACAATCAACAACATAAACACAGTGAACAAGCATTCTTTGTTTGGCTTGCACAGCAAGGCCCAGAACGCCTCTTTGCATTATTTAAAACCAATGATCCCCTACTTAATGATCCCGAGAACATCAAAATATCCGCAGTTTTGTTTGACATTGCGAGCTCTCGGAGTTCTTGTGAAGCCTGTCAAGCCAGTGCACTAGCGGTACAAGGTGCAGAAGGTGATTTCACCGATAAACTGCAACAATTTCTATCCCACGCCGGCTATACACTGCCAAAATCAAACAAGCTGTATTCAGCAACCCGAGTATTAGCAAATACACCGCATTGGTCAACACCAGTATCGAACCCCGAAACACGCAGTGTTCGTGCATTAAAAAATATTGGCTTTTTTCAATACGTAAATCCCGGGGTATTTTGTTCTGGAGGTCAGCAAAATTTATCAGCAACTTCTGCAACTAGCTATCTTTCTCTCACAAAACGATAAATGGCTCAAGAGGTCTGTTCTACAGCAGGCCTCGATTCCTCACTACTGGCTGAGATAAACAGCACCATGAAACTCAACAATTGAAATCCGCCTTGGACCATGTGATTCTGTTCCAAATCAAATTTCATCACCAATTGATCAGCGAGAAAAAATGCCAGCCAGTAAGTCAGGGTAATTATAAAGGCGGTGTGTGCTCGCTCCATCCAGACTGCTTGGGGCTGTGACAAAGAACAAGCCGCCCAGGTAAAACTTGCCGCTGACAGCGTTGACCATAACAAAATCCCCACAAACAATACTGCCGGCACCCAGCTTGGGACGTTATACATTTGTAGGCTTTCTACCAGAAAAGGATAATTGCCATTCGGTGCCCAACTGGCATGGAGTAGCCCCAACTGGGCGAAAGCCCCGACGATATCGGTCCACAGTGCAATGAGCCACCATAATGCCCAAAAGACAATGATGATTTTTTTGAAAGTGGTAATCGTTGGTGAAAAGTTCATAAAATATCTCCATTTAGTTATTCAGATATCACGGTCATCACGCTTTGTAGTATTAGCTGCTTCTTCTGGAATACATAATCAGCAAGACCATTGTTACCAAGCAATGCCTTAGCTATTGGTTTTAATAACGCCACTGCTTTTAACATGATTTCGGCAAATTCATCATTGCTCTGGGATAAATAGGTTATCGCCCCTCCGGCACCAAAGCGCGCTGTTTCACCATCGAACGACAAACTCCGTATACCGATATTCAAGTCCGCAATGCGGTTATACCCCAGATAGCCAATGGCGCCACAATAAACACCGCGGGCTTGCGTCTCTATCATATCTAAAATTTCCATAGTGCGACACTTTGGTGCACCGGTAATGGAGCCACCGGGAAACACCGCGCGAAGGAGATCCACTAAACTGGCTGTCGGTTTGAGTTGGCCATTCACCGTACTCACCATTTGATGGACGGTTTGATAGCTCTCGATAGCCATGAGTTTGGGAACCGTGACAGTCCCTGGCTGACACACGCGGCTTAAGTCATTACGCATCAAATCCACAATCATCAAATTCTCAGCCCGGTCTTTTTCTGAGTCGGCTAAGCGCTGAGCCGATAAAATATCATTCGCCAAATCATCATCACGGGCAGCCGTGCCTTTCATAGGTTTTGTTTCGACGCTGCCATTGGGAGAAACTTTGATAAACCGCTCCGGTGATGTGCTAAGGATAGCGGTATTGCCGCTTTTTATAAATGCACCAAAAGGTGCAGGATTATCACGACGCATATGACGATACAGTTGCAATGGACTGATGTTGGTCTTAAACGAGAATTGATTTGTCAAGCAAATTTCATAAGACTCACCATCGACGATCTTATCTTGGCATGTCTTAATAGCATTGAGATAGTCAGATTCATTCATTGCCATCTCAATGGCCAATGATTCATAGCCTCCTGACTCAACAGGCTCAAGGGTTGTTAGAGCTGTGAGTTTTGCTGCTATGGTATCTAGCCAGGCAATTGAGGTATTATCATCAACGGCTACAATCCAAGCCCGTTCATCACGATGGTCAAAAGCAATAAAACGATTGGCTTTCAACCAAAGTGCATCGGGAATAGTGTTAACATGGCTAGTCTTGGCACCAAATAGCGTCTTCATCTCATAGGTAAAATAGCCAATCCAACCACCGCAAAAATCAAACGGCAATACCTTTGCCGGAGTCACAATAGATGTTGCAAGCTCCAGCTCTAACAATTGCAAAAACTGTTTGCCTAGGGTGAAATCTGCATCATCTGCAGATAGAGAATATTGCAGCACTGCATCATCTTCCACACAACCCATGAAGGAGTAACGTGCATTCTCTCCACCTTGTGATTGTGAATCTAACCAAAAACTATTAGTCTCGTCGCCATACAGTGCAACAAAGATTTTTTCAGGGCAAACAGGATAATCAATTTCACGATAACGTAGGGATTGTTGTTTGTGAGTCGCGGGCAACTGAGATTGCGTTATAGAAATATCAGCTGTTGGTAGTTGTGTCGTTTGCCAGTAGTCTGCGACCAAGTCACGAAAGTTTTCGATCATTTGCAGACCATGGGCTGTCAAAATAGATTCAGGATGAAACTGCACACCCCATTTAGGGTAATGCTTGTGTTGCAATGCCATCACCGTACCATCCGTCAATTGCGCTGTGATATCTAATGGATCTGGGATGCTCTCTCGTTCTACTATCAATGAGTGATAACGAATCACATTAAACGGCGATGGGATAGCGTGAAATAGTCCGCGGTTATTATGGTGCACAGCGGAACTACGCCCATGATAGGGTTCTGGTGCATGGGAGATCACACCGCCATAGAGATAGGCTAAGCCTTGATGTCCCAAGCACACCCCTAATACAGGAATGTCATTCTGCCGTAGCGCTTCTCGTGATACGTGAAAATCAGCTACATTTACCACACTACCAGGACCTGGGGAAACAATAATGGCGTCAAACTTATATCGCTCGCAAATAGCTTGCCAGGATAATTCGTCATTTTTAACAACGATGGGCGCTTGTTGGAAAATTTGCGCGACATAGTCGGCTAGATTCCAAGTGAACGAATCATAGTTATCGATGATGAGGCAGCGCATAGAGTGGTCGTTCTCACTTATATCCTGTAATAGAGGCATGCATTATAGCAGAATAGTGTTTAGTGTCGATTGCGTGTAAGAGTCGGGACTTGCAGCTGACTCCCCCTCAAAACTCACCAGCAGCCTGGCGGCGTTTGCGGATTTTTGTCCATTCCCACCAGGCTTGCCGTTCACCGGTTTGCGCTTCATGAATAGTTGCCGCAAACACATCCCACACGCAAGGATCATGGGGTTGCCCAGTGATATCTTGCAAACGTTGATATAATTCATCAGGATTAGCCTCAGCGAGTTCAGCAACAGTGTTTATTCCGAGTATCTCAAAATCCTTTAGTGTTGCTGGACCGACGTTTTTGAGATCACTGAGAGTTTTCATCTGCGCGTTTCCTGTGACTACATCGCAAAACTTGATTTGTAATGCTTTACTTCAGGCGCATAAGCATAAAGCACACTCCCGCCCTTGGTCAAATCAATAAAACGCTTGTTATCCTTCGGGCTCACAGCAAAACAGCCAAGACTGCGACCCGTGCGGCCATTTTGTTTGACAAAATCTTCCGTCACATACCACGCTGGATGAATAACAATATTACGTGAGTAAGCCTTGTCATTAATGCCCGGCTCCAAACCAATCAAACGCTCTGAATAACCGTGGCTGCCGGTATAAGGTGACGTTGTCACAAAAGTACCGATGCTAGATTGGTCACTATTGGTGGTGTTAGAAAATTGTTTAGCATAGAATGTTCCGCTACCACGACCATGGGTGGTATAAAGATTCATTAATACTTTGTTGTGCGGTATATCAATCACCCACATGCGTTTGTCTTTGGCGGGTTTAGTGAAATCAACGATTGTTAGGACGTTTGGATTTTTGACTTTATGCTGTTTCAGCGCCCACTGATAACTTTTGATAGCATAAACTAATGCATCAGGATCAAGTGTGACGGCTTGGTGCAAAATTTTCTGTTGATTAATGGGCGTACTTGCCGTACCAACAACACTAACAAACAGCAGAAGAACGGATAATAGTTTGGCAATTTTCATGACTACCTCTAACTGGTTTAGCAAAATAGTAGCATATTATACCTTCATGATCTGACAGGAAGATGACAATTTGATGATAATACAGTAATGCGTATTTTCATGGATTTTTCGTTCATATAGCATTTATATTTGTACATTCTGACTGAGGCTAGCGAAGGAGTGTATACGCAATGCATGACTGAGTTAACCGCGGGAAGGCCGCTCAAAGATGAATGCTATATAGACGTAACTGGAGCTGGCGATAGGCGAAGCGTGACCGTTTGTCCTGCGGACAAACGCAGCGCGCAGAGCGACCGACCTGGATGGTCGGGCCGTTTGTTAATTCAGGACATCAGATGTCGCGCCAGGGATGGCGACCTCGATAGTGTTTAGTAACTGGAGCTGGCGATAGGCGAAGCGTGACCGTTTGTCCTGCGGACAAACGCAGCGCGCAGAGCGACCGACCTGGATGGTCGGGC
>PAPY01000011.1 GCA_002709565.1 Legionellales bacterium | reverse complement strand
TCACAGCCCCAGCTGCAGGAACGGTCAGTATTAATGGCAACAATATCGATTATAACCCAGCAGGTGCCCTAGATGCCCTTGATGTGGGTGACACCAGTATCCAAAGCTTCACCTATGAAATCACCAATGATGATGGTACAACGGATACGGCTTTAGTGACAGTTACCGTAACCGGCGTTGAAGATCCATTAATCGCTAACGATGATACCGCAACGACGGATGAAGATACACCTGTCAGTATTGCTGTATTAACTAATGACAGTGATCCTGATGATGGCTTTAGTATAACTTCTGTGACTAATCCAACTAATGGTACCGTCAGTATTAATGGTGCCAATATAGATTTTGATCCGAATGGTAATTTTGAGTCATTGGATGCAGGTGATACAGCCATCGAAAGCTTTAGTTATACAATAACCAATGATGATGGAGTAACAGATGTGGCTTTGGTAACTGTTACCATTACTGGTGTTGACGACGGTTTGACTGTGAGTGTAGATCCTGAGACAGAAGAGTCATATTCAAGCATGATTTATCTACAGGAAGACGGTGGAAACGATGTCTTCTATAGTTATTTTATTAGTGGACTTTCTGGAACACTTGTTGAACTTGATACAGTAACGGCAATCGGATCGGGCGCTCCACATGGGGCACTAAACTTAGATGGTGATAGACTATATGTTGTAGATAACGATGGCGGTGAGGTTTATCGGTATAATGTTACAACAGGATCATACACTCAGTTAATCACGGCTAGTTTGACAATTCCATCAACTAATCAAGTGGCGGTTGCTGAAGTTGATGGGGTTGAATTATTACTGATTGGGCGACTATCCGGCGATCGTATTGATGCCTTTAGGGTTTCTGATATTGAAGCAGGAGTTGATACAATATTCGCAACTTATGGAAACTTCCCTATAGTTAGCGGTGGTTCTGGAAGTGCTGGTTTCTTTGGGGGGGATTTAGCTGTTGATGAATTTGGTCAGGTTTATACATCAAATAATTTTACCAGAATTGATCTTGATGGTAACAGATCATTCCAATTAGCTTCTACATCAGGTGGAAATGGCTTTGGGTATGATGCAAGAGAACAAGCTCTTTTTATTTCAGGTATAGGGAATGATACTGAAAAATTCAATAAGTCAGGAACTAGTCTGGGCTCCTTCCAGCCAACACTAAATGGATCACCTTATAGCTCGACATTTGGTGATATGGCAAGCGATAATAACCTTCGTTATCTTCTACCTATTGCAGTTAGTACAGGATCAAGTTCTCCAACATCAAGAATTGCACAAATCAGCTTTGATTTTGATAATGGTGGTACACCTATAGCCGGAGATGGGTTGCTTTATCAAGGCCATATTGTTAATGATGGCAGTTTAATCCAAATATCAACCAATGATGGTGTTAAGACAGCGCGGATAGACGTTGATGAGGTTAACCAAATCTGGACGGTTAACTTCCTCGTTGACAGTAGTGGTGTAGATGATAATACACAAAATAATAATGTCCGTATAGTTAACAATGCCAGTGACTTTGCTCTAAAGGTCTCCAATGCTCAACAAGTTGACTTTGATATAGTTGTAACAGGTTTTGTTAGTGCTCCAAATTCATCTGCTATCACTAATCAAGTCAGTGATACTGAAACCATTGAGGTAAATAAAGCGCCAACAACAGCAAATGGAATGGTCTCAGCAAGTATTGATCCAGTAACACCGCATATTTTTTCAACTAGTGACTTCAGTTTCACTGATTCCGATGTAGGGGATACTTTGCAGGCTATTCGAGTTGAGTCTTTACCAACACAAGGTACTTTAGAGTTCTTTGACAATGTTGAATCAATTTGGTTTTCCTTAACAGTCAATGACGTTATTACAGCTGCTCAAATGACAAGCAATGAATTTAGGTATAATCCTACTGGGGTTACCACAGCAGGGACATTTAACTTTGACTTTCAGGTTTCAGATGGACGAGTTTGGAGTCCAAATGCAACTATGGATATTGACATCCCCAATAGCCCACCTGTTCTTGACCTCGACGATGATGATAGTAGTACGGTTACTGGTGCCGACTATAAAGTAAACTTTGATGTTGATGCAAGTACACCTGTCAATATTACTGATATTGATGTTTCAATCACCGACCAAACAGATATTCAAATGAGTAGTGCAACAGTGACGATTACCAATCTCCAAGATGGCGCAGATGAAGTCCTTGCGGCAACGGGTTCTGGCGGTATTACTGTTAATCATGTGCCTGGTAGTGGAGTGTTAACCTTGAGTGGTACTGCTGATATAGCTGATTATATTGCTACATTAGAAACCTTAACCTACGATAATACATCGGCTAACCCAAATACAACGCCACGATCGATTACAATTGTTGTTAATGATGGGACTGTTGATAGTAATATTGCAACAGCCACTGTTAATATATTAGGTACATTTACACCTGCTTATATATTTAATGGCCCCGATGCAGGTGGCTTAGCAGGTGAAACTATAGGCTTAGCTGGTGATTTCAATGGTGATGATTACAGTGATTTCTTAATCGGTGCACCAAATAATGATGCTGGCGGTGCGGCAAGTAGCATTCGTGGTGAGGCATATCTAGTATCTGGCGTTGAAGTTCCTAATGAGCCTGGGCCTGAAATTGAATTAGGTCCTATGACGCCACCATTAGGATTCACGATGCAAGGCGAGGCAGATGATGAGCTATTGGGACAATCTGTTGCCGGTGGCGGTGATTTTAATGCGGATGGTTATACCGATATCATTATTGGTGCCAATCAAAATGGTGGTCTCGGTGAAGCATATGTCTTATTTGGTAGCTCTGCAGGCTTCACAGACCCACTCGGTTTACCTTCAAGTTTAACGGGCAGCAATGGTTTTGCAGTATCAGGCATTAATGCCGGGGGCATTTTGTCCCGTGTTGGGAATGTTGGTGATGTGAATGGTGATGGCCTTGATGATGTCGGTATGGGGGCGTTGTTAAGTGATCCAAACGGTGTCACTAATGCTGGAGAAGCCTATGTTATTTTTGCAACCAAAGACACGATGCCGTCAGCGTATGATTTGAGTTCACCGACAGTCACAAATCATCTCACAATTCAAGGGGTGAACCAAGATGGGAATTTAGGCCGTTTAATTACGTCAGCGGGTGATGTCAATAATGATGGCTTTGATGATATTATTATTGGTGCGCCAGAATTGAGTTCAGGTGGTACTATTTCACAAGCCTATGTTGTCTTTGGTAGTGCTACAGGCTTACTTGGTTCAACACTTGATGTTAGCACCTTAAATGGTACTAATGGCTTCTCAATCACGGGTATAGATCCAAATGATCGTCTTGGCCGTGCTATCGATGGCGGCGATATCAATGGGGATGGTTTCTCTGATATTATCATTGGGGCAAGCCTTGCTAATCCTAATGGCAATGATTCAGGTCAAGCCTATGTCATATTTGGTAAGGCTTCAGGGTTTGCAGCGGATATTGATCCGTCAGCACTCAATGGCACTGATGGGTTCCGCTTGAATGGTATCGCTACTGGTGAAAATGCTGGTCAAAGTGTTGCTGTGGTAGGTGATGTGAATGCGGATGGCTATAATGATTTTGTGGTAACTGCAAGAGACGGTGGTCCAGGAGGTAACGGTGAAGCATATCTCATCTTTGGTAGTGCAGATCCTTTCCCTGCTGATATTGAATTGTCGTCTCTGAATGGTGTTCGTGGATTACGTCTACTCAGTAGTGTTGCTGACAGTAACCGTTTTGGCCAATGGGTTAATGCAGCGGGTGACACCAATGGTGATGGTTTTGATGACTTTATAATTGCCGATAGAGAAGCTGATCCAAATGGCGCTGACTCAGGTAGAACATTCTTGTATTATGGGCAAGATTACTTTAATGAAGTTAATCACCAAGGAGATAATACTAATAACACCTTAACTGGAGCTATTGGTGTTATCGACGAACGCCTAAATGGTGCTGAAGGGGATGATATCATTGATGGCCGTGGTGGTAATGATATACAAATCGGCGGTGAAGGTGCTGATATTATTGTCTTTGATGCCGCAGATACCTTAAGGGTGGATGGTGGTTTAGGTGATGATACGTTAAGAATTGATGGTAGCGGGATTACACTTGATTTGACAGTTCTGAATAATCTCATTCATACTGGATTTGAGCGCATAGATATTACCGGTGCAGGCAATAACACATTTAAAGTTAACTATGATGACGTATATGATATCACTGATGAAGGATTAGATGAGTTAAATGACAGTAATGCACTTGTGGTTGATGGTAATGCAGGTGATGTGGTAGATTCCGACCATATTTGGGCTGCAGCAGGTAATCAACTTGTTGGCGGAACACTATATGACAAATATACGTTTAATAATGCGACACTGTATATTCATCCTTCTATTACGATAGCATTTACAGTTAATTTGCCACCTACAACGAACCCTGATACAAATACTACCGATGAAGATACGGTATTAAATGTCCCTGCGCCTGGTGTACTAAGTAATGATAGCGATCCTAACTTAGATCCAATCACTGTGTCTGCATTTGACGCGTTGAGTGCACAAGGGGCAGCTGTAACTGTCGCGACAGATGGTAGTTATACTTATGATCCGTCAGATGCTGCAGCATTACAAGCATTAACTGCTTCAGATACCATTGTTGACACATTCACCTATACGGCTAGTGATGGCGTTGGTACGTCTGTGGAAACAGTTTCAATAACAGTGACTGGCTTAGGTGATCCTCCCTTGATTGGTGATGGAAGCGGTGGTATCGAATTTCAAGCAGTTGAACAAGCTAGTTTATTGGAGCAGATCTGGTATGTTGGTAACAATGGTAATGATATTTTTGTAGACTTTACTTCAGGTGTGCCTGTTGTTTCTGAGGCGGTTGATACCTCTGGCCAGGCAGCGCAGGCAAGCTATACTGATCCTGCCTCGGGCTTATTGAGATTGTATAGCGATGGCTTAGAAATCTATAATGGTCAAACACATAATCAAGTAGCCGGTGCTACAGGATTGAACGGTGATCAACATACGATAGAAGGCGTGCTCATTATTGCGAAGCCAGGAACTACCGATGAATTTTATGTGGTTACTAATGATATTGATGTTAGCGCAAGTACGGGCAGTGGTATTTTCGTAACAACTGTTGATTTAAGCATGGGGCCAGATGGTACAGTGACTAGTTTGAATGCTGCTATAGCTAACACTGGAGGAGCTGGTGAGGCCTTAGACGCAGTACCCCATAGCAATGGCAAAGATGTTTGGTTATTGGTGATGGATACGCAAAGTAATATCCGTTCTTATCTCATCACTGAATCAGGTATAAGCACTACGCCTGTTGTTTCAACAACAAATGTTGCTGGAGGTGCTGATGTTGGTACGGGTGTGATTGTTCACACTGAAGACTTTGATACCCTAGGGATTTCAATGGCGGGTAGCAGTAGTGGTAATTCAGACAATTATATTTTGACTGCGAGTATTGATAGATCAACTGGTGCTGTATCAAGCTTTACGACGGTTGCTAGCGGTATAGAAGTTGGTGGTTCTATCGCATTCTCACCAGATGGTTCTATACTCTATGCACTCGTTGGTAGTGAGGGTTTGAATGGTGATCCGACACAGTTTTTATTAGGGCCAAATACTTCTAATGCTCTGACCTCAACCAATCACAGCGGTATAATGCTTGCTAGTGATGGTAAAGTTTATTTGAGTGATTCTGGGCAGAGTGAATTTAGCATCGTTCATAATCCAAATGTCTTTGGTGCGGGTGCTAACTTTGAAGAATATGGTTTAGATTTGACGACAGGAAGAGGTGGGTCAAATATCATGAATCAAGCCGCTGCACCAACAGACTTATTTAATAGTTCAAATTTAGATGGTAGAATTTTCTTATTTAGTGAGGTGAATACAACACCAGCAGTTATAGATACCTATGTGTCTATTACCGACCCCGACTCAGTTAATTTTGATACAGGAAATTTATCGATTACTTATATTGCAGGTGGTGGGGCTGAAGATTCATTATCTATTCGAGATGAAGGCGTTGCTGCAGGTCAAATTGGCTTTAATGGTGCCACGGTAACTTATGGTGGAGTTACCATTGGTTCCATCAATGGTGCTAACAATGGCTCTAACGGTGCAGATTTAATTGTGGACTTTAACAGCAATGCAACACCTGTTGCTGTGACTGCTCTGATTCAAAATATTACCTATGCTAATTCATCGTCTATACCAACACTGAACCGAACTATTCAATTAACGGTGACAGATGATACAGGCATATCTGACAGTGATACAGCAATTATTCGTGTGATTGATGATATTCCAGCCCTTGACTTGGATAATGATGACAGTAGTGGTGTCATAGGTAGTGACTTTAAAGCCACGTTCATTGTTGAGGATGGGTCACCTGTCGGTATCACAGATTCAGATGTATCGATCACAGATAATAATGATACTTTAATACAAAGTGCAACAGTGACAATAACTAACCAGCTAGATGGCACAAGTGAAGTCCTGGCAGCAGATACCACGGGTACAAGTATTACTGCTGTGTATACACCAGCAACAGGTTTATTGTCACTCACAGGTGGAGATACTCTTGCAAATTATCAAACAGTGCTTGCGACAGTTACTTATGACAATACAGCTGTGTCGCCTGATACAACGAGCAGAGTCATTACCTTTGTTGTGAATGATGGTGCGACAGATAGCAACACAGCAACAACTACATTAAACTATGTTGCCAGCATTGAAGCAGATTATGTTTTTAATGGCGCAGAAGGTAATGACTTGGCTGGACAAAGTCTCGGGCTTGCGGGTGATTATAATGGTGATGATTATAGTGACTTCTTAATCGGTGCTAATCAAGCTGATGGTAATACAGGTAATAATGCAGGTGAGGCATATCTCATCTCTGGTATTGATGTGGAAAATATAGTCGGTGAAGCTGAATTAAATAGCTTGTCATCGCCACTTGGATTCTCAATCTTCGGTGATAATGATGATGATGAAATCGGCTATTCAGTTAATGGTGGTGGTGACTTCAATGGTGATGGCTACACGGATCTTGTTATTGGAGCACCACTTGAGGATTCTTCACGTGGTAAATCATTTATTCTATTTGGTAATGCTTCAGGCTTTGTTGACCCGACTGTCGTTGAGTCAAATCTGACGGGCGCTAATGGATTCTATATATCTGGTGATTCATCATCTGATTTATTTGGTTGGTCTGTTGCAAATGCTGGCGATATGAATGGCGATGGTTTGGATGAATTCATTATTGGTGCGACAGAGAGCGATCCTGGTGGTAATAATCGAGGTGAGGCTTATGTTGTGTTTGGCACCTCAGTTGCGATGCCTAATCCTTATGATTTGTCTTCCCCAACAGTTACTAATCATCTATCTATCCGCGGGAATAATAATGGCGCGAAATTAGGACAAGCAGTGACAAGTGTTGGTGATATTAATAATGACGGTTACGAAGACGTTGCCGTTAGTCAAATAGAATCAAACAATGGTAATGTGTTTGTTGTCTTTGGTGCGGCCGGTGGCCTGCCTGGTAGCACTATTGCGACTAACTCATTAAATGGTTCCAATGGCTTTGGGATGCAAGGTATTGACTCAGGAGATAGGTTTGGTCTTAGCATCAGTGGTGGGGGCGACTTTAATGGTGATGGTATTGCCGATATGATTATTGGAGCGGATGAGGCAAATGTTAATGGCGGCAACTCTGGCCAAGCTTATGTTATTTTTGGTAAATCAACAGCCTTTGGTGCAACGCTAGATGTTACTACCTTGAATGGCAGTGACGGTTTTCGTATTAATGGTCCTACAGGCAGTGACTTAGCCGGAACAGGTGTAAGTTTTGTTGGTGATTATAATGGTGATGGTTATGATGATATTGTTGTGACTGTGCCAAACTTCGGCTATGGCAATAATGATGGCTTGGCTTATTTAATATTTGGTAGTGCAAGTGGCATGCCCGCTGATATTGAACTTAGTGACTTCAGTGGTCAACGTGGCATTATTCTTAAATCAACACTATCAGACGTCCAAGCATTTGGTGCTCGGGTGTCTGCAGCTGGCGATGTGAATGGTGATGGTTTTGATGACTTAACTATTTCTGATATCGATGCTGCTCCTAATGGCGGTAGCTCTGGCCGCGTCATGTTGTTCCTCGGTCAGGACCAGTTTGGAGATGTGGACTTCCAAGGTGATAATACTGCGAATACGTTAACCGGTACAGGTGATTCGGAAATTCTTAATGGTGCTCAAGGGGATGATACACTTGATGGTGGTGCTGGAAATGATGTTTTAATAGGCGCAGAAGGTGATGATGTGCTTATCTTCGATGCTGCTGATACCTTACGTGTCGATGGTGGATTAGGTAATGATACTCTGCAAGTCAACGGTAGTGGAGTGACAGTCAATCTCGAAGCAATCGGTGATAATATCATCTCCGGTGTTGAAATTATTGATTTGACCGGCAGCGGTAATAACACTTTAAATATAGGCAGCATGGATGTGTATAGAATCAGTGATGAAGGCCACTCAGATGTAAACAATAATAATGCTCTTGTAGTTAAGGGTAATTCAGGTGATGCTGTAACCAGTACTGAATCTTGGACTCAAGGTGGTACCCAAGTGATTGATAGTGTGACTTACGATATATTCACGGTTAATAACGCCACATTATTTATTGACCAAAATATTGATACAACTGGACTATAATCTATTTCAACAGAAAAGCCCCGCTCTGCGGGGCTTTTTTTAGGTAGGAGAAATACCTGGCTTAGCTATTAATCTTCATCATCCCAGTTCAGTGTCCCACCGGCTTGATATTCAATGACGCGAGTCTCGAAGAAGTTCTTTTCTTTCTTCAGGTCCATCATTTCACTCATCCATGGGAATGGATTCGTTGCACCAGGGTATTGTTCCGGCAAACCGATTTGTGCACAGCGACGGTTGGCGATGAATTCCAGGTATTCTTTAAACATACCGGCATTCATTCCCAAAATACCACGAGGCATGGTATCAACGGCGTATTGCACTTCCAAGTCTACCCCTTCACGGATCATGCGGATAGCTTCTTGTTGGAAGCTTTCAGTCCAGAGGTGTGGGTTCTCAATCTTGATTTGATTAATGACATCAATACCAAAGTTCATGTGCATAGACTCATCACGGAGAATATATTGGAATTGCTCAGAGGTACCGGTCATCTTGTTACGTCGACCCATAGAAAGAATTTGAGTAAAGCCAACATAGAAGAAGATCCCTTCAAAGATGACATAAAACGCAATCAAGTCGCGCAATAAGCGTTGATCATCTTCTGGTGTGCCTGTGTGGAAAGTAGGGTCGCCTAAGCTCTGAGTATAAGGCAATGCCCAGGCGGCTTTGGTAGCGACCGACGGAATTTCACGGTACATATTGAAGACTTCCGCTTCATCCATGCCTAGGCTTTCAATCACATACTGATAAGCATGGGTGTGTAGGGCTTCTTCAAAGGCTTGGCGCAATAAATATTGACGACATTCCGGATTGGTAATGTGTCGATACACGGCTAAGACTAAGTTGTTTGCTACTAAGGAATCGGCAGTGGAGAAAAACCCAAGGTTACGCATAATGATCGTGCGTTCATCTTCGGTTAGTCCATCTTTAGATTTCCATAAAGCCACGTCGGCAGACATATTAATTTCATTGGGCATCCAGTGGTTGGCACAACCATCTAGGTATTTTTGCCAGGCCCATTCATACTTGAAGGGGACTAATTGATTAAGATCTGCACGACAGTTAATGATTTTTTTGTCATCAACCTGTACACGGGCGGCGCCCATTTTAAGATCTTCAAGACCTGTGAAACCACCGCTTTCGCCATCTTCATCTGCTGTAGATTTCTTCCGCAGTGTGGCTTCAGCCGCAGCAGCGCGGGCTTTAGTTTCAGTGGCGATATCAGAATCGTCCCAGTTTAAATCACTCATTTTGTTTACCTCACTATTTCCATTTGTTCGTTAATTTCAGTTATTGACAAGCTTCACAATCGGGATCATCGATAGAACATGCTTTGGGCGCTTGGGTTGCAGGTTGTACTGCATTCAAGGCTCCATCATGTACTGTCGACTTCTCGGCATTAGTCGCCCCAAGGCTCCGTAGGTAGTAAGTGGTTTTGAGGCCACGGGTCCACGCTAAACGGTAGAGGTTGTCTAATTTTTTCCCGGAAGGTTGGGCCATGTACAAATTCAATGACTGCGCTTGGTCGATCCATTTTTGGCGGCGTGAACCGGCTTCAATGAGCCAGTTTGGATCTATCTCAAAGGCAGTCGCGTAGCGTTGTTTCACATCCGCAGGAATACGGTCGATCTGTTGTACGCTACCGTTAAAGTATTTCAAGTCGTTGACCATCACTTCATCCCAAATATCCAGGGCTTTGAGTTCGTTAACTAGGTAAGGATTTACCACGGTAAACTCGCCGGATAGGTTGGATTTGACGTATAAGTTTTGGTACGTAGGTTCAATAGATTGACTCACACCAACGACATTAGAAATCGTTGCTGTGGGTGCAATCGCCATGGTATTTGAGTTACGCATGCCGATGGTCTTGACCCGTTCCCTGAGGGTATCCCAATCCAGGCGTTGGCTTCTGTCCATCTCTAGGTATTGTTTACCCCGTGCATCTTCTAATAATTGGATAGAATCGATAGGCAGAATACCTTTGCTCCACAATGAACCTTCAAAGGTTTGGTAGGCACCGCGCTCTTCGGCCAAGTTGGTTGATGCGAGAATTGCGTAGTAGCTAATTAGCTCCATGGATTCATCAGCAAATTGTACCGCTTCATCAGAACAGTAATTAATACCCAATTTGTAAAGGGCATCTTGGAAGCCCATGGTACCTAAACCAATAGGACGGTGCTTCAAGTTAGAATTACGAGCCTGGGGTACAGAGTAGTAATTGATGTCAATTACATTATCCAACATGCGGATGGCAGTGTTGACTGTTTTGGCTAATTTATCTTTGTCCAGCTTTCCATCGACAATATGAGCAGGAAGATTGATGCTGCCAAGATTACAGACGGCAATTTCATCCACAGAGGTATTCAATGTGATCTCAGTACATAAGTTAGAACTATGAACTACACCAGCATGTTGTTGCGGTGAGCGTAGGTTACAGGGATCTTTAAACGTGATCCAAGGATGGCCTGTTTCGAACAATAAGCCAAGCATCTTACGCCACAGTTTAACGGCAGAAATGGTTTCAGCATTTTTGATCTTACCATCACGGGCTTGTTGTTCATAGTTAAGGTAAGCTTTCTCGAAGGCTTTACCGTAGAGATCATGCAAATCGGGCGTATCATCAGGTGAGAATAATGTCCAATCGCCATTTTCATGAACTCGTTGCATGAATAAATCAGGGATCCAGTTAGCGGTATTCATGTCATGGGTACGACGACGTTCATCACCGGTGTTCTTACGGAGTTCCAAGAAAGATTCAATACAGGTATGGAAGGTTTCAAGGTAGGCACAACCCGCGCCTTTACGTTTACCGCCTTGGTTAACTGCAACCAGGGTTGCATTCGCTACCACCATGAAGGGGATAGGGCCAAGGGAGGTACCATTAGTGCCGTGAATATGAGAACCCATACCACGCACAGGGGTCCAGTCATTACCCAGACCACCAGCGAATTTAGATAACAAGGCATTATCTTTAATGGCGCCGAAAATACCGTCTAAATCATCAGGAATTGTGGTCAAGTAACAGCTGGATAACTGTGGTCTGACAGTACCGGAGTTAAACAGAGTTGGGGTAGAACTCATATAATCAAACGAGGATAGCAAATTGTAGAATTCAATGGCCCGAGCTTCTTTATCATCTTCATTGGCACACAAGCCCATGGCAACACGCATGAAAAACGCTTGGGGCAATTCATAGCGAGTACCATCAAAATGAATAAAGTAGCGATCGTATAAGGTCTGTAAACCTAGGTAAGTAAATTGCAAATCGCGGTTGGGTTTGAGGGCTTTGCCCAATTTATCCAAATCAAATTGATTCAGCCCCGCATCCAAACGGCCTACTTCAATCCCTTTAGCGATATAGGCTTTGAAGTAGCTAGGATAGAGTTTAGTCATCTCGGTCACTGAGGCTTGGTCTTTGACGCTCAAGAAGGTGAGGGCTTCGCTGCGCAATTCGTCCAATAATAGTCGGGCGGTCACATACGTATAGTTAGGCTCTTGCTCAATCATCGTACGTGCAGAAAGGATCATCGCCTTCTGGACATCTTTGACACTGACGCCATCAAAGAGGTTACGCTTCACGTCTTTGATAATGGCCTCAGGTTCGACAAACTCAAGATCTTTACAGGCATCAGTAATTGTCTGGCAAATGCGGTCCATGTCCAAAGGCACTTGTTTGCCATCGTTTAAGGTGACGTGGAGTGTGGGTTCTTGTTGGGTTTTGGCAAGTTCAGCTTCGCGGGCTTTATTGCGTTCTTCACGGTACAAGACATAGGCTCTGGCAACTTTTTGTTCACCAGCACGCATGAGAGAAAGCTCAACTTGGTCTTGAATGTCTTCTATATGGATAGTGCCGCTGCCAGCGAGGCGACGGTTAAAGGTTTCAGTGATTTGCTGAGTCAGTTTTTGGACAAGATCATGGATCTTGGCGGACTCAGGGCCATGGCTGCCTTCATGGGCAAGAAAGGCTTTGGTAATAGCAACGGCAATTTTGCTGTCATCATAGGGAACGACTTTGCCATTACGACGAATGACCCGAATTTGACCAGGACTGGCCGTTACGGTATTCGGTTCTAGACTCTCAGGTATCTCTGACATTGGTGTATCTTTAGTAGTTTCGCGTTCAACAGTTTCCATTTAGCCCCTCCAGAGCGTTGTTATGGTTGAAAAGTTCTTCTCTTGTGTGAATCGGGAGTCATGCCGCGCAAGGTGTTGAGTGTGCTTTCCTTGAACCCCAACATATGGGCATTTCCCTGGACCCACATACAAGATAGTGGGTTCAGAGGGGAAAAGCAAGGGAAGAAACTGGGGGTTATTTGTGGATAAGCTGTTAGATCCCGGTGGTTTATCCACACAGAATTTGACAATGCCCGCAATTACAAGGGGTTAGCTCACCATCCTTAACGAAAATATAAGTCCAAGAAAATTAAAAAATTTTTGTAACAAAGAGGGCCCTGAATTTTTCCTTACCAGGGCCTGAATTTTTCGTGCACTAGATTGCTAAGGCATTGTCTAGATCGGCTTGGAGATCGCTCACAGCTTCGATACCGACAGAGATCCTGATAAAGCCATCGAGGATCCCCAAAGCTTCTCGCTGAGCGAGCGGTACTGAGGCATGGGTCATAATAGCCGGATGTTCAATTAGGCTCTCTACGCCCCCCAAACTCTCTGCTAGGGTAAAAATTTGACAACTCTCGAGAAAACGCCGGGATGGCTCGAGTCCACCCTTAAGGACAACTGAAATCATGCCACCAAAGCCGTCCATTTGCTGTTTTGCTAGCGCATATTGTGGATGGGAAGGCAGGCCAGGGTAGATGACTTTCTCAATTTTAGGGTGTTGCTCTAACCACTGGGCCAATGCCATGGCATTGTCGCTATGGCGTTGCATGCGCAGCGCCAGGGTCTTAGTGCCCCGCAAGGCTAAATAACTGTCAAAGGCACCAGCGATGCCGCCAATGGCGTTTTGTAAATAGCCCACAGACTCAACCAACTCTTCGTTATCCCCCACCACGGCAATACCACCAATGACATCAGAATGGCCATTAATGAATTTGGTCGCGGAATGCATGACGATATCAATACCCAGTTCTAATGGGCGCTGTAGAATTGGACTCGCGAAAGTATTGTCCGCCACAGTGATAATATTGTGTTGTTTTGCAAGCTTAGCGATGGCGCGCAAATCAGCCAGTTTGAGCATGGGGTTCGAAGGTGTCTCAATCCAAATCATTTTGGTTTCGGGCCGAATGGCAGCCGCGATATTATCAACATTGCTCATATCAACAAACGAAAATTGTAACTTAGCACTGCGTTCGCGCACATCTTTAAACAAGCGATAGGAACCACCATACAAATCATCCATTGCAATGACATGATCGCCACTGTCGAGTAATTCTAAAATAGTACTGGTGGCTGCCATCCCTGATGCAAAGGCAAAGCCGGCTTTGCCACTTTCAAGATTGGCAATACAACGCTCGTACGCAAAACGGGTGGGGTTTTGGCTACGGGAGTATTCAAATCCTTGATGTTGCCCCGGGCTTTTTTGTGCATAAGTCGATGCCGTATAGATTGGCGGCATCACCGCACCGGTGGCAGGATCGTTTTGTTGGCCGCCGTGGATAACGCGAGTGTCTAAGTGTAAATGATTGTCTTTCATGTTTATTGTTCCTGTAAATGAGTCAGTAAGTCAATGGTTGTTATCAGGCCGAGGAAGTTGTTGCTGTCCAATATCACTGCTGCTTGGCGTTGGGCGATAATGTGATGCACATCTTCCAGGCTGGCATGGTGTTGCAGGGTATGACCCTCTACCATACAGGACTCAACCGGACATTTAACATCGATGGCATTAGGATGAAATTTTTCGACGATACTGTGTTCGGTGATTAAACCTAAGTAACGCGAACCATCGAGCACAGGTAATTGGGAAAAACCATGCTGCTTAAAGCGATTGATGACATTCAACAAAGGTTCATCTGCTTGTGCAGTGATGACAGTCCCATCAGCAAAACGCCGTGGAATAAGATCCCTTAAGTCACCAAATTGCTCGCGCTCAATTAAGCCTTGGGCTTGTAACCATGCATTGTTGTAAGCTTTGGATAAGTACTTATTGCCAGTATCGCAGATAAAGGTAACAACGTTTTTGGCAGTGGTTTGTTCGCGACAATATTGCAGGGCAGCATGTAATAAGGCACCACTGGACGAGCCCGCGAGAATACCTTCGCTTGCTAATAGTTCTCGCACGGTAGCGAAGGCTTGTTTATCTGTGACGGTATAGGCGCAACTTGCTAAGCTAATATCACAAATAGACGGCACAAAATCTTCACCGATACCCTCAATTAACCAAGAACCAGCGTCTTGGTGTTTGCCGGTATTAACCAAATCCGCAATGATAGAACCTTTAGGGTCGGCAATGACTATCTCCGTGGTAGGCGAGACATTTTTAAAGTAACGACCAACGCCGGTTAGAGTGCCGCCGGTACCGACACCACACACAATAGCGTCGACTTTGTTATCCATTTGTTGCCAAATTTCTTCTGCGGTCCCATGTTCATGAGCTTGGGCATTAACAGGATTGCCAAATTGATTAGCGTAAAAACAATTGTCGGTGTTGTCTGCAATGCTCTGAGCTAAGTCTTGGTAGTATTGTGGATGGCCCTTTTGGACATCAGAACGGGTCATGACAACCTTTGCCCCGATGGCGCGCAGGTGGGCGATTTTTTCGGGGCTCATTTTGTCGGGCATGACAATGATCATTTTGTAGCCCTTGAGAGCAGCGATGAGGCCTAAGCCTAAACCAGTATTACCCGCCGTGGCTTCGATAATGGTACCGCCAGGTTTTAGTTGGCCAGACTTCTCAGCGGCCCCGATCATCGCCAAGGCAATGCGGTCTTTGATGGAGCCACCGGGATTTTGACTCTCGAGTTTAACGAATAAGCGGCAGGGGCCAGTATCAAAGTGACTCAGTTCAAGGATCGGGGTATTGCCGACCATCTCTAATGCGTTGCGGAATACAGTCATGGGTGTCTCAATTTTGCTCACAAAGGTCTAGCATTGTAGCAAAAGTTATGGGTTACAGGAACTTCAGCATGAATTGCAAAACAGTGTGAAAACGTTTTTTGTAAGGGGGCCTCAGCAAGGAGAACATTCGCAAGCGACTTTGATGAAAGACTGGGCGTAGCTTGGAGAAGCATTCAACCCCATAACGTCCCCGGTAATGGCCAATGCCACTGTGGCCCACACCACCAAATGGCAAATTGTTTTCGGCCACTTGTAGTAATGTTTCGTTGATAGCGACGCCACCACTTAAGGTCTCATGTATGATGCGTTCGCTGATAGTCTTGTCGTGGGTAAATATATACAGCGCCAATGGATTGGGATTTGAATTGATATAATCAATAGCCTCATCAATGTCTGCCATTGCACGCACCGGCAAGATAGGACCAAAAATTTCTTCTTGCATTACTAGCATCTCGTCAGTGACATGCAGCAGCAAGCCGGGTTGAAATTTTTGTGATGTTTTCAAGTCGATTGCATCCCCTAGAGGAATAAATTCAGCGCCTTTATCCACGGCATCTTTGACATAGGACTCAAGTCGTTGCCAGTGGGCATGATTAATGATGCAACTGTAGTCGGGGTTGTTAATTAAGTGAGGGTAATAAATTTTGGCGTATTTTTCACAAGCAGCAACGAAGGATTTTAATTTTTCTTGACTGACAAAGACATAATCCGGTGCCACACAGGTTTGCCCAGCATTGAGGAATTTGCCGTGCAAAATACGTTTGGCTGCGGTTTTGACCGAGTAATCGGGATCAATGATGACAGGCGATTTGCCGCCTAGTTCTAACGTGACAGGGGTGAGGTTTTTAGCCGCAGACGCCATGACTTGTTTGCCAATTTCGGTGCCGCCAGTAAATAGCAAATGGTTAAAAGGCAGTTCTGAAAACGCTTTGCCGATGCTGGCGTCACCGGTGATTACTGCTATCTCCGCAGGAATGAAGGCTTCACTGATAAATTCTTTGAGGAGAACATTAAAGTGGGGTGTGAGTTCGGACATTTTGATCATACAACGATTGCCGGCGGCAATGACGGCAATTAGTGGTGATAATGCGAGGAACAATGGATAATTCCAAGGTACGATGATGCCTACAACCCCTAATGGTTGGTAAATGACTTTACCCTTGGCAGGGGTGTGCCAAATAGTGAGTTTTTCGTTGCGGGGTTTGACCCAGCGGGAAAGATTTTTTTTGATGTGTTTAACTTCATTGAGCAAAGGCAGTATTTCAAGCAGTAAGGTTTCATCATGACTGCGATGAGTATAGTCTCGACTGATGGCATCGCAAATAGCATCCCGTTTATGGTTGAGGAAGTCGGCTAGTTTTGCCAACGCGTGTCGGCGTTTAGCAACGGTATTAAAGGCGAGGGTGTTGCTCTTTTGTTGTTGAAAGATTTCTGTCACCTGGGTGAAAGTATCGTCGAATTCTGGTTGGGTTTCGTGCATCGTGAGGGTAATCCATTTGATTTGACATCTAAGCCTACCTTGCCATAATGTGGGCAGTCATTTCAATATTTAGTAGGAACATAATGTCCCGTGAAATTGCAACCCTGTCTTTACTGGAGCTCAGTGATGCCTTTGCCACCAGTGAATTATCCCCTGTAGATGCGACAAGAGCGGCTCTTGATCAAATTGCTGCCCATAATGATACTGTTAATGCCATTGCATATTTAGCGGAACAAGAAGCCATGACCCATGCCAAAGAAGCAGAACAACGCTGGCAGAAAGGTCATCAGTTTAGCCCCTTCGATGGTGTGCCTTGTACGGTGAAAGATTCTGTCTTTGTTGAAGGTTGGCCAACCCGTTATGGCTCACAACTAGAAGATCCGAATAATCTGGCCCCTGAAGACGCGCCGGTTACAGCTCGGTTGCGTGAAGCAGGAATGGTTGTGATCGCAAAAACCACCATGCCTGAATATGGCTGGAAGGGGACAACTGACAATAAGATCCAAGGTATAACCCCGAACCCTTGGGATTTAGAAAAATCTGCCGGCGGCTCCAGCGGCGGTGGCGCGGTAGCGACGGCACTTGGTATGGGCGCCTTTGCTATTGGTACTGATGGCGGCGGTTCAATTCGGATCCCCGCGTCATTTTGTGGTTTATTTGGTTTAAAACCGACATCCAGTGTAGTAGCAAGCTACCCGCCTAGCGGCTTTGGTACCTTAGCCCATACCGGCCCAATTACGCGCAGTGTGACAGATGCAGCATTAGTGATGAATATCATCGCTCAACCTGACCATCGCGACTTTAATGAATTGCCTTGCGTGAACAAAGATTATTTTGAACATGTGGATACAGCGTTGGGGGCCAGTAAAATCGCATTCAGTCCAGCCCTGGGTAAATATGCTGTTGAGAGTGAAGTAGCGGACTTAGTGGCCAAGGCTGTTGAAGCGTTTGCGGATATTGGTGCTGAGCTCTCTAAAACGGATCCGGATGTTGAGGGCTTTCATGATGCATTTGATATCCATTGGCAAGTCGCGTGTCGTGCGAATTATGCAGATTTGCCCGAAGATAAAAAAGCGCTAATGGATCCTGGACTTGTTGCACTGAGTGAACATGCGCGTCATGTGGATTTGGTAAGTTACTTTCAGGCTGAACAAACGCGCCGGGAAATTACTGTCAAGCTTAATCGATTTTTTACCGAGTATGATTTATTGGTCACGCCAACGTTGCCGGTGACGGCATTTCCTGCAGCTCAAGATTCGCCGAGCCCAAATAGTGATGGCACTATTGATAGCTGGACGCCTTTTACCTGTTTGTTCAATTTTACCGGGCACCCTGCAGCGACGGTGCCTTGTGGCTTTACCACTTCTGGATTGCCAGTGGGTTTACAAATTATCAGTGGGCATTATCGTGATGATTTAGTGCTGCGTGCAGCGCGGGTTATCGAGAACATGTACCCAATCGTATTACCAACCTTATAAAAGGAGTTAATCATGAGTCAAGAAGAACATCGTGGCGAGTTAGTTATCCGGACTTTGGCCATGCCTAAAGATACCAATGCTAACGGTGATATTTTTGGTGGCTGGTTAGTCTCACAAATGGACTTGGGTGGTGCGATACTGGCAAAGAAAGTTTCTCACAGCCGGGTAGTGACAGCAGCCATTGATCAAATGTCATTTTTGCGGCCAGTGAATGTCGGCGATACGGTGTGTTGTTATGCGGACTTGCTAGAAACAGGACGAACTTCTATGAAAATTCTCATTCAAGCTTGGAGTGTGCCCTATAACAGCGATGAGCGAGGCAAAGTCACCGAAGGCGTGTTTACCTTTGTTGCGATTGATGAGGATGGCAAGCCTCGACCCGTTGGGCCTAAATAACTTTACCAGCGGCTCCCGCTGAACATCTCGCGATGGGGGTTTCCAAATATCATACTTCATCTGCGATGGGAGTTACTCAAGAGGGAGAATCGCTATTCTCCCTCTTGAGCGCAAGCGCGAATTGAC
>PAPY01000010.1 GCA_002709565.1 Legionellales bacterium | reverse complement strand
GCCACTATCGGCATCGTGCAATGGCTTTCACGTAAACGCTTTGTGGTTTCGAAACCATCAATGCCCGGCAAACCAATATCCATGAAGACGAAGTCATAGTCAGTGCTCGCGGCTTTCTCAAGTGCTTCCTCACCACTGGTAACGTGATCAACACCATACCCCATCTTCGTTACTAAGATAGTCGCGACCTTAGCAGCCAACAAGTTGTCTTCAACAATAAGGATATGTTTTTCTCCCGTTGTTACATTCCCATGTGTATTGATAGTTTCTTGCTTTGCTGTTGAAACGCTTGGCGCGACCAAGACGTCTTTTTTGGACACATATTGGGATAAATTATCGGGTATGTCCCCTTTGGGTAATGAGAGTGGTACTTCACAGATAAAGGTACTGCCCTTGCCTTCCTCGCTGACGAAATGAATAGTACCGCCCATCTCTTCAATATTACGCTTAACGATATTCAGGCCTAACCCTGCACCGGGTTTATCCCCTTCGAAGGACGGCGATACCCGACCAAAGCGTTCGAATATTTTTCCTTTGGCAGTATCAGGAATACCAATGCCTGTATCCGCAACAGACAATTTCAACATACCCCGCTCATCATCCAAGGCAACATAATCGGCATTAACGTCTATGTTGCCGGATTCTGTGAATTTGGTGGCATTGCTGAGAAGGTTGAGAACAATACGGGAAATAGCGCTACCGTAGCCAAGCGTTACCCCTGGCACGGTCTTTGATACCGTGTAGTTAATGGGTACCCCCGTGAACGTTTCAGTGGGTTTGAAAAGCGCTTTTAAGTCATCAAACATCGCTTGCAGCGCAAACGGTTCTTGTTCGCCTAAATGTTTTGGGTCTTCAGATGAAATATAATCCAGAATTTGATTGAATAGCGACTCTAAGCGTTTGCTGGAAACATGAACATCCTGAATATATTCATGCTTGATATTTTTTTCAGGCGTCATTAGCATGACTTCTGTCATGCCAACCATGCCCGACAGCGGCGTACGCAAATCATGGCTCATACTTTCAATGAATTCTTTTTTGGCTTTGTTGGCTGCCTCAGCCTTTTCTTTCGCTTTCTCTAGTTCATGCTGTGTGTTTTTTAGCTCTGTAATATTAGTTGATATACCCAGGACGCCTGTAATATTCATTACTTCATTTTGAAATGGAATTTTTCCAGTTAGTTGATAGACTGTTTCGCCATCCGCATCGGTAAATGCATCTTCTTGATTATTAAGTAGGCTATTTCCTGTTTCAATCACTAGAACATCATCTTCATGCACTTCATCTGCTATTTCAATTGGCCACCCTAGTTTATCTGCTAGATCATAATCTGTTAACCCGCATATTTCTGCAGGATCGTTTAATCCTAGCATTGTTGCACACGATTTATTACACCCCATATAGGTACCGTTCCGATCTTTCCAATAAACGCTCTGAGGGATGTTCATGATGATATATTCATAATGGAATTGTATTTCCTTTACCATATCTTTGATACTGGTGCGTGCCTTGGGTGGGTGCTTGAAGACTTGCTGATATATTTCTGCAACATCAGCTTTGTCATCACTGTTTAAATCACTCATTGATTTCTCCTTTTCCATTCATTCAATATGACGGAGTCATTGTAATAGAATGTGTCCTAATTTTCAACACTTTTTGGCAAAAAAAATATCGCTATGTAAACCTTATTAAAATCAGGATGTTAAGCATAATGCTTCTCTTCGTGCCTATAGATCTCAGCAACTTGAGCAAGATATAAGTCCAGAGCAGCCGCTAACTCTCTGATGTTCAATTGGGAAAACATCGAGTCATGATCACCGGGGACAGAATAGACAGCTATATCCTGAGATGTTAATTCTTGCCAATAATTGTATGGTTCATCAAAGTCCTGCAGCACAGGTAACAAATCCAGTGCTTTAAATAAAACAATATCTGGAAGTTGTGCCATAGTAAATTGATAGGCTTCTAGCAGCCTTGCTCGATGTCGATGGACACGTAATCTTGGCTTAGGGATATTATTAAAGACTTTTGGCTCTAGCGAGCTTGCTAACTTTGCATACTGACTATTGATATAATTATCAACATATTTCTCGGTACTAACTTCAGCAGGATATTTAGCCCAAGCATCTAATAAAACAACAGGGCTCACAACTTCTCCCGATGCCTGGAGCTGTTCAGCCATTTCAACAGCAACTGTTCCGCCAAATGATAATCCGCCTAGATGATACGGGCCTGACGGTTGAATTTTTTGTAGTTTATGGACATAAAAATCCGCCATTGATTCCAGCGAGGGGAAAATATAACTGTCGCTATATAGCCCAGGATCTTCGATGCCATAAAGGTTCCAGCCAGAAGATAAATAATGGCTCAACTGTTGAAATCGATAGACTGTCCCCCCAATTGGGTGGATAAGAAATAAATTAGGCGCATTATCAACAATCTTTATTTTAATAATATGCTCTACTTGATTGTTATTAGCTGCCACCTGGTGGGGTACAGTAGACTTCTTTTCAACAAAAGCAGCAAGATCCTGAATGACAGGATATGCAAATATATCTGAGGTTTTAATGCTAATATGTAACGTATCGTCAATTAATGCAACCAGCTCTATGGCACATAAAGAATGCCCGCCCAAATAAAAAAAGTTATCATCCCAATCAATTGAACTAGTTTTTAGCACTATCTCACAGAGCGCCTTCACTTTATTCACAATGGACGTTGACATATCAGGGAAGGGGATTGTATTCACCCGATTATACTGCAGGGCCGATAATGATCTTTTGTCAACTTTACCGCTAGTTGTTAGAGGCAAAGTGATTTGTGCCTCATAGTGACTGGGTAACATATAACGAGGTAATCGTTCCGTCAGGAAGCGATTATACGCCGTTAGTCTATTGATACCGTCATCTAGCTCGGATTTCTCAACAATATGAGCAATGAGTGAATCATTGTCAGCATCATAGATCACAGCTGCTGTCGATATATTGGGGTGCTGTGACAATGTATATTCCACCTCGCTTAGTTCAACCCGACATCCTCGTACTTTGATTTGCCCGTCACATCGACCGAGGTAATATAAAAAGCCATCACTGTCTCTATAGGCTAAATCGCCGGTATAAAAGGCTTTTTCACCCTTATATGGCTCTATCATGAACCTCTTACTTGTTAATTCTTCATTGTACAAATAGCCTTTGGCAACATTGCCACCTGCAATAACCAACTCGCCGACAACATTCTCCGGCAAGATCTCCTTCGCTTTATTCATGATATGCAGCGCTGTATTAGCAATGGCTTTACCGATAGGAATATTTGTTACCGCACCATCCTTTGGACACCGCCAATAGGACACTTCTATAGCTGCTTCGGTTGGCCCATAAAAATTGTATAAAACGGCTTTATCAAAAAGACGATTAAAGGCGTTAGCAGTGGCCGGCGTTAGCGCCTCCCCGCTGCAAACAACAGCACGCAGTGACTGACAGCGTTCTTGAACTGGACTACCATCTATAGCCGCCATGAAATGGGTCAGCATGCTAGGAACAAAGTGCATGATTGATATTTGCTGAGATTGAATAACATCTAATAAGTAATCCGGATCACTTTGTTTGCCCGGCTCTGCAAGCACCAGGGTTCCTCCCGTCAGCAACGGGGTAAAAATCTCCCACAATGACACATCGAAACTTATCGAGGTTTTTTGCAAAAACTTATCCGCGGCTGTTACCGCGAGGTAGTCTGTCATCCAATATAGCCGATTCAATAAGGAACAATGGCTCACCATCACCCCTTTGGGTATACCCGTTGAGCCAGACGTATAAATAACATAAGCTATGTCACTAGCGCTTATATTGACGTGCTCTGGCGCTGGGCTGGTCACCATTGTAGAATGATTCCCTAACTGTTCAATCGTCATGATAGTGATATCAAGTTCATCGAACAGTGATTTATGGGCTTCGTCTGTGATGACAACTGTTGTTTTTGCGAGTGTGAGAATTTGCCCAATACGTTTAGGTGGCAAGGTAACATCTAGGGGTAGGAATGCAGCGCCTATTGTCAGGGCACCTAACATTGCAGCAACTAGCTCAACTTGTCGCTCAAGAGCCACAGCAATGATGCCCGTATGAGAAACTGTCTCGAGCATTGCCCCATAAGCCAGCGTATTTTGTTGTAACTGGCGATAAGTCCATTGTGTATTGTTATCAGACACGGATATTGCGGTGGGTGATTTAGCCATCTGCTCCTCAATAAGGGTATACAGGCAGCGGTCTTTAGGGTACGGGGCATAGCCACCGTCAGACAATTGCAACAACCGCTGGATCTCGTCATTCGGCAATGCCCGTAGTTGATGGATGTTTTCGCAGGAACCTGCTATCAGGTTATCCAGGAAATTCAGATAATAATCCACAAAGCGTTCAATAAATTTTTGTGGGAATACCTCGGCATGGCTCAACGCTGTGATGATATAGTCTTCATTATTGATTTTTTTTATAAGGAATGCGAGCGGGATATCCAGCTCTTCTATTATCGAAATATCATCGATAATGTTTTCATCAGACACTGCTTGAACATTCGGGTAATTCTCAAAGACATATAGTATCTCAAACAGGCGCTCTTTATCCGCAAATCTGCTCTCACGTTTAATGCGGTGCAGTGGATAGTGGGAGTGTTTCATATGGGTATTCAATGTTTGTTGCACATGTTGTAAGAACTCATTGATAGGTAGTTCATCACTCAAATCAAACCTGAACGGTACGGTATTAATATATAACCCCAATGCAGTCATGCTCTGTGGTAGCGTGGATGAGCGTTCAGCAGTGACCAATCCGATAAGCGGTTGGTCGCTGCCTGTTAAATATTGCAAGAGCACGCCAAAACAACTCAACATAAGCGTGTTGACTGTCACTTTATTCGCTTGGAGTAAATGATTTATTTTATGAGCTGGTAGTGCTATGTTGCGTTGAACTGTATAGGGAGTATTTAATGCGGTAATACACCCTGCCCTATGATGCTGCATATCCTTGAAAGGGATCCTTGTTATCTCATCCATGCCGTCGAGGTGCTGCTGCCAGTAACTTTCAGCCTCTTCCTGGTTCTGTGATGATAGCCACGCTAAATAGGACTGATGAAAATTATCACTATTATTGAATGGAAGCGATTTATTGTTTAATAGTCTGTGATACGTCACATTGAGTCGTTCAAGCAACAAGTTAATACTCCAGCCATCCAGTATTAGATGGTGAAAACTGAAGAGAAGTTTATAATGGTCACTGCCCAAATACAGGGCAGTTATCCTAAACAAAGGCGCAGCTAGGCAGTCAAATCCTTGCGCCCTATCTTCTTGAATTATATCAGCGATTCGTTTTTCCTGGATTTCTGCATTTAGCGCGCTTAAGTTAATTTCATGCCAGGGTAATTTAACGGCTGGTTTCACGACATAACTATATATCCCCCGCTTATCACCTTTAAAGAAAGACCGTAAAGCAGGCTCGTTTTCGATGATGTGGGAGAATGCCTGTTTTAGTGTATCAAGATGAGTAGATGCAGAAAGTGAGAGTATAGTCTGAACAACATAGCAACTACTCTCCGGATAGGATATTGCATGAAACAATAGGGACGCATGCATCGGGCTCAGGGAGTAGGAGCAGATACTATGACCACCGCCCTCCATCGCCTTATATAGCCCATTAACAAAAAAGCTGTCCTGTTCCTGTTGACGAGTGATGCTAAGCTTTGTTTGTGCTGCTTGATTCATCTCCATAAGCGTCTTGGTATAATGCTGACTCAACATAGCAACTTGTTCAGCACTAATAATATGCCTATCGTATTTGAATGAGAGTGATAACTGCCCATCGATAACGATGAGCTCAACATCTAGCAAATAGGGCCAATGGTTTTCACTTGCAAGCTGAGGAACCTTATTCTCTGCATCGAACATGAAGAGGGCGTCATTATTGTTTTGGAACCGGCCCAGGTAATTAAATTTAACCTGGGGCCTCACAGTGTGCTGATTTAGCTTAACAGCGTAAGGTAAGTAATCAAAACCATTGGCCGGGATAGAAGATAACTGTTGGTCATTTTCTGTTAAAATCCTCATCAGAGTCTCACTCTTGTCCAAAGGAATCATTGTTTGCGTAGAGGAAAATATGTTTAACGTGACAGGATACAATATAGTGAACCAACCCACGGTTCTTGAAATGTCGCAGTCATTAAATATCGCTTCCCGCCCATGACCTTCGACATCGAGAGTGAATCGCCCTACCCCAAAAGTTTTATTGATAGCGACTGATAGAGCTGTCAAAAGCACCGCATTAATCGAAACCCCAAGTAGGCTAGGCGTTTGAGTGATTAAAGGCTTTGTCGTTTCAGAATCCAATTGCGTTTCATATGCGAGCAAGTCCGCCTCAAGGCAGGGCCTAGCCCCTGCTATCACTGGTTGCCAACCACTATCGGTGATTGCATCCCAATACTGCCTCGCTGCTTTAGAGAGCGAATAGTCCTGCAATCCCTTGACACAGGTGGCAAACGAACAATGCTCTGGGGGTAGGAACGATGATTTTCCTTGACTGAGCGCATGATATGCATTGGATAAATCATCCAATAAAATACGCCACGATACCCCATCCATCACCACGTGGTGGATAGCCATAAACAAATAAGATATTCCTGTATCCCGCTCCTGAAACAGTACTACCTTGAATAATCGCCCTGCCTCTAGGCTCAAGCTTTCCTGAGCCAAGCACGCAGCCTTTTTGAGATAGGTCTTTTTCTCAGCCAAACTTAAGTGCGAAGGCAGTTCAATTTCAACAAGTCGCTCATCATCACTAGCCAATATCGGCGGATGAGTGTGTTGCTGCCACTTACCATCGTTATTATCGAAACTTACAAACAAGCTTGGATGTATGGATAATACTGTTGCGAGGGCATCAGCAAATAACGAGAAATCAACGGTCTGTTTACAACGTAAAAAATAGGACATAGTAAAATAATCAGGATTCGTAGATTCCATATCAAAGAACCAATGCTGAATGGGCGATAATGGAAAACTGTCCTCTTCTAGCGGCTGCTTAATGTCCTCATTTTTCACAGCAATGGGAACTGTTCTCGTCAGAAAATCAGAAAATGTACGGCTCTCCAGTACATGTGTAGGCTGTACCCCGATACCTACCTCGCGGGCAGCCGAGCAAATTTGAATGGCAGTTATGGAGTCTCCACCTAATGCAAAGAAGTTATCCTCTGGAGCGATGGATGCTACCTGTAAATAGCGCTTCCAAATTGCCGCAAGTGGTTCATCCTCACAGTGAGATAGTTTTTCGGGATCACTATCAGATTTACAGGCATTATCAACAGCAGTCGCCATGAGGGCTTGCCTATTCACTTTGCCTGTTGCAGTCAGAGGGAATTGGTCAATAGAGTAATACCGTTTTGGTATCATACTGGTAGGCAAATGCTTTGACAAATGGTCCTGCAACTGTTTTCCATCGATGGTATTGTTCTCTGAACGGTAAAATAAGACGAGGCGTTTATGGTAGTGGTGACTGTCCACAGCCAGGGCTACGCATTGTTGGATACCCGGATGGCGTAGCGCTTGGTGCTCAACCTCACCAAGCTCAATTCGCTGTCCAGCTATTTTGACTTGATGGTCTTTTCGGCCAACAAAGACATAGTCATTATTTTTGTTGCAGAAGGCTAAGTCCCCTGTTTTATAAAAAATCAAATCACTAGATGGGTGTAGCGCAGGAATGAAAGCAGCAGCTGTCTTCTCTGGAGCATGAATATATCCCGCGCTGACACCGGCGCCAGTAATATAGAGCTCCCCTACTAATCCTGACGGTAATGGCTGGCCAAATCGATCAAATAAACACACCTCAGCATAAGGCAGCGGTTTGCCAATAGGAATGACGCCGTCCCTGTGATTATTCGCTAAATATCGTGTTGTGCATAGAGTACACTCTGTTGGGCCATAGCCGTTCCACAGCTCTTTAGGTAATTTCCCAATCATTTTTTTTGTAACATTCTCTTGTAACTGCTCCCCCCCAATAAATAAGAGCGTCAGAGTGGCAAACATCCCTGGCCTCTCCAGAACCAGCTGATTAAATAAAGACGTTGCCAATGTCAACATTGTTATTTTGTTGCTTTGTATGACATCCTCAAATTCCTCAGCATTGAGTAAGGTACTTTGTGGTATGACGACATATCTTGCACCATTCAATAATGCCCCCCACAAATTAAACAGTGATGCATCAAATGTCACATTTGCACCATTCAAAAAGGCATCTTTATTTCCAATCTGATTTGGGAATCCTACCCTGGCCAGGGCAACGATATTTTTATGGGCAATGCATACCCCCTTGGGCTTCCCCGTCGATCCAGAAGTGTACATGACACAAGCGTTATCAGATGACGCTATGTTGGGTTGCCGGCCATTATCAGGTAATGGCGCCAAAGACAGCGCTTCCCGTGTAAATGTCACACTAGGGATTTCTGGGCTTGATAGAAAATTATAATGGCACTGCGGTGAGGTGAGTACTAGCATCGATTGAGAGTCATTGATCATGTGCTTTATACGCTGAATGGGAAAATCCACATCAAGTGGGACGTAGGCTGCGCCCGCCTTTAAAATTGCAATTACCGCAATGACAAATTCAAGTTGCTGGTCGAGATAAATAGCAATGCACTGGTCTTTTACCGTCCCTCTAGAGGTTAATTGTGAGGCGAGCTTGTCACTTAGCACATCCAGTTGATGATAAGTTATCTTCACATTATCTTGCTCTATAGCAATGCTATTTGGCAGTTGTTGAGTAATAGATTTAAAACACTCTATAATGTTGGTTTCCATTGGATTAACTGCACTAATTGCATCACACTTAGCAGTTAGTGTTGACTTTTCGGCACTGGTTAAGAAACTGTATTCGCCTATTGGCTTATCCCCTTTGTTGACAATATCGCACAGCAGAAGGTTGAAGCGATCAAATAAACCTGACCAACCACAAAACGGCGCTTCACCCGCCCAAGAACACGTTATCTCATAGCCACGATTGTTTTTCACGAAAGAAAAATTAATGGCATCACTTTTTTGCTCTTCAGGCATATTTGAGAAATCTACAATGATACAGCGCTCATCTAATTGGCGATTATTGGAGAATATTACCTTATTCGCCTGAGGAGGGAGGCAAGGGTGCTTTCTATGCAGCAGCCAGCCACTAAGACTGATATCTTTATTAAGCAATGACGAGCTGTATATCGTACTGTTTCCTGCCCTATCATAGTGAATAATATGGAATTCGTCATAACTACATTTGGCAAGGGTTACTGCTAATACACCTACAACAAAGGCATCCTCTGGGATTGTTGGGAATTGATTACGAATGGTAGATAAAGTATCAAGAGATATTGTGCCAGTTAGGGGCTTATCACTATCACTCTCGATTAAACAAGAAGTCATTTTAACCATGGTTCAAACCTTAATAAATTGTTGCAGCTTGCCTCCAGAGCTTCCATTCACCATGAATAAATCTTCAATTTCACTTAATAGTTGTATTTTTTGAAAGCTAACCCCTGACTAGTAGATTGTAGCCTTCTCAAAAAGGGGTATTAACTTAAATTATTTCATTTAGGATTGCATCGCTATTCCTGTAATGTATTCATAACATTATGATTTTTATATCTTCTTATGGCGAAGGATTGTACCATATTGTAATAAGCAGGTGCTATATCTGGCTTTTCGCACCAGGTCTATTTTTACTCTTTTATGCGCAAAGATAGGCCCGGTGCGGAATATCTGCTATATGTTGATGTGCAGGGTAAGCATAACTAAGCTAGGGCGTGTCAACACACTTAAGAGTCTAACATTTAGACGGCTGTGCTGATGAATTGATCAATCGTTCCGAGCGTTGCTGCTAGATTAGGGTAGTTATTTCTTATAAACGTGCCAAACCGATCTCTAACAAGTGGATTATCGAGCCCCTCTTTAAGATAAACGCTGTAATATAAAGTGTCCTTGATATATTCATCAAATTTTCTTTCTATGGTCCGCCTTTCTTTTAACGGTAAATCTCGGAGCATTTTCACTAACTCTCGGTTTTGGTAATCTCGAAATTTTTGCTGATTCTTTTCATTAGTTTTTCTTAATAAATCTTTTTTTTCTTCTTCTAATCGTAAAGCATCTAAGTGCTCTTTGCTTGATTTGGGGGCCTGGAAATCATCACTCAATGCTTTTTGTAGATATTTTGACAGATGTTTAATCTTGCCATTCTTAAATGATAATGATGACTCAATTAAAGACATCTTTTCTTGCAAATATTGCAATCCGTATGATTCAATTAATTCATTGGCCTGTTTTTTGGAGCATCCATAGTTTCCAATTAATCGGTAAAGCGCTGTTTGCTCAGAATCACAACCTTTTTCTGCCGACACTTCTAAGCTTTTTTCCTTCCTATTAATCAAGAACCTAATAGCAACAACTCCCCTGCCATGCTTTTTAAATTCAGGCATAACATGAATATCAGTTTGATTATTCACTTCAGCAACAGACGGTTTTATCACGCGCTTATTAAGATCACGAAATAGCTCATACTTTCCAGAGACTACTCCCATTAACTTTCTATAGATTTGCAAAGTAAACCAAGGAGTTTTATTAATGTTTTGATATCTAGCACAATTTTCATACAATGCAATTCCATAAGTTGACTTAAACCGAGCTAATACTGCCATATTTAATTTACCGTAAAATTCTGGATAGCAACATAGCTCCCTCATTCGGTTACTGTACGAATATACACATATAGAACCTTCAATTTTTGCATCAGCAATTATGCTACTGGCATTCCAGCTACCAGCCGTATCCTGCTCACCTAGAAGATTCCATTCAAGCACTGTTGAAATTAGAGACATCAATGATTTTTTTATGGTCTTAAAATCATTGCTATTGTAACCGATTAATTTACACAGATATGGGATATGTATTTGGTGTTCGTTGTGAGTACGCAACTGCGCAAATGCATTGTACAGCAATGCATTTGCGATTTTTCGTTCAAGTAAGGTTAGCTCATTCGTCGAGTGGATTAACCCGACATGCTTTTTTAACTCTAATGATTTCTCATTAATAAACACTTGCGCTTCCATTAATTGATCCCTGCTTCCCCATTCCCCTGTAAACGTCACCTATGAATCTGCGGACGAAATCATATCAATTCTCGATTTATAACCTAAAGCTTGCATCAGTTTATTCAACAGCTTTAATTATGACTCTATATTGAGCAGATTTGTCGTTTAAATTACTCTAGGAGACTATTAATCCTATCTTATCTTTAACATTTTCACAACCATATGTTATTCTTAATCATAACTTATGACATAAATTTTGTAAGGAGCTCGGATGACAAAAGTAATTGCAAACGCTACCAATAAAGGCGGAGAAGGGAAAACTACTATGAGCATCATGCTCACAGAATATGCTGCGCTTGTCATGAACAAAAAAGTGTTAGCTATTGACCTTGATCCTCAAGCAAACTTTTCTAAATATTATCTTAATCTTGAGTATGATCATGTCTATAAGGGAGGTAAAGTTCCTCCGCTTCATCCAGAATATTGCCCTGATGAAGATACTGATTGGGACGGAAGGAGCAGCATCGCAAATATCTTTTATGGCGAAGAGGTTATTCCCTACCCAACAAGTTTTACTAACATAGAAATCCTTCCTGCCCATTCATACAAACTCCAAGAAGCTGAGGCTGTTACAAAAAGCGAAGTCCTTGATAAAGTACATTTACAATTAAAGCGGTTTGTTCAGTTAGATGAGGTTAAGAATGAATATGATCTAATAGTAATTGACACACCTCCATCCAAAGGACCATTGACTATCGCCGGAATCAAAGCATGTACAGACATGGTAATTCCTTCTCAAATGGAAGAGGACTCTATTGACGGAATCTATGGAATGATGCAGCTTTGGAAGCAAGAAACATATGCTAGACCTTCAGAACAACCAATAAATTTAGCGGGAATTTTAGCTAATCGTGTCCGTGAAGTTTCTCTGCACAAGAATTTTTTTGAACAACTAAAGTCGCTTGACTCCACAAAAGACTTCATCATTGATAAGAAAATTAAGGAGCGTGTAATTTATGGGGAATTAAGAGTTAAGGAAGATAGGCCAAAAAGCGTCTTTGAGCTCCCATCTAGCCATGTTGCTAGAAAGGAATGCGAATCTGTATGCACAACAATTATGGGGAGAATTTTTAACCATGGCTAAAAAAACTTTTAAGATCAAAGGGAATCTTGCTGAGGCACTTGGCGATACAGTTAGTTCTGCAAAAAACAATGCTGGAGAGCTTCACATTGAAGCAATTCCTCTTCGTAAAATTCAGCTTGACCCAGATAACCCAAGGGATTTGATTTTAACATTTGATGACATTTACCAAGACATCTCTAAAGCAGATGGTATGTATGAGCGCAAGTGTAATGAAAAAGAGTCTTTAGGTAGTCTAGCAAAATCAATAAAAGAGCAGGGAATAATTAACCCCATTCTTGTCTATAAGCATAATGACAAATATCGCTTGATTGCAGGCGAACGAAGAACCCTTGCATCCATACTCGCTGAGAAAGAAGATATACCCGCTAAAATACTAACAACTCGACCGAAATCTCTAGAGATGAGCTTACTCCAGTGGATAGAAAATATTGAACGCGAAGATTTAACGTTATGGGAAAGGTTTAGAAATTTAGAGAAAATTCTTTTAAGCTATGCGGAAAAGCAATCTGTAAGCACTAAAGATGTATCACCAGCAGAAATTTCAAGATTACTTGGTTGTTCTCTTCAACAAGCGGTAAATTATCGCCACATACTAAACTCTACTGATGAGCTAAAAAAGCATATTGAGTCTGGAAAAGTGAAAAACATTGAAAAAGCCGCGTATATTTCGAGCAGCCCACTCGAGCTTCAAGATATGTTAATACAATCCTGCATCAATGGTTTTACATTGTCTGAATTAAAAAGACAAGCTCGCGGGATATCTTTAGATTCTAAGGCCAAAGATAAATCAGAAAATCCGATGAAGATTAATTTCGGCACGACTGACAATACATTCGCTGCTAAGACAATTATAGACACAGTGCTCGAACACAAAAACTTTCAACACTTCAGTGACAAGTTTCGCGGGGTGTGCTGGGATGATCACAAATCTATAGCTACAGCATTTCGCCAACTTGTTAAGTTGCTTGAGCAACATAATAGAGGATAACTAATGCCAAACAAAACGAAAGTATCATTTGCCGTACCAACTAATCTAAAAAATGAACTCCAGGAGCATGTTATTAAAGATGGATATGGCCTGCGAGGAAAAAGTAAGTGGATATCAGAAGCTGTTGAAAGCTTATTTGAATATAATGAATTCTTAGAGCTGATTAGTTATAGCGATGAAATGTATGGCTTTGATCAAATTGAAACAGCTGTTCTTGATTATTCTTTGAAACATAAGTTGGATAAAGCTGTTGTTGAAATAAGGAAAGAGTTTCCAACACTTGAAGGAGTTAAAAGTAGAATTATGAGAACCGCCGTTCTTCAAAGGATATTAAGGTCATAAAAATGAGAATTGAACTCAAGTCACTTGAGTTCAGAGCCAGAATATCCAACTCAAGTCACTTGAGTTCAGAGCTAGAATACCCAACTCAAGTCACTTGAGTTCAGGGCTAGAATATCCAACTCAAGTCACTTGAGTTCAGAGCTAGAATACCCAACTCAAGTCACTTGAGTTCAGAGCTAGAATACCCAACTCAAGTCACTTGAGCTGAAACTTCTTCCTAATGAAAAATATTATTAACCCCAAACAAACTGTTTGTATGTTTATATATGGTTTATATTAGTTTACACAAGCGTAACCATTTGATTTTAATGCATTTTTTAGATGTTAATGTGACGTTTACAGGGACTCATGTGACGCTTACAGGGACTCATGTGGCGCTTACAGGGAGTAATGTGACGCTTACAGGGCGGTTGCAGTGCTTAATTGTGACACTTACAGGGTATTTGTGACGTTTACAGGGCTTTGGTATGTATAATTTTCTATAGCTCTTTATTTAATGTTTTTGAGACTCTGTCCGGCGCGCCGGACACATGGATGCGCGCCTAAAAGCGTGACATCTGTGGGGCAGGGGTTATTGCAACCCTAGGTATTGCAAATAAATGTGATTATATTTTGTCTATTGCTTTGTCAAAAATGTTACACGTGGAACATTTTTTTACGTATTGTGTATGTTATACATAATCTTAATGATTGCAAAGTTGTGGTGATATTTTCATATTCAATAACAACATTGTCCGCCACGCCGGACAAAGCTACTAACTACTATAGACATCACACTTTTGCTGCATATATTTATGTCCGGCGTGGCGGACAGCTACGATCCCACAAATGTCGCATTATCGATATCAAGTATCACCAAATGCAAATAAGGATAAATTTGCTATAGAGCCTTGACAAATTATCCGATAAGTTAGATTATCCTAGATATAAACGCATGCGGAATTTGAGCCAAAAAAATAGCTCTGGTTTCCGTTTGAGGGAATAATCACAAGGTTACAGTAGAAGGGTGATCCATGACAGAAGCCCAATTGTCATTTGAAGAACTTATTGTCACCATGGGGCGCGACGAAGGAGAAGGATTATATGGTCAACCTAGCTTGCCCAAAAATTATCTCTATACACCGTTAGTGCTGTCTGGGAGTATCGCTAAGTATCACGCTGGGCTTATTCAGGGCTATTTATTACTTTTGCAGGAAGAGGCTATGAAAAAATCGCATTGGCAAGTGATGTGTGAAAAGGAGTCTCGAGCAAATTACGTTGCTTTTATGGATAGCTTCGGCTGCGACACTCAATCATAACACCAAGAACTTTACATATTGATGTATCATTGACAGTGATGGTTGGCCAATCTGGGTTTTCAGAAATTAATTCATAGGTTAATTCTTCGAAAGGGGCGCTGGTAATTTTATATTTACGAAGAAGCAAGGATTGTGATTTATCAATATAAACGAGGGCTGTGTTCCCAATAGCAGGCTCGATAGATGTATCAATGACGGCAACATCTCCCTGATTATATTTTGGGCTCATACCATTATCGGGAATAATAATAGCAAATCTAGAGTGACTTTCTGAGCCATAGTCTTGGAAAATGAAACGATAATTCTCAATCAGATTGAGTTTTGTAACGTTTGCTGGACCGATTGCTAAGTATTGATCAATCTCAGAGTAATCAGAGAAAACAGGGATTGCTGATTCATACAGTTTTGGATCACCAGGGCTATCGCCATACATGGCCGCGAGCCATGCGGGTGCACAATCAAGTATATTTGCGAGCCTCATAATTTCATCCATAGGAGGAAGCCTCTCACCCGTTTCCCAGCGGGCAACAGTCGACTGCGTGGCTTTTAGTTTATTCGCTAGCATTCTCTGGCTCCAGCCTTTTTTCTCTCTTGAGCTAGCTATTCGGTCACCGACCAATTTCCAGTGAGTTTTCATAATACATATCTAAAGTCTAAACAATGCCAATAGTACATTGAAAATAAAGAAAAAAACAACAAACTGCTAACAACCTATTGCAATTATGCCGATTTGGCATTATATTTTTTATTTTGATGCCGTATTGACATTAAGTAATGCCGTATAAGCATTATAGAGTAATCGACTTTCTAATGCTAGAGCCAACAGGTGGTCTCGTGAAGGTGGAGCTTTGTTACCCGCGGCAGAGTATTGAAAAAAGGTGATTCAAGATGGCTATTATGCGAGCAAGAAAGCGAACAAACCCCTATGTGATGATTGATAAGCATTCTCTTACTGACGAGACTTTGTCTTGGGCAGCCAGAGGAATGTTAGTCACGCTATTAAGCTTCCCTGACGACTGGGATGTTTACATGAAGGATCTGATCAAGCGAACACCGGATGGTAAACACACCGCCTACAGAATTATGAATGAGCTGAAAAATGCTGGTTATGTGAAGCACAGCCAACAACGAGGTGAAGGTGGGAAGCATGCTGGCAGTGTTTATGATGTGTTCGAAATTCCGGCAATAGAAGATGAGGGCAGTGTGGATAATTATTGTCCGGATCCTGAAAAACCGCATCCCGATATACGGGATACCGAAAAGCGGGATCCCGTATATCGGGATGCCGATCCACGGGATCCCGTAGATCGGCCACTAGTAAATAATAAAGTAACTAATGATCAAAATAACAAAGAAATAAATTCAATCAATCAGGGGCGGGCTCAAAACTCAAAAGCAGAAACCAGTGCTAGTATAAAAAATAAACATGAACTGATTGATGATGATTATAAAAAATTTGATGAGTTGATTGGTGATTCACTGACTCCAGGGCAATTGCTTCAAGTCGACAAGGTTGTTGCTGGTCTTATTGCCGAGATGCCGCAACTTGGAGATCCCCAAGCTCTGCGTAAAGACATTGTTCATGATTTGCTTAATCCCAATAAATTCTCGATGGCTGAAAACAAGTTCAGGAAGAAGTTGCACTCTCTTCGAAGTGCTATTCGGCGAGGCAAATGGTTTCGTGAATATTGTGCCGGTCACGTTATGACTGCAAATCAAGCGATAGCGCTGCCTATCGATGTCAAGAATGTCTTGGAGGATCTTTTCCGTCATCGACACGATTATGACCACTGGCTACGAATGAGAAGCTACTGTGAGAATTCGAAAGATGAAAGTCCTGAAAGGTTTCATTCTTGTCAACAAGAAGTTGAGAAGGCAGAACAGGCGATTGCAGCCTTGGAGGATGAACTGAACGTGCTGCTTGCACAGCATAGCCTTGAAATGAAAGATGTCATGAAGAGGCAGTGAGAGGTTTGAGGCTAAGTAGTGTCTGCCAAACTGGATAGCAGGGTGAGTAATAAAAGTGCAAAAACAAAAAGAGGGTTCTATGACATGCAAATAAGTAATAAACAACAAAGTAATGCGGAGATGGTTTCTGCCTGTATCAAGAATATGAGCGAGCTGGTTAAAGATCTAGCTCTATTCTGGGATGCGGTTGAAAGGGGTAGTGACGCAGAGACAACGGTCTGTCTTTCGTTAATTAAGGTTTTTTTGAAGCAACATGCGTCTCTGTTAAAAATTCAGCCAAAACCTCTTGTCCTGTCACTGGCAAATGATGGACGGAAATTACAATGAATATGAGGTTGGACTATGGCAAGACAGATAACCCAGCCGGAACCGACCGGACAGTTTTGTCGCATGTTAGTATCAGGCGCTGGTTCAGTCCAGCAGAAGTCTGTATCCAACAAGTACAAATCGATTTCATGTCAGCGGCTTTGTGGGAAAGTACGATGGTTTTTCATCCTTTCTCCAGAGTTCTGTTCCCCCGAAGCCGCGCGCATGAACATGATGTGAAGAAGCTAAATCAGAAAATGTCAATCGGTAATAAGTACCAATGTATTTTTTACCGTTATAACAATAGTCAAAAGATCCGTAGAATTCACTCAACGCTTTTCAGGCTGTCTTTGGAAGGCGTAAGGAAACTGATGTGCACTGTTTCTCTAAGTGCCCATAACCGTAAGCCTGCCAGTTTACTGAGCCGCAGGGAAAAAAGGCCACTGTGTGGTCAGCTGCGGTCGAGCTCTATGGCAGGCTTACTCTTAACGTTACCAAAACAAATCAATTTTAAGATCAATACTTTTCTCCAGCGAGTGTCTGGGAGCCAAGTGCTTACTACTGCCGTTGGCAGTGCTATTGGTATTAACCGTCCATCACACACAGCACGCGCTGTTGGCGGCAGAGGTAAGCATCAATATACGATCAGGCTCATGTGGCTCGATGCTAGTGGGGAGGTGTTATGGTAAGAGTCATAACTTTGGTGCTGTTAGGTTTTCCTTTAGTTTCATTTGCAGTACCTCATGGTGATATTCAAATGGGACGTTATTTAACGACAAAGAGCACATTTAAAAAAGAACAGATTAACTTATTGCAGCAAACAATTTCCGTTCATCTACCAAGCTCTGTGAATACGGTTGGTGATGCCGTTGTATATCTATCAACTCTCAGTGGGTATTCGCTTGTTACTGAAAATAAGCAGAGCGTTGCATTGCAGAATCTTCTTGCTAAGCCTTTACCCGTTGTTGATAGAGATCTCAAAGGATTAACGGTGGAGCAGGGGCTTTTAACATTGGTTGCTCCAGCTTTTCAGTTAGATGTTGATCCAGTGAATCGTTGGATCGATTTTGAGTTAAAGCCGCAGTATAAAGAAATGCAGCAGCGGGGGGAGGGGCAGCATGAAAATGCCTGATTATCGAAATATTATCAACAGAATAGAGATAGAAAAAATCGCTAACTCACTGATCAAGAGACTTTGTGAAATTATACGAGCAGCCCTTGAGTTAGAGAAAAAAAAGAAACTTCTCGTGATTGCGGTTATTGTTGCTATCGCAATGGTGGGTAGTGCCGCATTAATGATGAATAGCCATGGAAAAACTGCTACAGCTACCCAAAATGATACTAAATCGTACAGTATTGCGACGTTGTCAGGCGATCTCGCAGATATCAATGTGCAGCTTGCAAAAATCAATCAGCGCGTTGATAGCAATAAACAGCTGTCAAGTGATGTGAAGAGTGATCTTGATACTGCAATTAAATCACTGCAGCGTTCATTAGGAAGCTTAGCCCAGCAAACATCAGTCAACGGTATTGCGGATGAGGTTCAAAAATCAACCAGCATGATTGGCGATAAAATGGACAGAATCCAGGGGGAGCTACAAACGATAAAAATGCAGGTTAATCATGGCAATTACATCGATCCTTCTAATCTACCTTTTACGGTCTTATCAATCGATGTATGGAATGGTGTTCCCTATGTATCTATCGCGATAGACGAGCATACTAAACTACTGGGCGAGACAGACAGTGAGCTGGGCTGGGTAGTAAAAAGTCTTGCGTTTGATAAGCAAGAAGTCGTTTTTGAGAATGATCAGCAACAGCTTATTAAGTTTGTGATGGGGGCGTAGGGGATGGTTTGGGTCATCGCATTATTTATCACAATCGCAGGAACGTGTATTGGTGTTTCTAAGCACGAGGATGTTATGAAACAGGAACAATATAGACGTGTTGTTGCTGAGAATCGTTTAAAAATGAGCAAAGCTGCTCATTCGAAAAAGTTAAGCAATACACATTCGAAGAAAATACCTGATGTCATCATTAAGGATCTGTCATGAGCCGAATGATGAAAACGTGGTATTTTAGGTTGGCGACACTGTTCTTCATTGGGTTGGTTGCCAGCAGTGTGTTTGCTTATAATGTTGATAGTACAGCAATAAATGCGAGTGATCATAATGAAATTGCGTCAAAAAATACAGATAAAAAATCCAATGTAAATCATCAGTATTCAGTTCAAAAGGCGAAACTTTGGAATATCTCTGTCGAAGAATGGGACAGGTATGAGACATACATGTCAAATGAGGGTAAATATTATTACGGAAATTTAAATTTGTCACCTTTAGAAGTTTTAGCTGTCACGGCCAGCTCTGATGATGAAATGCGAAAGTTCACAGATATATGGGTGAAGAAAAATCATGAAAAGTTAGCAAGAGAGCTTGCCTTCAATGTCATGTATAGAGATGAATATCAACGTCTTTATCCTAATGAAAAACCACTAAAGCCACTTAATAAGACAGCTTATGCGCCACAAAGTGGTAGCCCATCAACAGAAAATTTGCAGTCTGGCGATATCTTGATCGCGTTTGTCAACGAAAAGAGTCTATTCTCTCATGGACTAATCAAAGGTTTAACCCGACTTATTGAAAAAACACCGCAAACAAAATTAGTCATTTATGTTGTTGGAAATCACCTGACATCCCAGAAGCTTCAAGCTTGGGCTTTGACACAGGGCGTATCATCTACACTGCTACAGTCTGGTAGCGTACGCGTTACAGATGGCACAACAAAGTATCATGAAAAATCAAGCAACAAGGCGTTGCCCTTAGTATTTCTACAGAGAGCAGGAAACATTAACCAAATCACAAATTTTTCGGAGTTAAGTTAATGCGGGGCGGAGTAGTACTACTATTACTAATGTTGCATATGAATGCTCAAGCAGTAGCAACAGAGCATACCGTTATATCGCATCCACAGTCATTATCTGCGGATATTAACCAGCCGATATCTGACGAAGAACAAGCCCTGGCACTTTTATTACCTCTTCATTCATCAATGACTGTCGGCATGCCAGAGAGGGGTGTATTGGATATGCCAATATTGCCTAAGCCGTTCTTTATTGTAGGTGCTGATAGTACTTCACAACGGTGGTTACGAAAAAATCGTGAGAAGCTTGAAAAAATAGGTGCGATAGGCTTTGTTACAAATATTGACACATTTGAGCAATATCAAGCATTGAAAGTTATTGCCGAATCAATACAGTTGATCCCATTTCAAGTCAATATATTATCTAAGCGATTACCGAATAAACATTATCCAGTAATAGTTGATGCAAAAGAGGTGTATTCATGATGAATCCACCATCAAGCAATCTATTGTCGACAGTGTATGGTTTTCTCGCGACGATTGTTTTGCTTATGATTGTGAGCTGGTTGATCGTGATTGGTGAAATCAGTCTGTATGGGATATTTGTTGGGCAAACAGAGGCGCGGGATAAATCAAGGCAGATCTTATTTCAGCAGTTATCAACGATCCCAAAAGCGGGTGTCGCTAGCAAAGTCATGATCACGATACAATGGTTTGAGAAGGCAGGGGAGCATGTTAATGCTTATTATCAATCATTGCTGCACCATGCTCATAAGGCTATATCAAATGGACCACTAAGAACAAGACTGGATATGGCTGGGGAGCTCCTGTTTTCAGCAGGGGAAAACGTCAGTATCTCATTGGCTATTATTGCGATAAGAGTATTACTCTTAGTCTTTTTTATACCGTTACTTATCATTGCTTTATTGGTGGGAGTAATTGATGGATTAGTACAGCGCGATATTCGACGATTTGGTGCAGGCAGAGAAAGTACACTATTATTCCACCGTACAAAAGCAATCTTTATGCCGTCAGTATATATCTTGTCATTATTGTTTTTAATTTCCCCAATAGCCGTATCTCCCGCATTATTCATACTGTTAATAGCGAGTGTAATGGGGTTATTAGTATCAATAATGATGAGTCGGTTTAAGAAGTATGTTTAAGGAGCCATAGTGATTCGTATGATGACTAAGTTTTCCATGTTTATGGTATTCGCTATAACGCTAGCGTTTAGTATGACAGGTTATGCAGAACAAGATGCTGAAAATGCGCTATTAGCTAGTATTAATCATGAAATCGACATGATACTACCATTGGTAAATCAGGCAGAAGCAGAAGCTCAACCAAACACCAGAGAGTTGTTTCACTATGACTGGTTGCGCGATGATTTGAGAGCGATTCAGTCGGGCATCAACCAAAAACTTAACAATATTTCTCAGCCAGCTAATCAAATAATCCCTATCAAAGGTGATTATAGTGAATCGCCTTGGATTTCGGCTAATGAGGATAAGGGGAGTATACATGGTTAGCACAGAGGCTATATCTGCCTTTCAGGCAACAGCACAAATTAATGCAACTGCAATGGCTGTTTTGATTCGTTCACTTACAGCTGTTATTGCTTGTGTCATCCTTGGATATTGTGTTTTTGGATTTATGCGGCAGTTACATGACAAAGTTGCTTCTGATGTTATGTGGTTAGTTATTAGAGTGCTTGTACTGCTTGGGCTTATTTTGGCATGTTTGTTATAGGGGTTAATATGAAAAAAAGATGGTTGTCATGCAAAGTCGCTATTAGCATTTGGATTATTAGTAATGTCATTGCTAATACTTCACGTGCGGGCTTACTAAATAATAATAGTGCATCTAATATCAGCAGCATGAGTGATGGTGTTTCAACAACCGTGAACTATTTGGTGGCGGGCATTAAGGTTGTCGCTGGAGGCTTATTTTTCGCAACACTTATATATTGCGCAAATAATTTTATACAGGCATTAGCTGATGCTAGGAAAACAGGAGAGATTCGTGGCGCACTGGTATCTGGTCTTATCACATTTGGACTATGTGCATTTGGAGCAGTGATATGCCTTATTGCGTACACATCAGCAGATGATTTAACCAGCATCGGCAAGGGGCTGTAATGACAGTAGGCGATGAAAATATTCAGCTACCGCTGTCGTATGTTGATACATTAATGCCAATTTCGCTTTTTAGTGGCTGCACGCTGCAAGAAACATTGATAGTACTTATTGGGATGTGGTCAATCTGCTTTGTTGTATCAGGCATCGTATTCTTAACAATTTTTCATATGTTATGGCCAGCTTTTTTGATAACAAATATCGTTGCGTTATTCGCAACTTATATAGCTGTCAAGTTATTAGGACGCATAAAGAGAGATAAGCCAGCTGGGTATACAGCGGTGATGTTGAAGCTGCTATGTCAGCGTATAGGTATAGGGAATTACTATGTCATTAATCAGCAACGTTGGGGGATCGGCCGTGAAGGGTAAAGCATTGCCATTCAGAACATGGAATATCTTGGATCAGAAAAAAAATGTCATTATGCTGCAGTGGGTGATTATTGTTGTTCTATCGTTTGCTACTGTTATGATGTGGATTGGTTGGGCAAGAACACCCAAGCAACTGCAAGTATATATTCCACCCGATTTATCGAAAGGAATTACCCAGAAGGCAAATGCGATTCCGTTGCCCTATGTCTATAGTTTTGCCATGCAGCTTTGGCAAGAAATAAATTACTGGCCTCAAAGCGGTGATAGCGATTATGATAAAAATCTTAATCAATGGCGTAGTTACCTTTCGCCTTCATTCTTTCAGTTACTGAGAGAAGAGCAACAACATAAATTACAATCAGGTGAGCTTGCTCGTGTTCGGATCCTGCAAGGGATGCAGGGAGAATCCTATTCTATCGAGAAAGTCAAACAGCTCGGAACTAATACCTGGGAAGTTGATATGGATATGCGTTTAACGGAGACAAAAGAAGGCGTTGTTACAAAGGATGTTGAGATCCTCTACCCGCTAAGAATTGTTAGATTGCCAGTATCTTTGCATCAAAATCCCTACGGACTTGCAATTGATGGATTTGTCCGTGCGCCAAAACGAATAAAAACGATGATTTGAGGTTAGTTATGAGATTTGTTCATTTATTGACAGCTGTTTTACTAATTGTTCTGCCAGGAGCTATCTATGCGTCAGCATTAGCTACCGGATCCGATTCAGAGTCTCAACATATTATCTATAAAAAGAAACCGATTCTTATGCCTTTACCCGTTGGGATAGAGCGGATGATCACATTTCCAAGCCAGGTTAAAGTCAGTATTGCATCGCCCCAAGCTAGTGTGACTACTGACATGTTACAAATAATGAATAATGATGGCACATTGTATTTGACAGCGAAGAAAGCCTTTCCAAAGACGCGATTATTAGTCCACTCAGTGATTGGAGATGATGCATCTAATTTTGGCAAAACCTACCTAATAGATGTGATCCCTGTTAATAGTGGGCCAGAGAATCCACTTGTTATTATTGATAAGAATGATGTGAAAGTCCGTAATCGTAAAAAAATTTATGATCAATCCGTTGATGAAAGCAGCTCAATAATTAGCCTCAACCGTTATGTCTTACAACAATTATACTCACCACAGCGATTAAGAGGTGATGCTACAGGTATCTATCGTGTGCCGATGCATACTCAAAAAACCGTTCATTTATTAACTAACCATAACGTTATTGCAATGCCTCTAGCGTCATGGCATAGCGGATCATTATATACCACGGCTGTTTTAATCAGAAATATGAATGATTACTCAGTCCAGCTATCTCCCTCTGAAATATTAGGACGATGGCAGAGCTGTTTATTCTATCCTAAGCAAAAATTGTTAGATCGTTATTCGAAAGCTGATACAACAACAGTTTTATTGACATCATCAGCTCCCTTTAATCAGGCCTTATCTGGTTTTGGGAGATAAAAATGGATAAGCGAACGGGAAAGCCAATTAAGTTTTTAGTTATTATGCTTTTTGCAATGGGTGTAATAACGATTTTGACGAAGTGTGCAACCACCAAAAAAATGCCTCAAGAAGAAGCGCGTCATTTGCAGGAAGTAACGACCGATACAGCGTCTGGTGATACGGTGACCGAAACTTTGAAAACGCTAACAGCCTCACTTAGAAAGACACAGCAGCAAAATGAGCAGGTTATTAAAGATAACAAGGAATTAAAAAGCCAGGTTAATACCTACCAAAGTTCGTTAAGTGTACTAAGAGATAGACTATCATTGGCCAGTGACAAGAGAGATAAGGAAACAGTTTCTGAAGAAAAATCTCATTCCGGCAAGCCTGATAGTAACTGGGATAGCTTGAAAGAAAATGCCGGACCTGCCCCAGCGGTGCCGGAACAGCAAGATCTGTTAGAAAGTGGTGGGGCAACTATCACTATAATTAACGACTTATCAGGCTATCATCATGACACACAGGTAGATGATAGTGTCGAAGATAATCAATTAGGAGCTAAATCAGAAAAAATAGATAAAGCTCCTTATTATACAATTCCACCAAATGCGACAGCTATCAATACAGCCTTACTAACCACTCTTATAGGGCGGGTTCCCATTGATGGTAAGCTTGATGATCCTTACCCGTTTAAACTCATTATTGGGCAAGATAACTTAACGGCCAATGGTCTCTATTTGCCCGAGATATCAGGGATGGTTGCTAGTGGTTACGCGGTAGGTGAGATGAATAATGTGGGGACACAAGGGAACAAGTGTGTGCGAGGTTATGTGACATCGGTCACCTTTATTTTCCAAGATGGAACGATTAGCACACAGTCTTCAAACAATAATAATAAAGCGAGTGATTCTGATGATAATAATGCACTCGGGTGGATATCCGATCAATATGGGAACCCTTGTATTGATGGTAAGTTCTATACCAATGCACCTAGATATTTAGCTGTTGGCATGGGATTAAACGCAGCAAGCGGTGCTGCTAATGCTTATTCTAACAGCGAGACAACAACATTAGCATCAGGTGATAGCCTTATTTCTGGCGTGACAGGAAATCAAGGGCGCTATGTTTTAGGGCAAGCGATGTCCAATAGCACGAAGGACGCAGATGACTGGCTGAAAAAAAGACTTGATCAGAGTTTTGATGCAGTTGTCGTTCGCCCAATAACAAAAGATGGAAAGTATCGTCAGGTGGCTATTAACTTTCAACATGAAATAAAAATTGATTATAACCCTGAGGGGAGGAAAATACGTTATGCGCAAGATAGTGCAACTTATCGTCGCCATCATCTCGACTAGCTTAATGGTTGTAGGCTGTTCAAGTACAAGCAGTGGTTTGTACACAAACGATTCGCCAACCATGGCTCAGATCTACCATCAGTCGATGCTTGATCGCGAGGCTCCAGGGCATGAGAGCTGGCGTTCTCAATTACCTGAGCCCTATAGTATAAATTCAGCAAACACAAAGCCAAGCACTGCCGCGGGATTGAATGTAACAAGCAATAAAAATACATTTCCCCTAATTCCTAATCCGCAGGTAACGCTTTATGTTTACCCACATCTAGCTGGAGATGATGAGGCACCAGTACCAGGCTATCAGACAGCATTTTTCCTTTATAAGTCTCAACACTTCGCTATGCCTGGCGAGGTGTCAACATCAAGTGGTAGCTACTATGCGTAACAAGGGTACGGATGACTGTGTATCTAACAATGGGCGCGTTGCTGCTTATGCTATGCCCCAAAGTATTACAGGGCACTTACCATGGAAAGAGTATTCACATGAGAACAAATGTTTTCTGTTAAGCGATGGCAAGAGTGTCGGCTCATGTCTTGAGGTTACGATGGCTCCCGTAGAGTCTCGTTCTGCGGATTATCTTGAAGCCCTAGTGAAGCAGATCCAATGGATGATTGGTGACGCAGTTCCGCAGGATGTTAATGATCCGTGGATAGTTCAATGCTATGTGCAAGATGACGAGCGGCTGGATGATGTATATGGGCAGCTAGAAAAGCAACTCAGTGAGAGTAAGACAAATCCACTTAAGGAGGCACACCTTGATATCATGTCCGAGCATTTTGATTTCTTAACGCAGCCTTGTGGCGCTTTCTATGATCGTGTGGTCTCCGGAACAAGATTCAAAGCATCCGAGCGGCGCGTCCGCCTTGTTATTTATCGTTGGTATAGCAATGGGAACAATGAGTCTCTTAGCGCACGTGTTGAAAAATTGCGACAGATTGTCGGGATATTCATTCGTCAACTTAAGGCTATTGGTATCCGTGCACGCGTTATCAATGGTGCTGATTTTTATGATTGGCTTGTTCGCTGGTTTAATCCAAGCCCTAAAATGTTTGATAATGATGTTAACAAGCTGCTTGCTGCCTGCCCATTCCCTCAAGATATTCCTCATGGGTGGGACTTGTCTGAGCAATTATTTTTTAGCACACCTGAAAGCGTTGAAGACGGGTGGGTGTTTGATGACAACTATCATCAGGTCGTTAGCATTCAATCATTACGGCAGAGCCCTAAAGCGGGTTTATTAACAGCAGAGTTGCCTCACCTTGATAATACGTATAGTTTATTCGACAAATTGCCTGCGGGTAGTATCTTAAATATGACATTTGTTGCTATTTGTCAGCGTCAAGTCACTCGCCACTTAGAGCGAGTGAAAAAAAGTGCTATTGGTAAAGAAAGTAAAGCAATTTTGACAAAGTCAGCAGTTAATCAGGCTGAGCAAGCCATAGAAAAGCAAAACTATTTATTCCCAACAGCTATCAATGTCTATTTGAAAGCAGAAACTAGCGCTGAATTAAAACAACAGCGAAACACCTTATCAGCGCTATTGAATACCAATGGTTTAAAAACTTTCAGTGATGCCAATGATCTTTTACCTGTACAGCACTATCTCACATTTTTGCCAATGAATTACGATTATCACTTTGATAAAAAAAACCTATACCGCTCTCGCTATTTTTATTTGAGTGATATTGCAAAACTATTGCCATTGTACGGCCGTTCTCGAGGTTCTTCTGAGGTGAGTGCTGGTTTTTTTAACCGGGGCGGAGAACCCATAGGTCATGATCCACTGACAGACTGGGTGAATAACGCACATATGTTTATTGTCGGAGATACAGGGACAGGGAAATCAAACCTCTTGTCTAGCCTAATGACAAGTTCTCTTGCACGGCACAATCCATACCTTGTGATTTTAGAGGCAGGTGGATCATTTGATTTACTGGCCAAATTCTATGAGAAGCACGGTAAATCAGTGAACAAGGTCGACTTCACAGTCCCACAATCATTGAACCCCTTCGCTGATGCAATTACAGCGCTTAATCAACATGAGATGATTGAACAGCAAGAAAAGCAACTTATTGACTCTTTAAATCGTCCGACAAGTAAATTCACTATCCCAGAGAATTGCGAGGAAGAAAGCAGTGAGAGTGATGTACGGGATTACTTTAGCGAAATGTCTTTGGCGTTAAGGTTGTTAGTAACGGGAGGTATTAGAAAAGAAGAAGAAAAATTCACACGGACAGATGCTATGCTCCTGATGGATATTCTGATGCAGGCAGCAAAAGATGCGCGGGATGCTGGCAAGCAGCAAGTTACCATCACGGATATTTTAACAGGTATTGAGACATTAATTACGCAACAAGATTCAATTCAAGAGCTGGATATTATTAAGCGACTGCGAGAAATGCATCATAATATTCGTCTATCTATACGTGATACAACTGCTAGGACCTTCTTCAATCGGCCGGGTGAGCCATGGCCAATTAATGACGTCACATTAGTAAATTTATCACGATTCAAAGGTACAAAAAGTGAAGATAATGAGAATGATGAGAAATCATTGTATCTCGCGCTTGCTGTGATCGGATGTTTGAACAAAGTAATGGCACTGGCTGAATCAAAACGTACTGATGGAAGGCCTATCATACTTGCCATTGATGAGGCTCATATTTTAACCAAAAACCCCATTATTGCGGGTTTGCTGGTGTTAGTGGCAAAAATGGCGCGTAAGCTGGGGTTGTGGTTATGGATTGCAACACAACATGTTCGCGACTTGCCAAATGAGTCAAAGAAGATATTGGCCATGCTAGAAACATGGATTTGCTTGGTCGTTGGTGGCCAAGAGCAAATTGACGATATAAAACGATTTAAAACCTTATCGATAGAAGATGAACAAATGCTCTTAAATGCTGCTAAGCAGGATGGCTGTTATTCGGAGGGTGTTTTGTTAGGGAAAAAGCATTCATTCCTCTTTCGAAACATACCGCCACGCGAATATTTAAGTCTGGTTATGACTAATCCCCAACAAAAGCTCTATAGACAAACTCTTATGGAAAAGCACGGTATTGATGAATACGCTGCTGCAATGAGGGTAGCGCAGGAAATGAAGCAACAAATTACCACTGAAGATGAGGTATGGGAATGAAAAAAATATCACTATCTATGTTACTAATGATATTGGCGTTCCCTCTGTTTGCACAAGTGCCACTGATGACACCAGGACGACCTGAGCAAGCATCTGTAACTGGAGTTAATGACTGTTTGCACTGGTCAGTGAAAGGGGTGTGTGTTTGGGAAGATGGTTCACCGTTACACCCTAAAATAGCAACAACGCTATACATCCGGCATTTTTTGCCAGATTTTGTGGTGTCGGTATTTACTCAACCGGATCAAGATCCTTATTTACCCGCACAAACCGATGATAGATTGATTATTTCACTCCTTTCACCATTATTAGAGGCACAATCTGGAATGACTTTAGGTGGCGGCAATCAACCTCTGACCTTGCCGACTGAAAATAAGCTGCATTTCAAGGACGTTGCTATCTTGGGAAACCCTGGGCTTGTTTTCTTTTCCCAGTTCAGACGTTGGCTTCTTCCAAGTCCAGTTAAGATAGGAATGGTTTATTACTCAAGTTTACAAGATATTCTGACATGGCGTTCTGGGTTGGCTGAACTAGATATAAAGAGTCTCGAAAGTCTGGTAGGCGCTAATACTATTGGTGATTGGGGGAGTCTATATCCATTGGAAGGTGTCATAGTTGGATCAAATGATTACACCGACGGGGCTGTTATTGCTGAACGTGCGGCATATATTACTGATCACTCATCGGCGGAGCATTGGGTTAATCATTCAATGCCAAAGCAGTGTAGTACAAAAAAAGGTTGTGGCGTAAGTACAGTTGAGATCAATGATAAAAACACACAATGGCAGCTTATCTTTCCGGTTGTGAACAAGCGATGCGAGATATTTGGTGAATCTTCAAGCATTACTATGAAAGGGGGAAGTAAAGATGTTCCCAATGATATTAGTCAAGGAAATTACGCTTGGTTGCTTTGGCGAAAATATGAGGGATGTATTCCACATGAAGGCCATTTGATAGCAAAAGTTAAATATTAAGCTGAGGACACTATGATTAAACAGCAACAAAAGGCATTATTTATCGCACTTATTAGTTATCTTGTTAGTGCTGGCGCAGATTCAGTCGTGCCTATAGGGACTAGTCCATTTTACTATGAAATTGGTGGTGGCAACGATTTCTCTTTGCCCGCAAGTAAAGATACGACAACCATACACTTACAAGCGGAATCTGGGCTAGACACCAGTAAAGGGTGTTCAGTGTTTAATCCAGCAGTGAGTATTGAGAATTATTTTAATGGTGATGCCTACAAAATTGAAAGTTTAACGAAAGATGTTGTTAGGAATACAACAGCAGCCATATCTCAGTGGCCAATGTATGAATTACAGCGAACAAATCCGTCATTATATAACGCATTATCGAATAATCTTCTAGGTGCTAATGCCTCACTAAGTGTAAGCACAAAAAACTGTAGTGCAATGAAAAGAGAAATTGGGCGTGGTGAAAATCCTTACCAGGATTTTGCAACAGTATCTATTAATAATCATTTTAAAAAACAAATTGCGTTAGCAGCAAGCCATGGAGATACTGATGTTTCAGAGGCAATGAGAAAGATTAGTGAAGAGGGCGGTGATAACGGTATTCCCTGGGTACAGGGTGCATCAAGCGATGGCCATAAGATGGCAGGCGGTAGAAATCAACCGCTAGTGCGGGTTATACATGATACAGCTATTGCAGGATATAATGTCAGCCTTAATCGTAATGTTGATGATGCGTCTTCCCCTGGCTCGGATAAGGAATATCAACGTATTACAGCTATATGGTCAACACCAGAAGAGGCCGCAAACTGGACAGTTATTACTGTGGGAGACTTGAATGTTTCAACGTGCGATGACTGTGAAAAAAGCCAGATCCCAGGTCGCGGCTTACGTTATTGGATAGATACTTGCGATAATGAGAATAAGCTCGGATGTGCTGAGACTATTGCTAGTCAATTAAAAGATTTAGTAAAGGGAAATATATCGGTTAATCGACAAAATCTTTTATCAGTTTCAGCGCCCGGTGTCATTGTTAATGAGGCTGTGATACGGGCATTAGGAACAATGGATCCTACGACCCAGACTATTATGATCGGTAAGCTATCTGAAGAGATCGCAGCAGGTAGAGTATTTGATGAGGCTATTCTTGCTAGACGCTTATTGATCACCGGTTCACAGGTTCCTGTCATAGCAGCTAACAAACCTGCCCAAGCTGAGATACATAAAGCAATTAAGGCACTCGACGATGATTTGCAGTCAATGTCATTTGAGCATCAAGTGCGCAAAGAGATGACATCCAATACTGCTTCAGCAATTATTCAATATTATCATGCTCAAAATGCCGTAGCAGCGAGGACGCCTGTAAACAGTAGTGGGCCTATGCCGCAAATGCAAGGAGGTGCTGTCTTGCAACAGAGGGAGGCAACATAATGTTGGGGGTACAGTCATTTCCTGAAATGTACACGACAATCCTTGGCTGGATGCAATATGAAGCTGTCTGGGATCTCTTAGTGTCAACAGGAATAGCCTACCTACCTTTTCTAGTCATGCTTATTAGAAATACCTTTGAGCCATATACCAGTATGGGTGCTAAATCTGCTTCAGAGATCACACTAAGAAGAATAGAGGTCGATTTTATTATGATGGTGGTCATAATTGTGTTGGCAGTTAAGCCGCTGGTGTCAATAAGTCCTGAGGTTGTTAGTTACAAGCCGGTGTGTGGCAATGCAACAGCAAAAGTAGGTCATTCTGGGACCACTTATGATAAAGCATTCAGTCAAATTATTACCCCAACAAAAGTTCCTCTTATTTTTTACCTTGTGATTAAGATATCAGAGGGCTTTACAAGTGCAATGAATGTTCAAATGGGTTGCGTTCCAGAACTGCGGCGAATGATCGAAACTGTCAATATGACCAAAATACATGATCCTGAATTACAGCAAGAAACCAGTCAGTTTTATCAACAATGCTTTTTGCCAGCAAGAAGTCAATATTTACGAGAGGCATCAGGTAAAACGGAAGACCACTACAATGCTCAGGAGCAGCGTAGCATTGATAAGTATGGTAATTCAGATACTGAATGGCTAGGGTCACATTTGTTTTTAGAGACGCCAGGCTTTTATGATACGTTGCATGCTGAGCAGCCCATCAGAGGGTTTTCTTTCAGGAGTGATAGGGACTGGGATATGGCTCAAACAAATGAGGAACCAGAGTGGGGCAAGCCTTCTTGTCTGGATTGGTGGGAAGACCAACGTTATGGTTTACATAACAGATTATTACAGACATTACCGACAGTATGGCAGAAGATGAATAGCCGTTTGCACCTCAATCTCAACGATTCTGACGATGTTGTTAAGGCAATTATAGGTAATTCTGCCAGGAATGGTTTCGATGGTTCTAATGATATTGTGTCCGGATCGGGATACTCACATGTTGCTTCCGCATTAGGTACGCTATGGCAACAGCTTGATGAGTACCCGAAGCTCTATGCGATCCAACAAGCAACACCTATTATCCGAGCGCTTTTATTGATGGTTGTGTATGCACTATTACCGTTTGCGTTGGTCTTTAGTGGGTACCGTGTCCGCACAATGGTTATTGCAACATTCATTATTTTTTCATTAATTTTTTGGGCTTACTTGTGGCATTTTGTACAGTATGTCGATCAAGCATTGATTAGTGCGCTCTATGCTAATTGGTTTAACCAGCATACTCCGCAAGCCACGATAGCAGATTTTATTATTGGGAGCATGATGGTAGCTCTCCCACTCTTCTGGTTTAGTTTAATGGGGGCATTTGGTGTAGGAGCTGGTTTTGCCCTAGATGGACTTGTTGGGAAATTAACAGCACCTGCTAGCAAAGCAGGCAGCACAGGTGCTTCAAGCATTAGCTCGGGGGCTGCTAAGATAGCGGAGGTGGCATCGCTATGATTAGAGATAACTTTGCATGCGATTCTGTAGTGCGTAGATATTGCTTGGTCTACATCCCAACTTCATCGGCAATGTCATGTTTATTTTCTAGAATGAGGTCTTCGCGGGTTTTATCAAGATCTTTGCAATACTGTTTGCTACGTTTAGCATGCGCTTTCAATGAAATAATAAAAACAAAGAGAAAAGCTTTCCATGAAATGCGCAACGCAGTTTTGAAAAATTGTTTGACGTTTTCTTTGTTCATTTGTTATTCCTTTTGGGCTGAGGATGCCTATGTTTAAGCGAGTATTCCTAAAAAGCGGTTTTTTCCTCATCGCTACAGTATTTGTTTTTTCAGTCATGGGTATTTTATTGATCTGTCTTGGTACCTATTTTCCATCAGCTGAGGAAGATTTACATGTATTTTTATCATCTCATAAAGAGGCATTTTTTTGTTGGCGATTAGTGATTATTACCACTGTCGTTTATACCTGGCCTTGGGTTATTCGTCAGTACAACAAAATCCATAACATGAACTCAAATTATACCACAAACTTACAACAGTTGCGCTGGAAAATCCTTTTTTTATGGATAATTTTAGAGCTATTATTGGGGCAGCAGCTCATTGAATCAACCTATTCTGCGGTGATGGAGTGGTGGCGAATATGAGCAAAATATATCCATTAGAAAACAAGCTTAGACCACCTTCAGAGCTGTACTCCACGGGGGCTTGTCTAATTGCTCTAGTTATCATATTGGGCCAACCATCCGTCTTTATGCTATCACGACAGTTAAGCTCAGTAGTTGTTATAGCTCTTATAAGTTTTGGAGTTTATAGGGCTGCCCAAGGGCTTCAAGTTATCCGCTACCAGCGACATATACATCGTCTACCCCGCTATAAAGCGAAAATGTCAGATATTCCTGTTAGTCAGAAGGTGCTTTTTCTTGGCAAAGGGTTTAAGTGGATTCCAATGCATACGCAGCGTCTAAGAGACTTATCAAAACCTGAAAATCAACGCTATGCAAATCAACCAAAACGTTATGAGCTGGCCAGACGACTAGAGCTATATGCTGAAAACCGACCGATTCTAAATAATCTCACAAAGCTGACAAGAAGCGATCATTGGCTTAACCCTTTAAGGCCACTACCGCCGGTAGGTGGTCTGCCTGCCTTGCATGGAGTATCAATGTATGAAAAATCAGTAACTATGCCCCTTGTTGATAGGGGGAACCACACATTAGTGATAGGAACAACAGGTGTTGGAAAAACGCGATTAGCAGAGATATTAATAAATCAGGATATTCATCGGGGAGATGTCGTGATTGTTATTGACCCAAAAGGAGATAGCGATCTGCTGAAACGAATGTATACCGAAGCTGGGCGGGCGGGTAGACATGACGACCTTATTATTTTCCATCTAGGATTTCCAGAGGATTCGGCACAATATAACCCCATAGGGAGTTTCTCAAAAATAACTGAGGTGGCAACACGAGTTGCAAATCAATTACCTGGTAGCGGCGATTCATCCGCTTTTAAAGAGTTTGGTTGGCGATTCATTAATATTATCAGTATTGCATTAGTGAAAATGGGTATGCGTCCAACCTACAAGCTACTTCGGCGATATATTTATGATATGCGTGCATTGCTGGATCTATATTTACAATCAGTGACTGTTCATATCCATGCTAGTTTATTTGACTGGATCAATGACTATATAAGCTCATATTCTACCGAAAAAAGGCCTGTGTCTTACGAGAATGCAACGTTAAAAGTTCTGCAAGAGCGAGGGCTTGCTGACGAAGATAGCGTACTCCAATCATTAATCGAGACATGTAATTATGATAAAACTTACTACGACAAGATTACTGCAAGCTTAGGTCCTTTGCTGGAAAAGCTGACGACAGGGAATGTATCTAATCTACTCTCACCGGACTATAATGCACTGGACAAGGCAGAGGCTGTATTTGACTGGCTAGGAGTGATACGAAATCGAAAGATTGTTTATGTTGGGTTAGATGCTCTTACTGATGCTACAGTTGCAACAGCAGTTGGCAATGCCATGCTAGCGGATCTAGTTTCAGTGTCTGGAAGAATATATAAATACGGCATCGATGGTGGCTTCCCTCACGATAGTGGCGAAAAACCAACGATATGTTTACATGCGGATGAATTTAATGAAGTTGCAGCAGATGAGTTTACTCAATTACTTAACAAGGCGCGAGGAGCAGGGTTCCATATCACGGCTTACACACAAACATGCTCTGATATTGAAGCAAGGCTTGGGAATATGGCTAAGGCAGGCCAAAACCTAGGCAATCTGAACAACATTATTATGTTGCGCGTCAAAGAGGAGAAGACCGCAAATCTATTGATCGATCAACTACCAAAAGTACCATTGGTTAGTGTGACGGCTTACACAGGCGTCTCTGATACAGCGGATTTTAGTGCTGGTGTTTATTTTCAATCTTCAAATGAAGACAGATTATCTACATCTGAGGAGCCCATGTTAACTCCCAGTGATCTTTTAAATCTACCACGAGGCCAAGCATTTTGCTTGCTCGAAGGGGGGCAGCTATACAAAGTAAGACTGCCACTGCCAGATAATGAACAAGATAACTTACCAACAAGCATTGCGGGAATGTCATCAACAATAAATCAATGGGATGGTGATTGGCAACATCAGGGGAAAGCACAGTGCCTGAGTTAGTTATTATCAATAAAAATCTATCTAATGACAAGATGGTTAAAGGCTTGATCAAAAAAGTTAGCCGATCTGTAAGTGCTACGGCCTATTGGTTTGATAAACTTTACGAAAGACCTCTGCATAAAGCTGCGGTAGTGCTTCAATGCTGCCAAGATGATGCTTTGTCTGGATTTAATGAGTGTATTGAGAGTATTGTTACATCACTTATGGAGCGTCAAGGTAAATTGCTACCTCTGGGTGAGTCACCTGAAGGGATCGCTGAATTAGAGCCTGTTATTACTTATGAATATTTCATTACATCGCTCGTAGAAAAACTATCAGATTATGCTAATAGATCATATCTTATTTTCGATAATCGGAAAAATCCTCTTGGTCGATGGTCTGTCGTATGCTGTGGGTTTCCTGAAAAATCACATTACTATTCAGGAAGCTATGAAGTGCTGGAACCATCACCTCGAGAATTAACAAAAATATTCATTCTTGGCCAATTGCTTGATGCTGATATTGCTGGTTGGTTGTATAAGAATGAACGTTACTCTTTAATTTTAAAAAAATTAGGTGGTAGCAATGATGTAACAGAGCTAAAGATGGGACAAAAGACAAATAAGTATGATGTGTGCGATGAAAACGATAGAATGCCAAAGATGATCGAAAAGCTTCATCAATGGATCGAAGCCCGTATCAATGATAGTGGGTCCAATGTGAGCAGCGCTATATATCAATCTAAAAACTTCAAAAACTCTATTTTTTTGACAGAAATATCTTTGCTAGAATTTACGACTGAGAATAATATTCAGAAACTAGAGTTAATTAATCAAGTCAATACCTATCAATCTGAAGACTGCCAGGGCTATAGTTACCACAGTGTTCTCGGCATCGAAGAGACCGTTTATCGTATCGCAATGAAAGAAAGACAAGTTAATCCGTCAGTACTGGCGGGCAATATTTTTGAAACCAATAAGTAACTAAGCGAGGTCGCCATGCAAGAAATAGAGTATATGCCACTAACAAAACAACTATTAAGTTATTATCAAGATAAAACCTACAATAAGCTATCAAGGCCTGAGCTAGCACTGATAAAGCTCCACAGTATTTACTTTAAAGCACAAAAAGGCGATCCACACGCACTTGTCACCCTGTATGATTGGGAGCAAGATATAAGCAACATAATTGAAGGTCTCAGCAAGCAATCAGAAAGCTTTGCGAAAGCCTTACAACAGTTCGGAGACATTAAGGTTGAGCCATTGGGTGATGTCATTCGCTTATCAGGTAACTGCAGGACTGCAGGAGACTATATTCGATTGCTAATTTTATATGACAAAATTATTAATCAGCTAAAAACCCTTTACATATTCGCTATTCTTGATAGGGCTAGTTATTATCAACAAATGAATAATTGCACTAAATTACTGCACAGAATCACAGGGACAATATGTCATTATAAGCCAGATAATGAAGAGCTCAATCACGAAAAAATAAAAAGTGCCTTATCAGCGGAGTGGTTTCCTTCTTTGGGGCAGTCTGCAAAACAATCGCTTGAGATTAAGTTGTCAAAGTTAGAGTAAAAATTAAAAATCTTCGATATTTACTTGCAATAAGACTGATTATGATTATAATAAAGATTGTTTTTCACGTCTGCTTCTATTGTGTCGTGAGCCTTACTAGATAGTAAGAGAAGCAATTTCTTAAATTACCATCTGTGATGGTTATTTACCTGCAAAGGTCGTAGTGCAGTCTTCATTTAATTGAGCTATTACTGTTTTTTTATGAAGAACACTATCTACATTTGCCGCATGTGCGGGAATATTATTTCTGCGCTTCGGCAAAGATATTTTATTTCCGTTTTTATATTTATTAATGATGGAGATAAAATCATGTCTAGTAGTTTTAATCAAGTAACATTGGTTGGTCATGTTGGTGATGATCCGAAAGTTTCACGATCAGAAGGTAAAAAACCCTCTGCCGTCATGAGCCTTGCAACTAATAAAAGTTATAAGGTTGATGGTGAGAAACGATCAGAAACACACTGGCATCATTTGGTGGCTTTTAATGGCCTGACAGAAGTTGTTGAGAAATATGTCAATAAGGGCTCTAAGATTCTTATTACCGGTGAGTTAGTTTATAACCACTGGACTGACAAATTTGAGCAAGAACGTCAGTCTGCACAGGTTATTGTGCGAGATTTGAAGCTGTTGGATAAAAAAGACGAATCATAACAATTGATTGATTTAACCCTAGTGGGGACTCTCCACTAGGGGAGTTCTCATGATATATGAGGAAATAGTATCATGTTAACTTATTGCAAAAATAATCTGGCTAAAAACGATATTTCCAGAGAGCTTGAGCATCTTGATCTTGAAGGTTCAATACACAGGATTAAATGCGAAATAAATTTCATTCGCTCTAGAGAGATGTTTGTCAGAAAAAATGACATTGCATTTTTGATAGAGCGGCATTATGAGCTTACGGATCTTATTGAAAAGTTATTTGAAAAGTACTCAATACAGCAAGAGTCTTCCTGTATTTGATCATTTTCGGTCGTTGCCACAGTGGTGGTAGCGGCCATTTTTCAGTAAAATCATGGAGTTATCATGGCCAAGAAACTATTCTTTGATACGTTAGAGTATGCTAAAATGTTAAGAAAGGCGAACGTTGTGCATCCAGAAAAGCAAGCAGAGCTTCTAGCTGACGTTTTAGCACAAAACCTCTATAGTCGAGATGAGATTGATGCAATGAATGAAAACGCAATATTTCAATTTAAGCAAGAAATGCATGAAATCCGCGCTGAGATACGTGATGATGCTCATCAAATGCGTGATGATCTGCGAGGAGAGATGAGATTATTAGAAGGCAGTCTTGCCAGAAAAATGTCTCTTAATCTTGGGCTTATTACAGGTGTTGTGACAGTTGCTACAATGGTTAGCCACCTTTTGCATTAAGTGTTTACCCGCCAGGAGCTTTTATGCTCCTGGCAATCATTACAAGTTCAGCTCTATCAAATAATCCATCCTCATTATCTATTGCTGATAATTCAATATATAACAGCACTAACATGTTGGCCATCACCGCGTACCGCCTTTAGCTAGTTTTATGAATGCGGAATTTTCTGTATATTTTTTCAGCTGCAAACCTGAAGCACTTATGCACAAGCCCACAAGACAGGAGGTATTTGATTTATTACCGCATAGGCTTGTGGGCCCTGTGTAGAAGTGCAGTAATCTTAATTGTTCAAAAATTATAATGATGATCTTCGCATAATTTGACCTGCACGAAATACGTCACTGGAGAAGACATCCCTCCAGTGACGTATTTCGCGCACAGTAAAAACATAGCTAAAAAATGATAAATATCATAAGGTTATGGAGCAATCGCCTCATAATTAGGGCATATTTGCGAATGCGAACCCTAATCTATCTCTTACTTGAACAAGAGCTGCTATATCAGCTTGATTACTATCCATTTGACATATAGTACTATATGTAGTACTATATGAAGTATGGCAAAACGCGAAAAAACACTCCAGAAGATGAAGGCCAATCCTAAGGATTGGCGCATCGAACAGCTGGAAACGTTAGCTGAGCAGTACGGAGTTGCGGTTCGCAAGACTGGCGGTAGCCATGTGGTATTCGATCATGATGACTGGGTTGAGCTGCTTTGTGTTCCCGCCCATCGGCCTATAAAGCCGGTTTATATCAAGAGATTTGTTGCGCTCATTGAGCGCTTGGAGGTGGATGATGAAGATGCCTGAATATCCTTTCACAATTCGTGAATTGAACCAAGATGATGGCGGCGGATATTTAATCGAGTTTCCCGATTTGCCTGGCTGCATGTCTGATGGCGAAACGATTGAAGAAACTATTGCTAATGGCTATGATGCTATTGAGTGCTGGGTTGCTGCTGCAAAAGAAAAAGGTATGGACATTCCTAAGCCTGGTGACGTAGAAGCTTCAAGTGGCAAGTGGGTTCAGCGTGTTCCACGCTCCTTGCATGCAAGATTAACTCGCCGAGCGAAGAGTGAGCATGTCAGTCTGAATACCCTAGTTGTTTCTCTTCTTTCCGAATCATTGGGGTTAAAAACTGAATCAAGAAATCATGATAAACTGGGACCGCTTGTTAAATAGTTAATCGCTATCTGTCGACTGCATGCTCAAGTACTTATAGAAACTCGCTCGAAAGATTTTTAGCGTTTTGCAAGTATCACTAATACTCATACCATGGCTCAGGCGCATTTTTTTGGGCCATAAAGATCTTGGGGTCGGTCCTGTGTAGAAGCACACTCTATACCTAAAAATTCATCAGACCTGCTATTGCATTTTATTGTCGGTTAAGACACAATCAAACCTTATCTTCACGTTGCCTCAATGAGTCGTGAACACTTGCGTTTGTAAGAGAGGCCTTTCTTATATTCTTGCTTACTAAAGCTTTGATCAGTAAGCAGTAGTTATTATTTTTTTACGTTTTTTTAATCTTCTGTATGAACAGCTTTCTGCTGCTTCATATGGCTATATCGCGGCTTGACTAGTATAAGCCATTAATTTTTAACTGTTGAAAAGGAGGAAAAGCACCCCACTTAAACGAGCCCTGGGGCATATTGCCGTACCTTAGGAGGTAGTGACACCTAAGATCGCTCGACTAGCACTAAACATTTTGTCATTGGGTGCGTTCCTGTGAAGATTATGGGGAGAGAAGCAAAACTAAACGCTGAGATAAGGTGTTTTCATGAGTTATCAAATAGAGGTAAGTTAACAACTCATCGAAAAAAGGTTAATTTTGCTATGTTGGTAGTTAAAGATTTAAAAGTTATCAATCATTTGCCATCAAGCTTTGCAACACTGCAATCAAAAGCAGTTGTTAGCCTTCTGAAATATTGGAAGCACCAGGGCTATAAGGAAAGTTCGATCCATAACAAAATATCCGTATTGCGAAATATATGTACTTATTTCGGCAATAATGAATTCCCGGACAACAAGACACTTTCAATACGAAGAGACAAGCCCACATTCTGTATGCCAACAGAAAATTTCAGTTTATCTGATATTGATAATTTGTTTTCAAGGGATATTTGCACTCTTCAAAAAAGCTTTGGGATGAAGTCATCTGAGGCAATTAAGCTAAAATATACCGACTGTTATATAGACAGGGTTATTATTAGAAAGGCGGTTTCATACAACTATCAAGATCGCTATATCCCTTTTCTTAATGATGAGCATCGTAGAGTATTTTACTCTATCCTTGATAAATATAAACCATTAACAATCTCCGAATTTTTAGGAACAAGAAAGTCCAGAACGCAACTCAGAGGATCACTAAATCAGCTTGGCCTAACGGATCTAGAATATTTTCGGAAAATCTTTATCTATCGCTCATATCATGAGCTAAGCATTGATAATGATCAAGAATCAGCATTCAATGTTGTGATGAATTGGTGCGGAATTACTAACAAACATATATTAAAGGAAATTAAGCAATGGCTCGAAAACAGCTAATGCGCAATGCCATGTATAGTGTACACAAGCTATATAAAAGGGAAAATAATTTGTCTTTTAATACAAGAGCTGATTATGAAAGGTTGACTAAAACCTTTATCAAGACATTGCACAGCGGAGGATACCCCATTTCTGATATAAGGCACCTTAAACCCAAAAGTATAAGTTTTTTGATTAATGCATGGCAGCAGGATGGCTTAGGGCCAGGTGCACTAAGGAATAGAATGTCGGTGCTTCGTCACGTTTGCAGAGAAATTGGAAAAGAAAGTTTTGTTGAGAAAAACAATAAATCCTATAGGCTGCCAAAGAGGGAATATACGCCAAAATCATCAAAGGCAATATTCAGTTTGCCAATAAATCATATTAGAGATCAATGCTTACAATTATCTATATCACTACAGCAAGAATTTGGTTTGCGCAGAGAAGAATGTTTAAAATTTATTCCGTCATATGCCATCAAGGATGGATATATTGAGTTAAAAGCGAGCTGGACGAAAGGAGGAATATCTCGGAAAATACCAATTACGACTGAGTCACAAAAAGCACTACTACAGAACTTGCAATCATTAATACCAAGGGGGAGTTCGTTAATTCCTGATGGTGTTAGCTACTTTAAGCATCTGAATACCTATAAGCAAACAATAAGAAGCCTAGGATTTAAAAGTTTGCATGGTTTACGACATGCCTATGCTCAAAAAAGGTATGCAACGCTCGTTTTAGAACTAACGGGTGATAGTGGTTGGTGTTGCCCCTTTCAAGGTGGACCCAAGCGCTCTCAAATGTCTAAACAGCAAAGACTTGTAGATTATCACGCAAGAAAGCTCGTTTCATTGGAGCTTGGGCACTCAAGGGTTGGTATCACAACTATATATCTTGGTTAGCAGATAGAGACGTTGGAAAATTTTCAACATTTCCCCCTTGTTTTGTATGAAATGCCTTGATATGATTTTTAGTGTTGTGTGTGGTGGGCGATTATAATTAAGATAATCGTATGTCACGAACACACAGAAAAGTCCTCAATACCATATCTACTAAAACTGAATGTGCCAAGCCAGCTCCTGCGGAAGATTTAATATTACCTGGGCTAAGTGTCTATGGCATACCTTACATGCCTGATGAACATGAGCTAACAGTAGAAGTTAAGACAAAAAAGAAAAAACGAAAACAAAAAAATAGGCACTCTTTCTCGCATGATATCGATACACCTGCTGAACGAACTCGTATTATCTCAGAGCCTGTAGCAAAAAATCGAAGATTAAGTATTCTTGGGCAGGTAGAGCATGCATCAAGCTTATCTCAACGGAGTTTCACTGAATTCTCAACACTATATCGTGAGCATAGAATTCAGCTAAATAAACACTATAGAGAGCGACTGTGGAGTAATTATGGACAATCTAGCATTGTGACGAATATTAAAATCGACAGTACATCTAAATCTAGTCCTGTAGAGTATGAGTTTTTCCCCGGTGCAAAAGATTATAATTTAAAGCCATGGAATAATAGCTTGAGTCCAGAATATTCATCTGAAAATATAGAGAATGGAGCCAATATTAACTTGCCTGGGACAATAGAGCATCAATGTCAGCTTTCCTCCGAAAGCGCAGGGGCAATACCTTTAATAAGTCGTGAACAAAAGCACATATTAGAAAGAGCAATTTCTTCTCCAGGTGTAATAGCTATCGTCATGCAGTGGCTACTAAGGGCTGAAATAATTTCAGCTCTTAAGCGTGATAATTATGCCAAAGTATCAATTAAAAAAACATCTTTTAATCAAAGATCTGGAAATATTTCCATAGAGTATGGGATAAACACGCGCCGCTCAGGAACTGCTAACATATATGGTCATACAACTGTGATTAATATTCCTTTGGAATATTTTGTAAGGATGTGCAGCGAAGCTTACCTGCTTTGGGGTGAAAACTACGCAATACCAATTGAGGGATGTTATGAAATCAGCCCGCATAAATTTTCCGCAACACCACTTCATTATGGATATGCGCTATTACACAGTGCGAACCGATCAATAGAAGATGCAGCCATAGTACAGATGTTACGCGGCAGTGGGGAAAGCCGTGAATATGCGCATAAATTGATACAGCAACTTTGGCCTGAAGGGATGCCTCATTGTATTTTTGGTAACATTTCACAAATAACAATCGCCTCAAAGAATTCTCCTAATAACAGCAAAGAAGCATTCAAAAACCATACGGAAATGGCTGCAATGCGTTGGTGGATTGAGCAAAGATATTTAATACCCCGATTAAGCGGTAGCGTGAGCTCAACAGATAGATTTCCTGAGAAAGAAGCCCACGCTAGAAAATTAATGAATGCTCTAGCTGGAGCAACCGGTCCAGCTGAATGTCTTTATATTTATAAAGGCTTTCTCAAAGGAAAATATGGCTATCCAGCTCTGATCCAATCAAGATGGCATAGCTGCGGTATCCATTTTGGTAAAAGTCGCCTCTATAAAAAGGTATTAGAGAGACACAATACTCTTCGGCGGCAATATCGCAAACAAAAACCTATTTATGCTTCTCCCTTTGAAATTGACAAAAAACGCTATGAGAAGTTACGTGCGAGTTTTGAGCACCTAAATAGACAGGCAGTTTCCACAAAAAAAGCCCTTGATGGGCTGGAAGAGTCGGCTAAAACGCTCAAGAAAGAGCTCCGGCTAACAGAAGCAAAGATCGATAGGTTGATTGAACAACAATCCGATTATGATCAATCAATTACAGCGCGAAATATGATGGAGCAACAATATCGCCAACAAATTATTTCACTTTCAACACAAATGTCCAGGTATTCCCAGCATATTCAAGATAAAGCATGCCATTACAGAGAAAAATCTAAGCAGGCGTATCAAAATAATAGGCACATCAAGAATGATAAAATTGAGGCATTAGGACAACAGAACCGTTTGTTATGTCATTTATCGCCACACTGGCAATCTGTTGAATTGCCAGACTTAAATCCTGAGCGCGTAGATGGTTTTCATAGTTCATTATATGTATCGCATGAAATGACTGTTGGCGATGCAGAATGTGAAAATATGGCTGAAAAATTCAATGGCTGGATTAATGAGGTGACAACAGCCCATGACCAATTAATATCAGATTTTAAAAAGGCTTCTAGCCCAGGCAACTGTTTCTCTTCAAGTTATCATCAACAGCTAGCCATGCGGCATGCCGAGCTTGAAAAAATAATTCAAAATATTGAAGCTGAAATATCACAAAAGATAGAGGGGTTTAAATCCAGCTTATTAAGTATACAAAGGAAAATGGCAGAGATAGCGCCATTTGTGATTTTTGATAATGATGTTGCAAGGAGATATAGCGCCTTAAAAGAACTGTGCCAAGCAATTAACAAAAAGCTTAGGGAGAGTGAAGCTAAGTTGCAAGTCATACAAAAGATCTTCAACAGCTTTAATGAGACAAACCCTGCTTCGGAGCTAACCAAAGAGCTATCCGTTCTTACAAAAAAAATTGGAGAATTGACTGAGGCTGCCTTGGGTTTTAAACGAGCAGGTTTAGGATACATCGCTGTTTATAATGAGCTATCAAAAATAGAGCGAAACCAGGCTGCACTATCACTACATATTGAAGAACAACTGTATGACATCATGCGCGCTAGTTGTGATGAAACTGATACTTCATTAGAAGATGACAGTGATGGCTCTTTTGCATTACAAACTATATTAAAAATAACGACATTACCTGTTGGGCAGCATGTTAGTAGTAAACGGAAGATGCTCTGTGCAATACGAAGACTAAAAAAACAACATTTGAATTATACTGAGGATCATACATATTTTGAAAAAACACCCGCGTACGAACTTGTTGAAAGGCTGATCTTGCTACGATTCGAACATTTACAAAAACAAATTTCTGGAGAAATTGATGTTGATGAATTTTTTCCAGGCAAGCAAGATGCGCTATCAATATGTGCTGTAATAATTTTATGCTCCACGTCAGAAAATGATTATCGAACAAGATATAAATTAGTACGGCAGCTGCAAGAGAAATTTGGGGCTAATAAATCATGGTTATCAAGAGAAAAAATGCCATTAGACTATGTTATAGACTCAGCTAACAGCTTCAATGACTTTCAGATAAAGCAACTACAGTCCCCGCGCTATGATGCGCACGAGGCCAGGAGGAGTTGATAACGGCATCTGGCTTGGCTCAGTGATTTCGTTTATTATCACATCAAATTAGCCGAAAAATCAATCAGTTAAAGCCAACAATCATCGACTTTGACATATTTGATATATATGTTATAATTGGTATATTGGTTAAGAAGGATATGAAGTGGATATTGTCATTACACAGTGGGCGCTAGACTCTTATTTAGACTTGAAGCATAACCGTACTTTTTCGATTCAAGAATACCAAAATAAAATAAGGCCAGATGTTTTATTGTTAAGGAACTATCCCAAGGATACAAAATTCAGTAATGGGAAATTTTGGTCGCCAGCGTCAGATAAGAACGGTATAAAGATCGCACATGGCTTTAAGATGAAGTGGCATCAAGTAGGAGATGGCAAAGTGCAATTAAGACTGCCAATTGCTGTATTAAATGAAGCGATGCTTTGTGAGGCATATCAGAAAAATAATGATAAAAAGGAGAAAAGAATGCTTGCGAAGTTCAAAACACATATCCAGCTTATTCAGCAAGGACAGTATACAATACGAGGTATTTTGAAATGACAAGTTTAGCTTATAATGATTGTGGTGTTCATCATCAAATATCAGCACATGACAAGATGCGCTTATTCCAAATTGCTATTGAGATGGAAAAAGCTCAATTACCAGAGGAGTTTATCGCAAAAGCGATAGAAACCGGGCTTGAATATGAAGGCGTTTCTGATTTAATAGTTATGTGGCATGAGGAAGTTGACAGCAAAGAGCGAGATGAGATCATCGCTGATATACAAGATTTAATTTTAGATTGTAGTCAAGCAACTAAAAGTGAGCAGCCTTACATAAAATTGAATGATCTAGATGCTATTTCAGCAAATATTCGAGAATTTAAAGATAGTTTGTTCGAAATTGTTATACAGCAAGGTAGTATCTCATCACTAGCAGATAAAACTGGTATTCCACAACCATCTTTATCTAGGTTCTTTAAATCAAACTCAATGCCACATCGAGCAACTTTATTGAAGATCGCCAAAGCTCTAAAATTAGATGCTATACCAGTTGCAACACCTTGGATGAAGGGTTGATAGGCAATACTAAGCTGTTAAATGAGTAGTGTGACCTTCTCAGCTTTACAAAATCGCTATATCCTGTAAGAGAAATTATCGGATGTTAGTATGATTTTAGGGATCTGTAAACTGTTTTGTGTAACTGACACAAGTCAGGTGTTAATTCGTCCAGCTTAGAGCATAAGTATTCTAAGCCAGTAATCAAATTGCGACTCT
>PAPY01000009.1 GCA_002709565.1 Legionellales bacterium | reverse complement strand
GATTTTCCCCCTTTGGTCGCCGTTGATGCGGCTTTGCCGCATAGGCGATAGTACTTGGAAAGCAGCTTTCCGGCTTAGCCGGGAGCTGCTGGTTCAGCAGCGCGCAGTTAGACAGAGAAGCTGCTTCTTAAGTACGATTATCTACTTTAGAGCGTAAAACCCTGCAATCATTTTAACCAAACGCCCAGTTTTTACAAATAAAACCCAAGTTTTCACAAAAAACTCGCACTTTTTATCAAAAAATACTTGCAATTCATCTGAATAGGCGCAGAATAGGCCCTATAAAAAGACAATAACGCACAAGCTGTGCGAATCAAGCGATGAACCTAATTATAAATACTTACATTGCTATACGTTTTGCTGCTATGCAAAATGGGCAAATAGCGTGAACTGTTTGTAATCATTTTCCACAGTAGCATTTAGAGACAATACAAGGATTACTCATAGCGGGGTAATGGGGCATGGCTAAAGAAGAAGTCATAGTAATCGGGGGCGGCGTTGGCGGTTGTAAAGTCGCCCTCGAATTAGCGAAGACAAAGCGCTACAAAGTCACACTGCTTGAGAAGAATGAGCAATTGCTTTCAGGCACCAGTGATGCGACACCCTGGCGTGTCAGCTTGGGTTTCCACTATATTGATCCAGCAACAGCGAAAAAATGCTTAGATACCGCAATTGAGTTGTTACAAGAATATCCTGGCATGACGTTATTCAGTAATGATGACATTCCGTTACATCGTTCAGGAGACGTGCGTGTACAAATCGCTGGCAACACCCACTACTATATTGTCAATAATTCAATTTTTAGCGAAGACAGAATCCTAGATACCTTTAGGCAAATCCGTGAATACTATCGCGAATTAGTGGCTAAAGACCCCAGAAAAAAGATTTTTGGCGAGCCTGACGACTTGTTCAGTGAATTGAGCCCGGATCAGTATCAAGATTTAGTAACCGATGACCGGATTAAGAAAGCAATTCGCACTGCTGAGCCAACGCTCAATTGGCCTAAATTACAAGAAGCCATTCGTGATGAGGTCGCGATTAATCCCGACATCAGGGTGTTTACTGGTGCAGAAGTTGTAGATGCAAAACGGGCTGAAGGTGAGCCAGGTTATTTGATTAGCTACACCTTAGAGAATGCCGGCCGTATTCGCACCCATAGTTTACATGGCGATGCCGTTGTTAATGCAACTTATTACGGCATCGAAAAAATCAACAAGATGGTAGGCTTTGAAGCGGAACAAGATGAAACCCGCACCAATCGCTTAAAGGCCCTTGTCACAGTCAAAGTTCCTGACGATGTTTATGAGTATTGCCAGTCTGCTGGGGCTGGCGCGCTATTCTTTTGCTTTGGTCCACATTGCGCCATGAGTTTAACCGATGATGGTTACGCCAAAATTACCTACGAACCGGTGACCAATGTTGAACAAAGCACCGGGATTGAATTGCCTGAGTTATCACAGCGATACCTCAGTGGCGGCGCTACAGCCGACGAAAAACGAGAACTAGCTGAGAAGATAATTGCTGGTGTTGCAACGTATATTCCTGGTATGGAGCATGCCGAGTATGTTGAGCAGTTACCCAATGACAAAGGCCCAGGTATCAGTTTTGGCATTGTTAGAACCCGTGGTCAGGCTGACATTAATAGTCCCGCTAGCGACATCCATAAACGTGATTACCCAGATGTGCGGTTCCACGGAGCTCCCGGTGATGCAGATGCTTTTTGGGTCGATAGCCCAACCTCTAAACTTGTGCGCATGACTGTTAACGCTAAAGAAGTGGTAGCTGGTCTCAATGAGCGCTTTGAAGCAAAAATGCAGGTGGAAGATAAGGCAACGGCTTTGCGACACGCACAACTGCGTAGCAGTGGTTCAAGCCAAACAGTGATGTTTTCTCAGCGTGGTAATGGCTTTATGAGAGAAGCGCGCGTGACTATTGGTGCAGGCAGGGGTAATAACTGGCAAGCGGCTATGCCTTCAGAACCACCGCCACCTGAACTTAGACGTTCTGGCTCCGCAGTAATGGTAAACAGCTAATTAAATGAAGGATCTTCTTCAATGACTGAAGACATGAATATAACCGAGCAGCTGATTAATTCAATTCCGAATTTTATCTTTTGGAAAGATTTAGATTTGCGTTTTCAAGGTTGTAATCAGCTTTTTGCTGAATCTGTTGGTATGCCACATCCTGATGATGTTATCGGTAAGACAGATTTTGATTTTCCTTGGGGCAAAGGACAAGCAACAAAATACCGTGAAGATGACTTGGAAGTTATCCAGTCTCAACAAGCTAAGCTCAATATTGTCGAACAACAAACGCAAAGTGACGGTAGCGTGCGGGTCATGCTGGTCAGCAAGGTGCCGTTATTCGATAAGCAGCAGCAAGTCTCCGGTGTCTTGGGGATCTATACCGATATTACCGAGATGAAACAACAAGAAGCTGAGCTCGAACAAGCTAAGATTGAAGCAGAAGCTGCCAGTCGAGCAAAAACACAATTTTTGGCAAATATGAGCCATGATATTCGTACACCACTGACAGGCATCATTGGTATGTCTGAGATTATGCAAATGTGTATCGAGCACTTGACTCTGGAGAATATCCAGGATATTCACCAGTCAGGTAAACGCTTGCTGGCGATGCTCAACCAGATTTTGGACTTTGTTACCACCGATGATCCTGAACAAATAGGTGATGCTGTGGATTTTTCACCGGAAGAAGTTCTCTCTGATCTAATAACTCTATTTACACCAGCCATTAAGAGAAAGGGATTAGGTTTATCCCTGACAGTTGGGGAAGGTATCCCCAATAGGGTTCATGGTTATGGCTTGGTGACGCATCGCATCATTCTAAATCTTATAAGCAATGCCATTAAATTTACCGACAAAGGTAACATCACGGTTACTGCAATGTTTAATCAAGATACTGACAACGAGGCACAGGGCGAGTTAGTGATTGCTGTAAAAGATGAGGGTATAGGTATCCCGCTTGATGCGCAAAAGCGAATCTTCAACCGCTTTGAGAAACTTAAACCAGACTATGAAACCAATGAAACCGGTGCGGGTTTAGGTCTATCTATCGTTGCGAATTATCTTAAAACCATCGACGGTACAATCACAATTAAAAGCGAAGTTGGGCAAGGTGCAGTTTTCACCGTTACCATTCCGGTAGTCTCTGAGCAATCTTATGCTCATCTATTGTCGACTAACGTAAATACACCAACTATAGGACACTCGGACGTGAATATGAACTTACAAGCAGAAGTGCAGGTGCCTCCAGCAGAACCTGCTAAATTGAAACCACAGATCTTATTGGTTGAGGACGATAAAATTGCAGCGAAAGTTGCAGTTGCTATTCTCACCACATTGAACTGTGAAGTCATCCATGCACCGACTGGTGCTGCGGCCATTGATTTGGCTGGCAAACATCACTTTGACTTGGTCTTTATGGATCTTGGTTTGCCGGACATGTGTGGCATTGATGTTGCTAATGAAGTCCGTAAATTGCAAGACATTCCTATCATTGCTTTGACGGGTCATGCTAAGTTTGAGCAAGTGGTGGGGTCCTTCAGTGCTATCAATGACTTAGTGACAAAACCCTTGTTGACCGAGAAAGCACGCTATGTCTTAGATTCATTCATCAATAAGCCTAAGCTCAAAGGAGCAACCGCCGTCAATCAGATTGATGTTATTGATTTTGAACATGTCAAAAGCTCGATGAACGATGATGAGTACTTGGCGAAAGAGATCATTAATACCTTTGTTAATGATTTACCAAATACCAAGGAACAATTACGGACGCTTGTTACCAGCGATAACCGTAGCCGGTTATTGTATGAAATCAACCGCATCAAGGGCGCGGCGATTTATTGCGGTGTCAAGCGCTTACAAGCAGCACTCTCCCGTGCCTATGAAGGTATCAAAAAAGTCACTATGCTCAAAGACGCTGAGCCCCAACTTGATAAGATCTATGACGAGATGGACATGGTGATTGATGCCCACAAAAAAGATTCGATGTTGAGTCATTAGATTAACAGGGCGCTTAGCGCCCTTTTCTTCATGTTTGTGTGATCTTGATCAGCATTGCAACTGAGGGGTTGTCAAAGTAATGTAGCGTATCTGGGCGCATGCGTTGGCCTTGCTTCAAGACGTAGAGTTTGAAAGGCTCTGTAGTCTGTGGTTGTGAAAACAAACCAAAAGCGCTCGTTGTATTAGGCTCACTCAAGATAAAGTTGGCACTGGTAAGAATGTCGTGATTGCGGCTAAAGCGGATAGTGCCGTCCAATTCCCACACTAAGGCATCATCGGTGTTGGCGGGATTGAGTTGTTTTGGGTCGCTATTAGTAATCACCACATTGCCCTCATTATCAAAGCCATTACCGCCATAAATATGCACGGGCTTGGTGCGGCTGCCAGAGGGAATGTCCTGCTCCCAGGTTAGATGGGAAAGAACTTGATAATTGGTTTGTTGTGCTAACGCATTACTTTGTCGATTAAGATGATAGTTATTCACTAGCTGAAAATCTTTTTGCTTGTCGCCAGCAGGAAGCAGTGTTTTGGCCCGCGCAGTCGGCGGCCAGTCTTTAATATCGCTGGTTTTGACAGCATCTTTGGCATTGAGGGGAGTTTGTTTAAAAATAATAACTTCAATCTGATATCTGTCAGGGGAGTCTGACGTTGGTTTAGCCCAGGTGCTTACAGTCGTGCTAAGCAATACAAGGACTGTGAAGCAGATTTTGCGAAGGATGGTCATTGGACTTGGTCTCCCGCTAATTGCGTTAATAAATCATCAATAAATGCCAATCGTGGTCCCATACGGGTCTCATCAAGACTAAACTCTAACCGCGTTGGGCCTTTGAGTTTATAACAATGTGGCTGCTCTTGCACCAATTTAATGAGCACAATTGGATCAATGTTAGCATTTTGTGCAAATTCAAAATAGCCCTTTTTCTCACTGGCTTCTATTTTCTCAAGTCCTAGCGTACTAGCTTTGTGCCGTAACCGTGTGATTTCAAATAAGTTTTTGCAGGGTTGAGGGAGGAGGCCAAAGCGGTCGATCATCTCGACTTGAATTTCATCCAATTGTCGGTCGTCACGGGCATTAGCAATGCGTTTGTACAAGATTAACCGCTGTTGCACATCAGGGAGATAATCGTCGGGGATGAGGTTGGCCATGTGCAAGTCCACTTCGGGACCCTGTTTGAGCGGAGTTTCAAGATCAATATCTTGACCATCTTTGAGCGCTGCCACCGCTCGGTCTAATAATTCCATATACAGGGTAAAACCGATGGCTTGGATATTGCCGCTTTGTTCATCGCCAAGCACTTCACCAGCGCCGCGGATCTCGAGATCATGAGTGGCAAGCATGAAGCCTACCCCTAAGTCTTCAAGCTGTGAGATGGCTTCTAGGCGTTTTTGTGCATCTTTACTCAAGGTCTTTGGCATCGGCGTCATCAAATAAGCATAAGCCTGATGATGACTACGACCCACACGGCCGCGCAATTGATGCAATTGGGCAAGGCCGAATTTATCGGCACGGTCAATAATGATGGTATTAGCCGTTGGAATATCAATACCAGTCTCAATAATCGTGGTGCAGACCAAAACATTAAAACGCTGATGGTAGAACTCCGACATCATGTGCTCAAGCTCACGCTCGCGCATTTGCCCATGGGCAAAATGAATCGTAGCCTCGGGGACAAGCTCCGCTAAATCCTGACACGTGCGTTGAATGGTTTCGACATTATTATGGAGAAAGTACACTTGCCCACCACGCATGATTTCTCGCATGATGGCTTCGCGAATAATGCCTTTGTTGCGTTCATGGACGAAGGTCTTAATCGAGAGCCGTTTTGCTGGTGGGGTGGCAATGATGGACAGTTCCCGCAAGCCCGATAATGACATGTTCAAAGTGCGGGGAATAGGGGTTGCGGTGAGGGTTAAGATATCCACTTCGGCCCGCAGGGCTTTGAGGCGTTCTTTTTGCCGCACACCAAAGCGGTGTTCTTCATCGATGATCAATAAGCCCAAGGATTTAAAATTCACGTCTTCTTGAATGAGCTTATGTGTGCCGATCAAAATATCAATGTCATGGCGTTTGAGCTTTTCGAGGATCTGAGTTTGTTCGGCTTTGCTACGAAACCGTGAAATCACGTCAATATTAACCGCAAAGTCAGCAAAGCGATCAGTAAAGGTCTCATAGTGTTGTTGCGCAAGTAGGGTGGTTGGTACGAGAACTGCGACTTGTTTATTGTCCCGCACTGCCATATAGGCCGCGCGCATGGCCACTTCGGTTTTACCAAAGCCCACATCACCACAAACAAGACGATCCATGGGATTCTCGGAATGCATATCCCCCAGCACATCATCGATGGCGCGTTCTTGGTCTGGTGTGGGCTCAAAAGGGAAGGCGCTGGCAAAACGGGCGTAATCATTATCAGGTGCTTGGTATTGATGGCCTTTACGGCTCGCCCGTTGCGCGTAAACATTCAATAACTCAGCTGCAACATCGCGAACTTGTTTGGCGGCTTTTTGTTTGGCTTTGTCCCATTGTTTGCTGCCTAAGCGATGTAGAGGCGCATGATCCGCATCCACGCCACTGTAGCGAGAAATTAAATGCAAAGATGAGACGGGCACATAGAGTTTTGCGTCATCAGCATATTCGAGCGTCACATATTCCGCCTGCATATCACCGCTATTAATGGTCTGTAATCCCAGATAACGACCAATACCGTGGTCAAGATGCACCACCGGTGAATTGATTTCCAACTCTGCCAAATTGCGTACCACGGTGTCTTCGCTAGGCTCCGTGCGCTGTTGTTTGCGTCGTCGGCGTTGAAAAATCTGCTCGCCAAAGAATTGACTCTCAGCAATAAGGCTGATGCCGTGTTCGGGCAAGACCATGCCTGACTCGAGTGGTGCGATTGTAATACATAAAGGATTATCGTCAGTTAAAAAATCTTGCCACGCCTCAACCGGATGGGGATGCAAACCGTGTTTTGCCATTAACGTCAGTAACGTCTCTCGTCGCCCCGCAGTTTCGGCGCAAATCAACACGCGACCTGTATGTTGGTCATGATAATCCATAAATGCTGCCAGCGGATTTGTTTGTTTGTGATCGACCGGCAACAAAGGTGGTTTGCTGGTATTGAGGTTACTATGCATAGCATCATCGTTAATACCATCACGATGGTATTGCAGTCGGCAATACTGTTTGATTTTGCTGTGCAATTCGTCTTGGGAATAAAACACCTCAGCAGGCGGCAAAAAGGGACGGGTGGGATCAAAATTACATTGCTCATAGCGCTCGTTAATTTCTTGCCAATATAGTTGGCCGGCGTTATTACAATCGCCAATTGTACATACCATGGTATCGGTGGGCATATAATCCAGTAAACTCGCCGTTTCAGTGAAGAACAACGGCAAATAATATTCAATACCCGGTGTGCAAATGCCTTCGGTGATATTGGCATAAGTTGGACACTCCATGGGTTTGCCGCCAAAGCGTGCGCGCCACTGTTCGCGAAACCGACTGATGGCGGTTTCGTCTAGAGGAAACTCCCGCGCCGGTAACAAATCGATGCGTTCAATCTTTTTGATGGAGCGTTGAGTTTCCGGATCAAAAGTGCGAATGCTATCCACATCATCATCGAGCAAATCAATCCGGTAGGGCAGGGCACTGCCCATGGGAAAGACATCAAAGATAGAACCGCGAATGGCAAACTCACCCCGTTCATAGACTTGACTCACCGCACGATAACCGCGAGAACCCAATTGTTGGCGCATGGCGTCTGGGTCAAAGCGCTCACCAGTCGCCAAGACAAAGCTGGCTTGGGTGATAGTATCTTTGGGCGCAATGCGCTGCATCAAGGTGGCTACGGGGACGATCAATAAGCCCCGCTGTAAGGTTGTTAAACGGTACAAACAGGCTAAACGCTGGGAAATAATATCTTGGTGTGGTGAGAAGTTGTCATAAGGCAGGGTTTCCCAATCAGGGAATAGCACCACATCAGCATTGTCACCGAGAAAGAATCGACATTCTGTTTCCAATCGATGTGCCGTTAGGCTATCCGGCACGATGGCAACAATCGGGTGCTGTTGGCTATTCACCAATTCCGCCAGGGCTAAACCGAGGCTAGCTCCTGACAATTGCCCCCAATGTAGGGCTTTGCCAGGTTTGTCAGGGACGCGCGCTGTCGTGGTGATGAGTGGTTTCATGGGTCACAGAGGCCGTAAAAAGGCGCATTGTAGCATTAGGATGATAAAACCTGAAATGGCGTCAGGGCTGCGTACAGATTGGGTGCTAGACCGGCTGCTTACAAATCAGCTGCTCAAAAACGAAAAAAACCAATAAAATTAGTATATTAACCCGGTTTTGTTGGACAGTTATGCCAGGCTTTCGTGCTATTGACAGAATTTACTGGTGACTGTCATCATCGCAGACATCGTACATATCGATCGCATGAGAAAAGAATGCCCGCCTGCCATGCAAGCATTAAGTTGTGCTTGGTAATTACATCTGTCGCCTTGCTGCTTATAGTGAGCAGACTTGATATAAATATCGTTCAGGCTGAGGGCTTTTTGTGCTTCATCAGGGTGTTGCTGCTGTAACCAACGATTGAAATCATCTTGTCAATTGCTTGCCTGAGCAACAAGCCAATTTACAGAAGAAATGCGGCATTAACTACGCCTTCTATTGGTCGTTAGTATAATAGCCCAAAAAAGAGTAAGGGAATAACCCCATGGCTTGCGGCAATGATATCATCTTTGATAATAAATGCATTGCCGAGCCCTTTGACTTGTTGGCGCGTTTTATTCTTGCCGCCGATTTCAAAGATTGCCTCGTTAATCTGAAAATCCCCTTGTTGACTGTAATTGACGGTCAGCTGAGCATTCGTAGTTGCTTGTAGAAAAGCAAGCTCACGAATACTGCCAATGTCAGTTGCCTGGGGTGAATGTTCACTTATCGCATAATGCAAATTAGTGTTGTCAAAGAATATTTTTTGCGGTTTTCTGAGGCCTTGATTACCGCCTTCGGCGGCATAGATAAGGGTGATGAGTCCGGTTTCATTGAGCATGGTGAGATAGCTCGCTGCGGTTTTGTCATTAATGTTGAGGTTCTTCGCGAGGTTATGAATGTTGATATTACCTGGTGGAATGGTGCTAATGAAGTTAAGAATTTTGCTCAAATGCACGAGGTTTGCAGTTTTGAGGTTATAAAAATTAGCAATATCTTCATAGATGGTTTTTTCGATGGTTAATAATATTTTTTCGTAATAGGACAGGGGATCGTCTTTGACAAAGGGATAAAAGCCATATTGGAGATAATGGTGATAGTGGCCGAGTATCCCTGGTATCGCTACCATGGCTTGATTGAGACTCACGGCATTGGCGAGCAAGTCAGGGAATGCGAGTTGCGGTAATTCAATGTCATGAAAAAACTGCAGGTACTCACGGAAGGATAAGCCGGGCAAATGATACATCTTGGCGCGTCGCGAGAGATCATAAGCGCCCTTGACCAAGTCGAGACTAGAACTGCCTGAGAAGATGATGGTTAATTGCGGGAAGCCATCGTAGAGATTCTTGAGCTCCTGGGACCAATTGCTGTATTTGTGAATTTCATCGATGAAGACCGTCGTAATGCCATTGTTGAGGTATAAGCCTTCGACAAATTCATAGAGTGTCGCGCTCTTGAAGTAAATATGATCCGCCGAAAAATAAAAGACCGATTCCGTCGTCGCAAACTGCGTCTTTATAACTTGCAGCAGCAGTGTCGTCTTACCCACACCTCGCGGCCCCACAAGGCCGGTTAAACGGTTAGAGAGAGTGAACTCGTGGAACAGGTAACGTTGGTAACGGGTATCCACGTCGGCCAATAATCGCTCAAAAATCATCTGTAGAGAAGAAAACATGGTCAAAATACCTTTGTTATGGGTCAAGTCTTACTAATGCGTTGATAATTTGTAGTTAACTACAAAAAATCTACTTATTAAAGTGATTCTAGTCGTAATAATGGGTGATTTCAAGCCAATAAGGGTGCCTAAGGGGGAAATAGTGTCAGTCTGTCTATAATTAGAACACTGTGATAATGGAGGTGGGGTATGGCACAGAGTATTATTTTAACTGGTGCTGGTTTCAGCGCAAATTTTGGTGGTCTACTTGCAGGGGATATGTCTGATAAAATTCTAAATCATAATAAATTAAATTCATCTGATAATTTAAAAAAATTAGTACAAAAATGTTTTAATTATGAAGACATTTATTATCAAGTTATGTCTGGAACAAGTTTTAATGAACAAGATAAAAAAATCATGAAGCATATTATGTTAGATGTCTACAAAAATTTAAATAATACAATCAAAAATGGGATCGATAACAGTGGTGGTTATTATTTTGTTAAAGACTGTCTGCGTAGAATTACGAGTAATCAAAATAATATTGGATATCTCTTTACACTAAACCAAGATTTATTAATTGAAGGGCTATATTCAAGGCAGTATTTTCAGTCTCATGAAGTTTTTGCACCAGGGATAGATACACCACGTACATCAATATCTCTTGAACAAGGGAAAACATGTAATATTGATCAAGATGTGGCTGTATTCAAAAAAAAATTTAATAAACAGAAAAACAAAACGCGTCCAAAAATTTTCTATGTTAAACTTCACGGTTCATTCAACTGGAGGTGTGAAGAAGGAACGGTGATGGTTATAGGTCATAATAAGTCACTTGCAATAGCTAAGAATGAATTATTGCAATGGTATTACAATTTATTTAGTAATGAATTGAAGGGAAAAAATACGAGGCTTATTGTAATCGGGTATAGTTTTAATGATAAGCACGTCAATGATGCTATCATTAATAGTGGTTGTGAGCTATGTGTTATTGATAGATTGAGAAGAGTAGATTTGCTCTCAGGTATTAAGGATGCAGAGCAGCGTGACAAAATTAACAAGATACTAACTAAGTACTATTGTAAGACTATACTTGAGCTAATTAATAACGGAAATGTGTATGATCCAGACTTTACTGAAATTGTTGATTATATCACATTCAAGGATTAATACCGTAAATTTATCACCCCTCCAAAACCACCTCTTCTTCCGGCTTCCGCTTAGCATAATCCTCGGCTATGAGTAAATACATCGCGGGGACGACAAAGAGGGTGAAGCAGGTGCCGATGGAGATGCCTGTCGCGATGACTAAGCCGATATTAAAGCGGCTCTCGGCACCGGCGCCAGAGGCCATGATGAGAGGAATCACACCCAGCACCATGGCTGCAGTGGTCATCAATATCGGGCGAAACCGAATGGCGGCAGCTTCGATGACAGCGTCGCGTTTGTTTTTGCCTTGCTCTTGTAAATCATTGGCAAATTCAACGATCAAAATACCGTGCTTACTGATAAGACCGATTAAGGTAATCAATCCTACTTCGGTATAGATATTGAGGGTCGCACCGCCCACACCTAGACTGATAAAAATCATCGCCCCGCAAATAGACATGGGCACACTGATGAGTACAATAAGCGGATCTCTAAAACTATTAAACAATACGGCAAGGGACAAAAAGATAATTATTAACGCCAACAAAAAGGTAATCGCCATGGAATCACTTTGCTCCATGAATTGCCGCGATTGTGAAGCATAGTCAATGGTATAACCTTGGGGCAGGAGTGGTTTTGCAATGTCATTCAATGTGCTAATAGCTTCTCCCATACTCACACCCGGTGCGGGAATACCTTGCAGGGTAATAGAATTCATTTGCTGAAAATGGTTTACCGACTGCGGCGCTATATTCTTGGTGATGGTTGCTACCGTAGCTAACGAGATCGGTGTGCCAGATGCAGTATTAATATAATAGTCCAATAAGGGATTAGCATTGAGTCGAGATTGACGGATGGTTTGAGGAATAACCTGGTATGAACGTCCCATGTAATCAAAGTAATTAATATAATTTTCACTGAGTGCGGCACTGATGGCATTGCCCACATCTTGTAGGGTTAAGCCAAACTCAGCGACTTTTTCGCGGTCAATCTTAATTTGTCCCTGCTCCATGTTGTAGTAGAGATCAGGAAATAACGCCTGAAACTTACCTGATTGGCGACCCTTTTGGGTAATTTGATCAGCAATGGGCTTCATGTCACCAAGGGGTTGGGCTGACTGGATAACAAATTGCACCGGTAGACCAGAGCCGCCGCCAGGCAATGATGGGAGTTGGAATGCTGCTATTTGTGCACCGGCAATACCCTCTAGTTGGCGTTGCACCATGGGCTGCAGTTGGTTCGATGTGCGTTTACGCTCGCCCCAAGGTTTTAATACCATGCCGCCCATGTTCAAATTAAGATTAGGCGCATTGTTGGCGCCATTTAAGCCATTAACCTCGAACGTGGTTTGTGTCTCTGGGTAGCTCTTGAATATCTTGGAAACAGCTTGGGAGTAAATCTCAGTTTGATCCAGTGATGAATTGGTATCGGCAGTGAGCTGCGTCATAATGATGCCTTGATCTTCTTGAGGAGCGAGTTCTGATTGGGAACTCTCGAACAAAAAGAAATTACTGGCCAAAATAATAATAGCAAATACAATAACGACAGGCAGATAGTTTAAGGCGTTGCTGAGCTTCGTCTCATAATTATCTTTAAACCCATCAAACTTGGTATCAAACCAGGCGATGAATTTGGTCTTGTGAGTATGCTTTAGCATTCGTGAGCAGAGCATGGGCGAGAGTGTTAAGGCAATCACTGCGGAGATACCCACGGCACCGGCTAAGGTGAAGGCGAACTCAGTAAACAATGCACCCGTTAACCCGCCCATGAAACCGATAGGCATGTAGACGGCGATGAGTACGATAGAGATGGCAACAATGGGTTTAGCCAATTCTCGCGCGCTGAGTATGGCGGCTTGAAATGCTGATTTGCCGAGCTCCATATGACGCGACACATTCTCGACCACGATAATCGCATCATCCACCACTAAACCAATGGCCAAGACCAAGGCCAGCAGGGTTAAAATGTTGATGGTATATCCCAGCACTAACATCAAGAAAAAGGTGCCGACGATAGAGAGGGGGATCGCGATTACAGGGATGAATAATGCTCGCATTGATCCTAAAAAAATAAAAATCACAACCGTGACTATCAAAAACGCTTCAAATAATGCAGAATTGACTTCATCAATTGACGCATCAACAAATAAGCTTGAGTCATAAACTATATTGCTTTCAATGCCAGCGGGAATTTGTTGTTGTGCAGCAGCAAAGGTTTTTTTTACTTCGCCAAGGACTGTTAAGAGATTTGCCCCTGGGGCGACGACGATCCCGATGAAGACCGCGGTTTTGCCGTCTTTGGTAACGGCTGAGTTATAATTTTCTTGTCCCAGGCTAACACTGGCAACATCGCGCAAGCGTATGATTGCGCCATTGTCTGCCTTTATGACCATGTCTTTAAACTCATCGACGGTGGTAAGATTGGTATTTGAATTAAGATTCAAGATAAATGTCTGGCCATCAGTACGGCCAGCAGCAGAGATAAAATTATTGTCCGATAAGACCTGTGCAATTTGCGATGTTGTTAACCCATAGCCTGCGAGTTTGTCAGGATCTATCCATATCCGCAAAGCGATTTCACTGCTGCCTAATACTTCTGCGGTTTGTACACCATTGACTGCTTGTAGTTTCGGCTGTATGACGCGAACCAGGTAATCGGTAATTCTGTTAGCCGGCAATGTATCGCTGTTAAAGCCAATATACATAGAGTCTACGGTTTCGCCGATGGCAACTGTGAGGACGGGTAATTGTGCCTCGGTGGGCAATTGATTCAACACACTGTTTACTTGGGTGTTTATCTCTGTCAGAGCTTTGTCATGATCATAATTCAATACCAGATTTGCCTGGATCATGCTGGTGTTTTGGGTGGAACTTGAGGTAATGTAATCTATCCCATTCGCCTGGGCGATGGCTTGTTCCAGCGGCGTGGTGATAAAGGCGGTAATGGTTTCGGGTGAGGCGCCTGTATAGGCTGTATTAACCGTGATAACGGCGCTTTCGATAGTTGGGTATTGCTGCACTGAAAGCATGCCAATGGCACGGGTACCTAGCACTAAGATCATTAAACTAATGACAATAGCTAAAACAGGGCGGCGAATGAATAAATCAGTGATCATAGCTACTCACCTTCCACCTGTGGCTTGGCTGCATCTGAGGGTGCAAGACTGTTATTAATGACGACTTTGCTGTTATTCATGATCTTGACTTGTCCTGAGGTCACCACCGTCTCGCCAGCTTTAACGCCACTGAGTACGGCGATTTGGTTACCTCTGGTTTCACCGGTTGTCACAAATAATTCTTTGGCAGTCCAGACAGGTTTTTCGTTGCTAGTTTGACTGGTTTTAGTGAGAGTGTAGACAATGTCACCATAGGGATTAAAACTAATGGCGGTTTGTGGCAGAGTGATATATTGCTGCGGTTTGCCCACATTTAGGCTGACATGAACAAACATGCCAGGCAACAGTTGCTGCTCTTCATTCATGAATGTTGCTTCAACTTGCACATTGCGGCTACTGCTATCAACGATGGGGTTGATGGTTGTGATGGTACCACGAAAGGTTTGCTCCGCGAATGCATCTACAGTTAAGCTAATAGGCGCGCCAACACTTAATAGGCTAATGTCGTCTTGAGGCAAGTAAAAATCCACATAAATAGGCGACAAGGTTTCAAGATTGACTATCGGATCGCCGGGGTTAATGTATTGGCCGACATTGATGAGGGAGATCCCTAACTTGCCGGCAAATGGTGCTTTGATGGTTTTTTTCTCGATAGTGGCTTTTTGTTCCTCCACATTTGCCACGCTGCTTTTGTATTGTGCTTCATTTTCATCGAGAGTTTCCTGGCTTACACCACCGATTTTGTGTTGTTTTTTATTTCGCTCGTAGGTGATTTTGGCAAGATTGGCTTCAGCTTCTAATGAATGGAGTTTGGCTAAGTCGGTGGAGATGTCTAATTGTACGAGTAGTTGGTCTTTTTGTACTTTTTCACCGGATTGAAAATAGATCTCTTCAATCATACCGCCTAGTTCAGTCGTGACATTGACACCTTGGTAAGTTCGCACACTACCGACGGCAGATAAACTGCGTTGCCAGGTGCTGGTGGTAGTTTCAGTGGCGGAGACGGTTTCTACCCGGTCTTTTAGGGTGGAGAAGACATGGTACTTATTGCTGATACTTGAATAAACTTTCCAAGCAAAAATAGCACCAAAGAGTATAAACACGGCAAGCAGCATTTTGATCATGGCTTTGGTCATGTTGTGGTTTCCTTCTTGTTAGGGGGCGGTGTCCACCAAGCACCGCCCAGGGCTGCATACAGCGCAACGGTATCAGAGTAGCGGGCTGCTTGGGCTTTGATTAAGGCAAGACGGGTTTGCTGAACTTTTTCTTGGGCGTCCAGTAAGCTTAAATAATCGACGCCGCCTAGCTTGTACTGTTGTCTGGTGATGGTTAAGGTCTCTTCGGCGGCGTGGTTGGCCGCGAATTCGCGATTATAAACCACGGCATCTTGTTGGATAGCACTTAAGACATCGGCGACATTTTTGAAGGCATTCAAGACCGTATCTTGGTATTGATTGAGGGCGATTTGATACTGTGCATCAATGGCTTTTTTCTCATACCATAATGCACCCCCGTGAAATAAAGGTTGGTTAACACCAACGCCATAAGTCCAAGTATTATGCCGCTTGGTAAAGAAATCGTTAGTACGTTGAGATAAGTACCCATAGTCACCGGTTAATGTCACTTGCGGCAACATCTGCGCAATCGCAATTCCGATCTGGGCATTGGCAGCATGGAGCATGGCTTGAGACGCTTGAATATCGGGGCGTTGTTCAACGAGCTGGGCAGGGAGTTTATAGGGCAGTTGTTTGGGTAATTGCAATTGATTAAGGGATAAGTGCGGTACGGGTTGTTGGTTCGTGTATTTACCTGTGAGCACGGCCAGCGTATGAGTTGCTTCAGCCTGTGCTTGTTTTAAAGTTGGTAGTGTGGCTTCTGTTTGTGCCAATGTTGTTTGTTGCAATAGCACATCTTCTTTGCTGACACCGCCCAGCGAAAATTGTTGTTTGGTTATGCGTAAAATATCTGCCTGATCGTTAATGAGTGCCTTAGTTGCTTTAATTTGATCGCTCAAAGAAGCGACAGCAATGCTCGTACTCGCAATATTGCTACTCAGGCTAAGGTAGGCTGCTTGCAGTTGGTATTTTTCATAATCAACGTCTGCCCGATAGGCCTCAATCGTGCGGCGGGAGCCACCAAAAATATCCAACAGATAATCGATACCGACGGTAGCATTGAATAGCCTAAAAATAGAACTAGGCATGTCCTGACCTAATGAAATTGTCGAACTCCGCTGCCGCTCTGCGCTGCCGGTGAAGTCCAAAGATGGGAATAATAAATTACCAATTTCGGCATTGAGGGTAGCTTGGGCTTGCACCAGGGTGGCTTTAGCAGCAGCAAGTGATGGGCTATTAACCATGCCTTCTTTTATCAACGTGTTGATTTGTTGGGAATGTAAAACATTCCACCAATCCATGGGGATTGATTGTTGGGCTGAAAAGCGTTGGCTATTGCCAGCATTGCCTGCATCTGGCGTTGCCCGGGTCTTAGTGGGGAGGGGGGTATTGGTGTAACTGGCGCTGTTAGGGGCGGGTTGCGGTTTGTAATCTGGGCCCACAGCACAGGCTGCCAGCCAGAGGCAAGCACAAGTCACACCTGCGTAGCATCCTGCATTACGCAACCGTTTCAGCATGAGTATCCCTTACTAAACAATCCTTTGCTACAATAGTGACACGTTTGCGGGTGGAATGCACCATTTAGCTGAGGAGTACATTAAGGTGGATATTAATCATTCGGTTGCCATAATCACAGGGGCCAGTTCAGGGATGGGGGCAGCGACAGCCCGCCATTTACACAAATTAGGGGCCAAAGTCGCTCTGTTGGATATTAATGGCGAAGGGATTGAGGTGCTGGCAAAAGACCTAAGGGGGATTGCGATTGCCTGTGATGTGAGTTCGGCAAAGGATGCCAGCAAAGCCATGCAACAGGTAAAAGAAACCCTCGGCGTACCACAGATCTGTGTCAATTGTGCGGGCATTGCACCGGCGAAGCGGATAGTGGGCCGCGAAGGGCCCATGGAGCTTGAGAGTTTTATGCACGTTATTAATGTGAACCTGGTGGGGACCTTTAATATTATGCGTTTGGCGGCTGCTGAGATGAGTGTTGCTGAACCGTTGAATGATAATGGTGAGCGGGGGGTTATTATCAATACTGCCTCTGTCGCAGCCTTTGAGGGACAAATTGGCCAGGCGGCCTACAGCGCCTCTAAAGGCGGCGTGGTAGCCATGGGGTTGCCCGCTGCCCGTGAGTTTGCCCGCTTCGGCATTCGGGTAATGACTATTGCGCCGGGCTTAGTAGAGACGCCGATGATGCGGGCCTTGCCTGAGGACATACAAGCGAGCCTTGCTGAGTCTGTTCCATTCCCTCAACGTCTCGCCAAAGCCAGTGAGTACGCTCGGCTTGCCCAACATATTATTGAAAATCCAATGTTAAATGGCAGCGTGATTCGTTTAGATGGCGCTATTCGGTTAGCGCCGAGTTGAGATCCCTAGTCCACCAACTGCAGATCCTTAATCACTTCACCCAAAAAGCGACTGGCTTCGCCGCCGGTTGCTGCGCGGTGATCAAAGGTCAATGACAATGGTAGTATTCGATGAATTTCGGGTTGACCATTGACAGGGATAAATTCTTCGCGCATACGACCAGTACCTAAGATTGCAACACAAGGCGGTACCACGATGGGGTTTGCATAGCGGCCAGCAAAGGTACCGAAGTTAGAGAGAGAAATCGTCGCACCTTGTAAGTCTTCCTGTGGGATAGTGCGATTGCTGACTTGGTCTTTGAAGCGATTAATGGTGTAGCGTAAGTCTTCTGGTGTTGTATTGGCAATATCCTTAATCACCGGCACGAATAAGCCTTCAGATGAATCCATCGCAATGCCGACATTGACGGTTTGTTTTAGCTCCCGTGATAATGTCTTGCCATCAAACACGGCGTTCAGCGAAGGTTCGGCCAAGCAGGCTTTCGCCAGGGCGCGCAAAATACGAATGGTGATATCTGTGCCTTCACGCCAGGCATGTAAATCGGCATCTTCAACCAATGTTACTGGCACCACTTCTTGGTGTGACAAAATCATCGCTTGTGCCATGCTGCGCCTAACGCCACGTAAAGGTTGTTTATCGCCAATGGTTTGTTCGGGTATTGGATTATCAACGGGTTCGCGCGGTGTGCTGACAGCATTGCCAGCGGCATTTTTGACATCCTCGAGGGTAATTAAGCCATTTGGCCCAGAGCCTTTGAGGGTGTTCAAATCCACCCGTAAACGATTTGCTAAATTGCGTACAGCAGGTAAGACACGCAATTGTTCACCGCCACTGTCAGTAGGCTTTGGCGCAATGCCTGTAGGCGATTCCTTCAGCACTGTATTGCCTACTTCAATGCTGCCAGCAACAGTGGCGCCTTTTGGCGCTTCAGTTGCAGGCTCTGAAGACTGTGCCGTTGCTGTTGGCGTCTCTGCCACGACTCTAGAGGCGGTTTCGGGTTTTGTTTCGGGTACAGACATATCTGCGGCAGCTAAGTTAGCTGCTTCCCTTACACTAGGTGTTTGCGTCTGCGGTTTTTGTGGTGCTTGAGGTTCTGCCGCCTGGGGCGCCTGTGGTTGTTGCGCAGCCTTGGCCTCACCCTCAGCAAATTCCACCAATGGGGAGCCAGTGCTGATAACATCACCAGCTTGACCATGGAGTTTGACAATCCTTCCGCCCTGGGGTGCTGGCACATCGACGACAGCTTTTGCTGTTTCCATAGAGACTAGCAATTGATCGACTTCTACGGTGTCGCCTTCTTTGACATGCCATTCGTGAATTTCAGCATCAGGTAAGCCTTCGCCTAAATCGGGTAAATTGAAAATGCTCATGCAAACTCCATGGTTTGTTTTACGGTCTTTACTATACGTGCAACGCTGGGTAGGTAATGTTTTTCAAGCCTGAAATAGGGCATCACTGTGTCATAACCCGTTACCCGCTGAATTGGCGCAAACAACGATAATAAACTGCGCTCTGCCAACGTTGCGGCAATTTCAGCACCCACACCACAAGTTCGTGCTGCTTCATGAATAATGACACAGCGGCCAGTTTTTTCAACTGAGGCTTGAATGGTGTCCATATCAAGGGGCTTGATGGTGGCAACATCAATGACTTCAGCATTAATGCCCTGGGTTGCCAATTGTTCAGCAGCTTTGAGGGTCTCGGTCATTGATGCCCCCCAGCTTACCAAGGTGATATCACTACCTTCACGCAAAATAAAAGATTGCCCCATAGGAATGGCAATACCATTATCGGGTACATCTTGTTTGACCAAGCGGTAAATCCGTTTTGGCTCAAGAAATAACACTGGATCAGGGTCGCGGATAGCGGCGAGTAGCAGGCCATAGGCCCGGGCTGGGGATGAAGGAATCACAACTTTCATGCCAGGGATATGGGCAAACAGGGCTTCAGTACTCTCAGAGTGATGTTCCGGTGCGCGAATTCCACCACCAAACGGTGCACGCATCACGAGTGGGCAAGTTAAGCGGCCACGAGTACGGTTACGCAGGCGGGCGATGTGATTAATGATCTGGTTAAATCCAGGGTAAATAAACCCCATGAATTGGAATTCTGCTACGGGCTTTAATCCTTGGCTTGCCATACCCACCGACATACCCGCAATCAAGGACTCGGCCAAGGGCGAGTCCATGACCCGGTCTTCACCAAAGCGCGCCTGTAAACCATCAGTGGCGCGAAACACACCGCCGTTCTTGCCGACGTCTTCACCGAATACGAGTACATTCTCATCATGATCCAGTTCGTAAGCGAGGGCCTGGGTAACTGCTTCAATCAGGGTAATCTCAGTCATGTTCGCCTCCCAATTCAACCGCTTCATGGCGTTGTCGTGCTAACTCTAAAGGTAATTCAGCGTAATGATAATCAAACATACTGGAGATGGGTTGGGTGGGTGTGTTTATGTATTCTTGCACTGCAGCCTCAATTTGTTCACGGCAATCTAGACGTAATTGTTCTTCTTGCGTGTCATCCCACAAACCCTGGGCGGCTAAGTAGTGTCGCAGACGCACAAGCGGCTCTTTGGCCCAAGCAGCCTCTAAGTCACTAGCATTGACGTAGCGTTTAGCGTCATCACTGGTCGTATGGTCACAGAGACGGTAAGTCATTGCTTCAATGACTGTTGGTCCTTCACCATTACGTGCGCGTTCCAATGCACGGTCAGCCACATGACGCATGGCAATGACATCATTACCATCGACTTGCTCACCAGTGATGCCGGCCGCAATGGCTTTTTGGGCGAGGGTTTCGGCGCCAGTTTGGGCTGCGCGAGGGACGGAGATTGCCCATTGGTTATTATTGATGACAAAAACAACCGGTAACTTCCAATCGCCGGCGACGTTTAATGCTTCGTAAAAATCACCTTCTGAGGTACCACCATCACCGATAGTCACAACCACCGCGCGGGATTGTTTGCGGTATTGGAAGGCTTTCGCCACACCGGCAGCATGCAAACATTGCGACGCAATGGGCACGCAAATAGGGAAGTCTTCTTTGGCAGCAAAATGATTTCCTTGCTCGTCACCACCCCAGTAGCGCAAAATATCCACCATGGTAATACCGCGCTGGAACATTGCACCATAATCTCGGTAGTAGGGGACCAGTACATCGGTCTCTTGCATGGCGCTGCCATAACCGACAAAAATAGCTTCTTGCCCTAAACTACTGGCGTAGGTGCCGCCCATCTTGCCGGTACGTTGCAGTTTGATGGCTTTGTCATCAAATGCGCGGGTGTGAAACATGGTGCGGTATAGGTGTACGAGCAATTCGTGATTATCACAAAAAGCCGGTAAGGCTTGGGTAGGGTTGCCGTTTTCGTCAAGAAATTGTGTATGCTGAATGCTAAATCGTGCTACTTCAGTCATTATTGTTCTCCTTAAGCATTTTTGCGGTATAAGCGCTCTTTGGCGATGGTATCAATAATGTCGCAAGTTGCTTCGCCGGCGGTTTTAGCCCGTTCGAAGATCTCTAGACAGCCGTCATAGATATTTAAAATCTTTTGATCGCTGACTTCATCAGGGATCCCATCGTAACGACCAACAGCATGAATTAATCCCCCCGAGTTGACGAGATAATCCGGGGCATAGAGTATGCCCTTCTCTTGTAACTCGCGACCATGACGCTGTTCCGCCAATTGATTATTGGAAGAACCACAGACAATGTCGGCTTTAAGCTGGGCTATGGTTTTGTCGTTAATGATTGCTCCCAATGCACAGGGTGCAAATACATCGCAATCAACCGCAAAAATTTCTTCATTATTCACAGGGGTCGCAACAAAGTCATCAACACAACGCTGTACGTGTTCTTCTACTGTATCACACACCGTTAACTTCGCGCCTTTCATGTGCAGCTCTTGGGCGAGGTGATGACCAACATGGCCTACCCCTTGAATTGCCACATGTACGCCTTCTAAATTGTCGCGGCCCAGTTTGAACTTTACCGCGGCTTCAATACCGCGTAATACCCCGAGAGAGGTGTACGGAGACGGGTCGCTATTGGGTTGTTTCATATCACTGGTAGAAGCGACGTATTGAGTCTGGGTGGCAATAATATCCATATCCTCTAAGGTGGTGCCGCTGTCTTTAGCAGTAATGTATCGACCACCCAACTCTTCGACAAAACGACCAAACGCTTCAAACAGTGCTCGGCGGTCCTTAATCTCAGGTGGTTGAATGATGACAGATTTACCACCACCGTGATCTAAATCGCTAATGGCTGCTTTATAACTCATTCCACGGGCTAAACGCATCGCATCGATGATAGCGGAGTCAGAGTTAGGGTACTCGATAAAGCGGCAGCCCCCCAAAGCAGGACCGAGGCTGGTATCATGGATAGCGATGATCGCTTTGAGCTGGGTGTCAGGATCATATTTAAAGTGTAAATCGCCAAACTCAAGGGCCTCGAGGGCATTGAACATATCACTGATTTCGGTGAGGCTGGTATTCACCTTACCGCCACTGGGACTGAACATAAATGGTACACCTTGTGAATTGTTAAACTGGACAAGGGTAGCAGAAATATTCTCGATGTAAATGGCTCTAATATGCTATGGTAGGGGCTTATTCGATAGAGGAGAACACCATATGCGCATAAAGAAGACAGTAATTGTGATACTAGCCTCATTGAGCCTACCCATCATGAGTTTGGCAGCAAGTCCTAGCCTAGTAAAAGATGTCGGCCAATATCCTCGCTTAAACAGCATTGTATACACCACTAGTATGGATGAGTGGGTAAGCACGGATACTGCGAATGTGTCTGTTGTTGTCAATGGCAGTCTACAACAAGCAGATGCGGCGAAATTACAAAGCGATGTTTTAGCAAATTTAAAACAACTCTCTGCTGCCGGTAAATGGCGTATTACCCAATTTAATCGCAGCAAAGACCAATCTGATCTAGAGCGGGTGACTATCGTCGCTGAGGCTCGTTTGCCGCAAGCACAACTGGCTAATTTGCGTGATGATGCTAAGAAGCTCAGTAAACCCGGGGTAAAATATGAGATCCAAAATATTGATTTCAGCCCCAGTGATGCCGATGTTCAGGCAACGAAAGATAAATTACGGGACAAGATCTACGCTAAAGTCAAAAAAGAAGTCGACCGACTGGATAATGTTTACACGGAAGAGCATTTTTATGTCAATCGTTTAGTGGTGGGTGAGGGTGACTTCCCTATGATGGACGCAAATGCTGGAATGATGGGGGCTGCTGGGCCCGCACAGGCCGCTAAATACATGGTTGCCGCACGCCAAGCACCCCGTGCAAACACCTCAGTGAGCCAAAAAATTACCCTCAATGCGTATGTGGTGATTGCTTCAACTGTCGCAAATCCTCAGTAATTGTTGTTAAAGGAGCCTGGGTTCAGGCTCCTTTTGTCATATAAATCAATAGGTTACATGGATTAGATAAAGTGAATTACTTATTGTTTAGCAAAAATTCCACGATTCATTTGCATCATCGCCTAGTCTCAACAATACTTAGGCAATAGCAAGTGAAGGAAATAACTATGTCAGGACAGCGTCGCTTCGGTTTATTACGGCCACTGTATATGAGTTTTTACTCAAAGTCTTTGTACCAGGATGTCGGACAGAATTGGCGCGGTACCTGCTTTTTGTATCTCTTCATTGTTTTGGCAATTTGCTGGATCCCATTGACTGTCCAATACAATTACATCGCAGATAAATTGATTAATGGCCCCGTTCACAGTTTGATAAATGAATTCCCGAGCAAAATGACAGTGGAGAATGGCGAGCTTTCTATTTCAGCGCCTGTGCCTTACAACATCGTCGATGAGACAACGGGCCGTCCAGTGATTATCTTCGATACCAGTGGTCAGCATACCAATTTAGAGAATACGGCAGCCCGTGTTTTGATAATGAAGCAAGGCGTGCTGTATTATAAAAACGACTACGAAACCCGCTTTTACCAATTTCCACAGGATATGAGTATTGAAGTTAACCATGAGATGATGAAGTCTTGGTTGGGGAATTTAAAATTCATATTGATCCTACTGGTGTTTCCCATTTGTTTGATTGGTGCTTTTATTTACCGCATCATTCAAGCATTGGTCTATGGTTTGTTGGGTTTATTCTTCAATGTCTTCATCAAAAGCCCGCTGGACTATGTGCCTATCCTGCGCTTGTCAGTGATTGCGGTAACACCAGCAATCCTGATTGGGACCGTATTGGAGTTGATGATGGTGTCATTCCCTTACCAATACACATTGTACTTCCTGTTGACCATGGGTTACTTGATTTTTGGCTTGCGAGCCAATAAGGTAGCTGCCAAGAGTGAGAGTACAACTGAGGCGTGAGTTGAAGCCAGCAACAACCATTCATTTTGCCCATGCTAATGGGTTTCCAGCCCCGTGTTACAGCAAATTGTTTCGCGCCCTAGGTGATGAGTATCATGTAGACTATATTGATACGCTAGGTCACGATGATGCTTATCCAGTCACTGAAAATTGGAAATTACTGGTCAAGCAATTGCTCCATCATCTTGAGACACATTTTTGTGTACCTGTGATTGGTGTCGGACATTCCCTGGGTGGGGTGCTGACCTTCTTGGCGGCGGTGTACCGGCCTGATTTATTCAGTGCCATTATTCTGTTGGACTCGCCGGTCTATGGCCGCTTTAAGTCCCATGTTATCAAAGCGCTGAAGTTGTTTGGCTTTATGGACAAAGTCAGTCCCGCGGGCAGAACCCAAACCCGACGCCAGCATTGGCCAACGCCGGAGGCTGCGTTTGAGTATCTGCGAGAAAAAACCGTATTTGCAGATTTTGATACGGACTGTCTGTGGGATTATGTTAACTATGGCATGGCCCATGATGAGGAGGGGGTGTGTCTACGTTTCGAGCGGGATATTGAGTATAAAATATACCAAACCTTTCCCCATAATCTTTATCGTTACCGTACCCGGCTTAAAGTGCCCGCAGCGTTACTCTATGGTGAGCATAGTCATGTTATTCAGGCTGGGGACGCCAAAAACATGGCGCGCAAATTACCAATGGCGCTGCATCAAGTTCGTGGGGGACATTTGTTTCCGTTTGAGTATCCTGAGTATACGGCCGAACAGATTAAGCATGTGATTGAGCAACTCTGCTCGCAAAAGTAAGCGGAATGCTGCTGATATGCTATCATCAATAAGTTACAAACCTTAACAAGGATGGACAATGATCAAGCAATTCCAATCTCTCCTGTATCGGTTGTTAGCTGTAGTAGCTATGGCCGCTTTCGTGGTGACGGTCGCTGACGCCGATACGTTTGACAACACCTTGATGAATTACCAAGATGCGCAACTGCAAGCGTCACAGGCACCTTCGGATCTGTATATGATGGCAGACGTGGTGGCGGGGCGGCCATTGATGGCGGCGGGGACTATTTTTTCCTCAGCCTTATTTGTTGTCAGTTTGCCTTTTAGTATTTTAGGCGGTAATGTCGGCGACGCTGGGCAAAAGATGGTAGTGGATCCCGTCAATGCGACTTTCTTCCGCTGCTTAGGCTGTACGTCTAACAATGACCAAGTGTATGCTAGCTCGGTGGGTTAGTTTTCGTTTTTTTATAGAGGAGTGAACAGTGACAGCTGTACTTTGGGTTGCTTTTTTAATCGTGTGTCTTGCAGGTTTAAGTTATAAACGTGCATCCTTGTTAGTCTGGAGTATTGGTGCCGCCATTACTCTGGCAGTATTTACCCTCTACAGCCCTTTTGGTTATGTCACGAAGAGTTTGCTCTGGTTGATTTTCCTCATTGCTATTGTGCCATTCACTATCAAACCGTTTCGCCAGCGTTTTATCAGTGGGCCAATCTTAAGCCTATACCGCAAAACCATGCCAAGCATGTCCAGTACTGAACGTGAAGCCCTAGAGGCAGGTACGGTTAGTTGGGACGGAGAAGTATTTTCGGGTAAACCTAATTGGGAAGCCTTGTTGGCCATGCCACCCAGTCAATTAACCGAAGAAGAACAAGCTTTTATTGATGGTCCAGTCGAAGAATTATGCCGTATGACTGATGATTGGGAAATTACCCACAATCAAGCGCGGTTGCCAGAGAGTACTTGGCAATTCATTCGAGAACATGGTTTCTTTGCCCTGGTCATGCCAAAAGAATTTGGTGGTAAAGGTTTTTCGGAATATGCTCATTCGCAAATTCTCACCAAGCTTTATAGTGTGAGTGTGACTTTGGGTACAACCGTCAATGTGCCTAATTCTCTCGGTCCTGCAGAATTACTCGTGAAATACGGTACCGACAAACAAAAAGCCTATTACCTGCCACGTCTGGCGCGGGGTGAAGAAGTCCCGTGTTTTGCGTTAACGGGGCCTGATGCAGGCTCTGATGCGGGGGCGATGACCGATACAGGGATTGTCTGCAACGGCATGTTTGAAGGCAAAGAAACTCTCGGTATTAAACTCAACTGGAATAAGCGTTACATTACCCTTGCGCCGGTAGCGACGGTATTAGGTTTGGCTTTTAAACTATTTGACCCACAACATTTATTGGGTGAGGAAGACAATATCGGCATTACTTGTGCCTTGATTCCTACCAATACTCCGGGTGTGGTGACTGGGCGGCGGCATTTTCCCGCCAATGCGGTTTTCCAGAATGGACCAACCCAAGGTAAAGATGTTTTTATTCCCATTGACTGGATTATTGGTGGGCCTGAAATGGCAGGCCAAGGCTGGCGTATGCTGATGGAATGTTTGTCCATCGGCCGGGCTATCTCGTTGCCGGCAGCATCAATTGGTGGCGCGAAGATTGGTTTAGCCTCTAGCGGTGCCTATAGCCGGATCCGCAAACAATTTAATTTGAGCATTGGCCGCTTTGAAGGTATTCAAGAAGTACTCGCACGCATGGCGGGTTATCTTTATATTTCCGACGCTGCAAGAATCATGACAGTAGGCTTAATTGACCAAGGGGCAAAGCCTTCAGTGGCGTCGGCAATCGTGAAATACCACGCAACTGAGATGTGCCGTGTTGTTGGTAATGATGCCAGTGATATTCATGGCGGAAAGGCAATTTGCATGGGTCCTCGTAATTACCTTGGTCGCGGTTACCAGAGTATTCCTATCAGCATCACGGTAGAAGGGGCAAATATTCTGACCCGCTGCTTGATTATCTTTGGTCAAGGCGCTGTGCGTTGTCATCCCCATGTTTTTGCTGAGATGCAAGCCGCAAATTTAACAGACAAAGAGGGGGCTGTGGCGGCGTTTGATAAAGCCTTCTTTGGTCATGTTGGTTTTACCATCAGTAATATTTTCCGTTCATTATTACTGGGATTAACCGGTGGTTTCATTGCTGGCGTGCCAGGCAAGCGGGTATTAAAACGCTACATGCAACAATTTACTCGTTATAGTTCTGCCTTTGCCTTGCTGGCAGACATGTCCATGTTGGTCATGGGGGGCGACCTAAAGCGCAAAGAATGTATCTCTGGTCGCTTAGGGGATATTCTCAGCATGTTGTACTTAGGCTCTGCGGTTATCAAACGTCATGTGGATAATGGTGAGCCTGAAGCAGATTTACCCGTAGTACATTGGACGTGCCAATATATTATCAAACAAATTCAAGATCAAATGGACGGGGTACTAGCAAACTTCCCGAATAGAGTCGTTGCAATGTTATTGCGAGGGTTGTTGTTGCCTTTGGGTCGTCATGCGAAGGGGCCAAGTGACCGGTTAAGTAAGAAGGTCGCACGTTTGATGATTGCCCCAACGGACACCCGACAACGTATTATTGATATTGCTTACATGACGGCAGAGGAGTCTAATCCCGTTGGGCAAATGGAAGAGACGTTGAAGCAGGTCATTGATATTGAACCACTAGAAAAACGCCTTAATCAAGCGCGCAAAGCTGGTGAAATTAGCGGTAACAATTTTGTAGAATTGGTTAATGCAGCGGTTGACAAAAAAATCATTGAGACGAAAGATGCGAGCCTGTTACGGCGGGTCGAAGCACTGCGTCAAGAAGTTATTGCAGTAGATGATTTTGATACGGCTGATCTGCAACATGGCGCGGCCAGTCAAACAGCACATCATCATAGCAGCCAATCAACGGTGGTAGGGACATGAGACGAATAAGTCAGTACATTGGATGTCTATTGTGTGTAGTTGCGTTACCGGTATTGGCAGGTAATCTTAAGTTACCCAAAAATTTAATCGCTCTCGATAGCAAAGAAGGCCAAGAAATCTTTCAGCAAAGTACCTACAAAGCGGATTTTTGGCCGCTGATGGAGAATATCGAAACTCAACAGAACCTCATGTATTCAGGAGTTGCCAGTATGGTTGTCGCGCTCAATGCATTGAATGTTGACCCTCCTACAGAACCTGCCCATGCGCCCTATAAAATGTACACACAAAACAATATCTTTACCCCAGCGGTATTAAAGATAACCACACCCACCAACGTCAATAAACGTGGGGTCAACCTGACTGAACTCGAAAAAATGCTAGGGGATTACCCAGTTAAAGCCTTAATGTACCGTACCAATGACACGAGTTACAAGGAATTCAAAGAAAGCGCTATGCATGCACTTAAGACGGGCAAAGGCTATGTCATCGTGAATTTTGATAGACGCACGATGGGTGAGAAGGGTGGCGGACAGTTTTCGCCAATAGCAGCTTATGATGCGACCACCAATCGTTTTCTCATTGTTGATGTCGCTCGTTATATGTACCCACCAGTGTGGGTCAATGGGCTTGATCTCTGGCACGCCATGAAAGCCGTCGATACCCGCACCCATGAACCCAGAGGCTTTGTGATTATTAGTAAGCTTTAAATGGCTGATGGGATAGCAAAATCACTTCTTTCTTCTCGTTCATCTGCGAAGGCTGTTCGCGTCGGCCCTAACAGATTGAAGAAAAATACAGCAGAAGCTGCGGCAGTTAATATGATAGGTATTGTTGCACCTGTAGTGATGACACATGCGACAATGCCTATGACTACTGCTGCGACTGCGGCTATATCTGAGGCTATAACAGCTGATTTAGCGCCAGCGCCAGGTTTATATTCCATTGCGTAAATATCATTAAGAACAGCATCACAGTTTTTATAGCGCTTTGAAGTCTCATTATGTAACAGTTTATTAAGAAGACCTCTTACTTTACTATTTGAATGAAAGTTGTTGTCGATGTGTACTTCAGATTCACTTTTATCGGCGTAACGGGTCGGCAGTTTTAGGTCATTATCAGATTTAAATACACTCTGAATTGACTTATGAGCACGATATGCTTGCTGAGGTACATATTTAGTGCCCTTAAATAGCTGTACGGCGATAACCCCAATAGCAAACAAATCTAGTTGCTTTGAGGCAGAAATTGTTCGGCTCTTTGTTTCGGGAGCGTCATAGAGTGGTCTAAAATACGTACTTCTTCTTGTTGAGCCAATGACAGCAACACGTTCTTTTCCACAAATGTTTACTTTGACACCATCGTCTCCACAATCATCAATGATAATGTTTTGTAAGCTGAGCTTTGTATGAGCATAACCTTTATTATGAAATTCATCTCGTAAAGTAACAAGAATGGCTTTTAAAATTTCGAAGCGCTTATATTCACCGATAGCATCAGGATTTTCACTTATATAGTCAGATAGAGGGATTCCACTCATATGCCGATCACCATACTGAAACTTCTTTGATTTGGCTTGGGGATCATTTGCAGTAATAACGCCACCTAGATTGGTAGTGCGATGACTGTCTTCAGCCATTACTACAGAATATTTTTTCCCCTCGGTATCGAGAAAACTCGCCAGTGACCTTGCTAGAGTAGCATCCTTTGATTTAACACGCTTAACAGTTGCGTGATCCGCGTGATATATATTGTTATTGAAATATTCAACAACGCCTCTAAATGATTGTCCATCTGTGCCTTCGCCAAGGTATTGAGGTGCGACCGGAATATCTGCATCATTTTTTTGTGGATCATAAATGGGAGAGCGGGGTTGATAGAATCGCCAGACTTTATTATTTTTGTCTTTCTCTGCTTCAACTAATGCCGCTGAATGACTGAGTTTGACAGTTAGTTCAGTAATGCTGACAGGTATATTAAGGCCATTGATGGCGTTTAGTTTTTGTCGAATAGCATCAGAAATTGTAATCTTATAACTTATGTCGGTTTTTCCACCTTTATCAGCGCGCTTTTTAATGACTCGTACACCACCTTCAATAATAGCTTCACTAAAAGAGGCTTCCTTGTAGCGATTTAATTTCATTGCCTCAGGATTTTTACTAGCTATCGCTGCTAGAATAAGACCAGCTAGCTCTCTTTCACTTGAATTTCTATCAATATTTTTAAGGGCAGCAATGTCGATAAAAAGGCTATAGTCGTCGCCGGTATTTTTTAATGTAAAGGTGCTCATAATTATTAGTATCCATATTTATTGTGGACGCAATACTAACTGGTTAATATTAACTCAACCTTAAGAGCGTCAGTTTCGGCGCAAAAAATCCACAAAAAAATCCTTATTTATCAGAGGGGTTTTAATTTTACGTAGTTTTACGGACAGGGATTTAGCTATGATTATAGGATGAAATAGACATTATAAAGCATGCTAAGAGTGGAGGCATAATCATGGTAATATTGTTCAAACGAGTAGCGGTGATCCTTATCCTGAGATCACATTTCATGTGCATACGCCGAAATAGCTAAGGGGATTGGTTGCAATGTTATGGCATTAAGTTTTGCCGACTTATTGATATAGGGTCGGATCAGGAATGTTAGCTTCTAAAAAACCTTTTTTGCGGTAGTGGCAACTGTCACAATTCCCACATGCGAGCCCTTGATTATCTGCACGGTAACAGGAAACAGTAAGGCTGTAATCCACCCCACAGGCAAGGCCCTGTTGTATAGTTTGTGCTTTGCTAAGTTGAAGCAGTGGCGTATGTATCGTGAATTCACTGCCTTCGACACCGGCTTTGGTGGCAAGCTTAGCCACGCGTTCAAATGCTTGGAAGTATTCAGGCCGGCAATCGGGATAACCGGAGTAATCCACCGAACTTGCACCAATAAAGATATCATTGGCACCAATGACTTCTGCCCAAGCGAGAGCAAAGGTCAAAAAGATAGTATTGCGTGCTGGTACATAGGTGATTGGGATCTCATTACAATCTTCTGCATAATCGGGCACAGAAAGTTGAACATCGGTCAGTGCTGAACCACCTAGTTCACCAATAGGCAGTGCTAAGACTTTATGCTCGAACACACCCATCGCCTGACACACGCGTTCGGCGGCTCGTAATTCGGTTGAATGTTTTTGCCCGTAATGAAAGGTGAGGGCATAGCACTCACAACCTGCTTGTTTAGCGAGGCCCAAACACGTTGTGGAGTCTAGTCCGCCGGATAAGACGATAATGGCTTTGCGAGACATGATTTACCTGTAGTAATGGTTATCGATAAGTTTTTTTGGCGAGTGCCGTGTATTCGCAATCTTTTGTTTTGCCGTAGGAAAAACACGAGCAACTTGCCGGCTGGACATCGCCATGACAGTTCCAACCTTTACCCATCGTATGTTGATCGATGTCATAAATCTTAGATTCACTAACCATGGTGATGGGAATCGCCCAATCGCTATGGGTTTCTTCTAAGTCATACATACATACCATGGGACTTTCAAAGCCCCACCAAAATGCGCCTAGGTAGGAGATCTTGATGTCAGTCTTCGGGGTTTGTTTGATTTTCTCACCCATAGTGATAGGAGAGACGAAGAGACTATTGGCATCGCCTTGTTTGTAGTTGCCGGCACTGCCGGTGCCTTTGGCTTCCCACTGCATGCCATTCATGCGTAATGCTGAAGGCTCGGGACACAATTCTGCAAAAGCCAATTGGCTGATTGCACACAATATGACAATACCAATGAGTCCTTTCATCATTTATTACGCCTCAGCAGGTTCTGGTGCTGGTTCAATCGCTGTTTCAAGATCAGGCAAGGTGATATTCAATTCCAAGACAGAATGATCGCCAGCCTTTTCCATGTCTACTTTGACTTGTTCTTTGAGTTGTTCAGCATCAACCTTGAAGTATTTTGTAATAACATCTAGCAAATCTTGCTTGAGAGAATTCAAAATATCCGGTTGATTGCGCTTGGTTCGTTCATGGGAAATAATGATCTGCAAGCGCTCTTTGGCAACAGAGGCAGAGTTTTTACGTTGTTTACGGAAATGTCTTAGGATACTCATGCAGGTGTGCTCTCCTTGTCTTTCTTGAAGATCCGTTGCAAGAAGCTTTTCTTCTCAGCAGTGATGAATCGGTGTGGTCTCTCTTCTCCTAAGAAACGGGCAACCGCATCTTCGTAGGCTTGTCCGGCATCCGTGGCGTTATCGATGATAACCGGTACACCGGCGTTAGATGCGCGTAGTACTGCAGGAGATTCTGGAATCACACCAAGTAGGGGGATGGATAAAATTTCCTGTACATCTTCGATGGCCAACATGTCACCTCGGTCCACTCGGCACGGTGAATAACGGGTGATCATTAAATGCTCTGTAATACCTTCACCGCCATCTTCAGCGCGCTTTGAACGGCTAGCAAGTATGCCTAGGATGCGGTCAGAGTCGCGCACAGAAGAGACTTCAGGGTTAGTGACTACAATGGCACTGTCAGCATAGTAGAGTGCCATTAAGGCGCCTTTTTCGATACCGGCAGGAGAATCACAAATAATAAAATCGAAATTATCGGCTTTAAGCTCGTCTAAAACTTTACCGACACCTTCTTGATTGAGGGCATCTTTGTCCCTGGTTTGAGACGCAGGCAAGATGTAGAGGTTACTCACCCGCTTGTCGCGAATTAACGCTTGCTTGAGCGAAGCTTCGCCTTTCACGACATTGACGAGATCGTAAACAACTCGACGTTCAACGCCCATGATTAAATCTAAATTACGCAAACCGACGTCAAAATCAATGACGGCTGTTTTGTAGCCCCGTAGGGCAAGACCGGTTGCGATGGCGGCAGAAGTGGTGGTTTTGCCAACGCCGCCTTTACCAGAAGTGACAACGATAATCTTGGTCAATGTTCTTTCCTTCCATAGGGTAAGCCCCAATTCAGGGGACGGTTAAACACAACTATGTTACAGGTTTTTTGCGATTGTGAAAACCTGCACAGCACTAAAGTTCAGAAATTTTTATGGCGTCATTCTCTAAAGTGATTTGAATATGCGCTTGTTCCCGGTGGGTACTGTAATCATCACTGAGTTGATACAGCCCGGCGATGGAGACCATTTCAGCGTCAAATTCTTTACAAAAGATACGGGCATCAGTATTGCCTTTGATGCCAGCCAGTGCCCGACCTCGCAACACACCATAAACATGAATATTACCATCGGCTAATAATTCCGCACCATGACTGACAGGTGCTACAACAATAAGATCACCGCCTTTCGCGTAAACTTGCTGGCCTGAACGGATAGGCTTGGTTACCAGTAGGGTTTCATTAGTGGCTGACTCTTCAGACTCGGTAGCTTTATTGGGCTTGTTGCTGTTGCTGTCATCCGCTTGGCGAGGCAAGTCTTCTTGGGAACTGCGATTATGGGGAAAGACAGCGAGGTTTGCTTCAGTGGCGGCTTCTTGTTGCGCCTCTGTGCCACCACAAACACCGACGGGAATTAATTCATGCTGGCGCATACTGTCACACATTTGGACGAAATCGATGTTTTCATCCCCGGGTAAGTGTTGTAAATCGAGAACAATAGGGGCATGTTGAAAAAACTTTGGCGCTTGTTTGACCGTTTGTTCCAATTGTTGTTTGAAACTGTCAATATCAGCGCTAAAGAGTTGCATAATCGTTAATGTGAATAAACTGCCTTTCAATTTGAAGGCGTTACTGACTTTTTCTTGACTAACTGCTTCCATTGATTAATCCCAATAATTGCATCTGATGAAATATTTGTGGCAAACTTAGCGTGCATCCGGCGGCAGCCCTATTGCTGTGGTGGATTATACAAGAATTTCAAGCAGAAGGCAGTAGTGTGGAAAAAATTTGGTTGCAGCAGTATCCTGAGGGCGTCCCTGATGAAATTGATCCCGATAAGTACAACTCTCTTGTCGATATTTTTACCCAGAGCTGTGAGCTATACAGCGAACGACCTGCCTTAAGTAATTTAGGCACAACGCTGAGCTATGCTGAATTAGACAGACTTTCACGGGATTTTGCCGCTTATTTACAAAGTCAGTTAGGACTGAAAAAAGGCGATAGACTCGCAATCATGATGCCAAACCTTTTGCAGTATGGGGTGGCACTGTTTGGTGCATTGCGGGCGGGTTTAATTGTCGTCAATGTTAATCCTCTGTATACACCTCGAGAATTAGAGCACCAGTTAACGGATGCTGCTGTCGAAACTATCGTGGTCCTTGAGAACTTTGCTAGCACCTTACAAGCAACCATGGGCAAAACGCCGGTCAAAAATGTCATTGTGACCAAGATTGGGGATTTGTATCCACACCCCAAAGCATGCTTGGTGAACTTTGTTGTGCGTAAGGTCAAAAAAATGATCCCAGCATGGCAGATTGATGATGCGTTACATTTTCGCAAAATCCTTAAAGCAGGGCGTCGTGCTACCTTAATGCCTGTTGAAATAATGGGCAAAGATATTGCGTTTTTACAGTATACGGGTGGGACAACTGGGGTCGCTAAAGGGGCAATGTTGACCCATCGCAATATGGTTGCGAATGTTGAGCAAGTTTTTGCGTGGGTGGATCCAGTGGTGAATGGCAAACAAGAAGTCATTATTACTGCCTTGCCGCTGTATCATATCTTTTCATTGACGGCGAACTTATTGACCTTTTTTAAATTCGGTGCAGAAAATATTCTCATCACTAACCCTCGTGATATTCCTGGTTTCATCAAAATCCTCAACAACAACCGTTTTACCGCAATTACCGGCGTCAATACCTTGTTCAATGCTTTGCTGAACAATTCACAATTTAAGACTATCGATTTTAGTGAATTAAAACTCGCTCTCGGCGGTGGTATGTCCGTGCAGCGGGCGGTGGCTGAGCGTTGGCTCGGAGTAACCGGGAAGCCATTACTCGAAGGCTACGGTTTGACAGAAACGTCGCCGGTAGTCTGTGTAAATCCACTGAATCAACGAGAGTACAGTGGGTCTATCGGTGTACCAGTGCCTTCGACCGATATTGCTATCATGGACGAGGAGGGGAATGAATTAGGGGTTGGAGCAGAAGGTGAGTTGTGCGTTAAAGGTCCTCAAGTCATGAGTGGCTATTGGCGAATGGAGAGTGAATCTGAAAAAGTATTCTTTAATGGCTGGTTGCGTACAGGTGATATTGCCACGATCAATGAGCAGGGCTTTGTGTATTTGCTGGAACGTAAAAAAGACATGATTTTGGTGTCAGGGTTTAATGTTTATCCCAACGAAATCGAAGATGTCATTGCTGCCCATCCAGGGGTTATTGAAGTTGCTGTGGTAGGCGTGCCCCATAATATTTCGGGTGAAATTGTTAAAGCCTTTGTGGTGCGCAGTGATCCGGAATTAACTCCGGCAAAGATCCTTGCCCATTGCCGTGAAGAACTAACAGCTTACAAAGTCCCTAAGCAAGTTGAGTTCTGCGACGAGTTGCCGAAATCCAATGTCGGAAAAATCTTGCGCCGAAGTCTACGAGAATCAACCAGTCAAAAAGCGGATTAGTCGAGTCTGTCGTTATTGGCGATACATTCTAACACATAACTTCCTTATTATTTTGAGGATATGTATTGAATACTAGTCGAGTTTGAAATTATGATCAATGGAATTTAATTAAAATTCATAAATTGATTTTAGGTGATAAATGCGATAGTAGTCTTGTGCTTTATGCTTGCCGCTTTTGCTCAAGATAGGCGAGATCAAAAACCATCGAGTGAAATTCTACTAGAAACCATTCATTGAACAACTCAATGGTGCGCTCTTTGGGCCAGAGGCGTTTGGGAACTCCCCAGGAAGCGAGTTCACCTTCAAGGATGCCATCGTAGATTTGGCGGATATATTCTTTAGCTTGGTTGGGGCCGTCGAATTGCGGGATCAACAACGCCGTACAATCCCGCTGCAGGTTCTTGAGGGTAAGATTGTCGATAGAGACTTCTTTTTGGCCTTGTAGCCACTCAAACAGTGCTTGTCTGGGTTTGATAATGGCAACAATACGGTCAACTTCAAACATAGGCGTTAATTACCTGCTCCTTGTAAGACTAGGGGTATAGTAATGTATCTCGCCGTATGATGCCAGTATTTGCCCTTATGAGTTTACGATATGAAGAATTTAACCGAATATGCTGACAAGCCGGCAAATCGGTGTATAATCCCGAATAAGGCGTATAGGATTAACTTCGACTTAAGTGTAAAGGTGGATAAGGAAATTAAATCAGTTAAATACCTATTTGGGCCAAAACGTTAATATTTCGTTAATAGAGCCTACCTATACTTGCCGAAGAACAACGATTTTAGGGACTTTTTTGGGATTACCGACTAAGCCCCACCTTTAAAGAAACGAGGTTTATTATGTTTATGTACGGAGCAAGCCACGGTAAAGACAGACAGGTCAGCTGTGCAACGGGTGAAGAATATCCCCAACGTCTGGTACAAAATCTCAATAATGCACTTCGCAATGCTTCAGTCAATCTAAGTAGTGCGGCGGTTTCTGAAGCTACTGGTAGCTTTAAGCAGCGTGATGCCGAAGCTTGTGGCCAAGCACTCCGACATAGTGTTGAAAACGGACCAGCTCAGCAAGCGTCACATGGCTTAAAAGCGTAATACTTACATGGCACAACACAAATCTTTAAAAAGCACATCAATGATGTGCTTTTTTTATGCGCGATTTTCATTCTGATCTCATTTGCCGTTAATGGTTTTTATTTTCATAAAACTTTGTTAGTCTTGAAACTAGCCTTAGTTCGAAATGATGCTGTTTGGGTATGATTTCGTTCTTGGGCTATACAATTGTATTAACTTTTCTGGAAACCTTATAAGGATAGAAACTATGCGCAAAGAACTACTCGTATGCTCACTTGCAACAGTTTTAATCGCTGGTTGCTCTGGTGGTGATGTTACTTCAGCATCAAATGGCAACGGTGATGATAATGGTGCTGCTGTATCACAGCAAGCAGAGGACAATGGCAGCAATGGCCAAGCTGGCGATAATGGCGGTAATGGTCAAGCTGACGATAACGGTGGCAACGCTCAAGCCGATGATAATGGGAGTGCCGACGAAAGCGACAACAATGGCGGTCTAAGTGGCGCCGTCAATGATATGAAAGATAAAGCTGCTGAAGCTGCGCAGTCAGCATCTGACGCTATGCAAAATGCAGCAGACAGCGTTAAAGATGCTGCTGATAGCATGTCTGGCAGTTCAAATGACGCGCCGGCTGATGGTAATACTGCTGATAGCGTAGGTGATCAGTCTTCGCTGCAAGGCTATGGTTCTGCGCACGTTCAGGTTGCGTCTAATACCACTTCAGCTGCACCAAGTGGCTCTAGTCGTTATGCGCAAAATGGTGCAATGGGTGCAACAGATGCTGCTCAAGGCTCAAATACCATGCAACAAGCGCAAGATGCGATGGATAGTGCGCAAGGTGCTATGCAACAAGGCCAAGATGCAGCTAATGCGGCTATGGGTAATAACCAAGCAGCGGGTACTGACAGTAATGCAAATGCAGCTGCTAATGGCGCTGCTGCAGATACGTCTGGCCAATTCAACATGCCTGCAATGGATAACAACCAAGCGGGTCAAAGTGCAATTGGTTATGGTGATGGCACTGCAGGTGCTGCGGGTAATGATGCTGCGGCAGTTCAGGGTGCTCAAGGTGCTCAAGGTGCTGCTGATGCTGGTGCGCAACAACCCAATGCTGCACAGCAAGCTGTACAATCTGCGGGAGATGCAATGCAATCTGCTAGTGATGCTGCACAATCTGCCGGTGACGCTATGCAAGGCGCGACTGGTAACTAATTGTTGAGTGTCTACCTCAGTAGTAAAACGGCCAAGGTAACTTGGCCGTTTTTTTTGTTGTGCTCCATATCAAGTCTAAGTGACTTAATGTTAGTCAGCCTGCACTAGATAGACCAAAAGGCTGTAGCCGACATTCCGCTTTTTTCGTTAATTTTTTATCCCTTTCTGCATCAAAAATAGCTCTGGTGGAAAAGCCGGTTGTAGGTAATCGCCTTGATTACCAAATAGGCCTAGACTTTCAGCCATACCCCTAGTAAATTAGTCGTTTCGTTGCAAAGAAAGGTTTATTTTTATGAGTGGTGCCATTATTACACCAGACAAACAACAAAACGCACCTACTAATCTATTTTTTCCTATCATTATTCTTCTCATCGTCGCTGCGTTTTATTTCTATGAATTTATGTTACAAGTCTCACCAGGGGTGATGACGCACGATTTAATGAAAGACTTTGGCGTTACCGCAGCGGGTTTGGGGATGATATCTGGGTTTTACTATTACGCTTACACGCCGATGCAAATACCAGCAGGGTTGCTCTATGATCGCTTTGGGCCACGGGTATTGCTGTCGATTTCAGCAACGGTTTGTGCTTTAGGTGCACTGGGCTTTGGCCTTGCCCCTAATGCTTATCTTGCCGGTATCGGTCGATTTTTTATGGGGATGGGTTCCGCATTTGCATTCATTGGTTGCCTCGTTTTAATTTCCCGTTGGTTCCCAAGTAAGTATTTTGCTTTTCTCTCAGGCGTTATCATGATCATGAGTTCCCTTGGCGCTTTAGTCGGGGAAATGCCGCTGGCTGCTGATGTAGAACGCCATGGTTGGCGTCATTCAATGATCAGTCTTGGCTTAATTGGCTTGGGCATCGCAGTATTAATTTGGTTGATTGTGCGTGACTCACCAGCATTTGAAAAAATCAAACAACACCCCAAGCAAGCTAATGAGTGGCACAGGTTAGCCCAAGTATTGCGTCGGCCCCAAAGTTGGTGGCTGGCGCTTTATGCCTTTTGTGCGTGGTCACCGATTCTCATTGTCGCAGGGCTGTGGGGGGTTCCCTATATCGCTCAGCTCTACGGCATTAGCACGACGAAGGCCTCAGGCTTCATATCGATTGTTTGGATCAGTGTGGGGATAGGTAGTCCCTTATTTGGTTGGGTTTCAGATAAAATTGGCCGCCGCTGCCTACCATTAACGGTGGCAGCTGGGATCTCTTTGGCTGCGACGCTGGGCATGTTATATATCCCACATATTCCCTATTGGTTAATGGGGGTTTGTATGTTTGGTTTAGGCTTTGGTGGTTCAGGTCAAATTCTCTCCTTTGCACTGGTCAAAGACAATAACCCACCACGAATAGTTGGTACGGCGATTGGGTTCAATAATACAATGGTGGTTGCGGGTGGTTTATTATTTCAACCGCTTGTGGGGCTAATATTAAAGTTTACTTGGGAAGGTAAGTTGCTAGATAACGTTCCGGTTTATTCTCAAAGTAATTACCAGGTTGCACTGGCCATTGTGCCTTTGTGTGCATTGATTGGAACGTTAGTGTCAATGTTTATGCTACAAGAAAGCCATTGCCGTGCGCTACACGGTGAGCAGGAGGATTTTTAATGAGTGCTAAATCAGGCGGCTTGGCCGGAATTACTGCGGGGCAAACAGCTATTGCTACTGTGGGCAAGGAAGGCTTTGGGTTGAATTATCGCGGGTATTCGGTTGATGATTTGGCGGAGCATGCGTGTTTTGAAGAAGTGGCGTATTTGTTGATTTATGGCAAACTGCCTAACGAGACGGAATTAACGGACTACAAAAACCGCTTGAAATCCTATCGTGCTTTGCCTGGGGCATTAAAAATTGTATTAGAACAAATTCCATCACATGCACATCCGATGGATGTATTGCGTACGGGGTGTTCCGCCCTTGGCACGATGGAGCCAGAGAGAGACTTTGAGGATGAATACACAGTTGCTGACAAGCTGCTTGGCAGCTTTCCGGCAATGTTGATGTATTGGTATCAACACCATCATAAAGGCACCATTGATACTGAAACTGATGATGACAGTTTAGCCGGGCATTTTTTGCATTTATTGCATGGTGAGAAACCCAGTGAGTTGCACCGCAAGTGTGTGGATGTGTCCTTAATTCTTTATGCGGAACATGAATTCAACGCGTCAACCTTTGCTGCACGTGTGACGGCGGCGACTTTGTCAGATTTTTATTCTGCCGTTACCTCTGCCATTGGTACCTTGCGTGGCCCGCTGCACGGCGGGGCAAATGAAGCGGCAATGGTATTGATTGAGCAATTTGATTCGGTTGAGGCTGCGGACAAAGGCTTACGGCAAATGCTAGCGGACAAGGCGCTAATAATGGGCTTTGGCCACCGGGTGTATACAAGCTCTGATCCACGCTCTGATATCATTAAAGCCTGGGCCAAAAAATTATCTGAGGCGGCAGGGGATACTGTGTTATACCCCGTATCTGAACGTATCGAGACTATCATGTGGGATGAAAAAAAATTATTCCCTAACTTGGATTTTTACAGTGCGACAGCGTATCATTTTTGTGGCATTCCCACGGCAATGTTCACGCCAATTTTTGTGATGTCACGCATCACGGGTTGGGCAGCCCATATTATTGAGCAACGGGCAAACAACAAATTGATCCGTCCTGGTGCGGAATATATTGGCCCTGAGCCCCAAGCATTTGTCAGTATTGACGAACGGTAATTAAACAAAACTACAGGAAATGCCCATGTCTGCAAACGTCGATGAAAACACACGTCCAGAATTTGATAAAGAACTCCAAGACATTGTTAATTATGTCCTGAATTACCAGATTGACAGTGATGAGGCGTATCAAACTGCTCGTTATTGTTTGATGGATACTTTGGGTTGCGGCATTCTTGCCTTAAATTATCCGGCGTGTACCAATCACCTTGGGCCATTAGTGTCTGGGACAACGGTCGAGAATGGCTGCCGGGTGCCAGGTACAGATTACGTATTAGATCCCGTGCAAGGTGCATTTAACATCGGTGCAATGATACGCTGGTTGGATTTTAATGATACGTGGTTAGCGGCAGAGTGGGGGCATCCCTCTGATAATCTTGGCGCTATATTGGCGCTTGCTGATTATTTATCACGGCAAAACGAAGCTCATGGCAAAGCGCCATTAACCATGCAAGCTGTGTTAACGGCGATGATTAAAGCCCATGAAATCCAAGGTTGTTTGGCTCTCGAGAATAGTTTCAATCGGGTGGGGCTTGATCATGTGGTATTAGTTAAGGTTGCATCTACGGTTATTGCCGCCCAGATGTTGGGTTGTAACCGTGATGAAATACTGAATGCCTTGTCTCTTGCCTGGGTTGATGGACAAAGTCTTCGTACTTATCGCCATGCACCTAACACGGGCGTACGCAAATCCTGGGCCGCAGGGGATGCAACGAGTCGTGGTGTGCGGTTGGCGATGATGGCTAAACAAGGGGAGATGGGATATCCCAGCGTCTTAAGTGCTAAGACGTGGGGTTTTTATGATGTATTATTCAATGGCAAAGCGTTTCAATTTCAACGTCCCTATGGTTCCTACGTGATGGAGCAGATTTTATTTAAATTGTCATTTCCAGCGGAGTTTCATGCGCAAACGGCGGTGGAGTGTGCGGTTAAACTTCATGATGAAGTGAAACACCGTCTTGATGATATCGAAACAATTGTATTATCCACTCAAGAACCTGCAGTAAGGATCATTAGCAAAACGGGGCCTCTTCACAATCCTGCTGACAGAGATCACTGTTTGCAATACATGGTCGCCATCGGTCTGCTATTTGGCGATTTAACCGCTGATCATTATGAAGATGAAGTAGCCAGTGATCCACGCATTGACAGTCTGCGGGACAAAATGCAGGTTGAAGAAGATTCACGTTTCAGCGAGGAGTATTTGGATCCGGATAAGCGTGCTATTGGCAATGCTATTCAAGTGTTTTATGCTGATGGTAGTTCGAGTGACAAAATCAGTATTGACTATCCTATAGGGCATCGAAGACGACGGGAAGAAGGGATCCCCGTACTAATTGAAAAGTTTCGCCGAAACTTAGCAGGGCAATTTCAAGCAGACAGTGTTGATGCCATTATGACATTATGCAGTGATCATGAACGTTTAACGAAAACGCCGGTAACGGACTTCATGGCACTATTTGTTAAACGTTAGATCTACAACATGCAAGAGCGCTTTCGCGGGTCGGCTTTGTGCTGGCGGCACCTATAAACATCCCCCCGACACCACCAGCACCGCCTCCAGCAAAGGTGGCTATAAGTTCAAGCGTACCTTCTAGATCGCCACTTTCAGTCGAAATGCCAATGACACCAATTAGATAACTCGCACCCCAAAAACTTAACACCCCGCCAACAACGCCTAGTATTAACCCGCATGTTACAATGGCACAGCTACTGGTAAGTACCTCTTTTTTGCTGAGCGGAATCGGGGAGATAATAGGTTCGCTTAGTTCAGTGCCACTTTCGCCACCGTTTAATGGTCTTGCTTCATCGCCTTGTCTACAACAGGGAAAAAATCGTGAAAACATGCGGCATTACTCCTTGGCGGTGATGGTTGTAGTATATCGCATTTCATTCTTACGATAAAAAACATTTGGTAGGTTAACTTATTGCTATTAAGCCAAGAATGCGTATCATCTCCACATTAACAACCAATAAATATCAGGTGATTGATAATGCAAAGCATTCTTTCTATCCAGTCCCATGTGGCTTATGGTTATGTGGGTAATCGAGCAGCGGTCTTTCCCTTGCAGCGGTTAGGGTTTGATGTTAGTGCGGTAAATACCGTGCAATTCTCAAATCATACGGGCTACGGTGAGTGGGCTGGGGATGTTTTTAGCCATGAGCATATCCGTCAAGTCATTGATGGCATTGATGTGCGTAAACCGATCAATAGCTTCACGGCCGTTTTGTCGGGTTACATGGGGGATGCTGCGCTTGGGGAAATCATTGTTGAAACCGTGGCTCGGGCACGAGAAGGCAATCCAGATATGCTTTACTGTTGCGATCCAGTCCTTGGTGATGTGGGGCGGGGGATCTTTGTCCGACCGGGTGTGGCAGAGTTTATTCGTGATGAGGCGGTTACCCATGCCGATATTACGACTCCAAATCAGTTTGAATTAGAATATCTAACTGGACAGGCGATTACTGATATTGATAGTGCTCAACAAGCTTGTGCTGCACTACGCCGGCGTGGTCCTCATACCGTATTGTTAACTAGCTTTGAAGCAGCCGATAGTAATGATGATACCATTGCGATGTTAGTCGATAGTAATGATGGCACATGGTTAGTGGAGACCCCGAAATTACCAATAGATCCTGCGCCTAACGGTTCTGGTGACGCGACTGCCGCGATCTTTTTGGCAAAATACCTCGAAACAGGCAATGCTGAGCTTGCGTTGGAACATGTGACAGCGGCGATTTTTGCGGTGTTTTCTGCGACATTGGCGGCCCAAACCCGAGAATTACAGTTTATTGCGGCCCAAGATGAGATTTTGGCGCCAAAACAGCATTTTGCACTGCAACATTTACGTTAAATGATGGTCTAATCCTATTACCCAGAAGGTAATCCGTTGTATTAAGAGAATTTGATGAAACCAAATCAAGATATACCTAATAATGGCTTTGGCCATAGCACCGATTATTTAGCGGTTGATAACCCGCTAAGGGATATCGATGTCTTGCTGTTTGATTTGGATAATACGATTTACCCAAATGAACTGGGCTTGTTGGACCGCGTTGAGGCCCGCATGACAGAATTTATCATGGATATGTTTCAGATCGATGTTGCTACCGCCAAAGAGCTTCGCACAGAGTATTACCATGAGTATGGTACAACGCTACGGGGATTGATGAATAAGCACAAAGTTGATCCGGAGGCCTTTCTCGCCTACGTGCACGAAATTGACCGCTCCCACGTAGATGCTGATCATGAGTTAGAAGAGCTGCTGAGTATGATACCAAAGCGCAAAGTGATTTTTACCAATGGCTCTCGTCGGCATGCGGAGCATACCTTGGGTAAGTTAGGCATTAATCATCATTTTGAAGATATTTTTGATATTACTGCGGCAGAGTATATTCCTAAGCCGAATGCCTATCCCTACCAGAAGATATGCGAAAAACACAATATCGATCCCAAACGGGCTATTATGTTTGATGACATTGCTCGCAATTTACTGCCTGCAGCCGATATTGGTATGACCACCGTATTAATTGAGTCAGATAATCCTCGGGCGATGGAGTTCCATGATGATGAACGTATTCACTTCCATGTGGTCAGTGTGGTTGAGTTTATTAAACGACATTTTTTGAACATCTCTTAATTTTTATAACAGCTTCTGTACAATCCTGATTGTTATTATCTCGAACATGAGTTCTATTTTGCCAATTTCATTGCAATCGCAAAATACTTCCTCTAGCATCCTGTTCAACGGAGTTACGATTCTCTGGTTAAGTTGGCTGCTTTGTGCTTCTTAGCGAGGGTACGTTTGTTAGCTCGGATGCTCTAACGATGATAATGATTAGGAGCAACACATGTTGAAAAAAATCCTTCCCGCAGTAGCGGTTTCTTGTGTCTTGGCAACCTCAGCTTATGCGACACCCAATGGTTTTTATGCGGGTGGCCAGCTCGGCTATTCTGACAGTGATTACACTGCTGCTAGCCAAGGCTTGAAGTCTGTTTCGTTAAACGGGACGTCAACCCAAGTCAGTGGTCCTGCTAATACGAAAACCGAAAAAGACCACTTAGGTGGCCGTTTGTATACCGGTTATCAATTCAATAAATACCTTGGTGCCGAATTAGGTTTCACTGATTACGGTGATAACAAAATCAAAAACGCCTATGGCTTAGAGGGCACGAATGTAACCTTGAACAACCAAGCTGTCGACTTAGTGGGTAAACTATCTTACCCTGTGACTGATAAGTTTGATGTGTTCGGTAAAGCTGGTGGTGCTTACGTGATGGCTGATAAAGCTAAATCAGACGTTACTGCAACCACTGTTCCTGGTGGCGCTATGTTTAGCGGTACAGTGAAAACCAAGTCTATGGACAAACTACGTCCGACTTATGGTTTAGGCGCTAGCTACATGTTGACTAACAATGTCAGCGCTGATCTGTCTTATATGCGCATTCAAGGCGGTAACGGTGTGAAAGACACCAGCTTAACCGCTCTTGGTGTTGCTTACCACTTTGCTTAATCATTAAGTGAGTGATTGCCCGGTCTTTGTTTAGCATAGGCCGGGTAACCTCTAATACTTCCAATCGACATTCCGCACCAGTCTCTTTTTGCGCATAAAAAGGTAAAAACTTAACTCAAAATGCTCAGGTATTGCATATACATTCCGCTTTTTCGTTAATTTTTTACCCCTTTCTGCATCAAAAAT
>PAPY01000008.1 GCA_002709565.1 Legionellales bacterium | reverse complement strand
CTTCATCTGCGATGGGAGTTACTCAAGAGGGAGAATCGCTATTCTCCCTCTTGAGCGCAAGCGCGAATTGACTTCGCGCGCAGCGTAATATATGGCCAAATCGCGATTTTCCCCCTTTGGTCGGCATACGCGCAGTGAAGCCGCGCTGGCGATAGTACTTGGGAAGCGATTCTCCGCTTTCAGCGTGAATTGCTGAATACTACTCGATAACCGTCACCCCATCCATGTATGGACGCAAAGCGCCTGGGACATGGATGCGGCCGAGTTCATCTTGATAGTTCTCCATAATGGCTATTAAGGTACGGCCGACGGCGAGTCCAGAGCCATTTAGGGTGTGGACTAATTCCGGCTTGCCGGTCTCGGGATTACGCCAACGGGCTTGCATACGCCGGGCTTGAAAAGACAACATATTGCTGCAAGATGAAATTTCGCGGTATTTTTGTTGAGCGGGGAACCACACCTCAAGATCATAAGTCTTCGTTGAACCAAAACCTAAATCACCACCACACAAAACCACGGTACGGTACGGCAATTCTAGACGTTGCAGAACAACTTCCGCATGGCCAACCAAGCTTTCAAGGGCTGCAAATGACTTGCCGGGTTCAACTATCCAAACCAATTCAACTTTCTCGAATTGATGTTGTCTAATCATGCCCCGAGTATCACGCCCATAGGAGCCCGCTTCACTTCTAAAGCACGGCGTATGGGCCACATATTGTCGCGGCAAACTATCCGCATCAGCAATTTCACCGCGCATGGTATTGGTAACCGGCACTTCTGCTGTGGGAATCAAATAATAAGAATGCTCGCCTTTAATGGCAAATTGATCATTCTCAAACTTCGGTAGCTGACTAGTGCCTAGCAAACTATCCGCATTCACCATATAAGGTACGTAAATTTCTTCATAGCCATGTTCTTGAATATGAATATCCATCATGAATTGAATCAAGGCACGATGCATACGGGCAAGTTGGCGGTGCATAACGACAAAGCGCGCGCCTGTGAGCTTAGACGCCATCTCAAAATCCATTTGCTTAAGACTCTCACCCAGCTCGACATGATCTTTGGGCGTGAAGGTAAAATCCTTCGGCGTGCCCCAACGACGCACTTCTACGTTATCGTCTTCTGTCGCACCTTCAGGCACAGACTCATCGGGCAGATTAGGAATAGTCAACACAATGGTTTGCCACTCGGCTAAGACTTCATCCAATTGTGCCTCGGCAGCTTTGAGCTTGTCCCCGAGCTCAGAGACTTCGGCTAATAAGGGCGCTATATCTTCCCCTTTTGCCTTAGCCTGCCCAATGGCCTTGGAGCGACTATTACGTTGATGCTGTAACTCTTGTACTGCTACCTGCAAGGTTTTGCGTTGTTCTTCTAGCTGTTGCAAGGCCGTCGTATCTAACTCAAACCCGCGCACTTTCAAGCGCTTAGCTGTCTCAGCTAAATTATCCCGTAAGTCTTTTGGCTCTAACATAGTGGTTATCTCATAATCGTGAATGAACCGATTCTAGCAGGTTCAAATCAGCTTGCCTATGGCTGTTCCCAGCCAAACCGCTAATAAACAACACAGTATATTGGCCAGGATATTGGTCATGCTCTTGATGACATTGCCATCCATGAACAGGGTTAAGGTCTCGATGGAGAAGGTCGAGAAGGTCGTAAACGCGCCAAGCACCCCGATGATCAAAAAGGCCCGAAAATTACCCGATACATTGTAGCGCTCGAACAGCATTACGGTGACGATACCAACAATTAAGGAGCCTACGACATTGACCACCAGGGTCCCATAGGGAAAGCTGCGGCCTAATAATTGATGGGTCCCCATCACCGTGATAAATCGTAATACGGCTCCCAGGGCGCCCCCTAAGGCGATGAATCCCAGTTCAATCATACACTCACCTCTTCATCCAATTGCCGCAGCCAGGCGAGCTTCTCGGCAATTTTCTTTTCAAGCCCACGACAGGTGGGCTGATAAAATTGCTGTGGTTGCATCGCATCCGGAAAATACTGCTCCCCTGCTGCATAGGCATGGGGTTCATTATGGGCATAACGGTAGTCTTTGCCATGGCCTAATTCTTTCAGCAAACGCGTCGGAGCATTGCACAGGTGCATAGGTACCGGATGGCTCTTACTAGACTTCACATAGGCAGTGGCGGCATTAAAGGCTACTTCGATAGCATTACTCTTCGCAGCACAGGCCAAATAGACAATAGCTTGAGCAATAGCTAACTCCCCTTCAGGGCTGCCCAATCGTTCCTGCACATCCCAGGCATTCAGCGCCAAGGTTAATCCACGGGGGTCGGCATTGCCGATATCTTCTGTTGCCATACGTACCACACGTCGTGCGATATAAAGGGGATCACAACCGCCATCCAACATCCGACAATACCAATACAATGCCGCATCTGGGGCAGAACCACGGACGGATTTGTGCAAGGCGGAGATTTGATCGTAAAAATGATCGCCAGATTTATCAAAGCGTCGATAACCACTGCCGAGCGCTTCTTTGAGGTGATCTTGAGTGACCGTAATTGTCTCGCTACCATTATCCGCTAGCTCTATAATCACTTCTAACAAATTCAACGCCGCGCGCCCATCGCCATCAACAAATTCAGCAAGCTGAGATAATAGTGCTGGGGCAAAATCCACGGGCACTTGGCCGACGCCGCGGGTTTCATCATCCAAGGCTTGTTGGAGAATTGTTTTGATGTCATCACTGGTAAGGGATCTGAGGACATAAACCCGCGCCCGGGATAATAATGCATTATTGAGCTCAAACGAGGGATTCTCGGTCGTTGCGCCAATCAAGGTTATGGTGCCATCCTCAACATGGGGCAAAAATGCATCTTGTTGGGATTTGTTAAAACGATGCACCTCATCAACGAATAAGATCGTCGCTTGGGAATGCATTGCTCTGCGCTCTTTCGCTTTGTCGACAATTTCACGAATATCTTTGACCCCGGCTAATACAGCAGAGATCTTTACCATCTGGGCATTAGCGCGCTCGGCTAACATATTCGCTAAGGTTGTTTTACCGGTACCTGGCGGTCCCCAGAGGATCATAGAATGCAATCGTCCCTCATCAAGCGCTTTACGCAGAGGTTTACCTTCGGCTAACAAATGTTGCTGACCTACATATTCCATCAAGTTACGTGGGCGCATACGTGCTGCTAACGGTTGATAAGTGGCATCAGTATTGTCGAATAAAGAGGACTGCATGGCATTACTCAGTGGTCTGGCCGACAACATCGACTCCCGCCGGTGGCGTGAATTGAAATTGCTTGCTCGGTATGGTCGGATTTAATTTGACGTTGGTGAAGTCTACATCGGTTTGCTGGCCTATGTTATCTAGTAGCACCATCCCGCTGACGGTACCGTTAACAAAGCCCAGTTTCACCCATTGAAAAACAGACTCGTCGGCCTTGGGTGTCAGTTGAAACCATTGGCCTTTGTCGTCAGATTTAACGCGAGTGATGGTGAAGTCTTTGTCGAGCTGGGTCAAATCGCCACTCAATAAGGTCGCCGGCGTACCGCTGCCCAATTGTAATTTCTCAACCGTGGCTTGTTCTAAATCTTCGTCATAGATCCACATCTGCTCATCATTGGTGACGATGAGTTGCTTGTTGGGTTTAAGGGTTTGCCAACGAAATTTGCCCGGGCGCACGAGTGCCATTTTGCCGGAGGCTTTTTGTAATGCGCCACCATTGGGATCACTGATGACTTGTTGGAAATTTGCCGTCATACCATTAAAATCCGCCAACAGTTTAGTTAACGCATCACTACTGGCCTGGTCAGCCCATGCTAGCTGAGGTAACAACAACAGTAACCAAAAATAACGTCGCAACATGATTAATCCTTGGGTGGTGGTGGCGCCAATACTTCACGACTACCATTGGCTTCCATCGGACTGACAACACCGGCAGATTCCATTTCGTCGATAATACGAGCAGCACGGTTATACCCAATCTTAAAGCGTCGCTGTAATGATGAAGTTGAGGCTTTGCGGGATTGAGTGACAAACTCAACGGCTAAGTCATATAAAGCATCATTCTCGCCGTCGTCACTTTCTTCACCCGGAATTACCAAGCCCTCAGTGGCAGCACTAGATTCTTGGGTAATTTCCTCGATATAAACAGGCTCGCCTTGTTTCTTCAGTTCATTCACCACATTATGGACTTCCTGATCCGCCACAAACGCACCATGAACTCGCACCGGAATACCCGTACCCGGCGGTAAATACAACATATCACCATGGCCTAAGAGGTTTTCTGCGCCTTGCTGGTCGATGATAGTGCGCGAGTCAATCTTAGACGACACTTGGAAAGCTATCCGAGTAGGAATATTGGCTTTGATGAGCCCAGTGATAACATCCACCGAAGGCCGCTGGGTTGCTAACAATAAATGAATACCGGCAGCTCGGGCTTTTTGCGCGATGCGGGCAATCAATTGCTCGACCTTTTTGCCTACTACCATCATCATGTCAGCGAACTCATCGATTAACACGACAATAAACGGCAATGGCTCCAAAGTCAGCGGGTTATCGATATCTTTTGCCTGGAATGGATCTGGTATTGGTTTACCTTGATTAATGGCATCTTGGACCTTTTTGTTATAGCCCGCTAGATTACGCACGCCTAACGATGCCATCAAACGATAACGGCGCTCCATCTCTGCCACGCACCAACGCAGTGCATTGGCTGCTTCTTTCATGTCTGTTACAACTGGCGCTAATAAATGGGGAATGCCTTCGTAAATTGCGAGCTCAAGCATCTTTGGATCCACCATGATCAAACGCACTTGTTGTGGTGATGCTTTGTAGAGAATACTCAAGAGCATAGCATTCAAACCCACGGATTTACCTGAACCGGTGGTACCTGCCACCAGCAAGTGCGGCATCTTAGAGAGATCCACAATCACTGGATGGCCCGCGATGTCTTTACCTAGGGCTAAACTCAACGGTGAATTGGCTTGTTGGTATTGAGAAGATTCAAAAATTTCTCGCAATCGCACGATCTCCCGCGATTCATTCGGTACTTCAAGTCCCACCACCGCTTTGCCGGGAATAACTTCAACAATACGGACACTGGTCGTGGATAAGGCACGGGCCAAGTCTTTAGCAAGACCGCTGATTTTGCTGACCTTGACGCCGGGCGCGGGGACTAATTCAAAGCGGGTGATCACAGGTCCTGGGTGCACAGCCACCACTTGCGCTTCCACGCCAAAGTCAGCTAAATGCTGCTCCACTTCCCGGGATAACGCTTCCAGTGCGCCTTTAGAAAAACCTTTGCTGGTGGATCTGTCGTTTTCTTCTAACAGTGAGACAGGTGGCAAGCGGCTATCTTTGGGGGCCTTGAATTGTTTGGCAGAATCCGGTGCCGGTACGGCAGGTTCAAGGGTAGTAACCACGGCTTGGGATTTAGGCTGTTTGGCTTTTTTGGGTTTGGTGCGGGGTTTAGCCGCTGTCTCTACTGGTTGGACAATGTTAGGTTTCGGTAACCGCTTGGGCCGCTCTTGCAGACGTTGCTTTGCTTGGATGAATAAGTCCAGGGTTTTGTTTTTGAGGACATAACAAACTTCCATGAAGCCAACGAAGGCTAAGCGCCCTACTTTGAACCATGATACCCCGGAGAATAAGGTTGTTCCGCACAGTAACAAAGCGGTCAAGATTAATGTGCTACCGGTAAGATTTAAAACTTGGCCGAAGAGATTACCCACCAGGGTACCAAGCAAACCGCCGGCGGTGAAGGGTAAATGGTAATGCACATTGGGCAGATGCAAGCTGGCTAAACCAGTGGCCGCAATAAATGTCAAAACAAAACCGATACAACGTATCGCAAATAATTGGAAGTTAGTCTCCCCAGCGGCGGTTTTTTCACTAAACAAAGTCCAGGCACTGTAGGCAAACATAACCGGAAAAATATAGGCCATATAGCCAAATATGTACAAAAAGAAATCAGAGAACCACGCCCCAACGCGCCCCCCCGCATTAGCAACCTCACTACCACTGCCAGACACTGACCAGCCAGGGTCGCTTTGATGGTAAGTCGCTAACGCCAACAACAAAAATATGGCGACCGCAAAACCTAGGATCAATGCCCCTTCTTTCAATCGGTAGGGAATATTATCAAAGAAATTATAATTAGCGTCTGATTTTGCTTTTGCTTGGCGAGCCACAGTGTTTCCTTTTGCCCCTGAAAACATGTACTATAGCTTTTTTTTATTACTTTATAAAGGTAACAGGTTAATCATAACATGACTGACGCAACACACCGCCGATTAATTATTCTAGGTTCTGGCCCTGCCGGTTACACGGCCGCCATTTACGCTGCCCGCGCCAACTTAAAACCCATGATTGTCACTGGGATCCAACAGGGTGGTCAATTGACTACCACTACTGACGTGGATAATTGGCCTGGAGATGTGGAAGGTCTGCAAGGTCCTGACTTGATGGACAGGATGTTACGCCACGCCGAACGTTTTGACACCGAAGTGGTCTTTGATCACATTAACGAGGTGAATCTTAAACAGCACCCATTTCAATTAACCGGGGATTCAGGTCAATACACCTGTGATGCCTTAATCATTGCCACAGGGGCTTCGGCAAAATACTTAGGCCTGCCCTCTGAAGACGCCTTTAAAGGCAAAGGCGTGTCCGCCTGCGCCACCTGTGACGGGTTCTTTTATCGTGGGCAAAAGGTCGCCGTCATCGGTGGTGGTAATACTGCTGTTGAAGAAGCCCTCTACCTCTCTAATATCGCCTCTGAAGTAACCTTGGTACACCGCCGGGACAAATTACGGGCCGAGAAGATCCTCATCGATAAACTCATGAAAAAAGTCGATGAAGGCAATATCACAGTAGCCTGGGACAGTGTCTTAGACGAAGTCCTCGGGGATGAACAAGGTGTGACAGGCATGCGCATCAAGAATGTCAAAACCGACGCCTCTCAAGAGCTGGACTTATCCGGCGTCTTTATCGCCATTGGCCATAAGCCCAATACCGACATTTTCATTGACCAGCTGACCATGAAAGATGGTTATATTATTATCAAGGATGGCACGGAAGGGAATGCCACCTCTACCAGTGTCCCTGGGGTGTTTGCCGCAGGCGATGTAGCGGACCATGTCTATCGCCAAGCCGTGACCTCTGCTGGGGCGGGTTGTATGGCAGCCCTTGATGCAGAAAAATACTTAGATGCCCTCGAAGATGCTTGAGATGTGCCATAATTTAGTGCATAGTTAGCCGCTTCATACACACGAGGTAAACATGGCAAAAGAAGATCATATTGAAATGGAAGGCACGGTTATCGATACCCTGCCGAATACAATGTTTCGCGTCGAATTAGAGAATGGCCATAAAGTCACGGCCCATATATCCGGCAAAATGCGTAAGAATTACATTCGAATATTGACCGGCGACAAGGTCACCGTAGAATTAACCCCCTATGACCTCACCAAAGGCCGCATTGTATTCAGACATAAGAGTTAAAACCGTAACTCGTATCTGCCCCAATCTTAAATTATCCTCGGAGACTGCTATAAGAAAACCTCCCGAAGCTACCTAGTAGCGCAGGGAGGAGACATAAAAACTAGGTCACAGTTTCTTCAAGCTCAAAGCTAACTTCATCGCCATCCATATCAATTCGGATCATGCCACCATCAGCCAATTGTCCGAAGAGTAATTCTTCGGCCAGGGGTTTTTTGAGCTTTTCTTGAATTAAGCGGGCCATAGGACGGGCACCCATTTGGGGATCGTAGCCATTCTCAGCCAACCAAGCGCGGACTTTTTTGCTGACATCAATTTTGACGCCCTTCTGATCCAGTTGAACCTCAAGTTCAACCAGGAATTTGTCCACAACATTCTTGATGATATCCGTATCCAGCGCTTTAAACTGAATAACACCATCCAAGCGATTACGAAACTCTGGTGTGAAGACACGGTTAAGTTCTTCTTTACCATCGCTGGAGTGATCTTGTTGGGTGAAGCCTATGGATGAACGGGCCATCAATTCAGCCCCAGCATTCGTGGTCATCACCAAAATAACATGTCGAAAATCAGCACTACGACCATTGTTATCCGTTAATGTGCCATGGTCCATGACTTGTAACAAGAGGTTATACACATCACCGTGGGCTTTTTCGATTTCATCCAATAGCAACACACAGTGTGGGGTTTTGGTAACCGCTTCGGTTAGCAAACCACCTTGGTCATAACCGACATAACCGGGAGGCGCACCGATCAAGCGGGAGACCGTGTGTTTTTCCATATATTCAGACATATCAAATCGCAATAACTCAATGCCCATGATTTGTGACAATTGTCGGGCAACTTCGGTTTTACCCACCCCGGTAGGTCCTGCAAATAAGAAACACCCCACAGGTTTTTCGGGTTCACGCAAGCCTGCGCGCGAGAGTTTAATCGCAGCCCCTAAGGCATCGATAGCTTCATCTTGACCGTAAACCATCATTTTCAAATCACGCACTAAGTGGCGCAAGACTTCTTTGTCCGATTTAGACACTGTCGCTGCTGGGATACGGGCAATTTTGGCGACCATTTCTTCGACTTCTGGCACGCCGATGACTTTTTTGCGCTTATTGGCGGGTTGTAGTATTTGATATGCACCCGCTTCATCGACGATGTCGATGGCTTTGTCGGGTAAGAATCTATCATTAATATAGCGATCAGATAATTCCGCTGCTGCTTTGAGTGCAGCAAGGGAGTATTTTACTTTGTGATGGGACTCAAAGCGATCTTTCAAGCCACGTAAGATCTTATAGGTATCCTCTACCGAAGGCTCTTTAACATCTACTTTTTGGAAGCGTCGAGCAAGGGCTCGGTCTTTTTCGAAGATACCACGATACTCTTGGAAGGTTGTGGAGCCCATGCAGCGTAATCCACCACTGGCGAGTATGGGTTTGATAAGGTTAGAAGCATCTAACACACCACCAGACGCAGCACCTGCACCGATAATCACGTGGATTTCATCGATGAATAATATCGCCGCGGGTTCTTCTTTAAGTTCATGCAGCAAGGCTTTTAGGCGTTTTTCGAAATCACCGCGGTACTTTGTCCCTGCGAGCAAGTTGCCGAGATCCAGTGAATAGACAACATGATCAGCAATAGCATCTGGCACTTCACCTTCGACGATACGTTTTGCCAAACCTTCTGCAATAGCGGTTTTGCCCACACCCGCTTCACCCACCAGCAGTGGATTGTTTTTGCGGCGTCGACAAATAATTTGAATGACACGCTCAACTTCTTCATGGCGACCGATGAGGGGATCGATACTACCAGTAATAGCCTTGATGTTGAGATTAGTCGCATAGGCTTCAAGTGCTGTTTGGGTTCCATCACCACCCAGCTCTTCATCTTCGAGTGTAGGTGGTTGCTCGTATTGCTCTTGTGGTTCACTCTGGATCTTAGAGATACCATGAGAAATATAATTAACCACGTCAAGGCGGCTGACGCTTTCTTGTTTTAAGAAATAAATTGCTTGACTATCCTGCTCACTAAAAATTGCCGCCAAGACATTAGCACCTGAAACTTCTGCACGACCTGCAGATTGCACTTGAAATACCGCCCGTTGCAACACCCGTTGAAAGCCCAAGGTGGGTTGGGTTTCACGATCAGTTTCTTCTTCAGGAATGCGAGGCGTGGTTTCATCGATAAAATCAGTCAATAATTCACGGAGGTTTTCGATATCTGAACCTGCTGCCCGTAACACATTGGTAGCAGAAGCATTGTCCAAGAGTGCGAGGAGTAAGTGTTCAACGGTCATATATTCATGGCGTTTTTCTCGGGCTTCTTTGAAGGCGAGATTTAACGTAAATTCGAGCTCTTTGCTTAACATCTTAGTACCCTCCTCGGTTACAATTCGGGTTCCATCTGGCACAACAATGGATGTTGGTACCGTCTAGAATATTCGTTAACCTGCTCTACTTTCATCTCAGCTATCTCCCTGGTAAACACGCCGCAAACTCCTTTTCCACGCATATGAACTTGAACCATTATTTGTGTTGCATCCGCTCGCGTCTTAGCAAAAAAACGCTGTAAGATTTCAACCACAAAATCCATAGGTGTATAATCATCATTCAGTAGTACCACCCTGTACTGCTTTGGTTGCTTTTGTTCTGCTTCTACTTCAGCAACCGTTTCTTGTTCTTGTACGGTTAAATCTTTTCGCCCTCTCATACCAATAACCTTAGTTGATAAACGACAAAAATTCCTGAAATTTTATATCTTTTCAAAAAAAATCCGTGTGTTGAAAATTAATAAAACAATGCGCGAACAAAAATACGACAAGAATGTGACAAATTTGACCTTCTAAGGAAAGCTTAATAATGACGTGAGACCAGCAACGTCCGCCTCAGGTAAGCGGCTTGGCCGCGCAGGCGTATAGAGATACAGCAAGCAGCTCCCAACTAAGCCAGAAGCTGCTTATGTCTGACAATTGTTGTAACTAATTCATTGCCCCTACAATTGCTTCAGCAAACTGCGAACAACTGAGTAATGTTGCACCCGGCATTAACCGTTCAAAATCATAAGTAACGGTTTTAGCGGCAATGGCACCTTCCATGCCTTTAACCACCAAATCTGCAGCATCAGTCCACCCCAGATGCCGTAACATCATCTCTGCAGATAATATTAACGATCCTGGATTGACTTTGTCCTGGCCTGCATACTTCGGTGCGGTACCATGGGTTGCTTCAAATAACGCTACACCGTCACCAATATTTGCGCCTGGCGCGATACCAATACCACCAACTTGGGCTGCTAGGGCATCCGAAATATAGTCACCGTTTAGATTCAGTGTCGCAATCACATCGTATTCAGCTGGGCGCAGTAAAATTTGCTGCAAAAAGGCATCAGCAATAACGTCTTTGATGATAATGTCTTTGCCATTGTTAGGATTCTTCAGCACTTGCCAAGGGCCGCCATCTAATGGCGTTGCACCAAAACCTTGTTGGGCGGTGGCATAGCCCCAGTCTTTGAAGGCCCCTTCGGTAAACTTCATGATGTTACCTTTGTGCACCAAGGTGACAGAATCACGGTCATTATCGATAGCATATTGAATTGCACGAGTGACTAAACGCTCTGTGCCGGCTTCGGACACTGGTTTCACACCGATACCGCAATGTTCTGGGAAGCGGATTTTGCTGACACCCATGTCATTGCGCAAAAAGTCAATGACTTTTTTGGCGTCAGGCGTATCGGCTTGCCATTCAATACCGGCGTAGATATCTTCAGAGTTTTCTCGGAAAATCACCATGTCGGTTTTTTCGGGTTCCTTAAGGGGGCTTGGTGTGCCTTGATAATAACGCACAGGACGCAAACACACATAGAGATCTAACTGTTGGCGCAGACTCACATTTAAGGAACGAATGCCGCCACCGACGGGTGTCGTCAACGGGCCTTTAATGGCAACCGCGAAGTCTTTGACCGCCTGTAGTGTTTCATCAGGCAGCCACACATCACCACCGTAGAGGTTGTTGGCCTTCTCGCCGGCATAAATTTCCATCCAGGTAATTTTGCGGTTACCTTCTGATGCCCGTTCAACAGCCGCATCCACCACTTTGCGCATGGCAGGTGTGACATCAACCCCAATGCCATCCCCTTCGATAAAGGGAATAACGGGGTTGTCAGGGACATTCAAAGAGAAATCGTCATTAACGGTGATTTTTTCGCCTGCAGTAGGCACTGTGATATGTTGGTATGCCATAGGAACTCCTTATTGTGCTGTGCCGAAAGAATGGTCGGGGCGACTGGATTCGAACCAGCGACCACATGCACCCCATGCATGTGCGCTACCAGGCTGCGCTACGCCCCGAAATGGCTGGCTATGATACCCGATCCGCTAAAGAAATGGTACTATCTGCCTTACCTTATTGACGAGTAAATTTTGGCCATGCTATGACGCATTTATTCAGCAAAACCCTTTATCTATTTGCCAGTGCCGTTTTCATCGGTCACGTGGTCTTAACCCTATTGTGGAAACTGCGTGCGGACAGTAGCCTTGATGTGGCCGTGATACGCCAAGCCCAACGGCAATTTAGTGGCGCTGAGTTTATTGCCGTGTTAGGTAGCCTTATCGTCTTGTTTGCTGCCAGTGTAAGTTTAAACACGGGTGTAGATAGTTTCGTTCATTACACAGGTCTGTTAGTTATCGCGGGTATACTGTGGTTAGTGTTATTAACACCGTTGCAAGTACGACAAGTGAATCGGGTATTAGGAACCAAAGATACTAACACCCTGCCCCAACATTATTGGCGTGATAGTATTATCTGGATTATTGGCACGCTAGTTGTTATTGGTTTAAGCAGTTTTGATACGTTAAAGGTGTTGTGGCGGTAAGAAGTACGATTAAACGGGAGATGGACCTGGGGGCTTCTTTACTTCCTTGACAATATCTTCAACCGCTTGGTCGAGATCTTGTTTGGGTGGGGATTTGAAGAAACGAGCGTAAACTTCTCTTGTACCCTTAACACCTGCACCAAGTCCAAGATTAAAGCCTAACGCAATACACCCAGCAAGCGTCAATATACCTGCAGGAGCAGCGCCCCAGCCTGCTGTAGGTCCACTTGCAACTGCAGCCGCAATAGGCGCTAAAAATAATCCAGCTACAGTTCCAATTACTGCACCTACTACAGCACCAATGACTGCCATTACTGTTTCACCTACCGCCCACTTCTTAGGCATTGCAGGGACAGCTTTTGCGTAATACTTATCAGCAGCTTCACCAAGCTCTGTGGTTAAGTCCCGCTGTTGATCTTCTGTCCTACTACTTTGTTGAGCTGGTTGATACTGCTTGTGTAAACGTGCAACTTCATTGACAAACTCTGTCGTACTTTGGACAGTGTGGCGGAGTTGTGTTACAGAGTAAGAGTCCTCTGCATCAAGGTTGTCAAATACTTTGCGCTTTAAGTTTTTCACCTTCTGTCTCAGATCTGAATACTCATGACCGGCAAGATCACTTTGCAATAGAGCCTTCTCTAGGGCGAAAATATCGTTCAATAGATCTTGATTCTCAAACTCTTTTGCTTTAATCATCTCAGCAAAGATGTGCTCAGGGCTTAGATGAGTGTATGTATGTTTATTACCAGCTCTACCTAACCCTTTTGCAGCAGCGTCTCTAGCAAGACTTGCTAGCGTATTATACCTTCCCTCAGGCTTATCTGCTGCTGCCTCTTCATTGATATCAAAACTATACTCTTCTACTGACTGATCCCGATCTTGTGAAGCTGCAACGTTGGCAAACTCATTGCTTTTAAGATAAGCAGCCAGATTTGCAGGCTCCATTCCGTTGTCATACTCAGCTTTAAAATCAGTCTCAGAGAAGACTTTGCCTGAACGCAATTCTTCGGCAAATAATTCTTGCAGTATCTCAGGATTTGATAGGTTTTGCCGTTTAATCATTTCAGAGAAAATAAACGCTGGCTTCAAGTGTACAAATTTATTATTGTCGCCTTGACCCAAACCCGTTGTTGCAGCCCCCTTAGCAAGGTCAGCCAAGACACGGTACTGCGCATAACTAGTGGTAGCATCATTCATCGCCGCAGAAAAATCATCGTCAGCTAGATAACTTGAAAAACGTTCTTCCTCTGGATTAAGGTATAACTCATTATACAACCCCTGAAAATCAGCCATGAAATTATTACCCAATGCTTGTGATACTACATGGCCAAGCTCTTCTTCACCATGCCCATCAAAAACATTGACTGCATAAGCGCCATCAGGCATATCAGCTTTGACTTCGCGGACGACGACAGAGACATTGTCTCTTGAGCCACGTCTAATGGCTTCTTCTGCAAGGGCTTGGCTGAGCTCCTCACAGGTGATGTCAGAATTTGCTTGGAGATTTTCTTGAATAAATGCATTAATATCATTATTGACCTTCGTTGTTAGTGCATCTCCCTCTAAATCTTTGTTTACTCTCTTCGCTGCCTTATTGAATCCCTCTCGCAAGCCATCACAAGCTGCGATAACAAAGATGCGTTCGCCTTCATCTGGCGAGTCTAAATTATGAGTGCCAATATCTGGATCATGAGATAAATGATAGGCTTCATGAGCTGTATCGCCAAGCCCTCGAGAAACAGCAAGGCCAAAGCGCCCGCCTAGACGCTTACCATCGACAACACCTCCAGCACCTTCGATTCGTTGTTTCTCACTGGGGCTCGATGGGTTATGCAAGACTTCAATCAATGGCTCAAGTCTTGAGGGAGTCTCACTTCTTCTATAGACGAAGGCTTCACTATCACCCGCATGGGCAGTTGTAATAGAGAATTTACCGTCTTGTCTATTAATAACAGCAGTGACAGCAGTAGAGCCTATCTCCCGCTGCTGACCATGATTTTGTTGCAACCGCCGATAGAGCTCTTTTAGAAATGCCGTTTTTTCATCGTCAGACAGTAAATGAAAACCATCAACAGCACCGAAAGCAATGCTATCTTCTTGATAAGGTCGCCGCCCTTTTAGCTCTGTTGCGCCAACATCGGTGTCACTGACGCTATAGTCAATAAGCCTTCGAGCAGCAAGATCTTTAATCTCGAACTGCTCTGTGGGTAGTCCTTCTGTTAAATCAAAATATCGCAGAAACGTATACACTAACTCTTTCCCCAGCCTCACGGGCTGATTACTTAATTACTGCCTAAAGCATAGGCCGCGAAAGTTAAGGTAATCTTATAAAAATCACCCTAATCACTGTAAAATACGGGTTTTTGTAGTTATTTACTGTAAAGTTTTGGTAAATCTGCAGAGAAACCTGCTCTAAAGACCTAAATCAATGACTTAGCCAGCTCGAGCACTGGGTGAAGACAGAGCATATGACTTGGCTGCTTTAGCAGTCTTGTTAATTTCACTATCCATCGCTCGCTCGGATGCAGATTTGCGGGAGCCTGCCCAGAAGCCAACACCAGCCCCTATGCCAGCACCCACGAGAGCAACAGCCACGATACCACCAACCACGGCCCAGCCAATAGGACCTAGGGCTGCAGCAATCGTGGTAGCAGCAATAACATGAAAGCCTAAATAGACCCCGCCTGACGCAATACAACCGGCCACGGCACCGGTGAGCAAGCCACATACCCCACCAGCAGCGACGCCTTTTACTTTTTGGCGTGTTGATTTCGGCATCAACGCTTGGTGGCGGAATTGTTTGGATGCCTCGATATACAGGGCTTGTTTCTCTCGTGGTTGCATATCAGCATCATCGTGAATACGTTTTATCGCTTTTGCGTAGGTAACACCCGCAGCAGCAATTTGGACAAGCTGCGAGGTTGTGTATCCGCCATCAGGATCATCGAGATTTTGTAAAACAACTTCACGGAACTCATTGAGACTTTGTTCAAAGAGAGTAGACGGTTTAGCGACTAATGGTTGCCGACTTTCGTCTCCTTCACTTTCACTCTCACTGTCTGAGTCACGCTGCTGATCATCTCGTCCACCATCCGAGCCCACAGACTCAGGGTGAAAAACCTGGTGGATTTGGCGAAGGTTTTTTAGGATAGTTTGCTCATCAACAGTAAACAGTTTAGTAAGTGTATCGAAACAAGCTTCGGTGCTAAAATCATTATTTGTATTGTCCAAATTTAAATTATAATCATTATTAAGTCGATTTAACTCATCACGAAGCGCCACACTTTGTGCAAGCAGTGATTGAAATAATTGATTTGAGTCAGCGTTTTGCAGCGCAAACCTAGCCGCTGTTGAATTTCGCAATGCTTCTTTTTTATTCTCAGCCTTGTGAATTGCACAGCGGGCAATAACCTCTTCATTCACAACTCGAAGCTGGGCATAATAGCCTTCACCGACCTCTGCTCGCTGTAAAAGCTCGTCAAGCTGGCTTTTTAACGCATTCAGTCTTTCACTGAGCTCACTCTCTTTGCTCAACACTTTCTTTAACACTTGCGCTTGCAAAACAGTATTGAAATGGTCTGCCAAGTGCTGGGAAGTTTTCTCACCGCTATGGCCATCATAAACAGCCGTGAGAATACCTACCTCTGGATCTATCTCCTGAGGCGTAATCTCAACGACTTGAACCGACACATTATCGCATGAGCCGCGCTCAATGGCCTCTTGTGCTAAGACCTCGCTCAGATCTTGTGTAGTGATATCAGCATTATGCTTAAGGAGGTCATTAATAAATTTTTGTATAGCTTTGTTTGTTGCGCTAGTTAGCCTTGTACTTTGAGTTGGGTCGTCAAGAATTGACTCTCTATAATCATGTGGCACACCATCATCAGGAACATACCCATGGCGATCTCTATACCATTGCTTCAAAATTGGCTCAGCAAAGCCTTCTCGCAAACCATCACAAGCATAGATATCAAAAGTTCGCTGTTCGCTAGCTAAATGATTGTAGTGATTAGTCGCTGGCTCTCGAAGCACTAGATTACCATAACCACTATCACCGAAACCAGCTGTCGGTTCAAGAGCACCGCGAGCTCGTGTCGAGCCTGTTGCAAGTCGTTTCCCCTCCGGCATTTTATTAATACCGCGAGATATTGTAATTTTTCTTTCTCTTTCTATCCCAAGAGCATCAGTTTCAGTAACTGTGCCCTCGTATGACTGATTTTGGACTTCTGGTGCTTCGCTATTGATTAGAGTCCGTATCCGCTGATTTTCAGCCGCACTGTGGCAATCATGCAGCTCAGGTGTCAACGAAACCGGTGTTTCAGCATCAGCAACAACGCGCAATCCCTCTGCATCACCTAGATTACTGGCGAGAACGCCATTCTTGCCAGTAACAGCGAAAACGGCGGTTGCGCCGGATTCAGAATGCTTTGTTACTTTTTGCTTTGCCCGTGCCTTCCGCCGTGCATCTGCAAGCCATGCTTGGTACTCAGGTTCTTGTTGGGTATTGATCTGTGTTTGTAGTAAGGCGCAGGCTGCCTTGAATGCAGCAGTTTGCTCTTGTGAACTAAGCAACCCCCAGAACTCGATACGGTTTACAGTGACACGGTCTTCTTGGGAACTTCTCACGCCCTTCTTTTCGGTAATGCCAATATTGATACCTAGGAAACGATAAAATGCTGAATAATCTACCTTACCATTAGCTGCGTCAAACTCGAGATCCGCAGGCGCTCTCTCACCGCGATAGCGAGGTTGGTGTTTGATGGATTTAGCTTGACCTGGCATATTAGGAACCTATTCTGGATAAGTATTGTGCGTATACTAACACTTTGATTCTTAACAAACTATTATGGTGTGGTGATTTTGTGGGATTTAAGCGAATTTATTACAGAAATAGCACGGATTTGGGTGATTTTTACCCAGCCATCAAGAGAGTCAGCTTAGCTAGCGCCTGGTGGGCCGGATTTAAAGCCCTTTTTTGCCTCCTCGCCAGCATCTTTGGCATGGTCTTGTATTTTTTGCTCAGCTTCTGACGCGCTTTGCTTACCCGCCAAAAATCCTGCACCACTGGCAGCAAAAACAGCCGCCACTGTACCTGCAGCACCTAACGCAAATCCCAGCGGTCCCAGCGCAATCGTCAATCCTAGGGTGATACACACACCACCAATATACGTCGCCGCACCAGAAACTAACATCACGGTTGCTCCCCTTAAACGTTTGTCAGTGGCCATATCCATGCGGAAGTTTTTTGACACGGCAACGTAATGTTTATTTTTAACCTCATCTGTGGCTTTCATGTCACGAATACATTGAATATCATGCACATAATCAAGGGTATGCTGTGCTATATCTATGAGCTTTGTCGTTGTGTAGTTGGAATTTGGGTCGGTATTTTCCTCTTCTATGATTTGTTTGATCTCAGCAATACCTTGTATAAACTGATGAGCCGTGTCTTCACTATCCTGGAGTGAGTTAATAACTTCCTGAAGCTCAAAGAGCTTGAGTTTGAGCAAAAATTCACCTGCTGTCGTTGCTTCGTTTAATTTTGCATGCAGCTTATTAAGCTCAGTTAATTTTGATTTGACAACATTGGTGTCATCAGTCTCCAGCAAACTAAAGTAACCCCCAATTAATCTAAGATCTGAAGAACTTCTTCTAACTCATTGATAATCTGAGTATTTGCTGGCGAAGATACTTGTGCTTTCTGACTAGCTGGGGGTTCGGGCTGGGAATTTTCTTTGTTGAGAATGGCACGGGCACCACTGATGGTGTAACCCTGCTCGTAGAGCAACCAACGGATGCGACGGGCTAATTCAACGTCTTTATGCTGATAATAACGGCGGTTACCGCGGCGTTTGCAGGGTTCGAGCTGAGGGAATTCCTGCTCCCAATAGCGCAGCACATGGGCTTTGACGTCACAAAGAACGCTAGCCTCACCTATCGTGAAATAGCGTTTCTCCGGTATCGGCCCTAAATCAGCTGTCTTCTTGATCGTTCGTTCCTGCATATTGCTCAACATGTGTCTTGAGTTTTTGCCCTGCATGGAACGTTACCACACGTCGCGCACTAATTTCTACTGCTTCGCCGGTTTTTGGGTTGCGGCCGGGTCGTGCTTTTTTGTCGCGGGTCGAAAAATTACCAAAACCGGAAAGTTTTACTTCACCTTCCGTGACTAAGCCTTTGATAATTTCATGAAAAAAACATTCGACGACTTCTTTCGCCTCGCGCTTATTAAGGCCTATCTTCGCCGCTAATCGTTCACTGATATCTGCTTTCGTTAATGCCATGTCTTAATCCCTCAGTACTGCTCCAAAATTGTTTTTGAGTGAGTTAATAACCTTCTCCATCAATTGGTTAACTTCATCATCTACCAAAGTCCTTGAATCTGCCTGCCAAGTCAAGCCTAAAGCTAAACTTTTGTGGCCAGGGTCAATTCCTTCTCCTTGATAAACGTCAAATAGTTGAAGGTTGGTTAGTAATTCACCTGCACTATTATTGATGTTTTCCATAACAGCTGCGGCATGGGTAGACTCATCCACCACAACCGCAATATCTCGGCTAATTGCCGGATACTTTGAAAGTGTAGCAAAGTTTGGCAATTCTGCATGCCGAAGTCCTTGAAAAGACAGCTCAAATAAGAAAACTGCCCCATTTATACCCCACTGTTGGGCGATTTGTGGGTGTAAACGGCCAATCAAGCCTATCTCTTTGTTATCACGGAAAATTTTCGCGGTTTGGCCTGGATGCAGGGCTGGATGCTCACCAGCGCTGAATTCCACCGTCGCTGACTCATGACCGAGACTGAACAGCGCCTCCACATCGCCTTTGACGTCATAAAAATCCAGCGCTCGCTGGCCCACGCCCCATTGCTTCTCTGCCATGGTGCCAACTGCAATGCCAGCGAGTCGTTGCTCTTGTTCGATATCTTCTGCCGGCTGGCTGAAACATAAACCTGATTCAAAAAAGCGCAAACGGCTTTGTTGACGATTAAGATTATAAACCGCCGCTTGTAGAAGCCCCGGCCAAAGACTGGTACGCATCACTGACATATCCGCAGAAATCGGATTCAACAAGTGGACAGGCTTGTCTCCCGGTGTCATACGCTGTTGTAGCTTGTGATCAACAAAGCTATAAGTGATCACCTCACTGTAATCCCTGTCATTCAAACATTGCTTAAACCTGTCGAGGGGCAACTGGCGTTCACTGGTATGTTTCGCCGTTAATTCGTCGAAGACTGTTGCTGCCGGTACATTATCATAGCCATAAATACGAATGACTTCTTCAATTAAATCTTCTTCGCGCTCAATATCAAAACGGAAACTCGGCGCTGTCACTTGCCAGCCATCCTTGGTCTCAGTCGGCTCAAATTGACAACGCTGCAAAATATCCAAGACATCCGCGTCAGGTATTGTTATGCCCAATACCGCTTGCAAACGCTCACGGCGCAGTTCAATAATGTTGCGGGCAGGATAAAGACTAGGTTCACGGACCTCAATAATCGGCCCCGCTTCACCACCAACGATATCGAGCAATAATGCTGTCGCACGCTCAATGGCTTGTACCTGCAAGGCCGGATCCACACCGCGCTCAAAACGATGAGACGAATCGGTATGCAAACCAAAACGGCGGGCTTTGCCCGCTAATAACTGCGGCGCAAAAAAAGCACTCTCCAAGAATATATTCTTGCTATTGCTGGTAACGCCGCTATTCTCACCACCCATGATGCCCGCCATCGCCAGTGGACCATCGTCATCGGCAATCACTAACACGTCATCGGTCAAGGTAATGTTTTCACCGTCGAGTAAGACTAAACTTTCCCCTTCCCGAGCTTTACGCACAGTGATGCCGTCTTTCAGAGTATCCAAATCAAAGGCATGCATGGGTTGGCCCAATTCCAACAAGACGTAGTTAGTCACATCCACTACCGGGTCAATGCTGCGTAAACCACTACGGCGCAAGCGTTCTGTCAACCATAAGGGACTAGGTCGATGAATATCAATATTCTTGATAACACGACCCACATAATGAGGACAGTCTTCTTTGGCAATGATGTTAACGGGAAAAGTATCATCGTGCGTCGCTTTAACCGACGCGATAGCCAAGGGTGTGAAATCACAACGATTCATCACCGCCACATCTCGCGCCACCCCTTGCACACTTAAACAATCACCACGGTTCGGGGTTAAGTCGACATCGATACTGCTGTCGTCTAATTGCAAATAAGTTCGAATATCTTCGCCGATAGGCGCATCTTGGGGTAAGCCCATAATACCATCAGAAGTTTCGGTTAAACCCAATTCGCTGGTGGAACAAATCATACCGAAGGATTCTACGCCACGGAGCTTGGCTTTTTTGATCTTGAAATCATCACCGATAACAGCCCCCACCGTCGCCACTGGCACCCGCATGCCTTTAGCCACATTGGCAGCACCACACACAATACTTAAAGGCTCGGCCTCACCCACATTGACTTTACATACCCGTAATTTATCCGCATCAGGATGTTGGCTAACCTCTACTACCTCACCCACCACGATGCCATTGAAGTGTTGGGCAACCGTGTCAACGCTATCCACTTCAAGACCGGCCATGGTTAACCGCGCAACCAGAGTGTCACTGTCGATGGCTGGATTAGCCCATTCACGTAACCATAATTCACTGAGTTTCATCGCTGGTTCCTTAAAATTGTTTCAAGAAGCGCACATCGCTTTCGAAGAATAAACGCAAATCATTAATGCCATAACGCAACATCGCAAGCCTATCAAGCCCAAGACCAAAAGCGTAACCGCGGTATTTTTCACTGTCCACACCAACGGCTTTCAACACATTAGGATGGACCATGCCGCAACCTAAGATCTCTAACCAACCACTACCGCCGCACACACGACAATTAGGATCCTCCGCCTGGCAAATCACACATTGGATGTCAGCCTCTGCAGAAGGCTCCGTGAATGGAAAATACGACGGACGAAAGCGCATTTGCAAATCTTGCTCGAAGAAAAACTGCATGAAGTCCACAATCAAGCCTTTGAGCTCAGCAAAATTAGCGGTTTCGTTGATGACGAGTAATTCCGCCTGATGGAACATTGGCGTGTGGGTGACATCAGAATCACACCGGTACACGCGCCCCAAAGACACCATCCGCAATGGCGGCGGGTTGTCTTCCATATAACGGATTTGCACATTGGAGGTATGGGTACGCAGCACTAAACCATCGGCAAAATAAAACGTATCATGCATCGCCCGTGCTGGATGGTGAGCCGGAATATTCAAGGCCTCGAAATTGTAATATTCGTCTTCAATCTCAGGCCCATCAACAATCTCAAAACCTCGATGTTTGAAATACTCTTCGACGCGCGCGCGCACCTTGCTGACGGGATGTAACGTGCCGACATTACTCAGGCGTCCTGGCAAGGTGACATCGATGGTTTCACCGGCCAGTTTGGCATTTAAGATCTCGCGCTCAAAGGCTGATTTTTTGTCGTTGATTAAGCCTTGTAATTCTTGCTTGGCGATATTGACAGCTTCGCCAACTTTGGGGCGTTCTTCCGGGGGTAATTTGCCGAGGCCTTTTAAGATCTCGGTGAGCTCCCCTTGTTTGCCCAGGCATTTCACCCGTACCGTATCAAGTGCCGCCAGATCAGCCGCCGCAGCAATTTGTTGTTTTGCTTGTTCAAGAATATCAGTTAATTTTTGCATGGTTCCCTTCTCAACATAAAAAAAGCGGTGACCAGCACCGCTTTTTTGGGATCATTATAACGAAAATCGTCTAATGCTTATTCCGCCGCAGCCAGTGCTGACTTTGCTTGCTCTACGATAGCTGCAAAACCGTCTTTATCGTGCACTGCCATGTCTGCCAACACTTTACGATCCAGTTCGATACCGGCTTTGTTGAGGCCATTGATGAATCGGCTGTAGATCATGCCATGCTCTCTCACACCCGCATTAATACGCGTGATCCAAAGGGCACGGAATTGGCGCTTTTTGGTGCGACGGTCACGGTATGCGTATTGACCGGCTTTGATAACTGCCTGTTTGGCAACTCGGTAGACCCGTGAGCGGGCACCTTGATAGCCTTTGGCTTTTTTTAATACTTTTTTGTGGCGTGCTTTGGCGTTAACGCCGCGTTTAACTCTTGCCATTCTTCTTCTCCCAAATTAATGATCAGCTAACATCTTAACGACGGTTTTGACTTCACACTTCGTAACCTGATTCGTGCCGCGTAAATGACGTTTACGCTTTTTGGCTTTTTTGGTTAGGATGTGTGCGCGATTGGTACGACGGTGTTTAAAGCCGTTAGCTGTGCGCTTGAAGCGCTTCGCTGCACCACTTTTGGTTTTCATTTTTGGCATGATAATTCACTCCGCTATTTGTTGTTCACAAAACTATTGTTTTGTATATTTACACTACTTTTTTCTCTTAGGACCAATGACCATCACCATTTGTCGGCCTTCTACCTGGGGCATTTGCTCGACGGTGCCATACTCAGCAGCATCTTCGCGCACACGCGCCAATAGATCACGACCTAACTCCTGGTGAGACATTTCACGGCCACGGAAACGAATTGTTACCTTGACCTTGTCCCCATGCTCTAGGAAACGTATCAGGTTGCGTAGTTTTACCTGATAATCCCCTTCTTCCGTCACTGGACGGAATTTGACTTCTTTTACCTTTGTGACGACTTGTTTCTTTTTCGCTTCAGCGGCGCGCTTTTTCTGCTGATATTGGTATTTACCGTAATCAACAATAGTGCACACGGGCGGCTTAGCATTCGGTGAGACTTCCACCAGATCAAGGCCAGCATCTTCAGCGCGTTTGAGAGCGTCACTGGTGGGCATTACCCCAACCTGTTCACCCTCGGCATCGATAACTCGAACCTCACTCACCCGGATCTCACGATTGACCCTGGGTTTCTTTTTATCCATTGTGGAACTAATTGTCTATTCCTCCGCTGTACCACTAAAACTGGCGATATCACGTTCTAGCACCTCGGTAAATTGTGCTAATGACATCGCGCCTAAATCGTCACCACTCTGAGTTCTGACAGATAATGTCTCGGCTTCAAGTTCTTTGTCACCGATAACTAGCTGATAGGGAACCCTTTGTAGAGTATGCTCGCGGATTTTAAAGCCAATCTTCTCATTTCTCAAGTCCGAAATGGCCCTAAATCCAAGATTTTTCAATGATTCAGTGATTTTTTTGCAATATTCGGCCTGCCTATCGGTAATATTCATGACTACGACCTGATTTGGCGCCAACCAGGTGGGTAATTTACCGGCGTAATGCTCGATGAGAACCCCCATAAAGCGCTCCACAGAGCCCAATATAGCTCGATGCAGCATCACAGGATGCTGGCGAGAGCCATCTTCGGCAACATAGGTGGCACCTAAGCGTTCTGGCATCGAAAAATCCACTTGGATAGTGGCACATTGCCAAACCCGTTCCAGGCAATCCCGCACTGAGAAATCAATTTTGGGACCATAGAATGCCCCATCGCCTGGATTAAGTTCCCAGTCTAAGCCTTTGTTATCTAGGGCAATTTCGAGCGCCTTCTCGGCTTTATCCCAGATGGCATCAGAGCCGATACGCCGCTCTGGCCGGGTGGATAATTTGAAGATTAAATCGGTAAAGCCGAAATCTTTGTAGACCTCGAACACGAATTCTAGCATTTGGCTGACTTCGGATTGGATTTGGTCCTCGGTACAGAAGATATGAGCATCATCTTGGACGAAGTTACGCACCCGCATCAAGCCATGCAGTGTGCCTGACGGCTCATCCCGGTGACAGGAACCAAATTCCGCCAGACGCATGGGTAAATCCCGATAAGAGTGAAAACCCTGTTTAAAAACCTGGACATGGCCGGGACAGTTCATGGGCTTTATCGCGAAAGTGCGGTCCTCAGACTGGGTTATAAACATTTCTTCGTGGTATTTGTCCCAGTGGCCTGACTTCTCCCATAAGCTCCTATCAGCGAGCTGAGGGGTACGGATCTCATTGTAGCTGTACTTTTTCAACTTGCTGCGGATATATTGCTCGATGACTTGGTAAATTGACCAACCCTTAGGGTGCCAATAAGCCATACCAGGGGCAATATCCTGGAAATGAAACAAATCTAACTGCTTACCGAGCTTACGGTGATCGCGCTTCTCGGCTTCTTCGAGGCGCTCCAGGTGCGCTTGTAAGTCTTTCTTATTCGCCCAGGCTGTCCCATAAATCCGCTGCAGCATTTCATTATTGGCATCCCCGCGCCAATAGGCACCGGCCAGCTTCATCAATTTGAAGGCTTTAAGACGCCCCGTACTCGGCACATGGGGACCACGGCATAAATCAATAAAATCCCCTTGCTGATAGAGACTTAGCGTCTCATCTTCAGGTATATCTTCAATAATTTTGGCTTTGTATTCCTCGCCCATATCACGGAAGAATTGGATAGCCTCATCCCGCCCCATTTCTTGACGACTCACAGGCAAATCCTGTTTGGCTAATTCTTTCATCTTCGCTTCAATGCGTTCCAAATCCTCAGGGGTAAACGAACGACCAAAGGCAAAGTCATAATAAAAACCGTACTCGACCACGGGGCCGATGGTGACTTGCGCCGTTGGGAACAATTGTTTCACCGCCTGGGCCAATAAATGAGCACAAGAATGCCGCAGCACTTCAAGCCCTTCAGGATCACGGTCAGTGATAATTGCCACATCACTATCAGCTGCGACGGTAAAAGAAGTATCGACTAATTGACCGTTAACGGTACCGGCAAGGGCGGCCTTGGCTAGACCAGCGCCAATATCGCCAGCAATGTCTGCAACAGTGACGGGACCTTCAAATTGCCGTTGGCTGCCGTCAGGTAATGTGATCCTCAGCATTATGGGCTCCTAACATCGGGGAACAGAAAAAATGGTAGGCACGAGTGGGATCGAACCACCGACCACCACCATGTCAAGGTGGTGCTCTACCACTGAGCTACGTGCCTAGAGGGACGCTAACTTAGCATTTGCTCCCGGAGATTTCAACTACTAGTGTATGGTGGTGCCCACTGCACCGTAACCTGGCCCTGTTGTACCAGCTCTAAGTAAGTCGTCTTCCTCTTCGCCATGCTCAACGACAACTTCTTGTAACTCTTGAAAGTCAGAGTGTAGCTGTTCGCCAAGACGCCGTCTTAGGCGGTTGAACATCGCTTGTGGATAATGGGCAGAATTATCACTAGCTGATGCTGACGAAGTTTCAGAGTCTAAAGATGCTGCTGATGATGTATCATCCTCAGTCTGCAGCAACCGCAGTTCAGCTTCAAGTGAAGCTTTTACAGCAGCGTCTTGAAGGAAGTCAGCTCCTTGTAACAGCTCTGCAGAAATTGCTTGCAGCTCCTCGACTAATTGTTTCGCATTAGCAAAAGTAATTTCATACATTTGTGAGGCATGAACGATAGTCCTCTGATATCTGCTGGCAGTAACGGGGTTAGCTTCTAGGTAGGCTAATACTTCACGTAATAACTGACCTTCAAAGAGCCTTTCAACAACAGCAATCTTGAGCGGGTATGCTGTTATATCCAGATCATGCTCCTGCTCAAGCTGCTTAAGCCAATTTTCTAACACACACTGATATAGGCAAATCCATGCACCAATAAAAGGTGAGGCTATAATAAGCCCAGCTACGGCGACAGCAAAATAAGCTGTTAGGGTTGCCAATATAGTAGCAACAGGAACGCCAATTATTGTTAATAAACCATGCCAAAATGTATCGAAGAAATGAAGATCAGACAAAGCAAAAAGGTAATAGAGAAACCAAATATCTATCGTCACTATTGGGATTGTAAGCGGCATAACAATAAATATTATTGCAAGCGGGCAAGCTAAAGTACCCGTTATGTTTCTACGGTACTTTTCTCTTGCGTTAAGGCCGCGCAGCAACAACCCTAAGTCTTCTTGTAATTTAGCAATTTGCGCTAATGTTGCGATATAGTGCAATGGCTTTTCAAGTGATTCATGGGTAGGTTTGTTAAATTCGAGAAGTCCTTCTCGATCCAATCTGATTCCGATAGCACCGTCTAGCGCAATAAATTGCTTATAAGAAGCCATCACCACAACACGGCTATGGCACAGGGCGTTAAATGCTTGCGCTAAACGATGAGAATACAAGCGTTTTTCACCGTCTGTTAACTGTCGCGGCGTAGCTTTGTTTCCCGGTGGGACATCTATAGAGCCCTGATCATTCTCTACAACCCCATAAACAGATGGCATTGCACGCTGCCCATAATCGTCAAAACTATGAATTAAACGCGTGTGGGGCATATGATCCTCATCAACATCAAGAAAACTTCCCAGTGCAAGCACTTCCATATCCTCTGTTATGGATACATCGAGTTCAGTTAATGTCGTACCGATAAAACACTGCTGTCTGGCAAACAGCTTAACCATCGCCATATTGCCTAGACTTGCATCCGTTGGGTGTGCCGCGTAATTTGCAACCTCACAAAGCGTCTCACTCTCTCGGTTTAAGACAAACGGATTAATACCAAATGAGAACTTTTCAAAAATAGATCCGAGAGTATCAACTTTATTGGCTTTCACTAAATAATGACAAACGGTTTCGCCTTCGCTATCAAGCTCATTAATTATTTCAACAAAAGGATAAACATCTTCTCCATTGTGTTCATAGCGAAAAGACAATATATCTTCCAACAAATCCCAATTTCCAGCGTGACAAGCCATATGCAAGAGTGTACTTCCCTTTTCAGTTGCAAAAGGAAAAGATTTACGCGGCTCAGTTTTTGAAGTATCGGTCTCGCTATCGTTAGTTTGAGAGGAAGGATCAACAAGCCCTAGCAGCTGCGAGTTACTTAGCAGACTTGATAAATATTCATGACGTTCGCCAGTTTGATTTCTGCCTTTTTTATCGGATAAAATCTGAAAAACACGTTGATAAGGATACATCGCCGACCTCTTGTGATAATTATGACGGCGCGATTAAAGCACAGAAAATTTACGATTGCAAAACGTTACAAACGCCCCAGAAATAAACCAACATTTTCTCCAAACCTTGCCTATACTGTAATGACAGTTTCACTATGAGGAGCATTATCATGAATAAATTCACCACCATCCTATCTGTCGGTTTGCTAGCATTTAGCGCCTCTGCCTTTGCGGGCAATGCCCAACAGGCTTACTGTAAAGACAAAAAAAACAATAACAAAATTGCTGGCACGCCACTATTTGTTTGTTGTAATGCGCAAAAGAGTGATTTATTCCAATATTGGGAAGTCAGTGACTCAGCCTGCAACAAGACCAATCAACTCAAAAAAGAAGGGCCTTATGTCAGCGCCAAAAAATGTGATGAGTCTACGCTAATTGCTGATAGCAATATGCGAGTCGGTGAGTTTTGCCGACAATACAATGATAATTTTACGGATTTTCAGCAAAAACAAGGCCATAAAGCCACTGCTGCATTTTCGTAGATTGAACTTTTAGAGCGATAGCCGCCTACGGGCGGCTAGTTCTATGCTTATCCAGCTTAGCCCGGCATTAACCCCTTCAAGCCGCTGCTAAGGACATCCATAGCCTTGGCGACAAGGATCAACCCATGATTGCATCGAAATCTTGATGCCCGCCCCCTAAAGCCCGACTAATACTGCCAGAGAAAATATTACGTCTCCAACCCCAAAACCCCATCCTGTAAATGGGCGATTTCATCGCGGAGTTTGGCGGCTTGTTCGAACTCAAGATTCTTAGCGTGCTCGAACATTTTCGCTTCCATGTCGGCAATTTGCTTTTTGACTTCGGCTGGGCTTAATTGCGCGTATTGCGCACGGGTCTCAGCAACTTTGGCAAATCGCACCGATGACGGCAAGCCTTCAGGACGCGCACCTTCCATGATATCTTGTACGGCTTTCTTGATACCTTGGGGTTCGATGTTATGTTCTTTGTTGTAGGCTTCTTGTTTTTTGCGGCGGCGTTCGGTTTCTGCTAATGCACGTTCCATCGACCCCGTCACCTTGTCTGCATACATGATCACTTTACCGTTGATATTACGAGCGGCTCGTCCCATGGTTTGAATCAGGGATCTATCCGATCGCAAAAAGCCTTCTTTATCCGCATCGAGAATGGCGACCAATGAAACTTCTGGCAAGTCTAACCCTTCACGCAATAAATTAATTCCCACCAATACATCAAAGGCGCCATGACGTAAATCCCGCAAAATTTCGACCCGCTCCACGGTATCAACATCGGAATGCAAATAACGCACGGCAATACCATGCTCGCCTAAATACTCTGTCAAATCTTCCGCCATGCGTTTTGTGAGTGTGGTAACAAGTACCCGCTCTCTCACCGCTACCCGCAAACGAATTTCAGATAACAAGTCATCCACTTGGCTAGCAACGGGACGAATGTCAACGTCTGGATCGACCAAGCCCGTTGGACGCACAATTTGTTCTGCTATCGCACCGGAGTATTCTACTTCGTAGGGGCCAGGTGTCGCTGAGACAAAGACCGTTTGCGGCGAGCGTGCTTCAAATTCATCAAACCGCAACGGCCGATTATCCAATGCCGAAGGCAAACGAAAACCGTATTCGACCAAGGTTTCTTTACGTGCCCGATCGCCGCGGTACATGCCGCCCAATTGCGGCACCGTCACATGGGACTCATCGATAATTAACAGGGAGTCTTCCGGCAAATAATCAAATAACGTCGGTGGCGGCTCCCCTTCACCACGACCTGATAAATAACGGGAATAATTCTCCACACCGTTGCAATACCCTAACTCGTTCAACATCTCAATATCAAACCGCGCCCGCTGCTCTAAGCGTTGCGCCTCGACCAGTTTGTTATTATCGCGAAATTGCTTTAAGCGCTCGGCTAATTCTTCTTTGATCAGATCAATGGTATCCAACACCCGCTGACGTGGCGTGACGTAATGGGATTTGGGATAAATAGTGATCCGTGGTAGACGCTGCAATATCTCGCCAGTCAAGGGATCAAAATAACTGATATTTTCGATTTCTTCATCAAATAATTCGATACGCACCGCATCTTTGTCAGACTCCGCCGGGAAAATATCAATGACATCACCACGCACGCGATAAGTTGCTCGCTGTAGGTGCATATCGTTACGGGTGTATTGCAACTCCGCAAGACCACGGAGAATTTTACGTTGGTCGATTTGCTCACCGCGGCTTAAATGCAACACCATACTGAGATAAGCTTTTGGGTCACCCAAACCATAAATTGCCGACACTGTCGCTACAATTACCGCATCGCGGCGTTCCAATAAAGCCTTGGTGGCAGACAAGCGCATTTGTTCAATATGCTCATTTACCGAGGCGTCTTTTTCGATAAAAGTATCCGAGGTTGGCACATAGGCTTCTGGTTGATAGTAATCGTAGTACGACACAAAATACTCAACAGCGTTCTTGGGGAAAAACTCCCGCATCTCACCGTACAGTTGCGCGGCTAAGGTTTTATTGGGGGCCAAAATAATCGTCGGCTTTTGCAGGTGCTCGATAACATGGGCCATGGTGAAGGTCTTGCCGGAACCCGTCACCCCTAATAGGGTCTGGTGTGATAAGCCATCTTTGAGTCCTTGTACCAGTGTTTTAATTGCCGCCGGCTGATCGCCAGCGGGGGTAAACGAACTTTGTAATTGAAACGGCTTGATAATTTTGTCCAACTGTTACTCACCTCTGTTGGGGGTTTGCCCATTTGTTCGATTGAGAGAAGGTTTCTCCCTTCCGACATGTCCACAGCTCTTTAAAGCCGCAAAGCACTTCTCTATAATGGTTGCCTTGATGAGTTTTTAGCTAAGGATCAAACCATGACCACACGTCTCTCCGAGCGCGCTACGCGGGTAAAACCTTCCATGACATTGGCAATGAATGCTCGCGCCAAAAAACTCAAGCTCTCCGGTGGTGATATTATCAGCCTTAGTGTGGGAGAACCAGATTTTGATACGCCAGAGCACATTAAAACTGCAGCCATCAAAGCTATCCAAGAAGGCAAAACCAAATACACAGCAACCGATGGTATCCCTAAACTCAAAAAAGCAATCCAGACTAAATTCGCCAACGAGAATAACCTGCAATACGAACTTGATCAAATAATTGTCTCCTGCGGTGCCAAACATTCTTTGTACAATGCCATGCAAGCCCTCTTAAATCCCGGTGATGAAGTCCTCATTCCGGCGCCCTATTGGGTTTCTTACCCTGACATGGCTCTACTAGCTGATGCCAAACCAGTAATCATTAACACCTCTCACCAACATCAGTACAAAATCACACCGGAACAGCTCGAAAGCCATATCACTGACAAAACCCGGCTCTTTATCCTAAATAGCCCCAGTAATCCTTCAGGCATGGCCTATAGCAAAGAAGAATTAGCCGCCTTTGGTGAAGTATTACTCAAACACCCTGATATCATTATCTTGAGCGACGATATTTATGAGCATATTCTCTGGACCCACAACGAGTTCAGCAATTTAGCTAATGCCTGTCCCGAGTTAACTGACCGAGTTGTTGTCATTAATGGCGTCTCTAAGGCCTATGCCATGACTGGTTGGCGTATTGGCTACACAGCGGGGCATGCCGATATCATCAAAGCAATGAAAACTATTCAATCCCAATCCACCTCAAACCCTTGCTCCATCGCCCAATATGCTGCTGCTGCAGCATTGGCTGAGCCCCAGCAATGTGTACAGGACATGGTGAAAGAGTTCAAAAGCCGCCATGACTTCGTCGTTGAGAGTTTAAACGACATTGATGGTATTCAATGCCACCCTAGCAATGGTACTTTTTACGTGTTTCCTGATGTCACCGGCGCCGTCGAAAATACCAAGGGTGTTGATGATGATTTAGCCTTAGCTGAGCATATTCTCGCTAAAACCGGTGTGGCGACAGTGCCAGGTAGCGCATTTGGTGCCAGCAACAGTTTGCGCATTTCTTTCGCAGCAGCTGTCGACAAGCTGGACGATGCCATGAAACGCTTGAAGACAATTCTCTAAATTCAAAAAAATCCCTGTTGGGGCTTGACCGTTAAGGTCTAGACGATTAGTATAGCCGCCTCAGTTCCAACAGTTATTCCCCGATAGCTCAGTTGGTAGAGCAAGTGGCTGTTAACCACTGGGTCACAGGTTCGAGTCCTGTTCGGGGAGCCAAATTCTTAATATCACGCGACTTACACTTAATTTGATAGATGACACTCAAGGCTGGATTGTAAAATGACAATCCCGGCCCGTTTGTCTGCATCAAAGGTGCAAAGAAACGTGAGCCGGGATCAGTGTGTGAAGTGCTAGGTCTTAACCAAGAAGATTCTTGATATCGGCTACTGCGCGCTCAAGAACAGCACTGTTGTCGAAAACACGCTTCAACATCAATGCACCTTGGAAGCGCTGTACGCAGTCTTCGGCAACTTGAACCGATTGGCCATTAAACTTTGGCTTAAAGACAACAGCGAATGCATCAACCCAAGCACTGAAAAAGTCGCGAATGTATTGTGCCAACTGTGGATTACTGTCCGTTATTTCTGTTGCCCAGTTACCCATTAAACAACCATTCTGGCTAGCAGAGTAAAATTCAACCAGCTTATCCAATAACGCATTTAAGCGCTCAGCTTCAGATAGTTGCTCATCATAAGCAATGGCAAAAATGTCTTTTTTGAAGATATCACACTGATGGGCGAGTACCTTTTCGGCCAAATCTTCTTTACTGGTAATGTAGTGATAAAGACTGGATTTGCGAATACCGCAAGCACTAGCAATATCTGCAATTGAGGTATCGCTGTAACCTTTGCGGACAAATAGTTCTGTAGCGAGTGAAATAACTTTATTGTAACCAACACGTGCTGTGCTCATAAGTAACCTCTGAATATGTAGTTATAATTGACGGCAGGGATTACAACACGACCGAATTAATATTTGTATGGGAATTTTTACCTAGTAAAAATCTTAGGCTAAAATTAATTTTTTCTCGCTTCACTAGCTAAGCTGTTGATATTTTGATAAAAATTGCACCTAGGTTTCGGCAGGCAAAACCTGCTAAACTGGACTAACCTTATAATTAAATAAAAATTTTTTTCGCCCCCGTGGCCTGTAACACTAAAAAGAGGACTTACCATGGCTTATCCCAGTGATCCCAACGATATTCGCAACCCCCATAGCGAAGCCCACAGAGCCCTGCGCCATAATATTGGGGTTGTCATCATGAAGGAAGCGATGGAAAATTTAATCGCAGAGATGAATAGGCTACAAGCACAACAAGATCAATTGAATGATCAAATACGCGCTTTGAGACAGCCAAAACGCTCCAGTAAAGACCCACTTCCTCCCCATTTGCAACAGAGTGAACCCCAGCCCATTTCACAGGAACCAGAAGAACTACAACAATTACAACAACAGATAGAGCAACTCAATAAAGAGATTGACCAGCTCATAAAGGATTATGCCGCCCTGCAGCACGATTATGCGAAATTTGCCGAAGACTTTGCTGATGAACTTGATGCTATTGACTCCTTCTACGAAGATGTATCTGAAGTCTACGCCAGCTCACATGCGGGTATCACCGATATTATCGATGATCATGGGATAGATTTAGACGAAGAAAGTAGAGCAACTATCAGCACTATCACAGGCCCTATACCCGAATTAAAAGCCCCCTCTCCTGACGGTAAATTTGATATCGATGCTATGATGGGAGGCACTGATGATGTAATTGTCGATAGGCTTTATGCACAAATCCGTGATGCAATTTCTAAACAATACACGCAGATGGATAGCTCCGATCAAGTAAACTTTGAAACCAATACCCGTTCTCGCTTACACCAAACCACAACCAATATCCGTAACCGAGTCACCACTCTAATTGGCAGAGAACGCATGGGCAACTGCTTAGAGCAGCGTGAAAAAATCACAGAGCGCACTGAAGTATTAGCCAACCGCGCCGCTGATTACAAGAAACGCTGCGAGGCCATCAATAAGATACTTGGCTTCAGTCCAGCAGAGCTTGATAAAGCCAATGCAAAGCTCGATGAAATCAATGACCCCTCCCGCCCCAGCCCTGGTCCTAGAGGCAAGTTTGGGCGCTAGGGATTGTTAACTTAACCCAGCCTTAAGCAGTGACTCAATTGCGACATGTACAGCTGACAATAGTCCAAAAAAAAGCCAAAAAGAGGTTGCTATATTTCTAGACATCGGTTAGAATGGCCCAACTTGATGAGTTAAATGCTTTTTAAGTAGGCTACAGAGAGCTGGAAATACTAACTACATTGATTTTTAGTGATTTTTAGCTAAAGAATGTGATAACAATTACAGTAAATGAGGACTAAGGACATGCCTGAGAGCACCAAACAATCCCGTGAAATCGCCAATTCACCCCTCGCTTTTATGGATCCCAATAGTGAAGAGAACAAAGCGCTACGACATAATATAACCGTCGTTGAAATTAAGCGTATGCTCAGTGATATCGGCCGCAAAGTCGCTCAACTAATTGCTCGCCGCGAAAATCTAAGCAAACAACTCAATAATCTCCGCAAATCACGTAAACAGGGTAACGATCCTTTACCTCCACAACAGCCTATGACCGTTGAATCAAATAGCCTTGATACTGAAGCACACTTACAACAATTGATTGCTGATTTACAACAAGATATCAATCAATTAGTTCGCGATTATCAAGCATTACAAGAAGCTTATGAACAATTCCTAAAAGACTACGCCCCAGAAATCGCCGCCATTGAAGCCTTTGAAGCTGAAGTGGATAAGATTTACGCAGCCAGTGATCTTGCTATCAAAGATATCGTGGCTGCCCATGCACCAGATTTAATACCTGCTCTTACAGCGTCTGATCCAGTCCATGTAATCATGCCTGGTCCAGCACATAGAGCGGCCCCTTTGCTTCCTCGTCCTGTTCCAGTACGACGTATACTCGAGAAACCTGAAGAATTTTCTGTTGAAGAACATGCAACCGGTAGACTCAGAGGAACCCTAACCCAGCTTGGCTTCGATCATACCAGCCTTTCTGATAAAGCTGTGCGCAACCAAAACCAATTCTATGAAGCGCTTTTCCAAAGCCACCGTAGCACTAGCATTCGCATGCAAAAATTGGCACAAAGTACGCTAAATGACCAGCCTGAAATCCCAGCTTCCATTGATGGTCTAGGTGAGCTCCTCAGCAAGTTGTATGAAGTGGAGCGTCAGCTCAATGCCAAACAAAATCAACTCGCCTCAGCAGGCAGAAATCCTGGCGTTGACGCTGTGCAACGTTCATCTGCAAATCTGTCGAGATAACACTAATATCTCTAACACTTCAAAAAAGCCTGACTCGGTCAGGCTTTTTTTATCCCAATACAAATCACCTATCTAAGGCCTTACAAAATGCCTAGGCTGCTCCTCTTCACCATTAGCGGCAGCAACGTCAATGCTAGCGTCTTCGTCTAACCTTGCAACTGCCTCGTCCAAATTCAAGCGACTACGAAGTCCCAGGCCATAATTCATCTCTTGTAACAACGCTCGCATATAAGTATCAAGTACTTGAGGGCTGGCGGGTATCACATCACCCTGTTTAGCAACGACCTGGGTACTATAGGCTATGATGCGACGGATCTCTTGATTAGCCAGCATTCCTGTATCAGTAGTTGCACTATCATGGCTTAAATCTACAAAAGGAGCATTTTTTAACATCGGTAAAGGTCTACCAACCACAGAGCGTTGATCACGCTGAAAATTTGCTAATGTTCGACTAAAAGACTCTGCACTACCAACAGCAGGCTCATCACTCATCACAATACTGCTGATGACGCTATCTAAAGTTGCCGACTCAAGCATTGACTCCACACTACGATCTGATTGCCAGTCGATACAATTAACATGAACAGCCAGTGGTGAGCTGGCAAGCATTTCACACTGCTCAGCCAAACTATCAACACGCCCGGCTAGCAACCCATCATCTAAACCGTGCGTAACGAGCAATCGCAATGCACGCAAATGATTGTGTGGTTGACGCTTTACAAATGTTTTTGCGACATAAGATAAAAACTGAAATGTTCCCGTGGTAATATGAAGAATGCTGGTCTTGCCAATTAAACCTTTAGGCATAAAGTGCTCCCTATTTGAATTGTTGATAGAAAAAAGAGGCCGAGTATAACCGACCTCTTCAACGCCTCAGCTATTCTGCATAAACCAGCGTTGATAATCAACTATATCACCGGCAAATTCCTCAACGTCGCCGCCATTGACTAACCATAATTCGTTAGTTGTCATGCGCAGCAAATACCGGTCATGGGAAACAATAACCAATGCGCCTTGGAAATTTTGTAACGCCAATAACAACGCATTACGCATATCCATATCAAGGTGATTAGTCGGCTCATCCAATAATAACAATGCAGGGCGTTGCCAAATTAACATTGCTAATACCAGGCGCGCTTTTTCACCACCGGAAAATGTCGAAATAGCAGACATTGCCAAATCGTTACCAAAACCAAACCGGCCCAAGTAGTTACGTAACTCTTGTTGACTTGCTTCTGGAGCCAAGTCTTGCATATGCCACAACGCAGTATTCGCCGGCGTTAAGTGATCCAGTTGATTTTGGGCAAAATAACCAATCTTGGTTTTGCCATTAACGAGGCGCTCACCGTATTGTAATGGCATCTCACCGAGTATAGCTTTGATCAGTGTCGACTTCCCTGCCCCATTGGGGCCCACCAAACCAATACGCTGCTCAAGATTAATCTGCAAATTCAAATGCCGGAAGATTTGCTTATCCTCATAGCCAATCTCAGCCTTGGTCAACCGGATCAATGGGTTTGAGCCATGACTCGGCGGGAAAAACTCAAAATGAAATTGACTGTCTTGCTGCACTCTATCAATCACTGGCAAGCGTTCAATAGCTTTAAGTCGACTCTGCGCTTGGCGTGCCTTGGATGATTTATAACGAAATCTATCGACATATTTCATCATATGTTTAATGTGCGCTTGTTGTTTTTGGAAAGCAGCCTCTTGGTAAGCCATATGCTCAGACCACTGGCTCTCAAAACTCGAGTAATTACCATTGTAGAGCGTTAACTTATGGTGATGCACGTGCACCATGTGGTCCACCACATTATCCAAAAACTCCCGGTCATGGGAAATCACCAATAGCGTACCATTGAAGCTTTGTAACCAACGCTCAAGCCAGATCATAGCCCCCATATCTAGGTGGTTAGTGGGCTCATCCAGCAATAACACCTCTGCTGGGCTCATCAAGGTCTTGGCTAAGCTTAAACGCATGCGCCAGCCACCGGAGAAGCTGTTAACGGGTTTGCTTTGATCGTCATTAGAGAACCCCAATCCCGACAGCAGCTTACCTGCACGAGCCCGGGCCGTATAACCATCAATATCAGCAAGCTTGCCATGAATGTCGACGATTTTTTCGAAGTCTTCTTCGGCTTCTGCCGCTGTTAAGGCATGCTCCAGCTCTACCAGAGCCCTGTCTCCACTGACCACAAACTCTAAGGCGGTTAGGGTTGAATCTGGCATCGCCTGGTCAACACTGGCAATACGTAAATTGTTCGACAGGCTCAACTCCCCCATATCCGGGCTTAATTCGCCGAGAATGAGCTTGAACAGGGTTGTTTTGCCACTGCCATTTTTGCCGGCAACGCCGACTTTGTGCTTGTTCTGCAGGGTTAAATCAACTTTATCTAAGATAACCCGCTCGCCACGATAAAACGATAATTGTTGTAGTTGAATCATAATAAACTCCACCTCTTAAGGGGTCATAAATGCTTGAAAAACAAATAGATAGATCTCGAGTGCGATAGTGATGCTAGAATACCAGCATAATCCTCTCGACAGTGGTAGAGCTTCGCCTATTGACTTGGGCAGGCAAGACGGGGGTCACGCCAATACCAAACAAGCGGCGGCAGTGGCTGCTGTATTGAATTGTCGTGCTTGGCGTTGACATATACCTGTTCCTAAGTAGAAGAACCATGAGATCTGAAGGATACTAAAGGTTTCATCTCAACGCAAGCCCCCTCAGCAAAAGACTGGGTTGTCGCGAGCGCTTGTAACTCATCAACATAAAACTCAGCAAGCTGCTGAACTTGATTAGCAATAGTGCTATAAAATTGCGCCACCTTATCATTATCACTGATCTTGTTCTCAATCAGTTGTTTGATGGCAGCAAGCTTTGCCATGGACTCTGTTTCTTGTCCTAATATTGAGTGCAAGGCGTTAATAGTAGCAGGGGTAATCTTCCAAATCCTTTGCCCAGCTTTATGAAAACTTGGATCAGCAAGAACTGTCTCCAACAGCAATAACCAATCGTCGAGTGGGTCATGGGACCTGAGTTCCATCAGATCATATTCACTTGACGTTGCTGACACGTAAGCAGGTTCGCCGGCAACGCCTGTTGCCCTGCTAGGAATAATTTTATCGTTAATATAAACCTGGAATAATTTAGTTAAAATTTCGTTATGCTTAAATTTCACCCCATGCCCAAAGTATTGGCGCAGCACACGACAAGAGAAACTCATGCCAAAATCAGCCGGCGCTAAACTTAGGTGCAGCTCAGTCTCGTGCATCTTACTATAAGCATCAATCCAGCTAAGATTTAATAGTTGGCAGATAGCAATAATCGCATGGACTGCCCTGAATTGATAAAGCGTCGTTAAGCAATTCATTAGTCGCTTCTTTGCGGCTGCATAATGTTTAAAGTTTTTAAACTGAGTAATTACCGCCAGTTCAAAGAGGAATGCCATTTCCTGGCCTTCGGGGATCAGTGAATATGCTTTTGCTAATGTATTTTCATTGTTGTTCCAAAGTCTATCAAAATGCCTTATGATTGACTCCCGGGCTCTTGACTGTTCCGCACGAACAACTTGCCACGACTTTGACTTATCATAGTGGACAGTGTAGCGTTTATGATAATAAAGCACAGCGATGTTAATATGATCCCTTTCAATAACTGTCAGCTCGATATTAGCTCCAGCCTGTTGCAAAGGCGTAAAGCCACACCCCGCTAATATAAACTGCGCTGCACATTGTGCTTTAGCTGATGACCATGGCGAGATAAATTGCCATACATGATCATATTCAGACAACACCATCAGCAAAGGATGCCTGCCACCCGGTGACAAGATCGAATAATCCGCGCCCTTTCTTAATAAAAAACTGGCCGCATCATAACAATTTCGACGCAATGCGACATGCAAGGGAGTATCGCGGTTGATATTGCTTTTGTTAACAACTTCTGACATAGAGTAGTCTAATAGATCCTCTAAAAAGAACTCATCATTATTCCAAGCCGCTGTATGTAGTAATGTATTACCTTGTTTATCAACCACTGCCGCCAGCAACTCTGAGCCGGCACAGATTGCCACACAGCTACTAAACTGTGAGTAACAACGATGTTCTACCAGCAAATGCAATAACGTAGTTCCACTGGCATCACGGTGTGTTAGGATCTTTATCATGTCTTCAGAGAGAATTTTAGTTTTTTTATCATCTTCACGATGGAGTAATGCTCGCAATTCATAGGTGAGACGAATGCGATGTTCACTCTCCCAGGACAATGTGTCTTGCCAATTGATAACATTGACAAGATTGATAGCCAGCCGCTCTTTAACTGGCTGCATTCTCGCTCTTGCTCTTGTTAGTTCTTGTGCTAACCCCTGCTCTACGAAATCAGCTTGTGCTTTAATTTTTGCGTGCATATCCACGATCATGCGCTTTGGTTCATCGATTAAACGTGAGTTATTATCGAGGCTATCACCGAGTAACGTTCGTAGCTGTTTTAGACAATCAAAATGGACATTGCCCCTACCTGGATAGCGTCGGAGGATCGCTGAAATCTTCTTAGTGATTGTTTCTATTTTTGCGCTGTCAGGATTCTGCCTTGCTGAATACAATGTCCGCTTAAAAGCATTGATTTCACTGACTCGGATCGGCTGCATAGGTATCCTTATTATCATTAGACAGACAAACGGCTCACTGCCACACAGGTCTTGAGTTTGTACCGTCTTGGTAAATCCGCCCCAGTCTCTGAGATGAAATTACCTCGTCATTGTTACTATCTGGTAGGCATTTTAACGGGAGAAAGAACCTGGAACAAGAACAAATCTTGACAATCTTATTCTGTATTCTAGAATCTAGAATAGCGAATAGGAGATTATATGGCCTTAAAACCGCAAGATATAGCAGTTATCTGTAAATTAATTGCACAAAAAAGCAGTCTGGAATGGTCACAAAACAGTCTGGCTGTTGAGATGTGTCTAAGTCCCTCTCAAGTTAATAGCGCCTTTAAACGACTTGTTGAGTCATCACTAGTTACACCTTATCGTCCCCCGAATAAACCACGACCGATACTACAATCCTGTAAAAACTTTTTCACCCACGGCGTCGCCTATGCCTTTCCAGCTCAACAGGGTGAACTTGTTCGCGGCATGCCGACGAGTTATGCAGCACCTTGCTTAAAGCAACATATTGCACAGGGTGACGAACCTATTCCTGTATGGCCATACGCCAAAGGTAAAGCGAGGGGACTAGCCATTAAACCTCTTTACCCTGCGCTACCAAAAGCACTAGATAAATTCCCCGACCAGCCATTCTATGATTTGCTTGCTTTAATTGATGCCATTCGCACAGGCAAAGCAAGAGAAAAAAATATTGCCATTGAGTTATTATCTGCTTTACTTAGTGAGTAGCCTACTACGCTTATCAACAATCAAAATTTTTGCCAGGCTTTGCCGGGACACCTAAATTACGCCTCAGAAACTACTGAGCGTGAAACCATCGTCCTAGAGCGAATTCAAGATATCATTCAGGGATAAGAAAAATTGGGGTGAACGATGGGGCTCGAACCCACGACAACCGGAATCACAATCCGGGGCTCTACCAACTGAGCTACGCTCACCACTATCGTAGACTTGTATCCTACCAGAGAACTGGCACGCCCGGCAGGATTCGAACCTGCTACCCTCGGCTTAGAAGGCCGATGCTCTATCCAAATGAGCTACGGGCGCAAGGTGCTCAAGCTCTGAACACTCCTTGAGCTTTTGGTCGGGGTAGAGGGATTCGAACCCCCGACATCCTGCTCCCAAAGCAGGCGCGCTACCAGACTGCGCTATACCCCGAACCGAGGCACGGATAATACTGTATTGTGGCCGCCCAGGTCAATGGCAAATAGGGACTTTTTTGGGGTGCAAATTGACGAAACATTCCGTAGAATAGCCATTCTTTCAACTCATTAGGGCGATAAAACCATGGCAGCCAAACTCTTATCCGGTAAAGCCTTAGCAAAAGATATCCAAGCAGAACTCGCTGAGAGCGTGCAACAGCGCTTGGCCAAGGGTGAGCGGGCTCCTGGACTTGCCGTCATCCTGATTGGCGATGACGCGGCCTCCCAGATATATGTCAACAAAAAGCGCCAAACCTGCGATGAGGTGGGCTTTCGCTCTGAGGCCTATGATTTACCTGCCTCTACCAGTGAAGCTGAACTCTTAAAGCTCATCGATAAACTTAACCATACCCCTCATATTGACGGCATTTTGGTGCAATTTCCCCTCCCGGAGCATATTGACCCCAATAATATCCTCGAACATATCGACCCGAAAAAAGACGTGGATGGCTTCCACCCCTATAATATTGGCCGTCTAGCCCAGCGCCGCCCCCTACTCCGTTCTTGCACCCCATATGGCATTATTACATTATTGGAACGTAATGGCGTTGAATTGCGTGGTATGAATGCCACGGTGGTGGGTGCTTCGAATATCGTGGGCCGGCCTATGGCGCTGGAATTACTTCTTGCCGCCTGTACCGTCACCACCTGTCATCGTTTTACCCAAGATTTAGAGCATCACGTGCGTGATGCTGATCTACTGATCGTCGCCGTGGGCAAACATGGCGTTGTCAACAGTGACTGGATCAAACCCGGTGCCATCGTTGTCGACGTCGGTATGAACCGTCTTGAAGATGGCAAGTTAGTCGGCGATCTTGATTTTGACAGCGCTAAAGACAAAGCCAGTCTCATCACCCCTGTACCCGGCGGTGTTGGACCCATGACAGTCATAACATTATTACGCAACACCTTATTCGCTGCCGAGCAATGGGCACAGGGCTGACGCTAAACGCGCTATGCTTCGTTTTTTGTAAACCCTCTTGCTCCTGAGGCTAGATTAAGGGTGCCTCTATAAATTAGCGACTTGTCCTAAATCAAGGCGCAAAGGTTTCGAGGAGCGGAGTTTACATGTAGTAAATAAGCACCGCCTGCCTACGCTAAAGCTTCGGCGAGACAGGCAGAAACCATTGCAACAACGAGTTAGGACAAATGAGCAATTTATAGAGGTAGCCTTAAACTTCTCGCCGCCACGTGGTCCCCTTAGCACCGTCCTCTAAGGCTACACCGTGAGCAATGAGTTCATCGCGAATTTCATCAGCACGGGCCCAGTTTTTATCTGCGCGGGCTTGGTTGCGTTCAGCAATTAATGCTTCAATGGCATCCGCACTGATGGCATCTTCAGCTGCGGGCGCTTGCAAAAAGGCTTCGGGCTGTTGGTCTAGCAGCCCAAATACGCCGCCCAATTTAGATAGTAACGCACCCAAATTGGCAGCATGCTCCGGTTCAGTCTCGCGCACGCGATTAATTTTATGGGTGATATCAAACATCACCGCTAATGCTTCAGGTGTATTAAAATCATCATCCATCGCAATCTGAAAACGGGTTTCATATTCACTATTCTCAGGTGCCAGCCCTGACTGCAACCCTCGCAATGTTGTATAAAACCGCACTAGCGCCCCCTCGGCTATCTCTAATGATTCCTGGGAATAATTCACCGGGCTACGATAATGACTGGACATTAAGAAATAACGAACAGTTTCGGCTTTATATTTCTCTAACACTTCTTTGATCGTAAAAAAGTTACCTAGGGACTTGGACATTTTTTCGCGGTTAATCGTCACAAGCCCAGAATGAATCCAAAGATTGGCGAACGTCTTGCCAGTCGCCGCTTCTGATTGGGCGATTTCATTTTCATGGTGTGGGAACTTTAGATCCATACCGCCACCGTGGATATCAAAGTTCTCACCTAAACATGTTGTTGACATGGCAGAACATTCAATATGCCAACCAGGACGGCCTTTGCCCCAGGGAGAGTCCCAGCTGGGCTCATTTGGTTTTGCCATTTTCCACAAGACGAAATCTAAGGGATTATTTTTCGCTTCATCGATGGCCATACGTGCACCGACTTGCAGTTCATCGATATTCTTGTGGGACAATGCGCCATAGTTATCGAACTTACGCACATCATAAAATACATCACCATTACCACCAACATAAGCAAAGCCTTTGTTGATCAATGCCTCAATCATCGCAATCATTTCAGCCATGTGCATGGTGGCGCGGGGCTCATTGTCTGGCGGCAGAATGCCGAGCTTAGCATAATCTTCTTCGCCGCTTTTGATCATGCGCTCAGTAAGACTATCGATGTCCTCATCATTCTCTTGCGCGCGATTAATGATTTTGTCATCCACATCCGTGATATTGCGGACATAGTTAACTTCAAAACCACGGTAACGCCAATAACGGGTAATGATATCAAAGCTCACCGCGGTCCGAGCATGACCAATATGACTGTGATCATACACGGTATTACCACAAACATAGAGCCCTATCTTGCCGGGTATTAACGGGGTAAATTCTTGTTTTTGTTTCGTAATAGAATTGAATATTTGCATTGCTCTACCTGTTAACGTAATACATTCTCAAATCGCTGTTGAATGCGCCCAGCGCCCAATAATTGGCAAATGCTACCCATGTCTGGACCGTGTAACACGCCTGTCAGTGCTACGCGCAGGGGTTGGAATAAAGCTTTGCCTTTCACACCGGCCGCATCTTTTACGTATTGGCTAATGGCTTTAAAATCTTCACCATGTTGATTGGCCCCTTCCAGTGCCGCTTGGAACACTGCTTGACCGGCATTATTCACTATATCTTGGTGCTCATCAGCAATTTCAAGGGTATCAGTAAAAAATACCTTCGCCCACTGCAACGCCTGGGCAGGAAATTCCACATTTGGCCGGATGGCCGCGATGAACGCCTGTTGCTTGTCACCGGGAACCAATCCATGAACATCTTCACCAAACCATTGCCATAAAGTTTCATCATCGACGCGGGCAACGGCCTCACGCTGCCAATAGAGCATTTGGTCCTTATCAAATTTCGCCGGTGATTTGCTGAGACTTTCAAGTCGGAACTTCTTGGCTAATTCATCTTGGGTCATGAATTCACTGTCTTCGTAATAATGTCCCAGGCGAGCCAGATAATTCAGAATACCAATAGGCAAGAAGCCTGCTTGTCGTAATTCTTCCACACTCTTAGATCCATGGCGCTTAGACAAGGGTGCATTGTCTGAACCGACTATCAAGGAAATATGACAATAGATGGGCTCCGGTAATCCCAGCGCACGTAATAATAACGCTTGGCGCGGAGAATTCGTTAAGTGATCATCACCCCGCATCACATGGGTAACTCCCATTAAGGCATCATCAATGGCATTGCAATACATAAAAGTCGGGGTACCATCCACGCGGCGAATGATAAAATCCCCTATCACCGCGGTTTCGAATTTTTGTGGGCCTTTAACCGCATCATTGAACTCTACCACGTCACCTGCCGGGATCTTAAAGCGCAAAGTCGGCTTTAACCCCTCGGCTAATTTGCTATTGATTTCGTCTTCACTCAGATGACGACATGTCCCAGGATAGCGGGGTGGTTTGCCTGAGGCCCGTTGCACTTTGCGAGTCATGGCCAATTGCTCTTCACTACAAAAACAAGGATATGCCAAGTCTTTGCTGATTAATTCATCGTAATATTGGTCATAAACGGCTTGGCGCTGTGATTGCCAATAAGGCCCCGCCTCGCCTTCCACACCCGGCCCCTCATCCCAGTCTAAACCCAGCCATTTGAGATCCGTCATCAAGCCATCAGCATACTCCTTGGTGGAGCGCTCCGGATCCGTATCTTCGATGCGCAATAAAAACACACCCTGATCACTTTTAGCGAACAAGGCGTTCAAGATGGCAGTTCGGGCATTCCCGAGGTGAATACGGCCTGTAGGACTTGGACAAAAACGGGCTTTTACGGACATTGTTAGGCTCTTATTGCTTCAATTTTGGGACCAAACACTATATCATATTTTTTTCAGATTGATAGCGTAGCGAGCGACATGAAGACTGTCTTTATCTCCGATCTCCACCTGGCCCGAGAGCCCAACAGCAACAGTGAGATATTCCTGCGATTGTTGGCCAATCTTGATAGAGACACCGACGCGCTCTATATCTTGGGTGATTTATTTGAAGCCTGGCTGGGGGATGATGACACCAGCCCCCTATACGAAACCATCATAGCCACCCTAAAGCACGTCCATGACTGCGGCATCCCTGTCTACCTGATGCATGGCAATCGGGACTTTTTACTGGGTGATGCATTTTGTCAGCAAACAGGTTGCCAACTACTATCCGATCCTACTGTTATCAACCTTTACGGCACACCAACCTTATTGATGCATGGTGATTTACTGTGTATCGATGACTTAGAATACCAAGCCTATCGCCAGCAAGTGAGGGGCGAGCAGTTTCAATCAAAAGTCCTGCAAAAGCCGCTGTGGGTTCGCCGCCTAATTGCACGATTCCTACGTTGGCGTAGTCGTTGGCATAACCGTCGTGCCAGTCTTGAGATCATGGATGCCAATCAACAGGCCGTATTCGAAGCAATGCAACAACACCACGTACGGGTTATGATCCACGGCCATACCCATCGCCCTGCTATCGAGCTACGCTGGCACGGCAAACACCGCTACACGCGCTACGTATTAAGCGACTGGGAAGGCTACGGCAATAAGCTCGAAGTAAATGGCGAGCATTGGCAATTGCGGAATTTTCGCTAATTGTTAACGTCGACAGACGCGAGAGTCAACAGAGGACCTTACAGCTTCCGGCTCATCTGAATCGTCGGATGAATATACCGAAACCTCATCAATATACTCAAGCAATTTTGCAACATCAGCAGCAAAACAAACAAAGGGATCAGGGTCATCAGGACAAGCTGTGAACCGATAAATTGCACCACCCCTTCCGTCAAAGCGCTTAATGTGTATACCTTTAGAAAAACTGATCTCCTTATCTTGAAATTTTGCTAGTAATTGCTGATAACGGGGATGATCACCAGGACACCCAGCACAGGAGATAATAAAATCTTTAATATCCATAAGTTGATTGGGGGTTAAATCTTCATTGTACATAATGCTGACCTCTAATTGTTATTATAATCGTAACCAGTCGCAGAATATACCAACCGTCAGGCAATAAATCAAGCCGACATCCTATATGGATGGGAAAATATGCTAGGCCGTCTTGCCGAAAAACGTTTGAATCTTTTGTTCAAGCTCACCATCACCATGATATATTTGGCGTGCTTGTTGAGCGAGATCGGTATCCGGACCTAATAGATATCCCACTGAGTCTCGTAAGCCTCTTTCTAGGTCTTGGTTATTCTCTGAAGGTTTATTACGTAAAATGTCAATATGCCTAAATAACCCCTTAACAGCCAGGCCAGCTAGATCTTTGGGCTTTTTGTTATCTTTATCAGTGCTACCAAGTAGCTCGTCTAACTTGTTGCTTTCTAACCCATAAAGCAAAATCAATTCAACAAGTAAAACATCGTCATTTTGGCAGTCATATCATGATCAATGCGATACACCAAGCATGGCTGATACCATATCCAAAAAATCTACCTCAAGTTCGGCAGTTACTGGCAAATACCAACAATTATCATTAGCAAAATTCCAACATTTAACCGCGTCTTTCTCCGTCATAATAACTGGTGCGGTATCATTAAATAGGATATCACTCGGAATAAAGTGATGATGGTCTGGGAAAGGATGGCGTTGCACACGAATACCCATAGACTCTAAGGTCAAGAAAAATCGTTCAGGATGTCCAATCCCAGCCACAGCATGCACCGTTGTATCACGAAAGCCTCCCACTTCTGCAATAGTGTCTGTACCATCAACGCGACGCAATTGCTCGGCGCGCAACTGCATCAAATAGCTTTGGCCATGATAACGGGTACTACCGCCATTCACAACGGTGAAATCCACCTGCTTCAGACGCGACACAGGTTCACGCAATGGTCCTGCCGGTAGACAAAACCCATTACCAAACCAACGCTGGCCATCAATAACGGCGATCTCAATATCACGAGCCATGGCATAATGCTGCAAACCGTCATCACTGATGATGACATTTGCTTGAAAGTGCTCTATAACATGCTGGATAGCATTGGGACGCACGGGATCGATAACAATCGGGCAATCTGTCCTGCGGGCCATCAAACAAGGCTCATCACCCACGACTAATGGATCACTTTTTTGCGTTACCACACAGGGGTACTGTTTAGATTTGCCACTATAGCCACGACTGACAATGGCTGGCTTAAGGCCCTGGCGTTTGAGGTAATTAGCTAGTGCGATAACCAATGGTGTTTTACCCGTACCACCAAAATGAATATTGCCAACCACAATGACTGGCACAGGCGCACGATAGACTTGTTTGAGACCAAGACGATAACATAGGCGCCGACATTTACCCACTAATACAAAGACAAAACCGAGCGGTGCGAGTAAATAACCGAGCAATGATGTCCGGTACCAGAACCTCACCCAGCTTCTCCTAATGGATTGACAATTGCGGCACGGGGATCTTTAAATTGTAAGCGATGTAATTTGGCATAATGACCTTCTTTTGCCAATAATTCACTGTGGGTGCCGGTCTCGACAATATGGCCTTTGTCTAACACAACTATCTGATCGGCATTCTCAATAGTTGATAACCGATGGGCAATAACCAAGGTGGTTCGGTTACGCATGACTTCTTCCAGTGCTGCTTGGATATGGCGCTCAGATTCGGTATCCAACGCCGAGGTCGCTTCATCAAGGATCAAAATTGGCGCGTCTTTTAAGATGGCACGGGCAATAGCTATGCGCTGGCGTTGCCCGCCCGATAACAACACCCCATTCTCACCAATCAAAGTATGGAGACCTTCCGGTAACTCTTGAATGAATTCCATAGCATGGGCCGCTTTCGCCGCCTGTTCAATATCTGCATCCGTCACATCATCGCCGAGACGACCGTAGGCGATATTGTTAGCGATAGTATCGTTGAATAGCGTCACGTGTTGCGTCACTAAGGCAAATTGTTGACGTAATGAGCTAAGCTTGATGTCATTCACATCATTGCCATCAATTGTTATGGTGCCAGTATCATGGTCATAAAAGCGCGGCAATAAATTAACAAGGGTTGATTTACCACTCCCGGAACGACCAACAAAGGCAATGGTCTTGCCCGAACTGACGGTGAAGCTGATGTTTTCTAGCACATTACCATTGCTTTGGTTATAACTGAAACCAACGTCTTTATAGATGATATCACCGTGCACTCTGTCGAGCTCCAGAGTGCCGGTATCTCTTTCCGCTGGCTCGTCAATCAACTCAAAAATACTTTCAGCACCCGCAAGTCCGCGCTGAATAGTGGCATTGACTTTGGTTAAATCTTTCATGGGTTTCAATAACGCCATCATGGATGAGATCAAAGCAATAAAAGCACCCGGTGTTAAGGCCTTATGGCCCATATTCGACGTCCCCACCATGATCATAATTGCCAGCACGATAACACCCACAATTTGTACCGATGATGAGCTCAATGACTTAGTGATAACTACTTTTAATTCGCGTTTTAAGTTTTTGAGGATGGCTTTGTTAAATTTTTTCGATTCATAGTCTTCACCACCAAAGGTACGCACAACACGATAACCTTCAATAGCCTCTTCGGCGACATGAGAGATATCTCCCACCCCTTCTTGCACACCACGGTTTAATGACTTTAAACGCTTACTGCTGATTTTCATGATGACCGCCAGGAATGGTGCCGTGACGAAAAAAATAAGCGACAATTGCCAACTGATAGAGAACATTACCACCAGCAATCCTATAACAAAGAAACCCGACTGCGCGACCGTCACTAAAGCATCGGTACTGGCATCGGCTACTTGGGAAGCATTGTAGACCACCATCGATAACAAGTGCCCAGAAGAACTTTTATCGTAGAAGCTACAAGGTAGACGCAAGAACTGATTAAAAATTTCCTGCCGAAAACGCATCACTACACTACGCCCTACATAGGACATGGCATAGTTACCGCCAAGGTTAGCCACTGATCGCAACAGGAATAACCCCACCGCGATAAAAGGCACCAACTTTAAGAAGGTGGAGTTCTTCGCATAAAAGCCCACATCCAGTAACGGCTTCAAAGAGTAGACATACAGGGCATCAATACCGGAGTAGGCCAAATTAGCGATGATGGCAATGACAAAAATTCCCAAAAACGGCCGGCCATAACTGAGCAAGCGCTTGTAGAGAGCCACCGCGTTACCTTGAGGGCGTTTGCGTGGAATTGCGTGATATTTAGCCATATCAATAGGTTACCTTCAGCTGTTTAATAACTGGGCGGCATTATAGCATCAAATGGCAGTCATAACAGTTGCTGTATTAACCTTAACGTCGAGCCCCTCTGCCATTAGCTTTTTGCTCTTCCTCTTGTGGAGCTTCGGGTTCAGGTTGAGACTGTTCATCATCACCGGTACTCGTCATAGAGGCTGGGGCATGAAATGATGACTGTGCTTGCGACTGACTTGCTTGTTGAATAATTTCAAGGAGTGCACCTGCATGGTCTAGGACTAAATTCAATTCCATCATCGAAATCAACTCAAATCCACCCGCCTCAAGTCCATTCCTATCCACCGCAAATTCACGATCGGTGAATTCATGGCCCATCTTGTTACGATAGAATTCAAAGACAGTGATACACTTGCCAGGGATAGTTTGGTGAGGACGTCCCAATGAGTATTGCCTTGCAATCAAAGCTAACCGCACCTCTCGATACTTGTGCGGACAGGTTGATGCCTCTAAGTCACGTAAGGTTTGGCCTATTTTAACCACTAGGCCTTTTACTTCACTTTGCAACACTGAAAAATATTCCCATTTATCATTATTACGTTCACGATAATCACGATACTGACATAAATCACGTGTTAATTTCGTTAAACGTTCAAGACAGCTTCCAGCTGCTCGACGTTCGGGCGATCGTCTGCCTGTCTGCAGGTTAAGTTGAGCATAAGCCATTTGACAAATTCCGGTTGATTTCAGCATAAGTTGGTGGCGTTGCCCAGGAGACTCAATAACCGGCGTCAAAGCATGACGTAATTCTTGCATCAGTTCGGGAGCCGCATCAACACAGTCTGCATGGTGCATGAGATAATTACGAATCACTTTAGCATCATCTGCATAGCTTAGACGTTTGTAGCTATGTTCAATCAGTGACAAACTATGGCACAAGCGCAACAGCAAATAATATTGGCTAAGAGCTGGATTCAGGCTAACTTCACTATTGCCCCATTCTGAAAGCAAATGAGCGTTATTACAAATTTCCCAGCGCAAATAGTCGTTACGACTTGCAATGGGAGGCTGGCGTCGCATTGGCAAACGTGCTATTAGAGCACCCGCATTACTCGTAGAGCTGCTTGTCATACTAGCCCCATTGCTGCTGGGCTGGCGTGGCTGAGAGCGACGCTGAGCAACCTGTGCTGGCTGTTGGCGCTCTTTTTGAGGCGCATTTCTACCGCGCCTGAACCTAGCAACTTGCCGCCTAGGGCGTGCGGGTTGTTGTGGCTCTGCATCAGGCTGTTGTAGTCTATCTTTAGCGCGCGCAAGCTTAGCCTTGAGTCGAGTAACGCGTTTACTTAGAGGTTCCTCACCCGGACTATCTTGGGTTTCTTTCGCCAAGCGTTTGGCAAAAGAGTCGATGGTCTGCCGTAGTTCCTCAATGCTTGATTTGAGCTCATCTAATCCCTCATTAACACGCTCAATAACATCTGGCTTATCTGCCAATATATTATCGAAGCTGGCGTGCTGTCCTCGGAGAGTTTCCAAGCTGTCATCCACGTTAAGGTTACTCTCAAGTTGAATGTTTTCACCGACTTTTAACCTGTGTCGATTAAGAAGAAGTAAAGCATCTAATTCAGGTCGGTCAGTGTCATTTAGCATTTTAGATTTAGCTTGTTTAGCCAAATTATCCAACCGTTCTCTTTGCTCTAGGCAGGATTGAATCAATCTATCACAGGACTCATCGAATTGCGTTTGTGACTCAAAAAGTTTACCCAGAGTTGAATCAATAGCTGATAAGCGTTGTTGCGCTTGGTCAAACTCACTGGAGACTGTTGCTGTAGCTTCAGGCAATACAGGGGGTTGAATGACGTCATCAGTCCGTGAGCGTTTGGTTCTTTTCGCTTTTGCCTTGCGGCGACCCGGCTTTGTTGCTGGATTAGGTACCGACTTTGTTGATGGCGCTCTGGGTTTGCGCTGTTGAGAATGAGTTGGCCGTGAGGGCTTATCAATTTTCTTATGTTTTTCATTGATGGGAAGGACATCAGACTCCAGCTCATTAAGCTTGTGTTTTAAGAAGTCATAGTCAAGACCCCAGAGCTGTTCAAAAGCGTCGAAAATATCATCAATTAAAAGTCCTTTTTTTGGCGCTTAACCTCGGGCGAACTAATTTTATGTGAACATTCATCTAAAGCTTCGAGCAACCGCCGATAAGGTATTGTTTCAGTATCATCGCAGGGCATGGCATCAATAATCTTCTCACAACACTGCAGTGATAAACTATAACTTTCTCTCAGCCAAGCAATTTTAGCCAACTTATAAATAAACCCGGCCTCAATTTTGTGAATGAGGTCTTTATCAATGCTTAGATAGCTTAACAAGATATTCGCTTTTTCTACAAATAGCATTAATAGTTCTATCTCAGTATCATGGACCATGGCATTCGCTAAAGCATTCACGAGTGCAACAATATGCTCATCACTTCTTGTTGCCTGATTACCTAAATATTTGATCAATTCGTCAATCAACTGGATATTTAACACCTTGTCATATGCTGAAGATACATTAAGCCTTAGTTTCGCTTGTAATCTATGAATTACTTGTCGAAGTATATGTTGTTTTTTAGCCAGCACAATGCTCTTTGCTTTGCGAAACAGATAAAATGCATTAAGTGGGTTGCAATGCAACGCAGCAATAATTATTTCAAAATGATTACTAGTGCTTTTATTCCAATGATTTTGGATGCTTTTTTTATTGAATTTTCTTTCAAAGACAACATTAGGAGAATCTATATTCTCTAGCAAGAATTTTGTAATCTTAGAGTTTATTTTTTCTAGCCTATCTTTTTTGTCGCTTATCATACGACCCTGCTCATTGTGCTCCATCAATGGTGCTAATGTTAACTGCTGTGATTTTGGCTTGTTGCCGTCGAGAAGATCCGACAATGCTTGCACGGCTTTGCGCAGCCCTTTTACCAGTCTTCTGTTACCTGATGCTTCGAGCTCGTTTATAAGGGAATTTATATGAATTATCGCCTTCTCGAGATATGGGAGGTCTGGACAATAAAAATCGTCATCGTTTGCAGCAGCAAATGGATAGGCTAAAATAAGCTTAGCTGCAGCCTCCAGATCTTTGTCGGGTCCAGTCATTAGTATACTCGATAAGTGAAACAACTGAAAGACAGAATTTCTAAATGCATCCTGGTTCACAGAGGACAACTTCCCCTCAAGGGCGCTCCTTAGACTACAAATCTTTTTAAATTGCTTCACCATTGATTGCCAATCTCGGCGAATAATATGATATCCTGATGAGATTAAATAGAAGTTATGATAAAAAAACTTTGACTCAATACTTTCACTGTCAGTATCAAAAGCCTTATAGGTGTTGAATAATTGAAGTCTTAATCTATTAATAATCTCAAAAACTGATTCCTGAGTATACTCGCCAGGGTAGTCTTTAGTTGACCTCATGAGCGTAAAAGATATTGTCAGACATTCTCTTACAACATCCACAAACATATCTATTAGCATTGTATCTATTAGCATTGGGTCTAGATTGACAAGACGTTCAATTAAATGCTTGCCAACATCCGTTAACAACTCACTTTGTTCAAGCATTGACTTAAGAGGCTTGTTGTCAACGCCTTGATTTTTTATTATATTAAGGAATTCCTTCATAACCTCATCATGCATCGGATTGTTTAAAAGATATTGTTTTATAAGATGAAAAATTATCTTTGGATCTACTTTCCTATCATTACAGAGGCAGATGAATATACAAGCCGCACTTGAGTTTTGTATAAATTGAGCTTTGTTGTCTTCAAGCCAAGTCAAAAATTCATCAAAATTGTTTTTCGCACCCTCAGGTAAGTTGTCAACAGCAGACGCCGCGATTTCAAAAGTCTCTTTAATAGTAGCTGCTCCGGCGTCCGAGTTGAGCTCATTAGGTAGATTAGGGTAACTCATCGTAAATTCCTATAGTTATTGAACAATATTGTTAATATTGATGCCAATTTTACGTTATTCTGATGAATCGTCAACCTTCCAAACGTTAGTGACCGACAAAGCCTTGAAGGTTGCTTATACCGTTTTGGGGATCCATTACCGCTGTAACCATACCACTATTCCCTGTATTAAGAATAATAGAGCCTTGCCTTGCATAGCGCTCAATAACATCTGCTCGAGGAAAATGATAGCGGTTATAAAACCCGGCAGAAATCAAGCCGTACTGAGGTTGAACTGCTTGTAGAAATGTTTCTGTCGAGGACGTACTGCTACCGTGATGGGGGGCTATCAAAATATTGCTCTTGAGATTTGCAACATGATGCACAAGGTAGTTTTCGCCATAATGTTCTATATCACCAGGAAGCAAGGCGCTGTATTTCCCGGCTGATATTTTCAAGACGCAAGAGCTATCATTATTACGGCCTAAAGTAGACTCCGTCGGATATAAGAACTCAAATATCACGCCATCCCACTGCCACTGCTGTCCTGCTAAGCATTGATTAACGCCAGTAACCTTGAGTTTCTTTGGCGCGCTGCTAACAACCTCCGTGTGAGGATAGGCTTGCATGACACTCTGCAAACCACCACTATGATCATTATCCCCGTGACTAATGACTATCTTATCGAGTTTGTGAATATTTTGCGTGCGTAGATACGGCACCACCACTTGTTTGCCCAAATCAGTACCGCTAGGAAAACTACGTCCTGTGTCATAGACTAATACGTGGTTGCTTGTACGGATAATCACACTCAGCCCCTGCCCCACATCTAACATTGTTAGTTTAAAACTATTTGGCGCAACGGTTTCGCCACGGTAAAATAATACCGGTAACAACCACAGTAACCCTAGCCATTTTCCTGGTACTCCTCTAGGTAACAGCAATAACCCTACCCCTATTACTCCCAAAGGTAAAGTCCATGGCGATGCTATACCGTGGTGCCAAACACTGTGGGGCATTGCACTGAGTTTCGCTAACAGCCACCACAGTGCGGTAAGATTAGTATTAGCAAACCATAGTAATACGCCACCCAAAGTATGACTAAAACTGACAATACTGGCCAATAAGCTCAAAGGCACAATAACAAACCCTACCCATGGGATCGCTACGCTATTTGCCACGATACTGATTATGGAGAATTGCTGAAAATAAAATAACGTAATGGGCAACAAGCCTATCAACACCAGCAATTGCGCCTGCAATAGACTTTTCCATCTAGGCATTGTCCCGACGCGATTAGCAAAGCCTAACAGTAACACCGCCACTGCTGAGAATGATAACCAAAACCCTGCAGTCAATAATGCAAATGGATTCAGCAACAGACAAATAAATAGCGCCAAACAGTAACTCTGCCAGACGTTATGACTGCGAACAAAAAACCGTGCGCAAGCGAAAACTGCCACCATGATAAACGCACGCTCCGTTGCTAGCGTGAATCCCGCCAACAAACTATAACTACCCGCAGCAATGACGGCCGCCATGGCAGCAATCCGAGGCGTCGCCATCACATCACAAGCTCGCGCACTTAAGCGCCATAACACACTCACTAAGCTATAAAATAACCCTGCTACCAACCCAATGTGCAAACCTGAAATAGCCAATAGATGATTCGTCCCAGTATTTTGCAACACTTGCCACTGTTGATTATCAAACCCACTGCGCAAGCCTAAACTCAACGCCGTTATCATTGCGCTATAAGGTAATTTGCTTGCCGATATACGCTGATACAATCGCTGCCGCAGTTGATTAACCGGATGTCGATACCAGCGATGCGAGACGAATCGATGAGCTTGTTTAGCAACCACATAGCCGTGAGCAGAGATTTTTTGTGCTAATGCCGCCTGCTCCACTGGATAACTCCCCGGATTACCATAACCATGGGGTGGTTTTACCCGTACCGTTAACTGCCACTCATCCCCTGCCCGTAATTTCACATCCGGCGCTCGATACCAACTCAAGCGCAAACGTGCACGGCGTTTAACGCAGTGGGCTTTAAAACACAGTTGATTTGTTCTCAATTCAAACCGTTGAGCCTCATCACTTCGCAATGGCACTGATGACACCACCCCTTGCACGGATAAATTTTTTCCTATCCACTCTTCTGGCAATTGCCAAGGCGCAAAAAAATTGCTATACAAGCCTATCCAACAACAGCCAGCGAGACACCACAGGCTATAACGTTGGCAACGTGGTGTCAGGGCAAAATGACTAAAGGCAACAATGGACGCAACGAGGCAAACCATTAACCAAATTGGCACCGTACTTGATAGCAATAAGGTCAAACTGCCGATAAAAAAACATATAACAAATCCAATCATTGGATTATTATATACAAACACATAAAGGATGCGAATGCCAAAACATATCTTTAAACGTTTTTTGCCTGATCCCAAGTTGATTCGCGAACATAAATATTTACAAATGTTCGGTACAATTTTGCACAATGAAAACCTCTGGCATATGAACCGCCACAGTGTAGCTCGAGCATTTGCCATCGGTTTGTTTACGGCCTTCCTGCCGATCCCATTTCAAATGGTCGTTGCTGCAGCCCTGGCTATCTTATGGCGCGGTAACTTGCCTATCTCGGTGTGTTTGGTCTGGATAACCAATCCTTTTACCATGCCGCCGATATTTTTCTTCTGCTACAAAGTCGGCACGACAATTTTACGTATTCCCCATGAGCCTTTTCATATGGAATTATCTTTACATTGGCTAGAGACGAAGTTTCTGCGCATCTGGGAACCTCTCCTACTAGGATCAGTGATTTGTGGGATTATTGCAGCCCTGATAGGCTATGGGTTTATACTATTGTTCTGGCGCCTCTGGGTCATTCGCGCCATGAAACACCGTAAAGAACGCCACCGCAGACTATTCTTTAAACGCAAAGACAGCAACAAAAAAGAGACTGGTGCGAAAAGCCGGCTTTAATTGCGTTAAGCTTCAATTAAGGTACCGCCTTCAAGAATTAGCACTCTATCCATACGTTGGGCCAAACGCGGGTCATGGGTAACGATAATGATGCTGGTATTGTATTCGCGGTTAAGTTCAAGAAACGTATCATAGACTTTGTCAGCAGTACGATGATCAAGATTCCCCGTCGGTTCATCTGCTAATACACAACTGGGATTATTCACCAACGCGCGAGCAATGGCTGCCCGTTGTCGCTCACCACCGGAAATTTCACTGATTTTGTGTTCGAGACGATGACTTAAACCGACTTTGTCCAACACTTGAGTTGCTGCTTCGATAGCAGCGCTTACATCCCCCTGTCCCAACAAGACGGGCATAGCGACATTTTCAAGGACACTAAACTCGAACAAAAGATGATGCAATTGATAAACAAAACCAAGCTTCTGATTGCGAAAACGGCAGCGTTTTTTCTCCGATAGGCGATTAACATCAACCCCATCCACTAAGACACTGCCCTTGGATGGTTTATCTAAACCACCCAACACATGCAACAAAGTACTCTTACCTTCCCCCGACGCACCAACGATAGCTAACTGCTCACCTGGTTTAACGGCAAAGTCGACATCGTTCAGTACCGGCACCTCAAGCTTGCCATCATGATAAGTCTTGGCAATGTGCTGGCACTGCAGTGCAAAACCATGAGTGACATCATTCATAACGCAGTGCCTCCACTGGCCGCACTTTGGAGCCCATCCAGGCAGGGATGATAGTCGCCACTAAACTCAACACCAAGGCAATCGAGCAGGTGGTTACCACGTCACCCATTTCAATTCGCGACGGTAAGTAATCAACAAAATACACACTGGACGACAATAATTGCACGTGCAATAAATCTTGTAAGGCCGAGACAATAGTCGTGACATTGAGTGCTAAGGCAATACCCAAGACTAACCCTAGAATAGTTCCTACGATACCAATCACCATACCCTGCACCATAAAAATACCCATGATAGTTCTGGGTTTAGCGCCGATGGTGCGTAAAATAGCAATATCAGCGTTCTTTTCGTTCACTACCATCACCAAACTTGAGATCAAATTAAATGCCGCAATCAACACTATCAGGGAGAGAATAATTAGCATCATGGTTTTCTCGAGACTGACTGCTTCAAGAAACGCGCCGTATTGTTCCGTCCAATCACTAATAAGATAACTGGCAGGCAACATCTCCCGTAATTGTTGTGAGACATTGGGTGCTTGGTATAGATCTTTAAGCTTCAAACGCACCGCAGTAATCGCATCGCCTTTTTGGAATAAAGTTTGCGCATCTTTCATGCTAATAAATGAATACACATTATCAAAACCAAAACCCTTGCCAACGTTGAAAATTCCCACCACGGTAAAACGCTTAAAGCGTGGAATAAAGCCCACCGGTGACACTGCACCTTGGGGTGTTACTACCGTGACTTTGTCTCCCACCATCAAGCCCAAACTAGCAGCTAGCTCTTGCCCCATCACAATACCAAAGCTACCAGGTTTTAGCGCATTCACACTGCCCTGCACCATACTTTTGTCGAGTACTGAGACGTTAGCCTCTCGCTCAGGTTCAATGCCAAACAACATCGACGGATGCACTTGTCCCATGGCAGTTAACATCACTTGATTAGCGACATAGGGTGCGGTTTCTTCTACCTCTGGCATTTGTTGCAAGCGTTTATCCAGCGCCTGCCAATCTGTAAGGTTGTTATCAAAAGTCCCAACCCCCACTTGCATGGCCATGCCAAACACGCGATTACGAATTTGTTCATCAAAGCCATTCATGACTGACAGCACGGTGATGAGTACCATCACCCCAAACGCAATGCCCAACATAGACACGAGAGAAATAAATGACACAAAGAAACTGCGCCGTTTGGCGCGCGTGTAACGCAGGCCAATAAAAAATGACGTTGGTTTAAACATGCCCAATTAATGGCCCTATCAATTTCATCAGAAGTTCTATAATGTACCATATAGCTCTTGGAGAAAACCAGCGAGGTAACAAGTGAGCGGTTTCAATAAAGTTGTCAATGACTATAACGCGGCCCTGGCCGGTTTGGACAATAATATGACCCTGATGGTCGGTGGCTTTGGCCTATGCGGGATCCCAGAGGGCTTAATTCAACGGGTTCATGATATGGGAGTGACGGGTCTTACCTGTATCTCTAACAATGCCGGTGTGGATGGTTTTGGGTTAGGTATTTTGCTAGAAAAACGCCAAATCAGCACCATGATTGCTTCTTATGTTGGCGAAAATGCCTTATTTGAAGAGCTCTCTATCAGCGGTGAAATGGACGTCATTCTCACCCCCCAAGGCAGTTTAGCCGAAAAAATTCGTGCTGGCGGTGCTGGCATCCCAGCATTCTATACTGCCACGGGCTACGGCACCCCCGTGGGTGATGACAAAGAAGTACGGGAGTTTGATGGCAGGCCCTATATTATGGAAACTGCCCTCACTGCGGACTTTGCCTTAGTCAAAGCTTGGAAGGCCGACACTATGGGTAATTTAATCTATCGCAAAACTACCCAAAATTTTAATCCAATGATGGCCACTGCCGGTAAGATCACGGTCGCCGAAGTGGAAGAAATCGTCGAAGCCGGTGAATTAGATCCTGACCACATCCACACTCCCGGTATTTATGTACAACGGGTCATTCAAGGTAACTTTGAAAAACGCATTGAGCGTCGCACTGTGAGGAGTTAATTATGGCGTTAACCCGCGAACAAATTGCCCAACGTATCGCCCAAGAATTACAAGACGGTTATTATGTCAATTTGGGCATCGGTATCCCGACTTTAGTCGCTAACTATATCCCAACCGGCGTCAATGTGATGTTGCAATCTGAGAACGGTCTGCTGGGCATGGGACCATATCCAACAGAGGACGCGGTTGATCCTGATTTGATTAATGCCGGCAAAGAAACCGTCACCACCGCAACTGGTGCAGCGTTTTTTTCATCCGCTGAAAGTTTTGCCATGATTAGAGGTGGCCATGTGGACTTGACCGTGCTTGGTGCCTTTGAGGTGGATGTGAACGGCGATATCGCGTCTTATATGATTCCCGGCAAATTAGTCAAAGGCATGGGGGGCGCTATGGATTTAGTCGCCGGCGCCCGTAATATTGTGGTTGCCATGGCCCACGCCAACAAACAAGGCGAGTCCAAATTACTCGATAAATGCACCTTACCCTTAACTGGAGTGAATTGCATCAACAAAGTCGTCACCGACTTAGCCGTACTAGAGATCTATGATGGTGCATTTCACTTGCGTGAACGCGCCCCTGGCGTTGAGATTGAAACCATCCAGTCACTCACCTCAGGCAAATTAGTCATCGACGGTGAGGTGAGAGAGATGGTGTTATAGCGATAGTATACATTCAGGAGTCAGCGGCTCCCGCCCCCCTATGTTCTGCGAACCTCGGGTGACAGGCTGAACATCTCGCGATGGGGGTTTCCAAAGGGGGAAATCGCGATTTTCCCCCTTTGGTCGCCATACGTGCGGCTTGGCCGCGCTGGCGATAGTACTTGGGAAGCAATTCCCCGCTTTTAGCGGGAATTGCTGTTCAGAAGTTACATTGCATATCCTGAAATTCGGCTGTCAACCGACATACGCAGTATGTAATGTAACTTACTACTGTTAAGCCCTACCCCTTGCACCTGCCCCCCACAAGCCGTATGATAGAAAAATCTTTGGACTCGTGGTCGATGGTAAGGAGACGATAGTATGGAACCGACGATGAAACGTGGCAGTTTGGCAATTACCTTAATCTTCACTGTGCTGACCTTCAGCGGTTGTGCCCTACCAGAGCAAGATACCGAACAGTTAGCCACAACCCACACTCACGATGATTCTCACCAATCTGTCAGCATTGCCCAGGCCCAGTCCAACAGTAATCAATCTGCTGCCGAACGAGTTATCGCAGCAGGTGGTTTTATCACCGGAGCATTCAGCGGCAGTTAGCTCGATTAAGGTTCACTTAGCTCGTTAAAATCACGATTGGCTATAATTATACCTAATACATAGGTGTAATTATGGGCAAAAAATGGCTTCCAGTCCTAATTAGTTTTGCGTTATGTTTATCCCTGGTAAACATTATCATTGGGTTATTCTTAAATCCCTTCAGTTGGGCTGAGCAAACCTGGCTGCTAACCTCTCTTACGGGCTTCCTAATCTTATCCAGTGTATCCTTACTACTCGCCTTGAGGCACCATGAACTGGGCTTGTTGGTCTCGGGATTAATGGTAGTGACTACGCTGCGCATCGCTGGCATCCATGACATTGTGCCCGTGGTGTGTTTAGCTGGCGTACAGTTATTACTGCTGTTCATTGCCTTGCTCGTGTATTTATCCCAGCATAAAGAGGTTTATTCTATCTGGGCAGGCGTCATGACCTTTATCCGGCTCTACTTAGGCTTTAATTTAATGGCCCATGGTAGCGAAAAATTATTAGCTGGCCCCGAGCCTTTTATGCAAGATGTCAGCGCCTTTGTCACCCTTGGCGTGCCTATGCCTGAATTCTTCGTCGCCTTGGCAGGTGTCTGTGAAATTGCCGGTGCTATCGCTATCGGTTTAGGCTTATTGACTCGTCTAGGGGCAATATGTACAGCACTGTACTTATTCATCGCCACTTATCTCGGCGCCCACTTTACCTTAGGCTATATTTGGGCCAACCCGGGTGGTGGTTGGGAGTACCCCACCCTATGGATAGTCTTTACCCTCGTCTTCGCCGTCACAGGGGCCGGAAAACTCTCTATTGATTACCTTGCCCATCAGCGTTGGCATTTGCCGCAGTGGTATCACAAACTAGCCGGACTCAGATAATTTTCATTGCCAAGCAAAAAAAGATTTACAGCCTGCTAAAATTGCGCTATATAGCAAAAAATAGTGGCCAACGACGTCAATGCCGTTGTCTACAGACGGCATCTATAGCAGTAGCCACTAACAATGCCCCTATTGATAACCAGAGGATAACAATAATGGCAACACATGAAATCTATCAAGTGGATGACTTTGATGACGCGCTATTGACCGACGATATAAACGATAACTTTGTTGAAGCGGATACAATGCTGAAACTGGATCCCCTCGCCAAGCGGCGGCGTATTGAAGAGTTGCTTGAAAGCAAAAAACTACGGAACATGCTGGCGGATTATCTTGATGATTACAACGATGATTGTTAGCTTACCATTCAAGGTTTTCCATAAATAGGCGCAGATGACCTGCCATCTTGAAATGTTTGTTAATCAGGGACTGTTTACGACCTAGGATAATAGCTTTGATATTTTCTGGCATACGATGATAATATTTTAAGCCACCGATCATTTGATAAAATAACGCTATCAGGTCATAAACATCATGTTGAATTTGCTGTCTGCTTGGCCGACCTAAATGACGCAAGTCAATCAGCTTAACGTCAAAATGCAAGCCTTTGCGTTGCACCATGATATTATCTGCGTGGATATCGCCATGATACTCTCCCAAGAAGTGAATATGCTCAACGCCTTGGACAATGGCATAGAACAAATGCAGCGCCTCGAAGGGCTGTATACGCCGTTGCGGTTGTTCAGCAATATAATCCGATAATACCTCACCATCCGCTAAATCCGACACCAAAAAGTCGATAGTTTCGCCTTTTACAGAAACAATATCCTGGTGGTGATATTGAATGACAATGGGGCAAGCCCTGAGCTTATAGAGTTTTTTGGCGTAACTTATGGGGGTACGTTGTTTGAATTCATAGCGGTTTTTGTAGAATAATTTAGCGGCACGAATAATACCCGTGGCAGTCTCCTCGACTTTGTAGACCTCACCTTCCCAGCCGTGCCCTAAAAATTCTATCACACGGTAGTGCCTCCCCAGCAGACGGCCAGGCGGTAATTCAAACTGCGCTGAAACTGACATTGCATCTCCTATTGGCCCTTACTTGTAGTGTATACCTTATTTCAACAAATACTAGCGGCCTCCGTTTAACGTCTCGCGCAATGGGAATTTCCAGCTTAGCTGGCGTGGCTATCTAGACGGCCCCCATTAGACTTTGACGAAGCGAAACTATAGAATGCTTCCTATTTGCGAGACCATCGATGAATACAGTTACTGAATTAGACGACGGTAAATTTAAATACACCAGCGATACTCCCTTTGCCTGCGAGCACGGTAGTTTTATCCAACCCTTAGAATTGGTCTATGAGACCTACGGCGAATTAACGCCCGCCAAAGATAATGTCATCTTGATTCACCATGCTCTGTCCAGCGGTAGCCACATTGCTTCCCATGACAAGGATCCCAGTAAAGGTTGGTGGGAAGCCATCGTCGGTCCCGGCAAATCTATCGATACCGATAAGTATTACGTCATTTGCATCAATAACCTCGGTAGTTGTTTTGGCTCTTCGAGTCCTATCAGCCATAATCCTGAAACCGACAAAGCCTACCAACAAGACTTTCCCTCCATCACCATCAATGACATGGTGAATTCCCAGCAGCAATTACTTGAACATTTGGGACTGAACAAACTCTACGCCATTGTTGGTAATTCCATGGGGGCAATGCTGAGCCTCGCTTATACCATAAAGTTCCCAACAGATGTTGAACGACTAATATCCGTATCATCTTGTTATCGTGCTTATCCATTAAGCATTGCCACTCACCGGGTACAAAAAGAAATTATCCGCTTAGATCCAAACTGGAATGAGGGTTATTATGATGAGCCACCCACTAAAGCCTTCACCACCATGCGCAAATTCGGCTTGTTGAGCTATCGCCACCCCGATGAGTTAAATAGCCGCTTTCGGGAAAAAGACGATTTGACCAATTACTTAAATTACAATGCCGAGAAATTTGCGAATAAATTTGATGTTAACGCTTATATTCGCTTGATTGATGCCATGGATGAATTTGATGTCTGTCAGGGCTATCAAGACAGTGATGAACCGTTCAAACGGGTTAGCGCCCAGTGCCTCATCGTCTCTGTGAACTCTGATCTACTCTTCCCCCCTGAACAACAACAAGAGCTCTATGCCAAGCTCAAGGCCAATGGCGTGGATGTGTCATTTTTGGAGCATAATTCCCCTTACGGTCATGATGCATTCTATGCTGATGAAACCATTGCTGAGGCAATTCGGGACTTTTTGCTGGGTAAAGCCGTTTAGGTAAGCCATCTCTGCGGTTTTTTTCAGAGATAACTTGCGCGAGTTAAGCCTGGTTTAAGGAAACATTCAGACTATTTCACTATACTCCACCTATGACTAACCAATTATTAACCAGGCAGGACACTCATGGCAGGTAAATCTAAACGAGAACGGATGCGCGAATTGGCTGAAGAGCAACCCCAGCCATCCCCCAAGCAGGAAGAAAAATCCCATGAAAATCAAGAGGATAACGGCTCTTTTGCCGTAATCGCTCGAGGTCTCGGCATGGATACGAACGCTAAAGGCTATATTGCCACTGCTGCCATCATTGACGCCGAACAAGACGGTAAACTCACTGTTCACAACCATACCCGAGAAAATACCCCCCAAGGCGCAGCCGCAGATGCCGGCATTGAGAATGTCTTCACTGCCGCAGTCGAAGTGATGGAGACGGCTGAAGCGTTTGAGTCAGCCAGTATAGTAGAAGTATCACTAGCCCAGAAGAACAGCAGCGACCATGAAACGAAGCCTGAGCCCAAATCACCACCTCCTGGCCCGGGCCAAATCCCCGACCCCACCCAATTACCAACGCCGTCGCCCTACAAATAGGGAATTGCTGGATTTCAATCACACTGTCCTTTAAGATGAGTAATCATGCTCGCTAAAAGGACGTTGCTATGCCCGACAAAAAACTCAGCCTCACCGCGCAAATTTTAATTGCCATGCTCCTCGGCGCCATTATCGGCACCGCGATCAATTTTGCGCCAGATTCTGCCTTTATCACTACCTATGTCACCGATGGTTTACTGGATATTGGCGGGCTGATCTTCATTGATGTGATGAAAATGTGTGTCGTCCCGGTGGTCTTCGTCTCTCTCGTCACTGGGGTAACCAGTCTTGCCAACCCAAAGGCCCTAGGGCGTGTCGGCGCGAAAGCCATCTTGCTGTACATTCTTACCACAGCCATTGCCATTAGCCTCGGTTTGGCCATTGCCAGTTTTCTCAATATTGGTCATGGAATGAATTTAGCCGCTGAGCAAGCAGCAGTGACGGAAGCGGCCCCCTCATTTAAAGAAGTTGTGCTTGATTTCTTCCCCAGCAATCCAATTGCGGCGATGTCGGAGGGGAATATGATACAAATTATTGTCTTTGCCCTGCTACTGGGCACGTCAATTTCGTTTGCCAAAGAGCCCGGCCGGCGGCTGCGGGACTTTTTTGCGGATGCTAATGAAGTTGTCATGGAATTAGTAATGCTGATAATCAAAGCCGCTCCCTATGGGGTATTTTGTTTGATTGGTCGGCTATTTGCCAAAATGGGTTTTGGCGTTATTGATGATTTACTCGGGTACTTTATGACCGTATTGGTAGTACTGGTTATTCACGTAATATTAACCAATAGTATTTTACTAAAAATCTTCACAGGCCTTAACCCACTACGATTCTTTCGCAAGATGGGTTCTGCAATGATGTTTGCCTTCAGTACCTCAAGCTCTAATGTCTCCATCCCCGTCACCCTCGAAACCGTAGAACGTAAACTGGGGGTTAAAAATTCTGTCGCATCGTTTATCGTGCCCTTAGGAGCAACCATCAACATGGACGGTACTGCCATTATGCAAGGTGTGGCTACTGTGTTTATCGCTCATGCCTATAATCTGCATATTGGTATCGGCGGCTACTTGATGGTGGTGCTTACTGCCACAGTTGCCTCTATTGGTACTGCTGGTGTCCCGAGTGTGGGATTAATTACCTTGATCATGGTATTACGTCAGGTGGGTTTACCGGCCGAAGGCATTGGTTTAATCATTGGTGTCGATAGAATACTCGATATGGTCCGCACCGCTGTCAACATCACCGGCGATGCTGCCATTTCAACCATTATTGGCAAAAGTGAAAATGCGTTAGATGTTGAGACGTTTAATAAAAAGCTTCAATAGGCTTTGGACAGCGGCTCCTTTCTAACTGCCATCACGCCCCGTAACACATCAGGCCGATTCGTGATAATACCATCCACCTTAGCATCACTCATCCGTACCATATCGGGCACAGCATCCACACTCCACACCACCACTTCAAGACCTAAGTCATGGGCTTGTTTAACCAGCGCAGGGGTAATGTCTTCATAGTTAGCACACCAAACGTTGCCGCCTAATTGTTTAATAAGCTTGAGCGTGGTTTTTGGATCAGTATCAACCTTATGTCCTGCATACCAAAGAGCCGCTTGCTTTGGATCCTGCGCCAAGATCCCATTGTACCAAGTGAAGTCTGTTAAATAGGACAATTTAATACTGGGATCTAATTGTTTAATGGCCTGCAAACCGCGCCAATCAAAAGAATGAATTTCAACCTTATCTGCAACCCCAGTCTGTTGCACCACATCGACGACTGCTTTAGCTAATTGTTCTGGGCTAACCGTCGCATCCGGTTGACTCGGATCTGTTTTAAGCTCGATCTGAAAACGCACCTTACCATTGCTGCGTTTGTTAACATAGTCGATAACAGCTTCAAGACGAGGAATATGAGTATTGGGAATAGCAATTTGATTGGGAAATTGCTTCGCATATTCCGTGCTTTTGTTTAGCGTACCCACATCATAACGTTGCAACTCAGCAAAGGTTAAATCCTTGATATAGAGTTTATCCGCTGGTACCGGCATACCCTCAGGATCAGTAGTAAAGGCTGGATTCAAGGCTAAATCATGACTCACCACCACAACCCCATCTTTGGTCATACCCACATCCATATCCACCACATCTACCCCTAAGCGCAACGCAGTGTCATAAGCAGGAAGGGTGTTCTCAGGCGCTAAGCCTGCCGCACCACGATGACCATAAAGCGCAACTGGACCAGCAACGCAAGACCAGGCTAAGCAACAACAAATAAAACCGCTCAGCCAGCGCATCACACCACCGTCGTTAGCATTTCTTTGGCATCTTTGTATGGAAGACCTAAGTCCCTTGCCACCGCATCATAGGTCAAATACCCTTGATGCACATTCAAGCCATTCATTAAATGGTGATCGGCCAATAATGCTGCCTGGTAACCATGGTTCGCCAGCGCTAGGATGAATGGATACGTAGCATTATTCAAGGCAAACGTTGCTGTACGCGGCACTGCACCCGGCATGTTGGCAACACAGTAATGTACAATGTTCTCTTCAATAAACGTCGGCTCCGTATGAGTTGTCGGTCGACTTGTATCAAAACAGCCACCTTGGTCGATAGCGACATCAACCACGACTGAGCCTGGACGCATTTGCTTGAGCATATTGCGGTTCACTAATTTTGGCGCAGCAGCACCAGGAACCAGCACTGCACCAACCACCAAATCAGCATCATGTACATATTCTTCGATAGTCTCTTCTGTCGCGAAAATAGTATTGAGCTTAGAGCCAAATTGAAAATCTAATTCTTTCAGGCGATACAGTGATTTATCCAATACGGTCACATGGGCTTCTTTACCCATTGCCATTCGAATAGCATTGGTGCCGACAACACCACCGCCAATAACGACAACATTAGACGGTGACACGCCAGGCACACCGCCTAACAATACCCCACTACCACCTTGGGGCTTTTCGAGACAGTGGGCGCCCGCTTGAATGGATAAGCGTCCTGCCACTTCACTCATTGGTGATAACAGAGGCAACGTCCCGTGTCTATCCGTTACTGTTTCGTAGGCAATGGCTGTACAACCCGATGCGAGTAATAATTTAGCTTGTTCAGGATCAGGGGCTAAATGTAAATAGGTAAATAACACCTGCCCTTCTCGCAGCATTTTGCACTCGTTGGGCTGGGGCTCTTTGACCTTGACGATCATATCACTGCGCGCAAAAACTTCTTCTGCGGTATCAACCACCAATGCACCTGCATTTTCATAGTCTTCATCACTAATACCAATACCACTACCGGCGTTGGTTTCAACCAACACTTCATGACCATCTTTGACAAGCTCTCTAACAATTGCAGGCACCATGCCAACTCGATATTCTTGATTTTTAATTTCTTTGGGTAAACCTACTAACATGGATAACTCCTATTTTGTTAATGCATTTTGTAATTCTGGTACGATATCAAACAAATCCCCGACTAAACCATAATCTGCCACACTAAATATCGGCGCATCCGGATCTTTATTGATGGCAACGATAACTTTGCTGTCTTTCATGCCGGCGATGTGCTGAATGGCGCCAGAGATACCGACCGCAATGTATAACTCTGGTGCGACAATCTTGCCTGTTTGGCCAACTTGATAATCATTTGGCACAAAACCCGCATCCACCACTGCACGGGTAGCCCCTACCGCAGCACCTAAACAATCCGCGAGTTTTTCGATTAAAACAAAGTTCTCCGCACTGCCCACACCGCGACCGCCAGAGACGACCACGTTGGCACTGGTAAGCTCGGGGCGTTCGGACGCTGTCATACTGTGTTCGACGAAGCGGGTTGCTGGGGCTTCATAAACTGCCATCACTGGTTCAATGGCCACAGGCGTTTGCTGTTGTTTTTCGGCGGCAAATGCCGTAGGGCGGATTGTTATCACTTTTTTGCTGTCGAGTGATTTCACGGTGGCAATAGCATTGCCAGCATAGATGGGGCGTTTAAAACGGTCCTTATCAAGGATCGCAATCACATCGGATAATTGCCCCACATCCAATAACGCTGCCACCCGGGGCATCAGGTTTTTGCCGAAAGTACTGGCCGGCGCTAATAGGTAGTCATAAGACTCAGCAATACTGTATATTAGCTCAGCCGTATTCTCAGCCAGTTGATGTGCATAGGCGGAATTATCTGCTACGAGTACCTGCTTAACGCCAACGCTAGCTGCAGCCTGTTCCGCAACTCCTTGGCACTGTGAGCCAGCAACCAATACGGTGACATCGTCAGATAGTTGCTTGGCGGCCGTCACCACATGGGCTGTGCTTTCAGCCAGCTGTTGATGGTCATGTTCCGCGATAATGAGCACTTTCATGATAACACCTGCGCTTCATTGCGTAGCTTGTCCACCAGTTCACTGACAGACTCAACCATGACTCCTGCCTGTCGTGTCGGTGGTGGCTCGATAACTTCCACCATCGTGTGCTGCTTGGCATCAATACCGAGTTCGCTGAGGGTTAGGGTTTGTAAAGGTTTGCTCTTGGCCTTCATGATATTCGGCAGTGAAGCATAACGGGGTTGATTCAAACGCAGATCCGTGGTGATGACTGCAGGCAAATCCACACTCAAAGTTTCAAGACCACCATCGATTTCACGGGTTACAGTCGCGGTTTGTTCGGAGATCGTAATTGTAGAAGCAAAAGTAGCCTGGGGCCAACTCAGCAATGCTGACAACATTTGACCCGTTTGGTTATTGTCCCCATCAATGGATTGTTTGCCTAAGATCACCACGCCAGGCGCTTCACGCTGGCAGAGCTCAGCTAATGTTTTGGCAACCGTCAGTGGTTCTGGAGAAACGTCTGTCTCAATATGGACCGCTCTGTCAGCACCCAAGGCAAGACCAGCTCGCAAAGTCTCTTGCACGATAGCATCCCCCAGGGAAACTAGTACCACTTCCGTGACAATACCAGCCTCTTTCAAGCGCATAGCTTCTTCGATAGCAATTTCACAAAAAGGATTGATGGCCATTTTGACATTAGTCGTCTCAACACCTGAACCATCCGCCTTGACGCGGATCTTAACGTAGGGGTCGATCACTCGTTTGATTGCCACTAATGCTTTCATAACACTCCTCTTACTAGGCAGGCCATCTTGACCTTAAATGGATTCGAGGTCAAGATGAAACCTCTATTGAGGAGTATATCGTGCAACGAGAATCCATCCCATTTGACGTGGTCATTGTTGGCGCAGGGCCAGCGGGCTTAAGTGCTGCAATTCGTCTGAAACAGTTAGCCAATGCTGCTAACTCTGAATTATCTGTTTGTGTACTGGACAAAGCCGCTAATGTGGGCGGTCATATTTTATCAGGTGCGGTGCTAGAACCTCGGGCATTGGCTGAATTGTTTCCTAATTGGCAAGATTTGGACGCCCCGTTGGATACACCTGTCACGAGTGATGAATTTTTACTATTGTCCGCCAATAAGGCAACCCGCCTCCCTACCCCTAAACCTATGTGCAACCAAGGCAACTTCATCATCAGCCTCGCTAAACTGTGTCGCTGGTTGAGTGAGCAAGCACAACAGCTAGGCGTTGAAATTTTCCCAGGATTTGCGGCTACTGAGGTGCTGTATGATGATAATGGCGGTGTTATCGGAGTTGCCACTGGTGATATGGGAATTGATAAACATGGCCAACACACTGAACGCTATCAACCAGGGATCGAACTCCATGCCAAGCAAACCCTGTTCGCTGAAGGCTGTCGGGGATCACTCACAAAGATATTAGTTGAGAAATTTAACCTAGCCCGCAATGCCGAACCACAAACCTATGGGCTTGGTATCAAAGAAGTGTGGGAAGTAAATAACGAACATTACCAACCCGGTAAAGTCATCCATACCATCGGCTGGCCTCTGGATAATCATACCTATGGCGGCAGTTTTATTTATCAGATGAATGACAACAAGGTCGCTGTGGGCTTTGTCGTGGGCCTGGATTATCAAAACCCTTATTTGAGCCCCTTTCAAGAAATGCAACGCTTTAAGACCCACCCACATATTAAGCCATTATTTGAAGGCGCAAAACGCATCGCCTATGGCGCAAGGGCGTTAAACGAAGGTGGATTTCAGTCTATTCCTGAGTTAAGTTTCCCGGGAGGATTATTGATCGGTTGCAGTGCGGGCTTTTTGAATGTCCCCAAAATCAAAGGCAATCACACGGCCATGAAATCAGGCATGGTTGCAGCTGAGACTGTTTTTAGCGCTATCAAAAAAAACGAGCTAACCACTCCTCTACTCTACAAAGCTGCACTAAAAAAATCCTGGGTTTGGCCCGAATTAAAACGAGTCCGTAATGTTCGCCCCGCATTTCGTTGGGGATTGTGGTTAGGCTTAATTTATTCAGCCATTGATACTTATATTTTTCGAGGGCGTGCACCATGGACGTTTAAAAATCACCCTGACAATAAAAGCCTAAAGCCTGCTAAGGACTGCCAAAAGATCGATTACCCAAAACCCGATGGCGTGTTAACCTTCGATAGATTATCGTCGGTGTATTTGACCAATACCTTTCATGAAGAAAACCAGCCCTGTCATCTTCAGCTTGGTGATCCCAAGCGAGCCATTGATATCAACTACGAAGTGTTTGCTAGCCCCGAGAGTTATTACTGCCCTGCTGCCGTCTATGAAATCCAACTGGATGACAAGCAACAACCTTACCTACAAATCAATGCCCAAAACTGCATCCACTGTAAAACCTGTGACATTAAAGATCCGACGCAAAACATCAACTGGGTACCACCCGAAGGCGGTGGCGGGCCGAATTACGAAGAATTATAGTCAATCTGACGTATAGCATCAGATTGACTATAATCATAAGAAACAAGGAATTCCTATGCAAAGCAAAAACCAGCAAAACAAAACCATCACCATGGCAGAAATCATGACGCCGAACATGACGAATTTTAGTGGCAATGTACACGGCGGATTTCTGTTAAGTTTCCTCGATAAAGTCGCTTATGCCTGCGCAAGTCGTTATTGTGGCTTAGGTATTGTGACCTTATCGGTTGACAGAGTGTTTTTTAAGGAACCCATTCATGTCGGTGACTTGGTAACCTGCCTAGCCACGGTTAATTACGTTGGCAACTCATCAATGGAAATTGGCATCAAAGTCGTCGCCGAAAATGTCAAAACCGGCGAGCAGCGTCACACCAATACCAGTTACTTCACCATGGTGGCAGTAGACGATAATGGTAAACCAACAAAAGTTCCCCCGCTCATTTTAGAATCCGACATCGATAAACGCCGTTTTGAAGAAGCCGAAATGCGCCGCAAAATGCGTTTGGCATTTAATCAAGAACATTTGCGACGCAAAGAATCCGGGAAACAATAGTCGAATCTCTAACCTAAAACCGGCTTTTCGCAGCAGAGCTATTTTTGATGCAGAAAGGGGTAAAAAGTTAACGAAAAAGCGGAATGTCGGCTAAAACTCCCGCTTCTTCTTGTAAGGCCTTGCCTCACCTTTTGGTCTGGTCTTGAAACGACGATGCTGCCAGAGATATTGCTCGGGACTGCGGCGAATACTGTCCTCTAAGAACCGGTTCATCAATATGGCATCAGCTTTTTCATCACCACTGGGGAAGCTCTCCGGCATAGGGGTTAAAACAAAATCATAACCTGAATAATCTGGCTTGCGGTAGTAACCCCCTAATAACACGATGGGTTTGTGGATCCGTTGTAGTTTTGACAGCGCGGTAACCGTCGCTGCTGGCACCCCAAAAAAAGGCGCGAACACGCTATGTTTAGCCCCATAATCTTGATCTGACGCATACCACACAGGAATATTACGCCGAAGACTGCGCAAAAATGCCCTAAAATCTCGGCGCTCAATCAACTCGGCATAATGACTACGACGTTTCACCATGACATAATTAAACACAGGGTTCTTATGGCGCCGGTATAAGCCATTCACCTTATAGTCGCGTCCATGCAAACGCCCTGCTAATTCTAGGCAGGTGAAGTGACCACTGATGAACACCACCCCTTTGCCGCTATCAATTGCGGCATCCATAATATCCTGATTAACATAGTCAACTTTAATTTTTCGGATACGGCGCTTGGACATCCACCAGGCCATGGCCATTTCCATCGTGCCCATACCAATGTCTAAAAAATTCTTTTGCATTAATTTATTTCGCGCGTTGGGCGATAGCTCAGGGAAACATAAGCGTAAATTCACCTCAACGATATGGCGACGATACGGAGAAAAGCGCATGGTTAAGCGTCCCAGCAGCCGCCCAATGGCTAACTGTGTTTTATAAGGCAAAAACACTAACAGCCGCAGAAATAATAGTCCTGCCCAAACACCCCAGTATTTAGGCTTTAAAAAAGCACGCTGAAAAGTTACTGGCTTACTCATCGGCTTTCACTTTTACGATGACAACACGGTCATTTTTGCGATTAGCAAAAGTTTTAATCGGCTCAACACCCAGCTTGTTAATAGTGTTACCATCATCACGGTGACGTAAACGAATCGCCAAATAATCATACTGTTGCCAGGTATTATCAGACAATCGCTGGGATTGCATATCAACCCCATCATCCCAGTCACCGCCCGGGCCTTTGGCGTAAAACATCACTTGCGAACTATTGGTATACAGTCGACTCTTGGCTGAGGTATTGTCTGCTAACCAATGCCCTGCTTCAACGATATGGGCTTTAGAGGCTCCAAGATGAATAAAGCTGGCACTTGCGACCCACAACAATGCCAGACAAATCAAAGGAAACAACCAGCGTCGGCCACTAATGCTCGCCACACTAGTGCGCCAATTCTCATAGAGTTGATGAATGGCAAACGGGAACCACACTAGCAATCCTAATTGTAGTGGCATCAGATAACGACCTGATAAAAAGAAATGCGTCCAAAGAAAATAGAACATCATTACACTGTTCATGAAGATATAACTTGCAAGCGGCAATATACCTACCCTATCAGCTGGTAGCACACGTCGCACCATGCCATAACCACAAATAATACTCACCAGGACACCAAGCCCAGTTATAACTTTCACAAAAAAGTAACCAAAAATGCCCGTTACAATGATTGTTGGTGTGTTATCAAGTGGCTTATCACCCATAACATAAGGTCCAATAGCATTACTTGCTTGATAAATTCGCTCAACCAATGGCTTCCAACCAATGCCCACTACATCTTTGATAGTAATTAGGCGGTCCATTAATAGTAAGTGATTACGCGGTATGGTAACGATCAAAACAATAACCGTCGCTGTAAAAACAATACCGACACAATTAACCTTGAGGAAATACTTGATGCGCTGCCATAAATTAAGCCGAGGATGTAATAAGACGATTATAGGAACCAGTATCATCAATGGCGCACCTTCCACCCGAAAACTGATGGCCACTAGCATGCCAAAGCCCCAACCTAGTGCTGTCCACCAAGATAAGGTTCGCATATACCGAGTTAATGCAACAAGAGACCACAGGCAAAAAGCCCAGTAACCAAAGTCACGAATAAGATAATCACGATAGTCATTCAAATGTGGAAATAATAAAATGGTAATAGCCGCAATCCACTGCAGCTGTCGATTCCCTCCCAGCTCACGCACCAAGGCAATAAAACCATAGGCAAGCATTATTTGCAGTGCAATTGTGACCGTATAGGCGCAGGCAACTAAAGGCAAAGCTGTGATTTGGTGAACAATACCAATTAACATCGAAAAAAATGGCCACGAATACGTATGATAAGCAGCAATTAGCCCATCATTGACAAAATGATAGGCTGTTCTTATGTATAAGATACCATCACGATTGATCGTGTCGTTAATCAAGATGAAATACAGAGAAAAAAATACACTAATAAGCGCTGTAAAAAGATACAGCGCATAAGAGGTTGCAAAAAATTGTTTTATTCGATGAACTGACATGGCTTTAATTTTTTCCATTGGTGGTTGTAAAACATAAGATAAATCAAATAGACAATAATCAACGAGAGGAACATTATCCCATCAGCGATCTGGAATAAATAACCTAATGCGCCACTAGCAGCCAAGATAATTGCCATAAACAATATCAACCAAGTCGTGAGCCGACGGCTACAACCCATCGCAAGCAAGATATGGTGAATATGATCCCGAGACGCTTTGAATGGCGACTGTTTATTGCGTATGCGCTTAATCGTCACGGTAGTAATGTCAAAAATAGGAACAGCCAAGATCCAAAGAATAGTAACCGGCGCGAAGGCTTGCTGAGGTTGCTGTGATAATTCCACCAAAAACCAGGTCACAGTAAAACCCAAAAACATACTGCCTGAATCCCCCATGAAGACACTGGCTTGTTTACGTCCTGGCAGTGGAAAATTTAATGCTACAAAACCTAAAGACCCCGCAATGATGACCCAGAGAATATGAGCAGGTTGTAGTAGTTGTGCAATCATCGCCAAAATAGCCATCATCGCAAATTGTATGACACAAAGACCAGACGCTAAACCATCGACGCCATCCGTCATATTAACAGCATTGATAGTCCCAACCACCGCCACGACGGTAAAAGGCACAGCAAACCACCCTAAATGAATATTACCTAAAAATACCAAATCACCTAAGTCATAAAGAAGATTGCCACCCCAAATAGCCATTAATAGGCCCGCAATGATTTGGGTGTATAAACGGTAGCGCGGCCTTAATTCATGAAAGTCATCTAATACTCCGATGATAACTAATAACGCTGTTGCCGCAAGATAACTTCGATAGTTTGCCAGAGATATAGGTAAGGTTAAAGCAGCGAAGGCGAAGCCCAAAAACATGGCCATGCCGCCAATGAGTGGAATACTGCCTTCATGTTGCTTACGCCCACCTGGCTTATCGACTAAGTTTAAATGTTGCGCCACCGGTGCCAACAAATGCAAAAAGCCCAGCGTCACCAAGAATGCAACACTCGCCGCAACAAGCAGGTAATGTTTATCCGCCCACATGGTTATCCTTATCATTAAAGAGTTTATTGTATTGTTGTGCCAAGACATCATAATTGTGATGTGCTAGGACATAGTTCTTGCCATTTTGCCCAAAGTATTCACGTTTGGCAGGTGACATTGCGCAAAAATGACTTAAGCTTGTCGCTAAATCGATTGGTGATTCTGCAGGAACCGACACACCACACTCGGCTTGTGCTACCAAATCGTGGGAACTATTCGTTGCATGAATAACCGGCTTAGCGGCGAGCATATAGTCAAATAATTTATTCGGGCTCATTCCATAGCGATAAATCGCTTTATCTTGCCAACCCAGGTATAACCCATCCATTTGCTGCAAAAATGTAGGGACACAAACTTTGGGGATTGGTGGATAAAAACTGATATTATGCAAGTTAAGCTGGCGAGCTTTGTCCAGCAAGTGCTGTTTTTTGATCCCCTTGCCGATGGCAAACACATGGATGTCACTCTTTCCCTGCTCTTGCACTATCGCCAAAGCATCCAGCAGTTGATCCAAGGCATTTGGAATGCCGTGAGCACCGGCATAACCAATGAGGGTCTTGCCCATTTGGCGCTGTTGGTTGATAGCTAACTCAAGCTCAGACGGCAACTGACCGTGTATATCTGCCAAGTGATTATTAGCGACGCCATTGGGGATATAATGAAATTTATCGTTCGCGAGCCCCCGCTCAACCATATGTTCTTGGCTATCTTGTAGTAATGACACCACCACGTCAGCATTGCGGTAGGCGCATTTTTCTATGTGGCCTAACCACACAACCAATGGATGCCATGCTGATAAGCCCACTAAATCGATTAATGACAGTGGCCACAAATCTCTGACTTCAAAAATCAATTGGGCATCATATCGTTGTGCGATATCGTTGGCGACTTTAAAATGCAACGGGTGGGAGGACGAAACAATAATCACTTCGGGCTGGCCTGTTACCTTAACCAACGCTGAGGCTTGACGCTTCAATTGCCGTGCATAAGCCATCATATTGCGAATACGGCCGATACCATTGCCTTGATAAGCATTAGTTTTTAGCCAACAATAATCAACACCATCGATGGTTTCGTTGACTAATGGCGCTGATTGCTGACGAGGCTCAGCATGCAGATGATGAAAGCTCGAAGCCACCACATAAGGTTTGTGGCCAAACTTCTTGAAAGCTTGGGCTAAATAATAAGGTCGATAAGACATTCCAAGGGAAGGACTACCGGCATAATGATGGCAATACCAAATGACCTTACCCATCAAACACCTAGTCTTGGGTCGCAATCACCGCTAAGGCGATTTTTTTGATATCCTCGTCGGCAAGATAAGGATGCATTGGTAAACTCATCACCTCAGCTGCTGCTTTTTCAGCATGTGGAAAATCACCTGGCTTATAACCAAGGTATTCGAATGCTGGCTGTTGGTGAATACACACGGGATAGTGAATGGCGGTTGGGATCCCTTGTTCCTTTAACGTGGCTTGTACCTGATCGCGATGTTTGACCCGCACAGTAAACTGACCATAAACAGACTGGTAATCTGGCAATTGTACCGGTGTCACCACATGATCTTTTAGTAAATCAATATAGCGCTCGCCGATTCGATGGCGGGCCTGTACTTCTTGGGGAAAAATCGCTAACTTGGCCAATAAAATTGCTGCTTGTAAGGTATCTAAGCGACCATTAAAACCAATAGACGTATGGTAGTAGCGTTTAGACTGGCCATGCACTCGCAGTTGTTTGATCCTCTCGGCCAACACGTCATTGTCAGTAAAAACCGCCCCACCATCGCCATAACACCCCAAGGGTTTAGAGGGGAAAAAGCTAGTGCAGGTGATATCACCCAGACTACAAGCCTTGCGGCCTTTGTACGTCGCACCAAAACTCTGGGCCGCATCTTCAATAACCGCAACATTGTGTTGTTTGGCGACGGCGGATACCGCATCATAATCTGCACAAAGACCGTAGAGATCGACAGTGATAATTGCCTTTGTCTTGTCTGTAATAGCTGCTTCGAGCTGATTTGGGTCAATATTATAAGTCTCAGGATCAATATCAACAAATACCGGTTTCGCTCCTATTAGAGCAATCATTTCAGCTGTAGCAATAAAGGTAAACGGTGTCGTAATCACTTCATCGCCCGGCTTTATCTCTAATGCCATTAATGCTAGCAACAAAGCATCGGTACCACTGGCAACACCAACACTATGTTTGATACCAACAAAATCTGAAAGATGCTGTTCCAGGGTTAAAATTTCCGGTCCCATGATATAGCGACCATGTTCTAATACTTTATTAATGCGCAGTTGTACTTCTTCTTCAATTTCACGGTATTGGGTTTTTAGATCGATAAATTCCATAGTTTTTTTCTCACTGTTTGCGGCATACACCGTCTTCAAGAATATAAATAGCATCGGTATGGCGACAACGTGCCTCACCGTTCCCGCTCAGCGGCAAATCCAATTGTTCGCCATATTCACTCATCCAGCCAATTTGCCGTGCTGGCACACCTACCATCAAGGCATAGGCTGGAACATCCTTGTTGATTACGGCGCCGGCACCGATAAAAGCATACTCATTAATCGTCACCCCACACACAACTGTACAATTGGCACCAAAGGTAACTCCACGGGCGACACTGGTATCTAAGTACTCATCTTTGCGTGACACTGCGGAACGAGGATTATAAACATTAGTAAATACCATGCTCGGCCCACAAAATACATCATCGGCTAAGTGAACGTTATCGTAGACTGAAACATTATTTTGGATCTTGACGTTATTGCCGATAGTCACCTTATTGCCGACAAAAACATTCTGTCCCAAAGAACAATTTGCGCCAATGGTTGCACCACCGCAAACATGCACCCAATGCCAAATGCGACTCCCTTCGCCAATATTGGCACCTTCGTCAATGATTGCTGTTTCATGTGCTGTGTAATTCATCTCAAAACTCTAAAGGTAACGCGACAGTTTGTTTGTCTCGGGCAGATTTGTAAATCGCAACAAGCGTTTCCAATGACTTCAGCCCCTCTCGCCCATCGGTTTCAGGCTCCGCCTCGCCACGCAAGACATCAATCACATTTTTGTAATACAAGGGATGGCCAAAACCGTATACAGAGGTTGTTTCGTAATTCGCTGCTTGAATATCTTTATCTTCAGGTAGCTCTTCTTCGAATGACCACTCTTGAATTTCATTGACCGCTACACCGCCGATACGGGCTGTGCCTTTTTCGCCGAGGATAGTAATTGAACCTTCAAGGTTCTTAGGGTACGTCAACATCGTCACCGCCATGGAACCTAAGGCACCATCACGCCAGCGGATATTCACCACCCCAGTATCTTCCGCTTCGATATTGCGGGCCAAGGTCCCTGTCATTGCATTAATACTCTCAATCGGGCCGCCTAACCAATGCAATAAATCCACATAGTGGCTGGCTTGATTCATGAATGCACCACCATCAAACTCCCACGTACCGCGCCATGAAGCTTGGTCATAATAAGACTGCGGTCGCGTCCAAAACACATTGAGATTGATCATATAAATCTTGCCAAAACGTTTTGCTTCGACGGCTTTTTTGAGTAGCTGCAAGGTTGCATTGCGACGGTTTTGTTTAACCACAAACAAACGCACATCATTTTGCTCACAAGCATCCACCATGTCTAGACCATCTTGCCAGTGCGTTGCCATGGGCTTCTCGGTAATAACATGACGGCCATGATTAGCAATTTGGATAGCTTGTTTAGGATGCACACCACTGGGCGTGCAGATTGATACAACATCACAATTAATCTTGTCGAGCATCTCACTAAGCGCCGTAAAACCAGGCACACCATATTCAGTTGCAGCCGTATCCACAGCCGTATTATCGATGTCACACACAGCCACAAGCTCAAAATCATCGGGGTATTTTGCAATAGAGGCTAAATGATTCTTAGCAATACGGCCGCAGCCCACAAGGGCAATGCGTATTTTACGATCGGTAATGATAGTCGGTGCTTTGTTCATAATTGTCCTTATGCTTTAATGACGTTGCTGTGCTCACCTTGGTAAACACCGCGAGAATCAATGATCAAATCCGCATGCTTAGCAATTAAGTCATAATCAAAGGCATCATGTCCGGTGACTAATACCGCGCAATCACAGGTTTGCAATAAATCCGCTGTTAGAGGCTCACTTTGTAAATCAAAGCTATGCTGGCGCATCTTCGGAAATACGGGTACATGGGGATCTGTATAGGCAAGCTCGGCCCCTTTGCGACGCAATATTTCCATAATTTCAACCGCCGGCGATTCGCGCATATCATCGATATTGCTTTTGTACGCCACACCAAGAATCAAAATACGACTACCACTGATGGATTTGCTCTTACGGTTAAGACCGTCAGCCACTTTATGGACCACATAATTTGGCATGGCATTATTGACTTCACCAGCTAATTCAATAAAGCGTGTGTGCACACCGTACTCGCGGGCTTTCCACGTTAAATAGAATGGATCAATAGGAATACAATGCCCCCCAAGCCCTGGCCCCGGATAATAAGGCACAAACCCAAACGGCTTTGTCGCCGCCGCACGAATAACTTCATGAATATCAATACCCATTTTATCAGCGACTATCTTCATCTCATTAACAAGACCAATGTTCACTGCGCGGTGAATATTCTCGAGTAATTTTGACATCTCTGCGGTTTTGGCAGAACTGACAGGCACCATTTGATTAATGACTTGGCCATATAAGGCTAAACCTGCGTCGAGACAATTTGCTGTCACACCACCACAGACTTTGGGGATGGTGGCGGTATCAAAATGCTGATTGCCTGGGTCTTCCCGTTCTGGTGAAAAGACTAAGAAGATATCTTCGCCCACAGTGTGGCCTGCCGCTTCGATACGAGGCTGTAACTCTTCTTCAGTGGTACCTGGATACGTTGTACTCTCAAGGGAAACAACTTGGCCAGGGCGTAAAAAGGGAATAACCGATTCAGTGGTATCGATAACATAGCTCAAGTCTGGCTCACGGTATTTGTTGAGCGGTGTTGGCACACAAAGAATAATGCCATCCACATCCCCGATTTGGCTAAATGCCGTGGTGGCCTTGAACCCCTGGCTAATGGCAGCTTGAATAGCATCCGCAGGAATATGCTCAATATAGGATTCACCGCGGTTGAGACTATCGACTTTGGCTTGGTCAATATCAAAACCAATGACTTTATAACCCATTTCGGCATAGCGAATCATCAACGGCAAGCCCACATAGCCCAGGCCGACGATGCCAATAATGGCTGATTTATCTTCTAAGCGATTGATTAATTGGCTTTTGTGCATTATTTCCCCATCTCTTCGGTTGCTATCCATTAAAACCGAAGGATTATCGCATAAAGAAAGCATTTGTTGCAAAGAAAGCCTACGTCTGGGGCAAGCCACTGTGAAAGCGAAAGCGCTTATCAGGGGCTTGGATGAGAGCAGCCTCAGCATCGCGGAAATATGCCACTCTCTGGGTTATAGGCTCTGGGCTGTAGAGCTCAGCTAAACTTAAATAATCCTGATAATGGCGAGCCTCAGATTTGAGCAACGATAGGTAAAAACGCTGTAACTCCTCATCTAAATACGGCGCGATTTTGGCGAAGCGTTCACAGGAGCGCGCCTCAATAAAGGCACCGATAATCAATAAATCCACCAAACGTTGCGGTTCGAAGGTACGCACATGTTGGCGAAGCCCCGCTGCGTAATGTGAGGGGCTCAAGTGGTTATAGGTAATATTGCGACGTTTGAGGATTTTTAAGACTTTTTCGAAATGCAATAATTCTTCTCGGGCTAGGCGCGACATTTTCTGCAATAACTCAGGATAGCGAGGATAGTGAAAAATCAAATTAAGCGCACTGGAGGCGGCTTTTTTTTCGCAATGGGCATGATCAATGAGCAACACATCTTGTTGTTGCAATGCTTCATCAAGCCAGGCTTGGGGAGTGACACAACCGAGAAAGGCCTGTAATTCACTGATGTCAACACCGGAGTTAACGGCAACTACTGTTTCACTCATGGCCTTTAATCATCATTATGCAAACCAACGAGCAAATTATCGTTGGTAAGGTGTTCAGCCTCCTTGGCAGCATCATTACGGCGTTGTTCAAGTTGGGCAAGGTACTCAGCGGAAATATCACCCGTAATATAGTCGCCGGTGAAAACGCAATCTTCAAAGCGCCGAATCCCAGGATTACCTTCACGGGCAGCAGCAATTAAAGCGTCTAAATCCTGAAAAATCAAACCATCCGCCCCGATCTTTTGGCAAATCTCGGCATTATCGCGCCCATGGGCGATGAGTTCTTTGGCGCTCGGCATATCGATACCATACACATTGGGATGCAATACTTCCGGCGCCGCTGAAGCAAAATAAACTTTAGTCGCACCGGCATCCCGGGCCATCTGGATGATCTCTTTGGAGGTTGTGCCTCTGACGATAGAGTCATCCACGAGTAAGACATTTTTGCCCTTGAACTCTAGCCGGATGGCATTGAGTTTTTGGCGGACAGATTTTTTGCGGACTTTTTGTCCCGGCATAATAAAGGTACGGGCGATATAGCGGTTTTTCATGATACCTTCGCGGTACTTCACCCCTAACTCCCGCGCCAGAGAGTGAGCTGCAGTGCGAGACGTATCAGGCACTGGCATCACCACATCGATATCATGCTCGGCCCACTCCTTGCGGATCTTATCCGCCAAGAATTGGCCTAGCTTCAAACGAAATTTGTAAACCAAAATTTTATCAATAACTGAATCGGGGCGAGCTAGATACACATGTTCAAAGATACAGGGCGAGGTTTGTGTGACCTTGGCGCATTGTTGCCGATGTAATTCACCTTCTTGGGTAATAACCACCCCTTCCCCAGGTTCAATATCACCCATCAGCTCAAAACCAGAACCGTCCAAAGCGACACTTTCAGAGGCCACCATATATTCATCACCCTCAGGCCCTGTGCGTTTGCCGAGACACAAGGGACGAATGCCGAAGGGATCGCGGAATGCCACAATACCATGGCCCGCCAACATTGCTACAACTGCATAAGCACCACGACATCGTTCATGTAGTGCTGTGATTGCCGCAAAGGCATCAGCAGGCTTCAGATCAGTTTTGTGGGCAATTTGTAACTCATGGGCAAACACGTTCAAGATAATTTCAGAATCCGAAAAGGTATTCAGATGACGTAGATCATCTTTCCAGAGCTCTTGTTTGAGGACTTCACCATTGGTTAAATTCCCATTATGAGCCAAGCTAATACCATAGGGCGAATTCACATAAAAAGGCTGAGCTTCGGCTTCACTGGCACACCCTGCTGTGGGATAGCGGACATGACCAATGCCCATGTTGCCCTTCAGTCGCAACATGTGTCGTGTACGGATAGCATCACGTACCAAGCCATTGGCTTTGCGTAAATAAACTCGGTCGCCGTCACAGGTCGCAATACCGGCTGCATCTTGGCCGCGATGTTGGATGATGGTTAAGGCGTCATAAATTTCTTGATTCGCTGAATTCTTGGCGACCAGCCCGACAATGCCACACATGCATTTACCCCTGTTTTTCTCGTTCTAATTCTTCAACCCGCGTTTTGGCTGTGAGGATATGATCGGTGGCATTACTGGCATAAGGGACAAATTGCCGCATCCACTCCGCTACGTCTTGGAAGTACGGGATCGTAACAGAATTCTTCCACCAACTTTCTTTGGGTAAGTTCGTAAATGTACCCAACAAAATAAGCACCGCCACCACTAAGGTACCGCGCAAAAAACCAAAGATAACGCCAAGCAACCTATCTGTTCCACTTAAGCCGGTTTTTTTGATCAAGGTAGCAACGGCATGGTTAAGGATAGCCCCCAAAATGAGACTCAAAATGAAGATAATCAAGAATCCTACCATTTGGCGAATTTGTGGACGCTCAATCACCCCCTTAAGTAGATTAGCTACATCCGCTGAGAACGTTATACCGAGCCAAATAGCCACCCCCCAGACAATGAGGGATAAGGATTCTTTGATGAAACCGCGAACGATACTGATGAGAATGGAAATACCAAAGATCAGAATAATGCCGTAGTCAGCAATACTGAGAAAATGTGATTGGTCCATAGGTTATGTATCCTTACTTGGCGTTGTTGCTTGCGGCTCATAAGCCACAATGACACCCTTCATATGCAGGCGCTTATCGAGTCGCTTTGACTCCGCCTCGGCTTTATCACGCATCAAAGCCGGTCCAACATAAACACGGGTGATTATACCATTTTTGGTCTTATTTGTTTCGGTGAAAGCATTAAAATCATGTTGCTGTAATTTAAAAACCAGTTGATTGGCATTCTCATCATCAGTGAAACTCCCCACTTTGACCGCCCAAGCTGCTGGGCTAGCGGCAACTTTGGGGGGATGGCGCTTATAATCGACAGTTTTAGCTGGTTTAGGGGTTGGCTTTGGCGTTTCAGCTGGTGGCGCAGATAATTGCTCCACAGGGGGTAAACCATCCTCAGGGGCGCTCAAGGTCTCAACCGGTGGGAGTAAATCATCACTACCCGCTTTGGGAGACACTACCTCTTGAGTTGCTTTGGCAGATTCTGGGGTAGTGAGGGATATCACTTCTACCGTTTTGGGTGTTGTTGTGGGCGTGGGCGCTGAGGCTTGTTTCGCAGATTGGGTTGCGGTGGCAGGCTTCGTTGCAGGCTTGCTTGCTGTGGTCTTAACCGGCTTGCTCGTTGTCTTGGCTTGTTTTGCCGTTGGTTGAGTAGTTGTTGTCTTCGCTGACGCTTTAGCGGCCGTCTTTAGAGTGGGCTTAGCTTTAGGCTTAGGCGTTGCTGCTGCAGCCTTCTTGGTGGGTTTCTTGGGCGCTGTATGCTTAGCTGTGGCCTTATTAGGCTTGCTGTGACTGGATGTTGGCTTGGTTTGGTGGCTTGTAGGCTTTGATTTAGTCTTAGGCGCAGGCTTGGCCGACGCTGCTTCGGCTTTGGGCTTAGCGGGTGCAGTTAGGTTCTTTTCCGACCAATTATTGTCTTCATCATAGAACGACGTCTTAGGCCCCTCAGGCTTTTTCTCTACCATCGGTGGCGGTGGTGGGATAGTGACATCGATAACCTTGGTGCCCTGAGAGTTGTGATCGCCAAACAACATGGGCAAAAAAATCACACCCAAGGCGACAATAACCACTGCAATCAGCAAGTATCGCTTGAAATTCACCCTCATTCTCCACTACTAGGCTGTTGCCATGACAGCTGCAACCGTGTGAAACGACCCAAAGACCACAAGTCTATCATGAGTGCCTAGGCCATGAGTAGCCTTGTGATAGGCCTCAACCACAGAATCGTACAGCTGGACGTTCGCCTGCCCCGCCTCAGCCAATAACGTAGCAAGCCGGGCAGGACCGGCCCCTCGCTCTGCGTCAAGTGCAGGCAAATGCCATTCGCTGAAATTATCCCCAAAGGCCGCAATACATCCAGCTATATCCTTGTCAGCTAACATCGCAAATACGGCTATTTGGCGACCATTAACAGGCCGCTCTACCAAGTAGTCCGCTAAGGCCGCACAACTGTGGGGATTATGGGCCACATCCAGTAGACACTCCCCGTTAGCAACCGGCCAAGATTGCCGTCGTCCCCGCAAGGTTGCCTGGAGGATGCCCGCCCGGATAGCCTCTTCAGCTACCGGTAAGTCATTTTGTAATAACTCAACCGCCATTAATACGGTTGCGCCATTTTGCGCAACGAAAAAGGTTTTGGCGAGATTCGTGTATTCCCCTTGCTGAGATGACCAAGACCAGGAGGTGGCATCCTCTTGGTACTGAAAGTCTCTACCCTGTAAATACAATGGTGCACCGATAGTATTTGCATAATCAAGCAAACTCTGTGGTGGCTCAAGGCAACCACACACTGCGGGTTTGCCAGCCCGAAAAATTCCTGCTTTTTCCCGAGCAATACTGTCTCGGGTGTTACCTAACCATTCCATGTGATCCAGTGCTATCGAGCTAACAATACTTAAACTTGGGTCGATAATATTTACCGCATCCAAACGCCCACCAAGGCCGACTTCAAGGATAACCACATCCAATGCCTGTTGCTGAAAAATCACTAATGCGGCGAGGGTTGAATATTCATAGTAGGTTAATGGGATATTAGCGCATGTATGATGAATGATAGTAAAGGCATTTATGAGTTGGCTGTCAGTCACGGCGTTACCATTCAAACAAACCCGTTCGTTGTAATCAATAAAATGGGGTGAGGTAAACGTTCCTGTCCGATATCCAGCTTGGCGATAGATTGCATCCAGCAACGCCACACAACTGCCTTTGCCATTGGTGCCCGCAACGGTAATGACGGGGCAAGAGAATTCAGTAATTTTGAGTTTATCCGCTGCTGCTCTGACACGCTCTAACCCCAGTTTAATGTCCCGCGGATGATTGGCCTCTAGCCACTGTAACCAATCTGTTAAAGTGGCGTTGTGTTGCGGTGGGGCAAGCATAGGCTACTCACCAGGTGGTGGCTCAGGAATATTTTCGAGGGGTTCGCTCGTTGTTTCAGGCACAATTGGCTCTGCCTGGCGCATTAACTTCGCTAACATGCGCGCAATGGTTTCAGCCATTTCGCGACGATCGACGACTTTATCGATAGCGCCGTGTTCCAATAAGAACTCGCTACGCTGAAAGCCCTCAGGTAAGACTTCCCGCACGGTTTGTTCGATCACCCGTGGTCCCGCAAAACCAATCAGCGCATTGGGTTCAGCAATAACGATATCCCCTAACATCGCTAGACTGGCTGACACGCCACCCATGGTCGGATCCGTTAACACAGAGATAAACGGTAAGCCTTGCTCCGATAGGCGTTTCAAGGCGGCACTGGTCTTCGCCATTTGCATTAGTGAAATTAACGCTTCTTGCATTCGCGCACCACCACTGGCAGAAAAACATATCAATGGCGTACGATACTCAAGGGCAGTATTCACCGCTTGGACGAATTTTTCGCCGACAACCGCGCCCATAGATCCACCGATATAGTCATAGACAAAAGCAGCAACCGTCACCGGCATCGACAATAACTGGCCACGAGCAGCAATCAAGGCTTCTTTTTCGCCGGATTTTTTGGTGGCTGTACTGATCCGGTCTTTGTACTTTTTGGTGTCTTTGAATTTGAGCTTATCTACCGGTTCTAAATCAGCGGCAATCTCAATAAAGGTACCCTCATCCAAAAAGCCCTCTAACCGCTTGCGGGCACCGATACGAAGGTGGTGATTGCATTTTGGACAGACTTCTTGGTTACGCTCGAGTTCAGGGCGGTACAATACTGCGTTACAGGCAGGGCATTGGCTCCAAACCCCTTCCGGCACGCCTTTTTTGCCCTGGGACGAGGTACGGATCTTGGACGGTAATAATTTTGCAAACCAGCTCATATTTTGCTCACATTCATTGTTTTGGTTGAGGGCGCAATATACCATATCCCTGAAGGTAGAGACAATTTGTGCGCTATCATGAACCTCGGCGAAATAATCGATTGATTGTCCCTAACTCACCTTGCTCTAATGGCGCTTTGTAAGCCTCAAGCTCTGCTTCGTCTTCTGATGAGTTATCAAGCTGTTGTTGTAATGCTCTCGCGGCATCTAACTTTTGTTTGGCGGTGTAACCAAAACCCCATAGAGTATATTGACGCGTGCCTGTGCCAAAACCAAAAACTCCATGGAAAACACCAAATCCAGACGCCTGATAGTCTTCGCCATGGTGTTGAACCCGTTGTTCCATTTTCTCGATATACGCAGCTAACATAGGGATCTTAATAAAAGATAATGCGCGCTCGCTAACATCACCAAAATAGCAGCTACGAGCCTCATAGTGAATCCAACGAAAATCATCGTAACTGTAAAGATCATTATCTAGAAAAAGCTTGGCGACTTTTTGCTCTTTTTTAAAAACTGCATTTGTAAGTACATATCGCTGTACCATCACTGATAGGTTTACACCTGTATTTCTCGCTACTTCAAAACACTGTCTAACGATATCATCGTCATCACAATCAGCAGCTAGTCTGACAACTTTTGTTAATTCACTACCTGGGATTCTTTCAAGTTTTTGCAATAACAGTCGCACAAAATTCATGTCATTGCGCCATGCAGCATAAGAGAATGCAACTCTGTACAAACTAAGCTCATCAGGTTTATGTACAACAGAGTCTTGTAACGAGCGATCCTTTTGTAGCATTAACATCGCCTCGACGTTCTGTCTCGAATCTTTCGACATTGCCATACTCAGTGGCGAAAAGCCAAACTTATCTTGCGCAGTGATTGATGCGCCTTTATCCACTAGCAAACTACAAACCGCTTCTGAATGATAACATGCCGCTAAATGAAGTGGTGTACGACGCTTTTTATCTGTTATATCTAAGGCAATCTTCTCATCTGTCGCCAGCAATAACTCAATCTCGTCTTCGGATTGCTGAAATTCCATAGCCCAATGAAGTAAGGTATACCCGATTGCATCCTGCATTTTCGGGCTAAAACTGCCCTCATCAGACACATAAAATTTCTTGGCATTAGCATAAAATACATTAAGCATCGACTGATGTCCTTGCATCCTCGCCCAGTCAACCAGAGACTTACCTCTATTATCACGAATGAAAAGCCACTTCATGGCAATGTTTTTATTGTCAAACCGCTTAGCGATCTCATCCGCATCACCTATTTTAACCAAATTGAAAATATACTTCTCATCACCCGATAATCTTCCATACTCGAATTCATATCTATATCGATAGCGCGACTTATAAGTATACAGTTGTGGATCTGTAATGCTTCTCGAAATATGCGGAAAATGCGCGTGCAACCTATCAGTCCAAAAATCTTCACTATTAACCCAGGCACGTAACATTTTATTTGTGGCAGCAAGGGCAGCAATATCTTGCAGCGATAAAGTCCTTGTCAGATATAGAAAAAGCTCAAAGGATAAGACGTCAAAGGCTGGTGGAACAATACTGCTAAAATCCGTTAATTCGATGCCATCTTTGGGATACATGACTGGACTCCTGATAATTGTCATTTATTATTGAGCGCCTGATTATACCTGAAATCCGCATCAGTGCAAAAAAGCAATAGCTTTGATGAGGCCTGTATTAAAAATTGGATATATTTCAATTGCTTAACGCTATATCATTAGCGCGGATGGAAATTATCGACGAGTTAATTAGCGTGGCAACGCGCGATAAGCAGCTAGCACCATATCCACCTCGTCGTAGAGTCCTTGCAAGTCCCCTTCGATTTCTTCGATGGAGCGGGCTTTGATGGATTTGCTGCAGAGATCTTTTAAGGCATGTTGTAGGCGAGGCACGCCGCAATAGAGAACGGCACTACGTAATCGATGTAAGGCAAAACAAAGTTGGCCTTTGTCTTCAGCTTGAGCGAATGATTTGATTTGGTCGATATCCCCTGGCACATCTTCGGCAAGAATAGCTAGCATTTCGTAAGCGGCGTCTTTGTCGCCGTTCACTAAATCAATCCCGTATTCCAAATCTAGTACCACAGGACGAGCAACGGAATGACTGTTTAAGGTTTTAGTGACGTAAAAATCCAGGGTTTTTTGGGCTTTGGCTTTGTCGAGAGGCTTTTCGATGATTTCAATGATACCAACATCTTGGCAGGAATCTTGAGAGAGTTCACCTTGTGCAGTTAGGGCAACGATTGGCATTTGGTGGTAAGCACGGATGCGTTTTGTGACCTCAAGACCATCCATGTCCGGTAAACCAATGTCCATAAAGATCATGTCATAGGCTTTTTCGGTGGTGAATTCCAAGGCCATTTGCCCATCTTCAGCATAATCCACATCACAACCCAATTCATTCAATAGCATCAGCGCGGCTTTAGCAGAGATCTTGTTGTCTTCAACCAATAATACGGTGGGCCGGTAATCCGCATTGTCTTGTGTATCACGGGCTTCCTGTGGTGCCATTGTTCTATCCTATAACTATTGCTCTTCTTACAGTAAAGTTAAAAGCGCGTCATTTCGCAAATATTCAGTTGATTAACAGAATTATGTCCAAATGATTAATTCTGATGATAGAGTAAGGGAAAGTGTGGATCGGCTGAAATACCGTAATTTTCGGGGTATTCCACCGCAATAAAATACAAGCCCTCTGGTACTGCTGTTACATCACCACTGCAACGATCCCGCGCTTCGAGGACGGTTTTAACCGATTCGGGGGTCGCTTCCCCCGCCCCCACAGAATGCAAAATACCCGCAATATTACGCACCATATGGTGCAAAAAAGCGTTGGCCTTTATATCCAAATAAATTAAATCCCCATATTGACTGAGCTCAAGGTGGTGGACTGTCTTGATGGGACTCTTCGCTTGGCATGCGGCTGCCCGAAACGAAGAAAAATCATGTTCACCCAGCAAATATTGGGCCCCCGCTTGCATGCGCGCTAAGTCTAAAGGCTTAGGATAATGGCTGACGCGATTGTGAAATAAGCCAGAACGTCCTGGGGCATTGTGAGTGATATATAAATAGCGCCGACTCACGGCAGAAAACCGTGCGTGAAATTCATTATCAACGACTTTTGCCCATACTACTCTGACCCCATCGGGTAAATAACGGTTAGTGCCGCGCAGCCAATTCTCCAGACTACGTGTGGCGGTGGTATTAAAATGGGTAACTTGATGGGTGGCATGTACACCTCTATCCGTACGTCCTGCGGCAAATACATGTATAGGTTCATCCGCTACTCGTGAGAGCGCGGTTTGTAGGGCTTCCTGCACACTGATAACGTTAGCCTGCTGTTGCCAACCATAAAAATCCGTACCATCGTATTCGATACCTAAAGCAATGCGATTCATGGGTGTTTGGTTCATTATGTTTTGGCAAAATTAAACAAATAGCTTATTCGTCTTCGCCAATAATCCTCGCTGTTATAATACGCTAAGCGCGAAATAAATTCGCACTTGCGCTTAAGGGGGAGAACCGCGGTTCTCCCCCTTAAGGATTCCCCATCGCGTAAAGATGGCGAATACAGTACAACTTATCTATTCGTCTTCGCCAATAATCCTATCTAACAATTCTTGGGCTTCGCTGCCTTGATCTTTGGAGCCGTGTTTTTGTACTTCTTCGAGAATAAAACGGGCTTCCACATGATCACCCATATCAATATAAGCACGGGCTAAATCCAACTTGGTGGCCATTGTATCTTCATCTTGGGCAGAAATCGAGGTTAATTCCGCCATCGCCTCAGAATCCCGCATATCCACCTCGAACGGCGAGTCGGGTTCTTCACTATGCAGTTCTGATGGCACTTCGAAGTCTTTTAAGGTTTGCTCGAGGCTGGCAAAGCCATCATCGCTGTCGTCAGTCGCTTCAGCTGGGGTATGCAGATCCTCTGTCACATCTGGGGTTTCAATAGATGCCTGTTCCAGTGTTTCGATAGTTTCAAGTTCAAGGGTCCGGTCTTCACCATTCCCAGTTTCGCTAGAAGTAACTACCTCGCTAGATTCAGGTACGCTCTCCCAATCGAAATCATTGTCAAACTCTATGGTATTGCCATCATCACTACTGGCCTCTGCAGCAGAGTCAGACGTCGATCCAGTGCTGATCGTTTCGTCTTCAGTCGCAATATCTGTAAGTGGTTTTTCAGGTTTGTCCTCATCATCGAGCGTAAACTCGAGCACATGATCATCGTCTTCTTGTGTCGCTTCAGTTGCTGCAATTTCATCACTCAACGCTTGTAGCTCATCTTCACTGCTCTGCTCATCGCTCTCATCCGTCAAATCCAGTGTCGGTATGCTATCTTCCTGCTCTTCCTCTGTAGGCTCTACTGCCGTAATATCCTCAAAATTCAAATCCCCATCATCAAGAGAGTCCAAGGATCCTTCAGTTTCTGATGCTGTTGCCGAAGATTCTGGCGCAGGCTCAGAGGATGGGCGCGACTCGGCAGGTACGTCAGAAGCGGACGCTGCCCCGTCATCGTGAATAATTTCACCTGCAGGTTGCGCTGTCGCCACGGTATCCCAATCAGCGACTAGCTCTTCAACTTTTTGCCATAGCTCAGGCGCTGTTTGTTCAAGATCCTCTGGCAGTTGGTTCAAGACTTGGTTAAATTCGTCTTTGTTTTTATCCAGTGCATATACTTCCAGTAACTTTACCCGCACATCTTGTTGCTCGGGAGCTTGCTCTAGGGCTGTTTGTAATAAACGAATGGCTTGAGAGTGGCGACCATAGGCAATTAACACATTGGCTTCTTCCACTGTGTCCACTGCTTCGAAAACTGAGCTTTCAGGTTCCTTGTCAGGGTTAAGGAGTGTATGCTCCTCTTCGTCCTCTTCGTCCTCTTCGGTGGTCTCCTCATCAAACGTCGTCACCACCGTATGCTCAGCATCATCATCTGCCTCGACTAATTTAGCACCCGCGGCGCGTCGACGTTGCCAGTAAATACCGGCAACCAGTAAAAGAATAATGATGGCTAACAATACCGGCAGCATCATCCGAGACATAAAAGAAGATTTGCGAGCTGGTAGTTGTACGCTTTGCAGATCAGCTGTCTGGGCACCGGGTTGACCTGTGGTCGGAGCGGCAGTCCCGGTTTGTTCAGAAATAACTTTCTCTAAGGCGATGATTTCATCGTCTTTGCTCTGCATTTGCTGTTCCATGGACTTCATTTTATCTTCCATGGCCGTGACTTCTTGAGAGAGCATTTTGTTTTGTTGTTTGCTGGCGCCTAAGGCTTCAGCAGAAACCGCGAGTTCCGCCTGTAAAGTTTTGACATCTTCAGGCAATTCTGGCTTCGGTCCGTCAGCAAAACCAAAGCTCTCTACATCATGGGGCAAGCTTGGTTGTAACTCTAACTCATCCGGGAACTCACTGGCAGCTTGTGGTTTGTGGTGCGGTGCTTGATGAGGTTTCACCGCTCGGGTAATGCCCGTCTTCGCGACACTGACGGTCTTCAGTGGTTTGTCATGGACAGCCCAGGCTTGGTTTTGTTCATTAATAAATTGAATCGCTTCGGACTTGCTAGTCTCAGCCAGTTTGTCCGCTGGTGGCACATGCAACAACTGCCCTGCCATTAAGCCATTAATATTGTGATGGGTGAAGGCTTTGGGATTATTCTTGAAGATCCCCACCATCACTTGCTGGATGCTCAAACTTGGATCAGGCCGCACTTCCGTCGCAATATGCCACATGCTGTCATGGGGTGTAGTAGGACCATAACTCACGGTAGCGGATTTTGGCATCTGCATGACTTTAGGCTCTGGTGCCTTATGGGTTAGCGTTGGCTCCGGCTTAGCTTCAGGTTTATGCATCGTTGGTGGCGCTGCCGTGGTATCGGGCTTACTTTCTTCTGGCTCAGTTACCGTCGCAACTTGAGAAGTTACTTTAGGTTTGGATACTGGTCGACGCGTTGGGCGCTTAACTTTCACCCGGTGACGGATCACTCTGCGGGTTTCTGGGGTATAAGCGGCATAATTCGGTGGATCCAAGAATACCGTGTATTCACGGAATAATTGACCATTGGGCCAGCTAATGTCTAAGAGGAATTGTACCGTTGGTTGTGACATGGGATCATCGGTAGTCACGCGAATATAGGGTTTACCGTCAGATGCACGTTCCACTTTGAACTTAAGATCGAGAATATAATTGGGGCGCTCGATGCCCATTTCTTTGAATCTGTCCCCAGAGGCCAGCTTAACCTTCAACTCGTCGGTGGGCACCACCCCCAGCTGAAGAATCGGGATAGAAGCATTGAAAGGCTGGGTTAGCGCAGAATTGACTTTAATTGCCCCTAACCCCACTGCCATGGCAATAGAGGGTAACAATAACAATCCGCTAACCAAGAAGAGACGTAATTTGCGCAACATGCACTCCCTAACCCTTTCAACCGAGAGCCCACAGGTACACAAGACCTTTTGAGCCCGATTTATGAGTATAAATTAGAAATCGAATGATTTCATCCGTTTAGGGAGAAAATCTGAGGTTGATTTGCTGGCTCAGGGCAATAAAAAAAGCCGATGGTGGCATCGGCTTTTTGGGGTGATTCGTTAAATCGCTATCTTCCTGGACGTGGCGTTGTAGGGCCAGGTGTTGGAGATGGCGTGTAATCCTTCTCTTCTTGTGGTCTTACCTTGCGTGAGAATGACAACACATTGCTACGCTGTAGCTTTGGCTCTGGTTGAGACACTTCTGGCGCAACCTCAGGCGCAGCTTCATCTGCCATGCGAGACCATTTTTGTCGTGTAACTGCCACTTCTGTCGCTTGCTGTACTGGTGCTTTGCGGTAGCGCTGCTCCAACTGAGCAGAGATGTCATAGCGTTTGCCTAATTGATCATGAGCAACCCGTGCCATCGTCGCATCCGCACCTGATACTGTTGGCGCTTGGAAATGCTTGTCACGAACGATATCGCTCACATGTTGTTCAAGTACTTGTAGATGACGAGTGATAGGGCGTGTATTCTCAAAAGCTCCTACTGGCACAACATTATAGGCCACGAAATCAGGACCAACTACAACCTCAGCAACCTCGCTGTCCCCCTGGAGGATGGAATAGCGGGTAACCGTATCAGAAGGATTGCGGTTTAATTGGTGATCAATTGAGCTGTCTTGGACAACCACATCGAAATCTTTACGTAAATCTTCACGGGATAATTGGAAAGTACCCTGTTCAACCCGGCGTAGTTGCTGTTTAACAGGGGCTGGGGCTATGGCATTGGGATCATTACGATAAAAATTCTGCTCACTGCCACCAAGGGCACTTTGAATAACAGCGGATGAACCACCGGCAGTTAACTGAGCATAACGGTAACCGTTAGCCTTAGTTTGATGTTTAAGGGCAAGGGAACCAGTAACGGTATCAGAGATATTCTTGAAAAAACCGCCAAATGCACCAGACAGTGCACCGAAGAAACCATCGAGAAGGCCTTCTTGTTCGCGTCGTATTGTGTTTACTGGATCTGTCATCGTTGCTCGTCTCTTAGATTTACGCCTTAAGGCGTGAAAAATAATCGTAATGGTAGCGCTTTCACCTTAATGTTATCTTAAAGGCTAAGCCTATTTACCGTATAAACAGTCCCTTATTGCCGAGTTTACGCCATTATAAGTATTTTGCCAAGAGTATTTCCACAATTTGTACCGCATTGGTAGCAGCTCCCTTGCGAATATTATCCGCTACCACCCAGAGATTAAGGCCATTAGGGTGGCTGATATCCTCACGGATGCGGCCGACGAATACCGTATCGTGGCCGGTTCCCTCTCTGGCCGGCAACGGGTAAAGCGCTTGAGAAACATCATCTAAGACTCTGATTCCATTGGCTTTTGATAAAATAGTTCTTGCCTCATCAACGGTAATTTTGCGGCTAGTCTCAAGACTAATTGCCTCGCTATGGCCATAGAGTACCGGCACCCTAACCGCGGTAGGATTCACCTTAATCCTGTCATCTGCCAAAATCTTCTGGGTTTCCCATACCATCTTCATTTCTTCCCGGGTATAGCCATTTGCCTGAAAATTATCAATTTGAGGAATTACATTAAAAGCGATTTGTTGAGAAAATACATTAAGTTCTGGCTCTTGCCCCTTTAATAGGGCCTCAGTTTGCTGTAATAGCGCCTCGATAGCGGATTTTCCCGCCCCTGAGACCGCTTGATAGGTGGCCACATTGATACGCTCAATACCCACAGCGTCATAAATGGGCTTTAGGGCCACTAACATCTGGATAGTGGAACAATTGGGGTTAGCGATGATATTGCGAGTTTTGTAGCCACTAATAGCCTCAGGGTTCACCTCAGGCACCACCAGCGGTATACCCTTCTCATAACGGAACTGGGACGTATTATCGATGACCACACAACCAGCCTGGGCTGCTTTAGGGGCATAATCCGCTGACACGCTGCCTCCGGCTGAGAAGAGCCCAATATCGGCTTTAGCAAAATCAAATTGCGCCACATCCAACACTGTGAGTGTCTGGCCTTTAAACGTCACGGTCTTACCTGCTGAGCGGGCACTGGCTAAGGGATACAGCGTGCCTATTGGAACATTACGTTCCTTGAGCACCGTCAGTAGTGTCTCTCCCACCGCACCAGTAGCACCTAGTACTGCAACATTAACTGATTCTCTAGTCATCTCACCGTCCTAACGTTCTTTGTCGTAATAAATGATCCATCAATACCAAAGCAAGCATCGCTTCAGCAATCGGCGTGGCACGAATACCCACACAGGGATCATGGCGGCCCTTGGTGACGACTTCGGTGTTATCACCGTGGACGTCTATGGTTTTGCCAGGGATCAGAATACTGGACGCAGGCTTCAAGGCAAGATTAGCGGTGATGGTTTGCCCGGAAGAGATCCCACCGAGAATACCCCCTGCATGATTACTCAAAAAGCCATCGGTGGTCATTTCATCGCGATGCTCACTGCCCTTTTGTACCACAGATTCAAAACCGGCCCCAATCTCAACGCCCTTAACCGCATTAATACTCATGAGTGCAGCAGCAATATCGGCATCGAGTCGATTAAATACTGGCTCACCTAGCCCCGCCGGCACATTGTTTGCTTCCACATGAATAAGCGCACCAATAGAGTCACCTGCTTTGCGGGTTTGTTGAATTAGACTTTCGAACTGTGGCACAACCGTTGCATCAGGGCTGAAGAAGGGATTATTGTCCACTTCATGCCAGTCAACTTGGGTGATTTTAATATCTCCCATCTGTGCTAAATAACCGCGGATAGTAATGTCGTGAGTTTCTTGCAAATACTTGCGGGCGATAGCACCCGCTGCCACCCGCATAGCGGTTTCTCTAGCACTCGAGCGCCCACCACCGCGATAATCACGGATGCCGTATTTTTGTAGATAGGTAAAGTCTGCATGACCCGGACGAAATTTGTCTTTGATGTCCGAGTAATCTTTGGATTTCTGATCCACATTCTCGATAACCATGGCAATGGGGGTGCCCGTGGTTTTGCCCTCAAACACCCCGGAAAGAATTTTTACCCTATCCGGTTCTTTGCGTTGCGTCGTGTAATGGGAGCTGCCTGGGCGACGCTTGTCAAGATAGGGTTGGATATCGTCTTCTGTTAAAGCCAAATTCGGTGGGCAACCATCCACGACGATGCCAATGGCGGGGCCGTGGCTTTCGCCAAAACTTGTCACTTTAAACGCTTGACCAAAACTATTACCGGGCATCAGTGGACTCCTTCGCAAATATGTCGTGGTATTGCTTTAGTTCCTGGGCCGTCATCAAAAATACCCCTTCGCCGCCGCGCTCAAATTCCAGCCATAAGAATGGCACCTCAGGGAAGCGTTCTTGCAGAGCCCATTGGGAATTGCCCACTTCCACCACCATGAAACCCTCATCCGTTAAGTGTTGCCCTGCTTGTTGTAAAATCTTAATAGCAATAGCTATGCCCTCGTCGCTAGCATGCAAGGCTTTCTCAGGTTCGTGTTGATATTCATGGGGCAATTCATCCATCTCCGTGCGTGCCACATAGGGAGGATTACTGACAATAATGTCATAGCGCTCATCACGGACTGCATCAAACAAATCAGATTGTAATATCGACACGTGTTCATCACAGTCGTATTTCGCCACATTCAGTTGTGCGACGGCTAAGGCATCGTTACACAGCTCAACCCCATCAACATACGCATCGGGAAAGGCCATCGCACAAGCAATAGCAATACAGCCACTGCCGGTACAGAGATCTAAAACACGACGAACCGGCATACTATCCGCCCAGGGTGAAAAGCCATTTTCAATCAATTCAGCAATGGGAGAACGGGGTACAATAACCCGCTCATCCACATAAAACGGCAAGCCCGCAAACCAGGCTTCTTGCGTTAAATAAGGCACGGGTATTCGATCGATGATGCGGCGGCGAAACAGGGCGAGAATGGATTGCTTTTCGCTATGGGTCAGACGGCTATCGAGGATTTCGGTGCCACTGTCATGGGACAGATGCAAGGCATGTAAGGTCAGGGCCAAGGCTTCATCCCAGGCATTATCCGTGCCATGGCCATAAAATAATCCCGCTTCATTAAATTGACTCGTGCCCCAACGTAGTATATCTCTAATAGTATGGAGTTCGCGCAGCGCTTGTTCGAATGCTTCATCAATCACAGGTTTAGCCTCAATGAGAATAGAATGACAGATAGTAAAGATATTAGCGATAAAGATAAAGCCCTGTTTCGTGATGCTATGTCCGGTGTCACGCCAAATAAGCCCTCTGGGCGGGTGAAACGAGAAGCCCCAATGCCAGACAACCGTAACGAGCGGCGACAAAATGCGACGCAACATCGCGAAGTAATTTATCCAACCCCAAGCCCAGAAATTACCGTTGGCGCCGAGGATAAGTTGTTCTTTTGTCGACCAGGGATACAAGCACGGCAACAAAAGCGCCTAAAGCAAGGCCAATTCCCTATCGAAGCCAGTCTGGACCTACACCGCCTCACCCTCTCTGAAGCAGAAGCCAGTTTGAATAAATTTCTCGGTGAGTGCTTGGCGCGAGAATACCGCCACATCCACATCATTCATGGCAAAGGCTTGAGCACAAAAGAATCAACCCCACTGTTAAAGAACTTCTTGAACAATTGGTTACGGGAACAAGACCAAGTTTTGGCATTTGCCAGCTGCAAATCCAAGGATGGCGGCGCGGGAGCGGTGTATATTCTGTTGAAGCGAACCTAACATCTGTGTAGAATGTGCCAAATTTTTTGAGCTTAAGGCGCGCTAGCATGAAAAAAATCATGGTCATTGGGATCTCAGGAGCCTCTGCATCGGGTAAAAGTTTACTCGCTAACACTATCGTCAATGAGCTTGGCTCTGATCAAGTAGCCGTAATAACCGAAGACTCTTACTACAAAGACCAAACCCATATGGCCTTTGAGGAGCGGGAGAAGACCAACTACGACCATCCTGATGCCTTCGACCATGCTCTTCTGCGCGATCACCTCCAAGCCCTGCAGGCGGGTGAAACGATTCAAGTTCCGATTTATGATCACTCCGTTCACAACCGGGCTGATGAAACCCGTCCTGTCGGCAATCACCGCATTATTGTGATGGAAGGAATTTTGTTATTGAATGACCCAGAACTGCGGGACATGATGGATATCAAAATCTTTATGGACACGCCGTTGGATATTTGTTTACTGCGTCGCATCAAGCGTGACGTCATCGAGCGGGAACGTAGTGTGGAATCGGTGATCACTCAATACAATGCTACCGTTAGGCCCATGTATATGCAATTTATCGAACCGTCCAAACGCCACGCTGACATAATTGTCCCCCGGGGCGGCGAGAACCGTATTGCGATTGAGATTATCAAGGCGAAGATGCAGGAATTGTTGAATAGTACCAGGGTCTAGTGACTTCCCATCCCATGCTGGACAAAAAGTTCCAAAAGCCCCGCCTCATCCATGACTTCTACCCCCAGTTGTTCGGCTTTGGTAAGTTTAGAGCCGGCAGCCTCGCCTGCCACCACACAATGGGTTTTCTTCGAGACACTGCCACTGACTTTGGCGCCTAAGGCTTGGAGTTTATCCTTAGCTTCATCACGGGTCATGGTGCTCAAGGTCCCAGTTAACACATAAGTAAGACCCGCCAAGGGTTGGGCATCACTTGATGGCTTACTGACATCGGGCCAGTGAATACCAGCGGCTTGAAGAGCACCGATGATTTCTAAATTATGCGTTTGCTGAAAAAACGCGTGAATATGAGACGCGACAATGGGGCCAACATCACTGATTTGTTGTAACTCTTCTTCAGTCGCTTTCATGATGTCGGGTAAATTCCCGTAATGATTCGCTAAAGAACGTGCTGTCGCTTCACCCACTTCGCGAATACCTAAGGCATAGAGAAATTTTGCTAACGTAGTTTGTTTGCTTTTCTCCAGCGCATCAATAATGTTTTGCGCGGATTTCATCGCCATTCGTTCTAGCCCCGCCAATTGTTGTAGGTCGAGTGCATACAAATCAGCGATGGTCTTGATGAGATCTAAATTCACCATTTGCTCGATGAGTTTATCCCCTAGCCCATCAATATCCATGGCTTTACGAGCAGCAAAGTGTTTGATGGCTTCTTTGCGTTGTGCCGAACAATAAAGACCGCCATTACAACGGGCGACTGCCTCACCGGGAGTACGTGTCACATCAGAGCCGCATACGGGACACTGTTTGGGTAAACGTACCGGTTTAACGGATTTGGATCGACGTTGTTTAACCACCGACACGACTTCAGGAATAACATCCCCAGCCCGTCGTATAATTACCACATCGCCGATATGGACATCTTTACGGGTGATCTCATCCATATTGTGGAGTGTGGCATTACTCACAGTCACACCGCCAACAAATACTGGCTTCAAGCGCGCAACGGGGGTTAGACTGCCGGTGCGACCAACTTGGAATTCCACCTCTTCAATAACTGTGATTTCTTCTTCCGCCGGGAACTTATGGGCCACGGCCCAGCGCGGTGCGCGAGAAACAAAACCTAGTTGCGCTTGCAATGCTAAATCATCAACTTTGTAAACCACCCCATCAATATCATAACCTAATGAGGCACGCTTATTGAGAATGGTTTCGTAGTAACGAAGGCAAGCATCAATACCTTTAACCGTGTCAATCTCTTCATTAACCCGCAAACCAATGCTGCGCAAAAACGCTAGTATGTCACTGTGCTTGTCTGGTAACGTCATACCCTCAACCACACCAATGCCATAACAATAAATAGCTAATGGTCGAGTGGCGGTAATTTTAGGATCTAATTGACGTAAACTACCGGCAGCGGCATTGCGGGGATTGGCAAAGACTTTCTCGCCCTTGGCTTTCGCCCGCTCATTCAATTCATTAAAGCCGGCTTTGGGCATATAGACTTCACCGCGAACTTCAATGCGTTTCGGATAATCTCCTCGTAACACTAACGGAATAGAGGGAACTGTGCGGACGTTGCTGGTGATATCTTCTCCAACCGCGCCATCACCGCGGGTTGCACCTTGGATTAAATGACCATCTTCATACAATAAACTCACCGCCAAGCCATCAAGCTTAGGCTCACAGGTAAAAGCAATCTCCGCCGTGGATTTGAGCCGGTCTTGTAGACGCCGGTTGAATGCCGTTGCCTCTTCAACACTGAAGGCATTATCCAGGGATAACATGGGCACGGCATGGGTAACTTGTTGGAAGGCTTTGAGAGGCTCAGCACCAACTCGCTGGGTCGGTGAGTCGGGGGTAATTAATTCCGGGTGTTCTTGTTCTAGCGTTTTTAGCTCGTTTAACAAACGATCATATTCCGCATCGGGAACCATTGGCTCATCTAACACATAATACTGATAGTTATACTGATTAAGTTGTTCCCGTAGAGCGTTAACTTGTTGCTTGAGCGATGACGATGCCATTAATACGCCATTTCGATTTGTTCAGCACTTTGTAATTCGATGGCTTTAAATAAAGCCTCTAGGGTCATATTAGTCACCGGCTGATGATATTGGTCCTCAATCACACCATTGAGATCTTCAGCTAAGCGATCCGCTGCTTCTAACATCGATGACAATGCGCGAGCTGGGCTATTGGTATTCTTGATCTTCATAAACAAACATAAACCGGTACAACTGTAAGATCCGATACCATCAAAATCGATAGTGCCGGGCTTAGTGGCGGAAGCTACGCTAAACACAGGCGCTTTGGGATTGATTTCATCATAACGGTGAAAAATTTCCATCTCACCATAAGCAAGATTGGCTGCTAATAGGGCTTGCATCAATTCATAACCCGCAAATTGCTGATTGGGTTTAGCCATAACATAGAGAGTAATAAATCCATTGTTCACATAATCAGCGACATCGGTAACTGCTGGACTTTGTGTGCTAGTCGCGGCGCTTTGGTTTTCGCCGACGATTCGTGGCTTGCCTACCACACCATCAGAGTACTCCCCCGACACGTCTGCATTGAATTGCAAACCAATGCTTTGATCACAGGCATTACTGGGTAATAAACCACGACGACGATTTTTGACAACACCAATAGCAATTAAAGCAACCACGAACAATACGGCAACTGCCGCAAAAATCACATGTAACGAAATACTCACGAGTTCCTCCCTGTTTAAAGGTATTAATCTTCGGCTAACGCCATGGCTTCATCAATATCAACAGATACCATGCGAGACACGCCGGGTTCTTTCATGGTCACCCCTGCGAGATGATCCGCCATCTCTATGGCCACTTTGTTGTGGCTAATAAAGATAAACTGGACATCAGCAGACATTTCTTTCACGAGATTACAGTAACGCATCACATTGGCATCATCCAGCGGTGCATCCACCTCATCCAGCATACAGAACGGTGCTGGGGTTAATTGGAAAATCGCGAATACCAGGGCGATGGCTGTTAACGCTTTTTCACCACCGGATAATAAATGAATAGTACTGTTGCGTTTACCCGGTGGTCGCGCCATTACTGCGATACCCGTATCCAATAAATCTTCACCGGTCATATCAAGGCTCGCACTACCGCCACCGAAAATTTTCGGGAACAACGTCTTAAATGAGTTATTGACCTTGTCATAAGTATCTTTGAAGCGGGCGCGGGTTTCTTTGTCGATCTTATGGATAGCATTTTCCAGCGTGGTTAATGCCTCTATCAAATCTTCGTGTTGCGCATCAAGATAATTCTTACGCTCAGACTCGGTAGTGAATTCTTCAATTGCTGCCAAGTTAATAGGACCTAAGCGCTGAATGCGAGTACTGATCTGCTCAAGGGTTGTTTCCCATTCCGTGACATTGGCCTCTTCCGGCATGGCTTGTAAAATCTCATCGAGATTTTCTTCCGCTTCTTGGAGTTGCTCTTGAATTGTATTGCGGCGGACTTTTTGCTCTTGCCATTCCATCCGCTTGGCATCCAACGTGGTACGAATTTCCTCCGCACGCTTCTCCGCCAGATGGCGCAATTCTTCTTGTTGACGCAATTGCGATTCAGTGGTGCTGAGTTTTTCTTTCGCGCTGGTTAACGATTCCTCTGCCACTAAACGTTGCTCAAGGGCTGTCTCTAATTGTTGCTGGAATTCGATAATTGGCTCATCAGATCCTTCAAGAGACTGATCCAAATAGGCTTTGCGTTCACGCAACTGAGTCATTTGCTGTTGCATACGCTCTTGGTGCTGTTGCTTGGTGTCCAGTTCTGTGCGTAACACTTGCAAGCGTACAGATAATTCTTGAGCTTTGTTACGGTCATCTCGAGCACGATGCTTGGCGTGATCTAAGGCTTCCCGGTATTCATCTCGCTCTAGCTCCAAGGCTTCACGCATCTCAACGTTATTCTCCAGCGTTTCCATGGCTTGTTGCCAAATTTGACGGGCGCTGGCTAACTCTGTGCTGGCTTCTTCGCTGGTTGCTTGTTGATCGGCAATCTCTTGTTCAATTTGATTAACCCGCTGCTGCACTTGCTCAAATCGGCTTTGTTTGACCCGCAAATCTGCTTTAACATCACCTAATTGATTACTGATTGTCGCTGCGGTCTTTTGTAATTCTTCACGTTCAGCTTCAAGGGACTGTAGCGCTTCGCGCCCAGAATCTAACTGACTATCATAGTCTTTGACCAGTTGGCTTTGCTCATCAATGGTATCTGCGAGTTGTTTTAACTCACGTTCACGAGCGATAACACCGGCATCTTTGTCGACATCTTTGGCGACTCGTAACCAGGTTTGACTCAACCAAAGACCATCGCGAGTGACAACTGATTCGTGAGCACTGAGGTTATCACGCAAACTTAACGCTTGGGTTAAACTATCGGCGATATAAACACCGCCTAAGAGTGATGATAACTCAACATTTGAGCTGACTTTACTGCTGAGTAGTTCAGCGTTAACAGAGCTGCTTTGCTGCTGACGGGACGTATCAATGAAGGTGATACTGCCTTTGTCGAGTTGCTCAATGATGCCCGTTAAGGGATCAAAGCCATCAACACAGACAGCTTGTAAATTCTCACCCAGTACAACCTCAACGGCTTTTTCCCAGCCTTCAGTCACGTCTAAGCCTTGGGCTAGACGGGCATTATCACTTAGATGATGCTGCTCTAACCAACCAGAAACGTTGTCGTTTTGTTGGCCCAGTGCGGCTTGCTGTAATGCTTCAAGGGAGGCTTGACGCCCCTTTAAGCGTTGCAATTCACCACGGGATTCATCCAGTTGGCGGGTGATGCTTTTGTTAGCTTGGCGTTGTTCATTGATACGTTCGAGCGCTGATTGTACTTGGGCTTCGAGTTCAGTTTGTTCACCAGCCAAGGTTTCACTTTGGCCCTGTAAGGTCTCAATCTCCGCCGGATAGCGGTTATTGGCCATGCGTTCTTTTTCGTCTTGTTGTTTTGCAACCCGTTGGCGAATGGACTGGATAGTTTGTTCAAAATGCTGAATGCGAGTTTGTTCAACTTCCGCTTGCTGTTGTGCAAGGGCTGCATTTTCACTGAAGCTATCCCAGCGAGCTTGCCAGTCTTGCATCACTTGTTCCGCATCGAATAATTGCTCTTGGCTTGCTTCATCGGCTTTAGCAATCATTTCATATTCAGGTTCAATCTCAGCAAGCTCGGCTTTAACGACAGTCAAGCGCTCACTGTCTTGTTGCCAATGGTGTTCTGCTTCTTGCAACGCCGTTTCACTTTGCGCCAAATCAGTTTGCAATTGTTGTTGGCGCTCACGGTGATGTTGTAGGGATTGCTCAAGCCGGGCCACTTCAGCACCGATGCTATAAAACTGCTCTTGCACGCCATTGAAGGCTTCTTGATCATCATGCAGGGCTTCACGGAATTTTTCGATATTAGCGTCTGCTGAGGTTTGCTCGGTACGGGCAGCTTCGAGTTGTAACTCGTATTCACTGATGATGCCTTCGTACTGGCCCAACTGTTCATTGATAGTTTGCCAGCGTAGGGCAAGTAATTGGGCTTTGTATTGACGTTCTTCGACTTTGAGTTCTTTGTAACGTTCTGCGGCTTTGGCTTGGCGGTTTAGGCGGTTGAGTTGTTTCTCGAGCTCTTCGCGCAAATCATTTAAACGGTCCAAATTATCTCGGGTATGGCGAATACGGTTTTCTGTCTCGCGGCGGCGTTCTTTGTACTTAGAGATCCCCGCAGCTTCTTCCAGATAAACCCGCAACTCTTCAGGTTTTGCCTCAATAATACGGCTGATGGTGCCTTGCCCAATAATGGCATAACTACGGGGCCCAAGCCCCGTGCCAAGAAAGATATCAGTGATATCCCGGCGACGGCATTTGACACCATTCAAGTAATAACTGGACTGACCATCTCGGGTCACCTGACGCTTAATACTGATTTGGCTATATTCGGCATATTGGCCACCAATGGCGCCATTGGGGTTATCAAAGGTCAGCTCAATGGATGCTTGCCCGAGGGGCTTACGATCTGCAGAGCCATTAAAGATAACATCCGCCATGCTCTCACCTCGCAGGTTCTTGGCGGAACTCTCCCCCATCACCCAGCGGACAGCATCAATAATATTGGATTTACCACAGCCATTGGGGCCGACGATGGCCACTAAATCGCTGGGGAATGGGACAGTGGTCGGATCAACAAATGACTTAAAACCAACCAGTTTGATGTTATTTAAACGTAATCGCGTCGCTGCTGTTGCCATAATCTGTACTTACTTTCCATATGGTATCTTGTTAAACGTCACATTTTACCTTAAATTTCCAAAAGATTTGAGCCCTAATTGCAGTTAATTAACAAGAGAATGCCCATGCCCCACAATCCAATGACCGGTTTTCGCTATTTTCTCCAAGGCTTTGCCTGGTTAAACCGCCCCAAAATTCGCCCTTATGTGATAATTCCCCTAATAATCAATGTGTTAGTGTACTGCCTGGTGATTTGGGCAGGGATCCATTATTTTTCTCAACTGACTCACTGGGTTGAAGGCATGTTACCTAGCTGGCTTGCTTGGCTCAGTTGGCTTATGTGGTTAATATTTATCCTGTCCGGTCTATTAGTCATGGTCTATACCTTCACTCTTGTGGCTAACTTGATTGGCGCCCCCTTCAATGGCTTTTTAGCTGAACAGGTTATTCTGCAGGCCGGCGGTCAATTACCAGCCCCCAGCAGTTGGCATCATGTCGTCAAGGAAGTGCCCCGCAGTCTACTGCGTGAGGGACGCAAAATCCTCTATTACCTGCCACGGGCCATTCTGCTATTGATCCTATTCATCGTCCCTATAGTCCATGTGGTGGCGGGTGTGCTGTGGTTCCTATTCAATGGCTGGATGATGGCGGTGGAATATGTGGATTACCCGATGGATGTCGAGGGTATCGACTTCCCCACCCTGCAAAAGACCTTGCGTCGCTATCGTGGTATGGGTTTAGGTTTTGGCCTCGGCGTTATGCTATTTGCTTTGATTCCAATTGTAAACTTTTTTGTCATGCCAGCGGCGGTATGTGGTGCCAGTCTCATGTGGTTGCGGGAGTTTGAACATTCTGATTCCAAGAGGTAGACTACGGCTCGAATTAATCCTAGGAGAATGCTGTGTCTAATCATGTTGAATTGATTAAAATCGCCCAAAAAATCGCCGAACCCGGTAAAGGGATCCTCGCTGCTGACGAGAGCCACAAAACTATCGCAAAACGGTTTGCCACTATCAATGTCGAGTCTACGGAAGAGAATCGCCGTGACTATCGCGAAATGCTATTTACTGCCCCTGATTTAGGTAACTATGTCAGTGGCGTGATTTTATTTGAAGAAACCTTGGGCCAAAAAGCCAAAGATGGTACACCACTCAGCAAAGTATTGCTTGATCAAGATATTCTTCCCGGCATTAAAGTCGATAAAGGCTTGGTGGATTTACCTTTTACTGAGCATGAAAAAGTTACCCAAGGTTTGGATGGTTTAGCGGAACGTTTGGCGCAATATTATGAAATGGGTGCACGTTTTGCCAAGTGGCGTGCCGTATTTAACATTACCAATGACAAACCGTCTGAGTTGGCTATCCATGCCAATGCCCACGCGTTGGCGCGGTATGCAGCGTTTTGTCAACACGCAGGACTCGTTCCTATTGTTGAGCCTGAAGTATTGATGGATGGTGATCACAGTCTTGAACGCTGTTCTGAAGTCACGGAGCATGTCTTGCACCAAGTATTCCACGAATTAGAATCACAACATGTGATTTTAGAAGGCATGATTTTGAAACCTAGCATGGTGATCCCAGGCACTGAACACGCACCTGCTAGTGTTGAAGACGTAGCCCGTGAAACTGTTAAAGTCTTACAGCGCACGGTGCCTTCTGCCGTTCCTAGCATTAACTTCTTATCCGGTGGCCAAAGCGCTGAACTCGCTACCCAACACTTAAATGCCATGCATACCTTGCACAGTGACTTGCCTTGGTATTTGAGTTTTTCTTACGGTCGTGCATTACAACAACCAAGTTTAGATTTGTGGCATGGAAAAGCTGACAACGTCGACAACGCCCGCGCCGCCCTCACCAAACGTGCTCGGCTTAATAGCGAGGCTTGTTTGGGTAAATATACTGAGGCGATGGAGTCGTAGTTTACCAAACACACCTTTCGCAATGGGGGGGATTCTTAAACTTTTCGCTGGAGGAAATTCAATCCTCCAGCATCTCCGCCGTATACAACCTTACCGGATCTGCAATAGTTCCGGTTGAAATCACCGGCAAAGTCATATCACGGTGTAATGCTTGATAAATTTCATCAAAGCCACCGTTTCTTGCTTTCACTAATAAATCGCCGCGACTAAGCGCCCCGAATTTTATCTTGATGCGTTCCAGATGCTGCTGTGTTGTGCGATAAGATATTTTCATGTGCTTTGAAATTTCTTTAGCTGACAAACCATCGGATAAATAGCTCAAGCACTCTGCTTCTCGGCGGGATAAATACAAATCTCGGTAAGCCCCACCCAGGTAATAACGGCGGACTTTGCAGTGTTTGTCAAAGATTTCACGATTAAAATCAAATGCATCATGACTTGTTGAGCATGTGCTAGGGGCTTCAAACCATGGTAATGGATGGTGAGGCAAATAATGTTTGCTGTGCTCCATCGTTTTAATCAAGCGATGGGCTTTTTCTTTAAAATAAAAACAAAAATCCTGCAGCACGTCCATATTATTCAAATAAAATTGATTTATTTCTGGTCGCTCTCGGCTAGTCGCAAAATAATGGAATTCGCTAAATCCCGTATAATGTCTGATCAAACAAATCCCATGATCAATATTGAATTGTTCCCGGGCTACTTTTATTAGTGGATCCTCGCGTAAGCCTTCCACTAAATCCCAAATCACACAGGCATTAGATGGCACTGTGGTGCGTTCTTCAATAATAAAACGGTAATGCTGATGATGCTGGTCAAGAAAGTGCTGCCATCCTTGATGGCTATTAAGACAACCTCTTGTTAGATCTGAAAAAATCCGAGTGAAGTTATAAAACCTTATCCCGGTTAACTGAAAAAAAGTCTGGCAATACTCACGGACTTTTTCGCAAGCATCCTTATCATTATTTGCTGTCATGCCACTACCGTCTCTACTTGTAGACTCTCAAAACGCTTTGCATCGTAGCGATACTTGGAATTCATGTCAACATTTTTTCTATGATTTTATATAGGTAAAAAATACCTATGGAAAATTAACGTAATTAATCGATCCTAATTCTGAATTAGGATTATAGCTTGTCGTACTTACTGAAAGGAGAAACGATGAAACGAGAAACATCAAAATTAACTGTTGACTGGAATAATTTTACAGCCATCCTAATGTTAGAACTGATTGGCCGCCACTTGCCGACACAACAAGAAATCGATGCGATGGAGAATTATTTGCGTTCTTTATCTTGTCCATCAAACCACAACGATTATTCTGTCGGGAGATAATAACATGAAGAACACGATGACAAAAACCTTTCAGCTCAATCACTTTATCAGCCAAGCAGAGCTTGAAAAGTTCATTGGCGATTTGTTGGAAGAGCTTTATCACACACTCACCCTGGGTATTGACGCAGTGTTTCTTGAAACAGAACCGGCAGAACATGTGCAATTGCTACAAACTATCCGCCGCTATAGTTTGCGGGCCTGTCAACTTTATCAAGCACTTCATGATGTTTCGATAGTTGATATCGATGCCTTACCGGTGAGTGAGCGAGCATTCAAACTTGACAGCGCCTTACCTCTAATAGAACTGCGCTATCCTTTTATCGAAACGCTTTACACTCTGCAAAGCTTATTGGATATTGCCTATCGTTATGTGTTTCTTGAAACCTCGACCTGTGCGAGCATTGAATATATTCATGCCCTACTTGCAACGGCGACGGATCTGCGGGATGCCGTAGAAGCATTACAATTAGCCGATCAACAAAGCCTACTGACCGGCCTAGCTTCATCGCAGCCAGCATTTATCGATGTGTAGCGTGCAAACTTGCACATCCAAGGGATTTACTTCAGAATCAGCCACTGGGTAAATCCTGCCCCGGTGGCACAGCTGGATAGCGCGATCCCCTCCTAAGGGATAGGTCGCAGGTTCGAATCCTGCCCGGGGCACCAGCCTACGCACCTAAAGGTGCTTCGGCCTACGCTAATGCTTCGGCCCGACAAGTCGGCTCGGCAGGCCATCCTACTAAACTAAAGGTGCTTCGGCCTACGCTAATGCTTCGGCCCGACAAGTCGGCTCGGCAGGCCAGCCTACGCTAAAGCTCCATCCTACGCCTAACGGCTTCGGACGGCAGGTCGGCCCGACAAGTCGGCTCGGCAAGTCGGCTATAAATAGTTAGTAGCCTTAATTGCCGGCTTTTCGCACCAGAGCTATTTTTGCTGCAGAAAGGGGCAACAAGACAAGTGCTCAATGTCGGTAATGGCTATCCATACTATGCCATGCTAGTATTTCCTAGTGTCTAACAAGGAACGTGGCCATGGTATTATGGTTTTTTTATCTCGTGATTGTATTGGGGCTTGGTTGTCTTATTTTTGCCCTGACAACTCTCTGCAAAGCCCGCTGGGTACGGGCCATTCAAAGTGCCTTTGTTGCTGGCGTACTGATTGTCGTGGGACTCTTAGGTATCGGTTTTACCCATAACCTTGATACCTATCAATCCTTGGAGCCTGGCAAAGCCTTAGCAACCATACATTTTGTTGAAATTGGCCCTAACCGTTATCATGTGATTCTCAAAATTCGCGGTAAACGGCGGGTAAAACAGTTCAATTTGGATGGTGATCAGTGGCAAATTGATGCTCACATCCTTCGCTGGCGTAAACTTGCACAATCACTCGGTCTGCAACCGTTATACCGTTTAGAAAACATCACTAGTGGTTTTCGACAAGCGACTAATACTCAACCTCAATCTTCCCATTACGGTCTAGGCAAGAACCACGGCATTGATTTGTCACAGCTACTCAAAAAAAACCAAGCATGGCTACCTATTGTTGACAGCATCTATGATAATGGTACCTACGCCCCAATGGCTAATCAGGCTAAATTTTCAATTTGGCTGACAGAGACTGGACTTAAAGCCCAGCCTGAAAATACAATGGCAGTACGTGCTGCCAATACCTGGTACTAACACTAAGGACACCCATGAGTAAAAAATTTGAATCTAACCCCTTCTTGAGCGCTGATGAGGAAATTACAGAAGTCGAAGAGCTTCAACAACGCCTATTCCACAAACACGATGCCTTCAAGCTTGCTTTTGCTGACAAGGACTTCCTCTTGCGCGACGAACTTCGACCTGTACGATTACAGTTAGAACTATTAAAGCCCGAGCTTATTCAACAAGACCATGGCATTGAATCCAGTGTTGTGATTTTTGGTAGTGCACGGATCCCAGCACCTTCGGTTGCCCAAGAACGTATTGAAGATGCAAAGCGCGCTCTGCAACAAAATCCCGATGACAAACAGCTGCAACAAGCCTTAGCAAAAGCCAAAAGTCTGGCAGACAAAAGTCATTTTTATGATGAAGCCCGGCGTTTTGGTCAGATTGTTTCATCAAGTGACCAGGCGCAACATTTTGTCATCAAAACCGGCGGCGGTCCAGGTGTTATGGAAGCCGCAAATCGGGGTGCGGCCGATGCGGGCGCTAAAAGCATTGCCATGAGTATCGCAGTCTCCCATGAGCGAGAACCCAATCCTTATATTACTCCTGAGCTTACCTTTCATTTTCACTATTTTGCTATTCGCAAAATGCATTTATTGATAAGAGCCAAAGCCTTGGTCGCCTTCCCTGGAGGATTTGGCACCTTGGATGAGTTAATTGAGGCGTTGACGTTATTGCAAACAAAAAAAATGACCCGTATTCCCGTGTTACTATTCGGTGAAAATTTTTGGCGCAAAGTCATTAATTTTGAAGCATTGGTTGAAGAAGGTATGGTAGCACCAGAAGACTTAGCGTTGTTTGAGTATGTTGAAACCGCAGAACAAGCCTGGGCAGCTATTTGTCGCTTTTATGACATCAAACAATAGGTATAAAAAAAGGCCCGCAATTGCAGGCCTTTTTATGGGTGCGGAGCACTTAGAATTGAACCCACACTCTCACCAAGTGGAGTAGATCTGTGATGCATTAGGCGTCCTACTCAAGGCAGGCTTGCACACAACATCAGCGAGTTCAGTTCCGTAACTGTAAGCATTCGGTTCAAATAATGTGCTCTACAGTACACCCACTTTCCATTCTAGAGCAATAAAAATAATAAGCAATAGTTTTTTTTCACTTTTTTTGTAGCAAGTTACTTGACAGCAGTAACCTATTGATTGTTTTATAAAAACAAATACCATTATCAAACTAAAACTTAAGATGATTTATTAAGAAACTTTTAAATGCATTGTACGCAATAAGTTAGTTGCGGTTTCAACATCTGTTGGCTTGCTGAAGTAATAGCCTTGTGCTTTTTCACAGTCATGGTCTTGCAAAAATTCTAATTGCGCTTTGGTCTCAACCCCTTCGGCGATAACAGCCAAATCTAAACTATGGGCAAGGTGGATGATAGCCTCAACAATTTTAGCATCAGACTGGCTATTCTCAATATCCATAACAAAAGATCGATCAATCTTTAAGTTGTGCACCGGCAATCGCTTCAAATAAGTCAATGACGCATAAGCCGTACCAAAGTCATCAATAGAGATAGTAACACCCATGGCTCGTAACTTACCTAAGACTTCGATAGAGTCATCAACACTTCGCATCAAGGCGGTTTCTGTCAACTCAAACTCAAGGTGCTGAGGGGAAATATTATAGCTATCGAGGGTGGCTTTAACTTTTTGCGAAAAATCTTTTTGTCGCAGCTGGAACGCAGATATATTAACTGCCAAAACAAAATCATCCCCTATTAAATGTTGTTGTTGCCATTGCGACAGCTCTTGACACGCTTGCTCTAAGACCCAGTCATCTATCTGATTAATCAAACCAACTTCTTCGGCAATGGGTATAAACTTGTCGGGTGACACTATGCCAAGATCCGGATTATTCCAACGCAATAATACCTCAAATCCCAGTAACTTATTCTGCTTAATACAATACTGAGGGTGTAGATTAAGATAAAACTCTTGATTCTCAATAGCACGATGCAAATAACTCGCGATTTTGAGCCGCTCTGTATTGATAGAGTTGGCCTTTTTGTCGTGAACATAATAGCTATTACGGCCATTTTCTTTGGCTAGTTGCAGGGCAATGTCTGCTTGTCGCAGTAAAGTTTCAGCACTCGCATCATTATCCCCATACACGGAAGCCCCAATACTCGCATGAACATAAAGTTCATTACCATCTATCGCAAAAGGATCCGAAATACTATCTAATAACGATTGTGCATAGTGTTCAACTTGCCGCATAGAGTTGATATCTTTTATCAAAATCCCAAACTCGTCGCCACTAAATCGCGCCAAGAAACTCTCTGGGTATAGATTCGTTTCAAGTCGATTAGCAAATGCTTTTAATAATGCATCCCCGGATTGCTCATCCAGCGCTTCATTGACCTTTTTGAAGCCATCGATATCAATATGAAAAACAGCAAAGTTCGATGCTTTTTTGCTAGCCTCTAAAATTGCCAGTGTGATAACTTCTTTAAATAAATCACGGTTAGGTAATTCAGTTAGTCGGTCAAAACAAGTGTGGAATGCCGCGATTTTTTCGGCCTTTAAGCGATTCGAGATATCTTGAAATAATATCACCATTCCCAAGTGATTATAATCTTCATCGTGCAACAATGTAGAGCTGTATTCAACAGGGAATGGTTGATTATGAATATTCAAGAATGAAAAACCCGGTGATATTTCAATGCCCATTCGACTCTTAAGCTCATTCGGCAGGTTAATAAGGTTGTTACTACCATGCTCAGCTGACAACGGTTTAGTATCAGCAATCAGCGTTTTTACGTGTTTGCCGATGAGATCAGTTTGGTTTGCCGCTAAATAGTCTAAGCCCGCTTGATTGACATAGGTTATAATGCCTTCCTTGTCTGTAACAATGATCCCTTCACCGGCACACTCAAGAATAAGATTTTGTTCATGTTGTATCTGGCGAATTTTTTTATTGAGTTTGGTGTGTTCTATACTGAAACGAATAACGCGATTAAGCTCATCACCACTGACGCCCTGTTTCGGCACCCTCTCCCATTGCGGCTGGTCCGTGTGTACTCTATCCTCTTTACGCAACGTGATATCATTTAACAATACGACTGGAGTCTCTAAAGCTTGTTGTTTCTGCTGGAATTTATCCAATGCTTCATTATCTGAGTAATAGAGAAATTGCTCTCCCAATAAAATACAGTCAACTGTATTCTCTTCAAATAGTATTAAGCCTTCTGGTAAGCTGCTGGCTTCTAACAAGTTATCTTGATGGGAAAAATCATTGGCAAGCATTGCCAGTAAAGATGAACGGGCGCTCAAGTCATCTTCTATGAGGAGTATCCTATGTTTACTAAGTTCCTTGCCCATGGTATTTCGTCCAACTTTCCATCTACCTACTGTTCCATTGTAGTGCAGCAGAGCCAAATAGTCTAACCATTTGGTCGGTTTTTCTGTAACAAATTATAAATACACTGAAAACCATTTGTTAAAGTTGTTTAGTGCCAATGGCTTAGAGAAGAAATATCCCTGGGCTGCATCACACCCCATATCCTGTAATAATGCTAATGTATTTTCATCCTCTACCCCCAGGGCAATCACTTGCTGGCTCATAGTATGAGCATGTTCTATAGTGCTCAAAACCTGCTGTCTTACATCAGGTTTATCTTGCAATTCCTTGATTAAAAACATATTTATTTTAACGCTATTAAAATGGCTTAAGTAACGAGGACTGATCTGCAAATTCTCTACTTTGAAATTATCCATGGTTAAATTAAACCCCGCCCCGCGCAGCGTCTGTAATGATTCAATAATCTTTTTTGACTCAGCAATGAATAGCTCTGCAGCTATTTCTATGCATATTTTCTCAGGCTGAACGGCAAAACGTTGAATTTTATCGGTAATTTCACTAACTGCTGATAAGTCATTTAACAGTGATTCCGCTAAATTGATGTGCAAGTTTAATTTTAGGTGGCTTTTGACCCAAGCCGCTTGTTGTTGGAAACAAATATCAAATGTTTCATTGGTCATATCCCCTAATAGTCCAAATTCCTCAATATAAGGCAAAAAGCTTCCGGGTTCGACAATACCATGCCCCGGGCGATTCCAACGAATCAGTGACTCAGCACCGACCAAGGTATTATCTGATAAATCGATGATTGGTTGGTAATACAGCTGAAATTGGTGCTGTTGGAAGGCGTTTGATAGATCTTCCTTTAGAGCTGCATTATGGGCGTTGTGAAATTTATCCAGCGCCTGCGAAATATCGCAAGCTTTGACTGGCGTATTGAGCATAGCAATATAAGTTACATTTGAACTTGTTTTAAGTAGCTCATAATCTTTGGCATGAGGACCAATCATGATTACCGCTACATTGCGCTTAATAGTACTTATAGTATATAAAAGTTTCTTGTAGACGGCTTCAGGGTAAGAGGTATCAATAACGATAAGCTCAGACTTGGCTGATTCCAGCGCCCTTATGCTATCTTCGAGGCTATTATAATCAAGAAGCTCAAAACCATGAGCCCGCGCCACATCGTCAAATAAAGCTTGAATCGACTGATCTGTCGACAAATATTGTACTTTAAGTAACCTTTCCCTGTATTGCACGCGTAAACCCACTCATAAAGTATCACTATTGTTTACAGTGTAGCAGGTTTGTAAACATTCGTTCGTTTAGGAGAGGATAATTTGCAAAATTCTATAAAAATCTTTAACATCCCCCACTCTATCGCGCGCCCGTAGCTCAGCTGGATAGAGTATCTGGCTTCGAACCAGGTGGTCGGGGGTTCGAATCCCTCCGGGCGCGCCAAAAAACACACCTGCGAAAGCAGGTTTTTTTTTGCCCGGAGGGATGAGAACCCCCGGGGGGGTTCGACAAATCGGCAGGATTGCCGATTTGGGCGCCTGAGTCCCCGAAGGCGGGGCAACGCCCCGAGGTACAGGATGTACCGAGTCAATCCCTCCGGGCGCGCCAAATAATAAACCTGCGAAAGCAGGTTTTTTTTTGCCCGGAGGGATGAGAACCCCCGGGGGG